>CAJXOA010000030.1 GCA_913057685.1 uncultured Trueperaceae bacterium
CCACCTCCACGTCGTGCCCCGCGCGGCCGGCGGCGGCGCGGGCGGCGACGTCGCCGTCGTCGGCCGCGTCGATCGCGTCCCACAGGTCGGCGAGGGGGCGTTCGATCAGCGTCACGCCGCGCAGGCCCGCGGGGCGTTCCTCGAGCGCGAAGAAGCCGGGGGCGGTCCCGCCGATCCGCAGGATCGTGGCGGTCTCGAGCGCCTTCACCGCCCGGACCGCGGCGACGGTGACGGCGAACGGCCGCTGGAATCGCGCCTCGTCCGCCGCGCCGTACAGCCACTTGACCGGCGCGCCGTCGCGGGGGACGGCGGGCCCGTCGAGCAGCGACATCGTCATGTGCAGGCCGCAGAGGGCGTTGAACGGCAGCGGGCCGGTTCCGCCGCGCTCCGCCTCCGCCTCCGGGAGGGCCCACACCGCGACGCGCGGTGCGGCGCCCCCCTCGGGGGCGCGCAGCAGCGGCGCGACGAGGTCGCCGGTCGCGAAGGTCACGTGCTGCAGCAGCAGCAGGTCGGGGGGGTCGGCGGCGAGCTCCGCCGCGACCGCGTCGGCGTGGGCGGCCTCCTGGACGACGCCGTCGTGGGCGTCGGGCACGACCAGCTCGAAGCCGAGGCGGTCGGCGAAGTCCGCCAGGCCGGCGCGCGAGCGGGCCGTCGCGGAGGCGGCGTCCCCCTTGAAGTTCGGGCGGTGGAGCGCCACGTGGGCGATGCGAAGGTTCATGGAGTTCACGTCGCCGGGAAGGCTAGCACCTTCCCCCGGGGCGGGGCCCGAGGCGGCGTGCGGGGTGCGGTTCGGGACGGGGTGCGGGGCGGCGTTCAGCCGCGACCGACGCGCAGGCGCAGCGTCGCCGCGGTCGCGAGCAGGAGCGCCGCGACGCTCGCGAGGAGGGTCGGCACGACGCCGGGCCCGAAGCGCTCGACGCTCCAGCCGATCGCCCCCGACGTCACCGCCGGCCCGAGCGTCGCGGCGGCGAGGGCGGCGGAGGCGACCGCTTCGCTGCGCTCCTCGAACGTCGTCTGCAGCCAGGCGAGGCCGGTCGGGAAGATCGGCGCGAACGCCAAGCCCGCGACCGCGTACGCGTACGGCGCGAGGGGGGCGACGTGCGCGGCGGCGAGCGCGACCGCCGCGAGCGCCGACGCGCCCGTCACCAGCGTCCCGGGGCGCACGCGGGCACTGAGCGGCGTCGCGAGGAGCCGCCCGACCGTGAGCGCCCCCCAGTAGAGGCTGACGTGGAGGGCGGCGGTGCGCTCCCCCACGAGCGGCGCGAGGTGGGTCGCCTCCCACGCCCCGACGCCCGCCTCCGACGTCACGTACAGCACGTACAGCGCCAAGAAGCCCGCCGCCGCCACCCACGGCACCGCCCCACGCGGCCCCGTCGCGCCGCGCTCCGGCTCGCGCAGGCCGGGCACGAGCACGAGCAGCACCCCCCCGATGACGGCGACCGCCAGCATCGGCGTGCGCAGGTCGCCGCCGACCGCCGCCAGGACCGCCGGCCCCGCGACCGACCCGAGCCCGAACGTCGCGTTCAACAGGTTCAGGGCGGGCGCAGCGTTCGGCGCGAACGCCCGCGCGACCCACAGGTTCATCGCGACGTCCACCAGCCCGAAGCCCAGCCCCCCGAGCAACGCACCGACCAGCAGGGTCGGCACGCCGGACGCGAAGGCGACGGTCGCGGCGCCCGCCGCCAACACCGCCGCGCCGGCGGCCAACGGCCACCGGTAGCCGGTGCGGGCCAGGAGCGGCCCGGCGAGCGCGATCGTCACGAAGCTGCCGGCGAAGTGCAGCGCGACCGTCTGGCCCAGCACGTCCAGGCCGACGTCGAGGCGGACGGCGAGGAACGGCAACGCGGGGCCGTACAGCGCCTGCAGCGCACCGATCACGAAGAACGCCGTGAAGCCGGCGAGCAACAGCCGCCGGGCGGCCGGGTCGCGGAGGCCGAGGGTCACGAGCACGGAGCGTACCCCGCGGGCCACGCCGGCGGCCGGGCACGGCCGGTATACTCCGGGGCCGTGCAGCCTGGAGGTGCCACGTGACCGACGACCCCGCCCACCCCGCGACCCCGCCCGAGGGGTCGGGCTCGGCCGACGCCCTGCCCCGCACCGACGCGCAACGCGAGCAGGCCGCCTGGATCGACGACCTCCGGCGCCGCTACCTGGCGTTCTTCGAGGCGAGGGGCCACCTGCGCCTCCCCTCCGCCCCCGTCCGCAGCGACGACCCCACCCTGATGTTCACGTCGGCGGGGATGGTGCAGTTCAAGCCGTACTTCCTCGGCGCGACGCCCAAGTTCGCGGGGCACGAGGGCGTCCACCACCGCGCCGTCACGGCGCAGACGTGCTTGCGCATCAACGACATCGAGAACGTCGGGCGGACCCTCCGCCACCACTCGTTCTTCGAGATGCTCGGCAACTTCAGTTTCGGCGACTACTTCAAGTCCGACGCGGCGGCGTGGGCGTGGGCGTTCCTCACCGAGGACCTCGGGTTCGACCCGGAACGCCTGTACGTCACGATCTACGACGACGACGACGAAGCGTACGCGGTGTGGCACGACGAGGTCGGCGTGCCCAGCGAGCGCATCAGTCGCTGGGGCGAGGACGAGAACTTCTGGCCCGCCAACGCCGTCAGCGAGGGACCCAACGGCCCTTGCGGACCGTGCTCGGAGGTGTTCTTCGATCGCGGGGAGGCGTACGGGTCGCCGGGCGAGGACGGCCCGAACGTCGGCAGCGGCGACCGCTTCATCGAGATCTGGAACCTCGTCTTCACGCAGTTCGACCGGCAGGACGGCGGGACGCTCGAGCCGCTCCCGCAGCAGAACATCGACACCGGCCTCGGCTTCGAGCGCCTCGTGGCGGTCCTGACCGGCGCGGAGGACGCCTACGGCACCGAACTGTTCCAACCCACCATCCGCGAGGTGGCGCGCCGCTCCGGCGTGCCGTACGCCGGGCCCGACAGTCTCTCGCACCGGGTGATCGCCGACCACCTGCGCGCCGTCTGTTTCGCGGTGCTCGACGGCGTCCTCCCCGCGAACGACGGGGCGGGGTACGTCGTGAAGATGCTGCTGCGCCGCGCCAGCCGCCACGCTTGGTTGTTGGGGCTCAAGGAGCCGGTCCTGCACGCCCTGGTGCCGGCGGTCGTGCAGGCGATGGGTGACGCCTACCCGGCGTTGCGGGACGGACGCGAGCGCATCGCGGCGATCGTGCGGGGCGAGGAGGCGCAGTTCCTGCGCACCCTCGAGGCCGGCATGGAGCGCGTGACGCACCTCCTCGACACCCTCGACGGCGACGTCCTGCCGGGCGACGTGGCGTTCGACCTGTGGGAGACGCACGGTTTCCCCCTCGACCTGACCCGCGACGTCGCGGAGGAGCGCGGCGTCACCGTCGACGCCGCCGGCTACGCCGCGGCGCGCGAAGCGGCGCGCGAGCGCTCCCGCGCCGGCGGGGGCGACACCGCCCTGTTCGACGCCGGCGGCGACGCCTTCGGGCGCATCGCCGCCGCGCACGGCGAGACGACCTTCGAGGGCTACGCCGCCGACGCCGCGAGCGCGAACGTCGTCGGCCTCGTCGAGGGCGACGCGGAGGTCGACGCGCTCGGGGAGGGGCGCCGCGGCGCGGTGGTCCTCGACCGCACCCCCTGCTACCCCGAGGGCGGCGGGCAGGTCGGCGACGCCGGCAAGCTCACCTGGCCGGGGGGTGCGGCGACGGTGCGCGACACCCGCCGCACCCCACATGGGTTGATCGTGCACGAGGTGGACGTCGTGCGCGGCACGCTGCACGGCGCGCAGGCGGTCGACGTGCAGGTCGATCCGCAACGCCGCGAGACCGAGAAGCACCACAGCGCCACGCACCTGCTGCACGCCGCGCTCCGCAGCGTCGTCGGGACGCACGTCGCGCAGGCGGGCTCGCTCGTCGCCCCCGACCGCCTGCGCTTCGACGTCTCCCACCCCGAGGCCCTCACGCCCGAGCAGCTGGCGGAGGTGGAGACGCTCGTCAACCGCTGGATCCAGGCGGACCTGGCGGTCGGCGCGCGCGAGGTCGGCATGGCGGACGCCCGCGAGGCGGGCGCCATGATGCTGTTCGGCGAGAAGTACGGCGACACCGTCCGGATGGTGACGATGGAGGGCGAGGACGCCGCCGTGTCGGTCGAGTTGTGCGGCGGGACGCACGTCGCGCGCACCGGCCGGATCGGGATGCTGTGGATCACCGGCGAGGAGGCGGTCAGCGCCGGCGTCCGGCGCGTGCACGCGGTCGCCGGGGAGGCGGCGGTCGCGCACGTCCGCACCCTCCGCGCGCGGGGGGCGGCGGTCGCGGCGCAGTTGGGGGTTCGCCCCGAACAGCTCGCCGACCGCGCCGCGAAGTTGCAGCAGGACCTCAAGGACGCCCGGCGGGAGACCGACGGGCTGCGCGAAGCGCTCGCCGAAGCGCGGACCGGGGGCGGCGACGCCGTGCAGGGCCGCGACGTCGCGGGGGTCGGCACCGTCGTCGCGGTGCGCGTCCCCGGCCTGGACGGCGGCGCGCTGCGCAACGCGGCGGATACCGCCGCGAGCCGCTCGAACGCCGACGTCATCGCCCTCGCGAGCGGCACGGCGTTGGTCGTGCGGACGTCGGAGGCGGCGCGCGAGCGGGGCGTGAAGGCCGGCGACCTGGCGCGCGCCCTGGCGACCCGCGCCGGTGGGGGCGGCGGCGGCCGGCCCGACATGGCGCAGGCCGGCGCGAAGGACGAGGCCGCGCTCGAGGCCGTGATGCAGGCGTTCGAGGCGGGCGAGCTGGACGCCGACCTGTTCGGCGGGTGACGCCGTGACGCCCGCCCCCCACGAGGTCGTGCTGGCGCTGGACGTGGGGCAGGCGCGCATCGGCGTGGCGCGCGGCGAGGTCGGGTCGCGCTTGGCGTTCCCGCGCGGCGCGATCCGCCGCACCCGGCAGGCGGACGACGTCGCCGCCGTCGCCGACCTCGCCCGTGAGGAGGGCGCGGCGCGGGTGGTGGTGGGGCTCCCGGTGCGGACCGACGGGACCGACTCGAAACAGACGCAGCGCGTGCGGGCGTTCGCCCGCGCGCTGGAGGGGGCGGGCCTGCGGGTGACGTTCGAGGACGAACGCTTCACGACCGCCCTCGCCGAACGGGGGATCGCGGGCGGGCCCCTCCCGCGCGGCAAACGCGCGGAGAAGGGCCGCGTCGACGCGGCCTCCGCCGTCGCGATCCTGGAGACGTACCTCGCGCGGGAGGGGGCGGCGTGACGCCGGACGCCCCCGGCCCGAAGGGCCGCCCGGACGACGTCCCGAAGGGCCGCCCGCACGACGTCCCGGAGGACCGCCCCGGCGCCGTCCCGCCCGGCGCGCCGGACGAGACCACCGGCGGTCCTGCGGACGGCGCGACGCCGGCCCGGCGCCGGGGGTGGCGGACGGCCGCCGGCGTCGCCGCCGCCGCCCTCCTGCTCGCGGGCGGGGTCGTGACCTGGTTCGCGCTGGCGTTGCGGCCGGTCGACCCCGGCGACGCGGCGGCGCGGACGTTCGACGTGCCGCCCGGCACACCCGCCAGCGCGGTCGCGACGTCGCTGGAGGCGGCGGGGTTGGTGCGCGACGCCACCGCGTTCGCGGCGTGGATGCGCCTGCGTGGGCTCGACACGCGCGTCGGGGCGGGCCTGTACGACCTGGCGCCGGCGATGGACGGGCCCACCGTCGCCGCGCGGCTCGCGGCGGGCGGCCGCCCGCGGACGGTGACGTGGGTGGTGCCCGAGGGGTGGCGGCTGCGCGACGTCGCGGCGAGCCTGGCGGAGCTCGGGGTGGCGAGCGAAGCGGCGGCGCTCGCGCGGTTGCGGCGGCCGGGCGACCTGGCGCCCGCCGCCGCGCCGGACGGAGCGACGCTCGAGGGGTACCTGTTCCCCGCGACGTACGAACTGCGCGCCGACGCCGCCCTCGACGCCGCCCTGGAGCGGGCGGTGCGGGAGATGGAGGCGCGCCTGGCGCGGGGGTTGGCGGTCGCCGCGGAGCTGCAGGGGTTGAGCGTGCACGCCCTGCTGACGCTCGCCAGCCTGGTGCAGGCCGAAGCGGCGCACGAGGGGGAGATGGCGATCATCGCGGGGGTCTTCCGCAACCGCCTCGACCGCGGGATGCGGCTGCAGTCCGACCCGACGGTCGCGTACGGGCTCGACAAGGACCTGCCCGAGCTCTCGGCGGTGGACGGCGACCTGGAGCGCGACCACGCGTGGAACACGTACACCCGCGCGGGGCTCCCGGTCGGCCCGATCGGGAACCCGGGGGAGGCGGCGCTGCGCGCGGTGCTGGCGCCCGACCGCACGCGGGCGGACGGGGCGCCGTGGTTGTACTTCCTGCACGGCAGCGACGACGGGGAGCCGGTGTTCCGGCCGAACGCGACGTACGCGGCGCACGTCCGCGACGTCGAGCGCTACCTGCGCTGAGGCGCCCGCTGGGACGGCCTCCCGCGGGTGCGCGCGTGGTAGCGTCGTGCGTTCGAACGAGTCCTCGCCGGCGACGCCGCGGCGCGCCGGACCCCGCGGAGGCACGCATGCGGTTCGCTCTGTCGGTCGCGAAGGGAATCGACGCGGTGACGACCGCGTTCGGCAAAGTGTCGTGGTGGTTGACGGTCGTCATGGTGCTGATCGGCGCGACGAACGTGATCACGCGCTACGTGGGACGCGCCATCGGCGTGTCGCTGGGCGGCACCGAGTACATCGTCCTGCAGACGTACGCCTACAACGTCATCTTCCTGCTGGGCGCCTCGTACGTCTTCCGGCGCGACGGGCACGTCCGCGTCGACATCGTGTACGGGTCGCTTTCGAAGCGCACGCGGGCGTGGATCGACCTGTTCGGCATCGCGGTGTTCCTGATCCCCTTCACGATCCTCGGCCTGTGGTTGAGCGACGGCTACGTCGCGCGGTCGTGGCGGCAGCTCGAGGTCAACATGAACGCCGGCGGGATCCCCATCTACCCCATCAAGACCGTCATCCTGATCGCCTTCGGCCTGCTGTTGCTGCAGGGGATCTCCGAGGCGATCAAGAACGTCGCGTTCCTGCGCGGCCACCCGCAGTCGCGCTCGATGCACGCCGACCCGCCCGCGGGCGCGGCGGGCGGCCCGCCCGCCGCCGAGGCGGGGGCGGGGGCGGGCCCGGACGTGGCGCCGGCGTCGGCATCGGGCTCGGCACCGGGCTCGGCGTCGGGGTCGGGGGACGACGGGCCGCCCACGTCCGGTGAGGGGCGGACCTGATGGACGCCATCAGCCTCCTGATGTTCGCCGCGGCGATCGGCCTGCTGCTGATCGGCTTCCCCGTCGCCTTCAGCCTGGGCGGCACGGCGGTGATCTTCACCCTGCTGACCAGCGACCTGCTGGCGTGGCTGCCGTGGGAGCCGCTCTTCCGGGTCGCGCGGCTCAACATCCTGCCGCAACGGATCTTCGGCACGATCATGGAGAACTACACCCTCGTCGCGGTGCCGTTCTTCGTGTTCATGGGCGTCATGCTGGAGAAGTCCGGCCTCGCCGAGGAACTCCTGGAAACGATGGGGGCGCTGTTCGGCAGCCTGCGCGGCGGGCTGGCGATCAGCGTCGTCGTGGTCGGCGCGCTGCTCGCCGCCTCGACGGGCGTGGTCGGCGCGTCGGTCGTCACGATGGGGGTGCTGGCGCTCCCCGTCATGCTGAAGTACCGCTACGACCGGTCGTTGGCGACGGGGGTGGTGGCCTCGTCCGGCACGCTGGGGCAGATCATCCCCCCGTCGATCGTGCTGGTGATCCTCGGCGACCAGATCGGGGTGTCGGTCGGCACCCTGTTCGTCGGAGCGCTCCTGCCCGGCCTGATGCTGTCGGGCCTGTTCATCGCCTGGGTGGCGTTCGTCGCGTGGCGCGCGCCGGAGCGCGCGCCGGCGTTGCCGCCCGAAGCGCGGACGCTGCACGGACGACGGTTGGTGCTCAAGGTCGCCAAGAGCCTCGTGCCCCCGCTGTTCCTGATCCTGGTCGTGCTGGGCACGATCTTCGCGGGGCTCGCGACGCCGACCGAGGCGGGGGCGATGGGGGCGCTCGGCGCGACGCTGCTCGCGGTCGTGAACCGGCGCCTGAACTACGTCGCGCTGCGCGACACGATGGACCAGACCGTCCGCCTGACCAGCATGGTGTTCATGATCCTCGTCGGGGCGACGACCTTCAGCATGGTGTTCACCGCCCTGCACGGCGACCGGTTGGTGGAGCACTTCCTGATGAACCTGCCCGGCGGGCAGTGGGGGTTCCTGTTCTTCACGATGCTGGTGATCTTCGCCCTCGGGTTCTTCATCGACTTCATCGAGATCACCTTCATCGTCGTTCCGTTCGTCGCCCCCATCGCGCTCGCCTGGTTCGGGGCGGACATGATGGCGTGGTTCGGGGTGCTGGTCGCGATGAACCTGCAGGCGTCGTTCCTGACGCCGCCGTTCGGGTTCGCGCTGTTCTACCTCAAGGGGGTCGCGCCCCCCGAGGTGCGGACCCGCGACATCTATCGCGGCATCCTGCCGTTCATCGTGCTGCAGCTCCTCGCGCTGCTGTTGATCATCGTCTTCCCCGGCATCGTGACCTGGCTTCCGGGCCTCGCGAACCTGTCCTGAAGCCCGCGCGACGCCGCCGCAACCGCATGACCGCGCCCCCTCCGGTGGGAGGGGGCGCGAGTTCGTACGTTCTCGGCGACGCGGCTCTGCCGCGCGGACGCGTTACTGGTTGTAGACGAAGTCGGCGTACGCGTAGCCGCTGCGCCGGTTCCACGTGCGGGCGCCCTCGAGGAACGCCTCGTAGTCGGCGAGGACGCGCTGGTAGAGGTCGTTGCCCTCGGCGTTCTCGGCGTGCACCTCGCGGGTCGCGTCGCGCAGCGCGGAGAGGATCTCGTCGCTGAACGTCCGCACCTGGACGCCGTCCTCCTCGACCATCTTCGTGAGCGCCTGGTTGTTCTTCGCGTAGTACTCCGCCAGCATCTGCTGGTTCGCGCGCGCCGCGGCGGACTTGAGCGCCTCCTGGATGTCGGTCGGCAGGTCGTCGTGGATGCTGCGGTTGATGTACACCGCCAGCGACGCGCCCGGCTCGGCCCAGCTCGGCATGTAGTAGTACTGCGCGGCGTTGTAGAGACCCAGGATCTCGTCGTCGTACGGCGCGACCCAGTCGGCGGCGTCGAGCACGCCGGTATCGAGGGAGATGAAGACCTCCCCGCCCGGCACGTTCTGGACGCTGGCGCCGACCTTGCTGAGCACCTGCCCACCGAAGCCGGGCGTGCGGATGGTGAGGCCCTGCAGGTCCTCCACCGTCGAGATCTCGCGCTTGAACCACCCGCCGGTCTGCGGCCCGGTGTTCCCCGCGGGGTACATCAGGACGTCGTCGGGGGCGGTCAGTTCGTCGGAGAACGCCTGGCCGTTGCCGGCGTTCATCCAGGCGTCGAACTGCGCGGCGTCCATCCCGAACGGCACGGCGGTGAAGAAGGCGTGCACGGGGTTCTTGTTGTAGAAGTAGTACGGCGCGGCGTGCCCCATCGCGAACGCGCCCGACGCGACCGTGTCGTACACCTCGAACGCGCCGACCTGCGCGCCCGCCGGGTAGACGGTGACCTCGACGTCGCCGTCGGTCATGTCGTTCAGGTACTTCGCGGTGTTGACCGCCCCGCCGTAGATGGCGTCGAGCGCGGTCGGCCACGAGGTGACCATCTCGAAGCGGTAGGTCGCGGCCTGCGCGTTGGCGAACATCAGAGGGGACAGCCCCGCCCCGACGGTCGCGACGCCCGCCTTCTTCAGGAACTCACGGCGTTTCATACGTGCACCTCCTGCGCGAGAACGATGGGTTGTACGAACGACGCGAGCGTACCGCCCGCCCGGCGTGCCGGGCAAGACCTCGCATGGGGGCAGGGCGTTTGCGGCGTCGATGCGTCCGACCGGCCCTCCGCCACGACGCCGACGACGGGGGCGGGCACGGGACGCGCTCGCTCGAGGGCGCGTACCCCCAGGACCTCGGCCGAACCTTCGCCGTCGCCCTGCTCAACGGCACGCAGGCCTTGCAGCTGGCCCGGGTGACGCAGTGTGTCGGCCTGGGGGGCGTGGGGACGAACGGCCACGCGGATGCGGCGTGTCGACCGACGCCGGGGGTCGGATCCGGTCCGACGAACCATGAATCACAGGATGGGTGCACGATAACTCGTCGTTTGTTATCGTGCAGTTCTATGGTTACGAAGGCGGCCGCGGCCCTGACGTCCCCCGTCACCGCCTACCTCGATCGCACGCTGGGCGTGGGCGAGTTGGCCTGGTCGACGTGCCCAGAGGGCCCCCTGCCCGCCTACCTCGACCACGCCTACACGGTGGTCTGCACGGACCTGCTCGGTACCGCCTGCGCCTTCGCGTTCCGGCGGACGTCCGACGTCCCGAGCCCGTCGTCGACCTCGAGGCAGATCGATCACCTCGCATCGATCCTGCGCCGCCCGGTCGTCCTCGTCGAGTCCGTCATCCCCTCCTGGCGACGGAAACGACTCATCGAGCGTCGCGTCGCCTTCGTCGCACCCGGGACGCAGCTCTACGTGCCGCCGCTCGGCATCGATCTCCGTGACGGCCGGCATCGACGGCCGACCGACGCGATCGACGCGGACCGGCCGTTCCCACCTGCGGCCCAGGTCGTTCTGCTCGACCTGCTCCTCGCACGCGACCGTCACGCCCACGATTCCCATGCCATCGCGAACCGCATCCGCTACTCGGTCATGTCGATCAGTCGCGCGGCGCGCACGCTCGAACGCGCGGGCTTGATCGATCGCCCGACGAGGGGCCGCAACAAGCTGCTGTCCCTCAGGGGCGCTCCCCGAGAGGTCTGGGCGAACGCCCTACCCCACCTCACGTCCCCGGTCCGAGCCCGCTACGCTGCACCCCCTGGCGCCTTCGCGGACGCTCCCGATGCAGGCGAGACGGCGTTGGCGCGCCATAGCCTGCTCGCTGCGCCCGCGACGCGCACGGTCGCGGTGTCCGGCGAAGCCTGGTCCAAGCAGGAAGGTCGCTACCCGGCCTTGGGCGCCGCCTTCGAGCCGGAGCCGGGCTCCGTCATCGTCGAGGTCTGGACGTACCCGCCGGACAGCCTGGCCGACGGCCCGACCGTCGACCCTCTCTCCCTGTTCCTCTCGCTCGGCGACGCGGACGACCCGCGGATCGAAACTGCGCGTGAAGCGCTCCTGGAGGTGCTGGCATGATCCAAGGCCTCGACCGATACCGAGACCACGCCGACGACCTCGCGTTCGACGACCCATCCCAGGCGCTCGACGTCCTGCGGGTGCGGTTCGGCGCACGGAGCTGACGTCGCACGGCGGGCTCCGCACGCCCCCTCGCCCCGCCCAACCGAGGACCGGTCCCCCAAGACGCTCTCTCGTCCCCTGCTCCGCCGTCCTCCCCCCACCCAAGAACACCCACGTGGTGCCCGAACGCGTTTCGTCGCTCGGTACGGAGCGAAGGGACGGCCGGCCTCGTCGGCGAACGGCAGGCGGTACGCCCAAGGACGCGCGGCCACGCACGTGGGCGCGAAGGGGTTCCCCGTTCCCCAGCGGGCGTCGGAACCCCACCGTCCACCCTCCACCGTCCCAAACGAATCGGCACCGACTGGCTCCGCCTCAGGCGCCGTCGGCCAGTCTCCGCAGGCCCTCGAGCGTCAACCACGGCCGCACCTCGTCCAGCCGCGCCGACGCGTCCGCCACCACCCCCGCCCAGCCACCGGTCGCCAAAACGCGGACGTGCGCGTCCGTCCCGAGCTCGGCGTGCGCTTCCGCCGTGAACCGCTCCACCATCCCGTCCACCATCGCGGCGTGCCCCAACACCAAGCCGGAGCGGACCGCTTCGCTCGTCGTGCGCCCGACCGCCCGCTCGGGGGCCGCCAACGCCACCGTCCCCAACTTCGCAGCGCGGGTCGCGAGCGCCTCCGCCGCCACCTCGAGGCCGGGCGCGATCGCCACGCCCCGCAGGCGGTCGGGCGCGAGGATCAGGTCGAACGTCGTGGCGGTCCCCAGGTCCACGACCACCCAGGCGTCCCCCGGGTAGGCGGTCGCCGCGACCGCGTTCACCAGGCGGTCCGCCCCGACCTCCTCGGGCCGGTCGGTCTCGACCCGCAGCCACCCCCGCGTACGCGCTGCGCTCACGACGTCGAGCGGGACCCCGAGGCGCTCCGCCGCCGCGCCCCAGGCGCGTTCCGCGGTGGGTACGACCGACGCCAAGATCGCCCGGTCGGGCGCCGGCGCGCCGTCCAAGGCGCGGAGCGACCCCAGGAGGACGGCGATCTCGTCGCCGCTCCGGCGGGCGTCGGTCGCGACGCGCCACTGGTGACGCAACGTCGCGCCGTCGAACAGGCCGAGGGTGGTGCTGGTGTTGCCGACGTCGACCGCGAGGAGCATGCGCGAAGGCTACCGCGCGACGCGGTAGAGTCGCGCGCATGAGCATCCGGTCCGACCGTTGGATCCGCGAACGCGCGCGCGAGGGCATGATCGACCCGTTCGTCGAGCACCTCGAACGCGAAGGCGTCATCAGTTACGGCCTCTCGAGCTTCGGCTACGACCTGCGCGCCGCGCCGGAGTGGCGGGTGTTCGTCAACGCCTTCAACACCGTCGTCGACCCGAAGGCGTTCGACGAAGCCAGCTTCGTCGAGGTCGAGGACGACGTCTGCATCATCCCCCCGAACTCGTTCGCGCTGACGCGTTCGGTGGAGTACCTGCGCATCCCCGACGACGTCCTCGTCGTCGCGCTGGGCAAGAGCTCGTACGCGCGGACCGGCATCGTCGCCAACGTCACGCCCCTCGAGCCGGGCTGGGAGGGGCACGTCACGCTGGAGTTGTCCAACACGACGCCGCTCCCCGCGAAGGTGTACGCGAACGAAGGCATCGTGCAGCTGCTGTTCTTCCAGGGGGAACGGCCCGAGACGACCTACGCCGACCGGAAGGGTAAGTACATGGGGCAACGGGGCGTGACGCTGCCCAAGGTGTAGCGTCACGGCGTGACGACGTCCGCCTACGACGCCCTCGACGGCCCCCTGTACGCCCTCGTTCGGCGCGACGCGCCGGACGGCGCGTTGGCGCCGCTCACGGTGCGCGACGCGCAGGGGGGTCGGGCGCTGCCGCTCTTCGCGACCCACGCCGCCGCCGAAGCCCACCGGGCGGCGCTGCCTGCGGGCGCCGGCGCGGCGTTCGCGTCGTACGCCGTCGCGGCCCGCGACGGGCGCGCCAAGGAGGAGCTCCTGCGCGCCGCGGCGGCCGCCCACGCGACGCGGCTCGAGTGGAACCCGGACCTCCACCTCCGCCCCGAGGCGACCCTCGACCTGGACCTCGCGATCGGTCACGTCGTCGCGGCGAAGACCGCCCGCGCCTGCCTCTGACGCGGCGGACCGAGCCCGTCCGACGAGCGCCCACGTGCGCACGGCGATGACGGAGCGTTGACGAGAGGCGTGCACAGTGACCGAACGGGGGAGCACGAACTCGTACGGTGTCCGCCCGAGGGCGCACGCCACCCCCCAGGAGGAGACACCATGAAACAGACCCTTGCACTGGCCGTGGCGTTGCTGCTCAGCGTGGCGACGGCCCAAACGACGATCGAATTCTGGTACGCGTTCAGCGACGCACCGCGGTCCGGCTGGATCCAGGACCGCATCGAGGAGTTCAACGCCCAGCTCGAGGAGCAGGGCATGGACTACGAGGTCACCGGGGAGCGGAAGGGCAGCTACCGCGAGACGCTCGAAGCGGCCGCGCTGGCCGCCCGCCAGGGGCAGCCGCCGCACCTCGTGCAGCTGTTCGAGGTCGGCAGCCAGTTGGCGCTCGACTCCGGCATCTTCAAGCCGATCGGTGAGGTCGGCGGGATCGACGAGAGCGCCTACATCGAGCCGGTCATCAACTACTACACGCTGGGCGGCGAAGTGAACTCGATCCCCTTCAACAGCTCCAGCCCCATCATCTACGCCAACCAGGACCTGATGGCCGAGGCGGGCCTCGACCCCGAGGACGTCCCCGAGACGTTCGGTGAGGTGCTCGACGCCTGCGAGGCGGGCGACGCCGCGGGCCTCGAAGCGAACTGCATCACCTTCCCGCTGCACAGCTGGTTCTTCGAGCAGTGGATGAGCGAACAAAACGCCCTGCTGGCGAACAACGGCAACGGCCGCGACGCCCGCGCGACGGAGCTGCTGCTCGACAGCGAACCGGCGCTGCGCATCGGCCAGTTCATGGCCGACCTCGCGGAGAACGGCTGGTACAGCTACACCGGGACGCTCGAGGACTGGGGCGGCTCCGAAGCGATCTTCGCGAACCAGGACGCGATGTTCTTCATCACCTCCACCGCCGACGCCGGCAACATCACGCGCGCCGCGGCGGACAACGGCTTCGCGGTGAAGACCGGCCTGCTGCCGATCCCCGACGGCGTGGAGCGCAACGGCGTCGTCATCGGCGGGGCCAGCGTGTGGTTGACCGACGGGCACACGACGGAAGAGCTCGAGGTCGCCCGCGACTTCGCGCTCTACATGACGAACACCGAGAACATGGTGTCGTGGCACAAGCTGACGGGCTACTACCCGGTCGTGAACGACTCCGTCGACGCTCTCGAGGCGGAGGGCTGGTTCGAGGAGGAGCCGAACTTCGCCGTCGCCTTCGATCAGCTGCTCGAGACGAACGCGAACCAGGCCAGCGCCGGCGCGGTCCTCGGGAGCTTCCTCGAGACCCGCACGATCATCGGCGAGGCGCTGCAGCGCATCTACAACGGCGCCGACGTCGAGACCGCCATGCAGGACGCCAACGAAGAAGCGAACGCCCGCCTCGCGGAGTACAACGCGAACTTCTGAGTCCTGAACCGCTCGACCGACGTCACGGCGTGACGTCGGGGGAGGCGGGCCGCGCGCGGCCCGCCTCCCCTCCATGAGGGGGGGTTCGTCGCCGCCATGAAGGACAACGCCGTCTTCACCAGCCGGGTGCTGCCGTGGGTGCTGCTCCTGCCCTCGTTCGTCATCCTGTTGGTGTTCATCTACTACCCCGCCCTGCAGGCGTGGGTACTCTCCACCTACCGTTCCAACCTATTTCTCAATACGCGGAACTACGTCGGGCTCGACAACTTCCGCCTCATGTTCACCGGGCCGCTGGCCGACAAGTACATCCAGGTGATCGTTCAGACGTTCGTGTACGGCGCGCTGGTCGTCGGGCTCGGACTGTCGATCGCCATGGTCGTCGCGACCCTCGCGAGCCAGAACGTCCGCGGGGCGCGCATCTATCGCCTGCTCCTCATCTGGCCGTTCGCGCTGTCCCCCGCGGTCGCCGGCACGATCTTCTTGTTCATGTTCAACCCCGACATCGGTAGCGTGAACCAGGTGCTCGACGCGCTGTTCGGCATCAAGCCCCGCTGGCTGGACACGCCCCTCCTGGCGTTCTCGTTGGTCGTGCTCGCGTCGGTGTGGAAGAACCTGGGCTACAACATGGTCTTCTACCTCGCTGCGCTCCAGAACGTCCCGAAGGAGCTCGGGGAGGCCGCCGCCATCGACGGCGCCGGCCCGATCCAACGCTTCTTCCGCATCACGGTGCCGATGCTGTCGCCGATGACGTTCTTTTTGTTGTTCACGAACCTCACCTTCGCGTTCTTCGAGTCGTACGGCCTGATCGACATCGTCACGAGCGGCGGCCCGGTCGGACCGCCCCCTGCGGACGGAGCGGGCCTGACGACGACGATGATCTACCAGGTGACCCTCGACGGGTTCGGCGGGTCGGGCAACACCGGCCTCGCCGCCGCGCTCGGCAACGTCATCCTGCTCTTCACGATCCTGATCACGCTGCTGCAGTTCCGCTACGGAAGCCGCCGCGTGCAGTACGGGGACAATTGATGTACCGCCGCAACGCCTGGATCCTGCACGCCGTGTTGATCACCACCGTCGTGATCGTGGCCTTCCCCATCCTCTTCGCCGTCATCAAGGCGACCCAGACGCGCGTCGACGTCCTCTCCCCCAGCCTGATCCCGGGGACGCAGTTCGTCGAGAACGTCCGCAACGTCTTCCTGAACGCGAACCTGCTCGTATTCATGCGCAACAGCTTCATCGCCGCCGTCGCCGTCACGGTCGGCAAGACCACCCTCTCGTTGATGGCGGGCATGGCGCTGGTGTACTTCCGCTTCCCCTTCAAGCGCGTCGTGTTCGGCCTGATCCTGTTGACGCTGATGATCCCCATCCAGGTGCTCGTCGTCCCGCTGTTCGACGTCATCAGCCTGCAGCCGCCACAGACCTTCGCCGAGTGGTGGGCGTGGATCTCGCGGCCCGACCGCATCCTGTTCCAACCCGCGGAGTACGGCTTCGGGTGGGCCAACACGTACGCGGCGTTGATCGTGCCGTTCCTGGCGTCGGCCACCGGCACGTTCCTGTTCCGCCAGCACTTCATGGCGATCCCCAGCAGCCTCGCCGACGCCGCGCGGATCGACGGCGCGACGCCCTGGCAGTTCCTCCGCCGCATCCTGATCCCGATGTCGTGGAACACGATCGGGGCGCTCGCCGTCATCGAGTTCGTCTACGTCTGGAACCAGTACCTGTGGCCGAAGGTCATCATCCGCCGCGAGGAGTTGCAGGTCGTTCAGGTCGGCCTGAACCTGATCATCGGGACCGGCGAGGGCGTCGAGTGGGGCTACGTCATGGCCGGCGCGACCCTGAGCCTGGTGCCGCCCCTGCTGGTCTTCATGCTCCTCCAGGAACAGTTCATGCGCGGCTTCGCCCTCTCCGGGGGGAAGTGACCCGGGGGCCGGCGAGGAGGGGAACTGACCCGGCCATGACATGACGTCTCTACCCTCGGAGGTGCACGTTCCCCTGGAGGTGATTCACGTATGACCCGTCTGTTGCGTTCCCTGTCCGCCCTGCTGCTCGCCGCCGGCCTCGTCGGTGCCGCGTCCGCGCAGTCCGACGTCGAGGACTTCCCGCTCTCGCTCACGATCGGCATGGTGCCGAGCGTCGAGTCGCAGGCCCTCGTCGAGTCGCTCGAGCCGCTCGCGGAGTACCTCGAGAACGAACTGCTGATCCCGGTCGATACGTTCGTCAGCACGAACTACGTCGGTCTCGTCGAGGCCATCGGCAACCAGCGCATCGACGTCGGCCTGTTCGGGCCCGCCTCGATGGTGCAGGCGATGGACCGCTACGACGCGAAGCCGATCGTCGCGACCGTCCGCTACGGCGCGTCGACCTACAAGTCGCAGTTCAACGTCAAGTGCGACGGGGAGTTCCAGTCGTTCGAGAGCCTCGACGGCGCCCGCATGGCGTTCGTCGACCCGGGCTCCACCAGCGGCTACCAGTTCCCCTACGTCCACCTGCTGGAGAACTACGGCATCGATCCCGACGAGGACATGACGACGATCTTCGCCGGGGGGCACGACGCTTCGGTCCTCGCGGTGTACAACGGCGACGTCGACGTCGCTGCCAGCTTCGACGACGCCCGCACGAACGTCGAGGAGGACTTCCCCGACGTCATGGACGAGGTGTGCGTCCTCGGCTACACCGACCCGATCCCGAACGACGGCGCCGTCGTCCGCTCCGGCCTCAGCGACGAGGTCGCCAACATCCTTCGCCAAGCGCTCGTGGACCTCGGGAACACCGAGGAGGGCGTCGCGATCATCGACGAGCTCGTGAGCGGGAACGCCTTCGCGACGATCACGTCGGCCGCGTACGATCCCGTCCGCGCCGTGCAGAACACCTTCGAGTAAACCCACCCTCGACCACGGCGGGGGGTGCCGGACCGCTCGGCGCCCCCCGCTGCCGTGCCAGGAGTCCACGTGATCGAAGTCGAGCACCTCGACGTCGTCTACCCGAACGGTTTTCAGGCGCTGTACGACGTGAACCTCCACGTCGACGACGGCGCCTTCGTCGTCATCGTCGGGCTGTCCGGCGCCGGGAAATCCACGCTCATCCGCACCATCAACCACCTCGTTCCCCCCGCACGCGGCGACGTGCGCATCGACGGGCGCTCCATCACGGCCGCGAAGGGCGCGGAGTTGCGGGCGCTGCGCAGCGAGATCGGCATGATCTTCCAGACGTTCAACCTCGTCAAACGCTCCACCGTCATGCGCAACGTCCTCGCCGGTCGCCTCGGGCACGTGCCCGCCTGGCGTGGGCTCGTCGGGGCGTTCGGGCCCGACGACCGCGACGCGGCGGCGGACGCCCTCGTCCGCGTCGGCATCCCCGACAAGGCGTGGCAACGCGCCGACGCCCTCTCCGGCGGACAGCAACAGCGCGTCGGCATCGCCCGCGCGTTGGCGCAACGCCCCCGCGTGATGCTCGCCGACGAGCCGGTCGCGAGCCTCGATCCGCCCACCAGCCACGCGGTGATGCAGGACCTCAAACGCATTTCGCGGGAGGACGGCATCACGACGCTGGTCAACCTCCACTTCATCGACATGGCCCGCCAGTACGCCGATCGCATCATCGGCATGAACGACGGCCGGGTCGTGTTCGACGGGACGCCGGACGAGGCGACCGACGAGGTCTTCGAACGGATCTACGGTCGCCCCATCGACGTCGAGACCGACCTGCGCGGCGCCGCGGACGCCGCCGCCGAGCCGCCCCCTCCCGACCCCACCGCCGCACCCGACGATGTCGGCTAGCGCCGCCCTCCCGGCGCGCAGCGCCGCCCAGCGGCTGCGCACCACCACCACGCTCGGGCTGATCCTCGGCGCGATCGTGGTGTCCGCCTGGCAGACGGAGTTCTCCGTCGCCAGCCTCGTGCTCGGCACGGTCGACTTCGTCGAGTTCTTCGCGAAGCTCGTGCCGGACTGGAGCTACCTGCCCGAGATCTGGGGGCCGCTCCTCGAGACGGTCCAGATCGCCTACCTGGGGACGTTGTTCGGCGCGCTCCTCGCCTACCCGCTGTTGTTCTACGCATCGATCAACACCGCTCCGAACCGGGTCGTGTTGATGGTCACCCGTTCCGTGTTGACGGTCCTGCGTTCCATCCCCGACCTGCTCTTCGCCGCGCTCCTCGCGCCCGTCCTCAGCATCGGGCCGCTTCCCGGCGTCGTCGCCCTGACGTTGTTCACGGTCGCGGTCCTGACGAAGCTCGGTTCCGAGAGCGTCGAGGCGGTCGATCCAGGTCCCCTCGAGGCGCTCCGGGCGGCGGGCGCCACCCGGAACCAGACGATCCAGTTCGCGGTCCTCCCGCAGGTCGGCGCGACCCTGACCAGCTTCCTTTTGTACGCCTTCGAGATCAACGTCCGCGCGTCGGTCGTCCTCGGTCTCGTGGGGGCGGGCGGCATCGGGCAGGACCTCCTGGGGCGGCTCAACTTCTTCGCGTACGGCGACGTCAGCCTCATCGTGCTGGCGACCTTCGCGTTGGTCCTCCTGATCGACGGCGCGTCGATCTGGTTGCGCGCGAGGTTGATCTGATGGCGCTCGCACACGTTCCCCCGCGCCCTGCGGTGCAGCGCCGCAACGCCCGCCTTCGCCTGGGGGCGGCGGTCGGCCTGGCACTGCTCGCGGTCGTGACGCTGGCGACCCTCGACCTCCCCAGCGTCGACCGGGTCGTCACGGGCATCACCACGAACGTCCCACCGATCGTCGGCGGGTTCCTGACGCCCGAATGGAGCCTCCTCCCACGCGCCGTCGCAGTGATGTTCGAGACGCTGTTCATGGCGATCCTCGGCACGATCGTCGGGGGCCTCTTCGCCTTCCCGATCTCCTTCCTCGCCAGCGGGAACCTGATGCCGTCCCCGGTCCTGGCGTACCCGGGGAAGGTCGTTCTGGTCGCGGTCCGGACGTTCCCCGAGATCCTCCTCGCCATCATCTTCGTCGCGGCGACCGGCCCCGGCCCGACCGCGGGCATCATGGCGATGGGCATCCACTCGATCGGGTTCCTCGGCAAGATCTTCGGGGACGTCGTCGAGGGCATCGATCCGGGCCCGAACGAAGCGATCCGCGCCGCGGGTGGGAACGGCCTGCACGTGTTCCTCTGGAGCGTCACGCCGCAGGTCCTGCCGGAGTTCGCGTCGAACCTGTTGTTCCGCTTCGAGATCAACCTCCGGGCCGCCACCGTCCTCGGTCTCGTCGGGGCGGGAGGCATCGGACTGATCCTGCAGCAGCGCTTGCAGTTCCGCCTGTGGGGCGAGGTGACCATCCTCCTCCTCGTCATCGTCGCGTTCGTGATCGTCGTCGACTCGCTCAGCGCGCGCCTCCGGCGTAGCCTGGCCTGACTTCACGCGTCCGGGTGGGCATCCCCCACCCGGACGACGCGTAGCGCCCACCTTGAGCGCCACGCGACGCCCGCCGTCAACGTCCGCGCGACCGCGGACCGGATCGCCGCGACGTCGTCCGCGTTCGCACCGGCGGCGACGAGGGCGGTCGGTAGCGGCCGGCCTTCGGTGAACCACCCGTCGATCGTGGCGGCGTCGAACCGCCGCTGGACCGTGACGTCGACCCCCTCGACGCGGTCGAGGGTCGCGCCCGCCGCCACGAACGGTGCGGCGAGCGCCGCGGGGTCGTCGTCGCCGTCCTCCACGAGGGCGGCCTCCGCGGCGGCGAGGAGGTCCGCCCGGCCGGCGTCCAGGGCGTCCGCGACCGCCTCGTGCACCCGCCCGCCGGCCCCCGGGAGGGGATCGAGCAACACCGCCCGCCCGCCGGGCGCGAGGTGGCGCAGGAGGGCGGCGACGTCCGCCGCGAGCGCGTCGGCGCGGCCGACCGCCAGGATCCGGTCGAAGGTCGGCGGGGGGCCGTCGCCCGCGAGGGCCGCCAGTCGCGCCGCGAGGTCGACGCCGTCGTCGCCCGGGTGGACGGCGACGAGGGGCCGCTCGAGTTCGGGACGGTCCTGGACGCGGGCGCGGATCGCCTCCGCCGCCGCCTCGGTCCGCGGCAGCGACCACACGTGCCCCTCCGGCGTGCGCCGCATCGCTTCGAACGTCGTCCATCCCGACCGGACGGCGAGGTCGAGAACGCGGTGGTGGCGGGCGAGGTCGGCGGCCTCCACCAGACGCTCGCGCAGCGCCTCGACGAGTTCGCTGCGGCCCGACAGGGTGCGTTCCGCCCACGCGTCGCGTTCGGCGTCCCAGGGGCTGCTGGCGAGGATCTCCCCCTCCCCCGCGTCGCCGCCCGTCATCGCGGCGAGTTGCGCGTCGCGCCGCCGCGCGACGTCGTCGGCGATCGCCGCTTCGTACCCGACGCGCGACGGCTGGTAGAACAGGCGGCCCTGCAGGGCGCCGGGCAGGTACTGCTGCGCGACCCAGTGGTCGCGGTAGGCGTGCGGGTACAGGTAGCCCTGCCCGTGCCCGAACGAGGCGCCGTCGCGGTGGGCGTCCTTCAGGTGCGTCGGGACGTCGCCGCGCCCCTCCCGCTCGACGGCGGCGAGCGCATCGAAGAACGCCATCGCGCTGTTCGATTTCGGGGCGGTCGCGAGGTACAGCGTCGCCTGCGCCAGGGCGTAGCGCCCCTCCGGCATCCCGACCGCCTCGTACGCCTGCGCCGCCGCTTCGGTGTGCACCAGCGCCTGCGGGTCGGCGAGCCCGACGTCCTCGGAGGCGAGGATCCGCAACCGCCGCAGGATGAAGCGGGGGTCCTCCCCGGCGTACACCATCTTCGCGAGCCAGTACAGCGCCGCGTCGGGGTCGCTCCCGCGGACGCTCTTGATGAAGGCGCTGACGACGTCGAAGTGGGCGTCGCCCTCCTTGTCGTACAGCACCGCCCGGCGTTGGATCGACGCCTCGGCCGTCGCTCGGTCGATGCGGATCGCGCCGTCCGCCGCCGGTTCGGTGGTGACGACCGCCAACTCGAGGGCGTTCAACAACGACCGCGCGTCGCCGTTCGCGACGTCGACCAGGTGGTCGAGCGCGTCGTCGTCGAGGCGCACGTCGAGGCGTCCGTACCCGCGAACCTCGTCGCGCAGGGCGGCCTGCACCACGCCGCGCAGGTCCGTTTCGGTCAGGGGCACGAGCTGGAAGACGCGACTCCGGGAGACGAGGGCGGGGTTCACCTCGAAGTAGGGGTTCTCCGTCGTCGCGCCGACGAACGTCACGACCCCCGCCTCGACCGACGGCAACAGCGCGTCCTGTTGCGCCTTGTTGAAGCGGTGCACCTCGTCGACGAACAACACCGTGCGGCCGCCCCGCCGTTGCCGCTCCGCGGCGGCGGCGAGGCGTTCACGGAGGTCCTTCACGCCGGCGAGGACGGCGTTCAGGGCCGTGAACTCCGCCTCGGTCGAGCCGGCGATGACGCGGGCGAGCGTCGTCTTGCCGGTCCCGGGCGGCCCGTGCAGGATGAGGCTGGCGAGGCGGTCCGCTTCGATCGCGCGCCGCAACAGACGCCCCGGCCCCACGACGTGGTCCTGCCCCACGAACTCGTCGAGGGTGCGGGGCCGCATGCGGGCGGCGAGCGGTTCGTCCGCCGCCTGGAAGAGGCTCGGGGGGTCCTGCATGCCGGCATGCTAGCAACGCCCCCCGCCCTCACCGCGGAAACGCGTGGGTCGCCAGGAACCCCGTCACCTCCCGCACGACGCGCTCCGCTGCCGTGCCGCCCCCGTCGTCCGGCGCGCCACGCCCGTCCCCCGCCCGGAGGGTGTGATCGATGCCGGCGAGGACGACGACGGTGCGCACGCCCTGCGGGGCGTCCCCGGCCGGCGGCCGCCACGCCGCCCGCAACGCCGCGCCGTTCCGGTCGGCCGGCACCCGCGCGTCCTGCGCCAGGTACACGCCGAGCGCCGGCCCGGGGAGCGCTTCGAGGGTCGCGGCGGGGTCGGCGAGAAGGACGTCGCGGGCGGTGGCCGCGGTGGCGTCGCGCACGACGGCGGCGACGATGCGGTCGCGTTCCGCTTCGCTCGCCGGGAGCGTGCCCGCCGGGCGGGCCTCGAGCCGGGCCGTGGCGTACGCCCGCGCGACCGACGTCGCGGCGGCCCCGTCGCCGGCCGTGAAGGCGGCGTGCAGGTCGCGCAGGTACGCCGCGTACGCCGCCGTCGCGCCGGGGGCGGTCCCGTCCCCGAGCGGGGGGCGCCCCCGGTCCAGGAGGGCGGTCCTGCCGTCGACCGCGGGGGTGGCCAGGAGGACGGTGGCGGCGGGGACGACGGGGGCGAGGTTCGGCGCCGCGTCGCCGGCGAGGTCGGCGCGGCGGGCCGGCGCGCGTGCGGCGAGGGTGGCGCGGGCGGCCACGATGCCGCCCCACCCGTGCCCGACGAGGGCGACGTGGTCCGCGGCGACGTCGCTGCGTCGCGGAAGCCAGGCGAGTACCGCGAGGGCGTCGGCGGTGAGGCCGTCCAGTCCGGCCTCGGCGTCCGTCCCCGCGCTCCCCCCGACCCCGCGGTCGTCGAGGCGGAGGGTGGCGACGCCGTCGCGGGTGAGGGCGTCGGCGAGGGTCCGCAGGACCGGCGTGCCGTCGAGCGTTCCGTCCCGGTCCTGCGGACCGACGGTCGACAGGAGGACCGCGACCGGGTGCGGGCCGAGGCCGCGGGGCACCGTCAGCGCCCCGGTGAGGGGGCCGGCGGGGCCGGGCACGACCACCTCGAGTTCCGCGTACGCGCGGGGGGTAGCCGGTGCCGCCGCCTGGCCGGCGGCCGGCCCCGCCACGCCGGGCGTGAACGGGGACGCCGGGTCGGCGTCGGCGGCGGGCGTGCGCTCCAGGCGGAACGGGAGGCGGGCGGTGCCCTGCCGCAGGTCGCCCTCGAGCACGCCGTCGCGGCGGCGGGCGGTGAAGGTCGGGGCGGCGGGGAGGTCGGGGGCGACGAACCGGATCGTGTCGGTGTCGAGCAGCGTGACGTCGAGCGGGAGGTCGTGGGCGTCCTGCGCGGGGACGTCCAGCGTCCCGCGCAGGCCGTCGGGCCCGTCGGCGAGGTGGAGGGCGAGCGCCAGTTCGCGCGGGCCGGGATCGATCGCCCCACGCCAGGTGCCGGCCCACGGCGACCCCTGCGCCGTCGCGACGGCCAAGGCGCCCACGACGACGGCGACGACGAGCGCCCGCGCCGCGCGCGCGACGGACGCGCGGACCGGTCGGAGGGGAGGCATGCCCGCACGATAGGCCCGGGGCGCGGCGTCGGGCGGGCCAGGTGCACGCCCGGCGGTAGCATGCGGGACGTGGCGATCCACCCGGTCGACAAACCGCTGGGCCCGACGTCGCACGACGTCGTGGCGACGGCGCGACGGACGTTCGGCACGCGCCGCGTGGGGCACGCCGGCACCCTGGACCCCCTCGCGACCGGCGTGCTGCTGCTGCTCACGGAGGACGACACGAAGCTCTCGCCCTGGCTGACCGGCTCACCGAAGCGCTACCTCGCGTGGGTGGCGTTCGGGGCCTCGACGGCGTCCGGCGACGCGCAGGGACCGATCCTGGAGCGCGGCGACCCGAGCGCGCTCGACGCGCGGGCGGTGGACGCCGCGGCGCAGGCGTTCCTCGGCGTCACCGAGCAGGTGCCCCCGCGACACAGCGCCGTGAAGATCGACGGGGAGCGCGCCTACGCCGCTGCGCACCGCGGCGAGGCGTACGAGGCGTTGCCGGCGCGCCCCGCCGGCTACGCCGCCGTGACGCTCTTGGCGTTCGGGTCCAGCGACGCGCTGCCGACGACGTTCGCGCCGGGGCCGGACGGGTGGCGTCCGGCCGCTCCCGACGCGCCCTCCGCCCGCCGGTTCGACCGCCCCCCACCGCTCGCGGAGCTGCCGATCGCGCTGTTCGACGTGCGGGTGCAGGCCGGGACGTACCTGCGGGCGTTCGCGCGGGATCTCGGCGCCGCGTTGGGGGTGCCGGCGCACCTCGCGGGGTTGGTGCGGACCGCATCGGGATCGGTGGACCTGGCGGACGCCGCGCCGTTGGCGCGGTTGGCGGACGGGCGGGCGGCGTCACCGCGCGAGGTGCTGCCGCTTCCGGCCGTCCACCTCGACGCGGCGCAGGCGGCGCGCGTGCGGCAGGGCCAACGGCTTCCCCTCGCCGACCTGGCGTTGCCCCCGGAACTGGCGCCCCTCACGCAGGACGGCGGGGCGCCCGATGCCGACGTCGGGAGCGAAGCGATGCTGCTGGACGAGGGCGGCGCCCTCGTCGCCATCGCCGACTTCGCCGGGGGCCGGATGCGCCTCCGGCGCGTCCGGCCCGCCCCCTGACGCGAACGCGCCGCCCCCCGGTACGACGTCGGCCCGCCGTGCATCGCGGCGGGCCGACGTCGAAGACGAAACGGGATGGGCGCGTGCGTCAGAAGGCGTACGCGAGGCGGAGCGACGCACCGAACTCGTGCGCACCGCCGTTCGAGCGGTACGACACGTCCGACCCGACGACGGCGCCGGGCGCGCCGGCGGGCCCCTCGACACCTGCGCGGATGCCCCACCCGCACGTCGTCGCAGCGCCGTCGAACCCGACGTCGCAGGCGACCGACGGCGTGAGCGTCACGTCGAACGGCGACCCCGCGCCGAACGCGTCCAACGACCCGAGATCCACGCTCAAGCGAGGTTCGAACACCGGACGCACCACCGTCGCCCCGTCGGTCGTGACCTCGGCGTCCTCCGACGCGCCGTACCCGGTCACGGTCACCGGGACGTCGCCCCCACCGACCGCGCCGTAGGCCACCCCGAACCGAGGCGTGAACGTCACGATCGACGCGCGGAACGAACCCGACACGTTGACGCCCGCCTGCACCTGAGGTCGTGACGCCGCACCGGTCACGCGCACGACGTCGTTCTCGACGTCGAGGTCGACCCCGACGACGCCTGCGCCGGCGTAGGCGTCCACCACCAGGCCCCCGGCGAGGGGGGACACCAGGTACCCGCCGACGAAGCCGGTCGAGGACGACCGGGTGCCGGCCAGGTCGCCCTGGTCCACGGCGCCGCCGGTCCGCGTGAGCGTTCCGAACGCCCCGACGGTCCCACCATCCAACGGTCCCGACCGCATGACGCCTTCCACCGCCACGCTCCCCAGCACCGTCGTCGAACGCACGCCATCCTCGCGAGCGCTCGTGAACGCCCCGTCGACGTACCCGATCCAGCGACCGTCCTGGGTGAGGGCGACCGCCCCTTCGACGGTGCCGTCGGCGGTGACGCCGTCGTCGGTTCCCCCCGTCACGGTCGCGTCGTACGTCACGTCGCTGCCATCACCAGCCGGCACGACCGTGACCGGATGGCGGTGCCGGGCAGCACCGACCACGCGCCGGGTCGCGTCGACGCTCCGCGATACGCCCTCCGCGAACCCCTCCTCCAACAGCGTCACGACGTCCGCCTCGACCTCGTCCAACAGGTTGGCGGGACCGACGATCCGAACCTGCTTCGGTTCGCTTTCGCTCCGCGCATACACCTCATCCCCCAAATACACCGCCCGCACCCCATACACCCCCGCCGACAA
>CAJXOA010000031.1 GCA_913057685.1 uncultured Trueperaceae bacterium
GCGCGGGCGAGGTCCCCCCGCGCGACGGCGGTGCCGGCGGCGGGGGCCGCGCGAAGGTCGGCGGACAGCTGCGGGCCGCCCGCCTCCCAGGCGACGGCGGCGGTGCCCGCGGCCGGCCACCCCGGGGGAGCGCCGACCTCGAGGGCGATCCGGGCCGTCGCCCCCCACGCCTCGCCGCCCCGCACCAGGCCCACGCCGCCGCGCACCGTGACGGTCGGCTGCGTCGCGACGGCGGCGGCGTCGGCGAGCGCCCGCCGGGCGTCGGCCAGCGCCGCATCCGCGCGCAGGACGGCGGGCGTCCGCGCCGGATCGAGGGCGGCGGGACCGGCCTCGAACCAGGCGCGCCAGGCGTCCTCCGGGAGCGCCGGCAGGGTCTCGAGCCCGAGGTCGGCCGCCAACGTCGCGGCGCCGTGCTCGGCGTCGAAACGCACCTGCGGGCGCGCCGCGAGCAGCTCCGCCCGCGCGCCGGCGGCGACCGGATCGGTCGGTGGGGGGAGCGCCGCCGCGGCGTCCAGGAGCGCCAACTGCCGGCGGGCGGCGTCGACGTGCGCCCACCGAACGAGCACCTCCTCGACCGCCGCCCGCCGGGCGAGGGTGCGGTCGCGCTGCCAGCGGTCGCGCCGGGCGGCGTCGGTGCGGGCGTCGCGGTCCGCCGCCGGGTCGCGCCAGGCGATGCGCACGCCGACGTCGAGCGACGCCGTGCCGGCCGCCGGCCGCCACGACAGGTGCCCCTCGGGGCGCACCCGCCCGCCGCCCCGGGCGGCGTCCGCCTCGAGGCGGGCGAGCGCCAGCGCCGCCTCCGGGGCGTCGTCGGCGCGGTCCGCGGCGGCGAGCGCCGCGGTCCGCACCGCGGCGGGGAGCGGGGCGAGCGACGCCGCCAGAGCGTCGGCGGCCGCGTCCGGTCCGGCCTGGGTCCGTCCCGCCGGCGCGGCGAGGAGCGCCAGGAGGACGGCCAGCACCACCCGCGCGGTGCGGGGGATGGCGTTCACGGCGCCGGCGCCCGCACGACGGGGGCGGGCAGGTACTGCGCGAACGTCGCGCCGTCCGCCGCCTCGCTCGCGAGGCGCACGTCGACGCGGAGTGCGTCGCCCGCCTGCGCCGCGGGCAGGGCGGCGGTCGGCAGCGCCAGCGTCACGCCCCCGCCGGGCGGCACGCGGACGTCGAGGGCGTCGCCGGCCCGCCACCGGTGGGGATCGAGCGTGCGCAGGTCGCGGGCGGGGGCGTCCCCCGCCGCGGCGAGACGGGATCGGACCTCGGCGACGGTCGCGTCGAACCCCTCGGGCCCGAGGGCCGCGTCGGCGGGCGCGACGAACCACACGGCGCCGCCGCCGGCCGGCCCGAGGTCGGCGGTGCGCACCGTCACCGCCCGGGCGCCGTCGTTGCGGAGGTGCCACGCCCCGAGCAGCGGTCCGCTTCCGCGGTGCGTGCGCGCGACCGGGCGCAGCGGCGGCATGGGCGAGGCGTCGTCGGGGCGGACGACGAGACGTCCGATCGGCACCGATCGGGCGTCGCCCTGCGCGTCGACGAGGACGAGGGCGTCGAGGGACGCCGGCGTCCGTCCCCGCAGGCGGACGGCGACGCGGACGGCGTCGGCCTGCACGTCGAACCAGGGGATCGACACGGCGCCCTCGCCCGCGACGCCGACGGCGTCGACCCAACGCAGGTCGGCGTCGCCGCCGCGGTGGTAGGTCACGACGTCCGCCTCGCGGACGGAGACGTAGGCGGGGGCGAGGACCGGCGCGTCGGCGAGGGCGGGGCCGCCGGCGAGGAGGGCGGCGAGGGCCGCCCCGGCGCGCGCGAGGCGCGCCGGGTGGGCAAGGCGGGCGTGGGGCCGGGGGAGGCGTCGCACGGGGACCTCAGCGGAGCGCGCGGGTGACGTACCCGAGGCGCGTCAACGAGGCGGTGTAGGGGCCCGACCGGCGTTCCAGCAGGGTGCGGCTGCCGTCGGCGTTGTCCTGGTACTTCGCGCCGGAGACGCGGTAGCGGGTGGTCTCCAGGCGCTGGTAGATCTTCAACGCCTGCCACGGTTGGACCGTCTTCGTCAGAGTCCGGGTGACCGTCCGGTCGGTCTCCCCGCCGATCGAGGCGCGGAAGTGGTCGGCGAACCCGCCGGAGAAACCGACGGTGCGGACGGTCCGGTGGCGGTAGCTGAACCGGTGGGTGAGCGGCGACCCGTCGTAGTTCGTGACGTAGTCGATGAGCATGGTGACGCCGGGATCGACGCTGCGGCGCACCTGGTCGGTGGTCACCCAGTAGGGCCGGCCGACCGGCCGGTCGTCGTCGCCGGCGTCGCCGTCGTCGCTGCCGCCACCGCACCCCGCGCCGCACCCGCCGGCGAACGTCGCTTGGACGTCGGCGGCGGGGAGCGGCGTCGCGTCGGTGGGGGCGGCCCAGGCGACGCCGGCGGCCGCGAGGGCGACGAGGAGGGCGAGGGCGGCGGCGAGGGCCGCGCGGCGCGGCGGGCGGTGGGTGGGGCGGGGAAGCGTTCGGGGAAGGGGCATGCGGGACCTCCTGGCGCCGCTGAGGGGCGAACGGCGGGAACGGACGAACGCGCCTTAGGCCTCACCCCCTTTCCCGGGTCGGCCGCGGGCGAGGAGGCCGCCGGCAAGCACCGCGAGCGACGCCGTCCAGGGCGCGTCGCCCGTCGCGCGGAACGGCGTCGCCCGTCCGCCGAGGGGCACCTGGGCGTCGCGCCATGCGGGGACGCCGGCGGGTAGCCGTACGAGCCCGTCGCCGGCGGCGTCGAAGGCGCCCGAGGGGCCGGTCGCCTGCACGAAGACGACCGGCAGGCCGACCTCCGCGGCGCGCAGGCGGGCCTGGCGCATGTGCAGGGCGGTGACCGGGCCCCCCGCGGCGTAGGCGTCGTTGGCGAGCACGATCAGCGCGTCCGCGCCGGCGCGCGCCGCTTCGCGGGCCGCTTCGGGGAAGGCGACCTCCCAGCAGGACAGAACCGCGACGTCGGCGCCATGGAGGCGGGTCGGGGGGCGGGGCTCGCCGCGCACCAGGTCGGGTTCGCCGAAGGGCACGGTGCGGCGCTTGTCGGCGAGGACCGTGAGGCGGCCGTCGCGCCACGCCAGCGCGGCGTTGGCGACGCCGCCCTCGACGCGCCGGCCCGCACCGAACACGACGTCCACCCCGCTCGGGAGGTGCGCGGGGGGCGACCCGAGGTCCGCGAGGGGGCGGGGCAGGATCCCCTCGGGCCACACGACGAGGCGGTCCGTGGGGGCGCTCCCGTCCGCCTCGGGGGCGAGGGTGGCGCGGCGCAGGGCGGCGGCGTGCCCCTGCGCGATGCTCGCGTCGAACCGGGCGGCGGCCAGCTCCGCTTCGCGGGGGGCGTGCTGCACGAGGCGGACGGCGAGGTGGGCGGCGTCGGCAGGGGATGCATCGCCAGGGGGTGCATCGGAAGGGGGGGCGTCGTTGGGGACGGCGGCCGCGAGGAGCGGGGTGGCGGCGAGCGCGGCGAGGGGGAGCGCCGCCGTCCCGATGGTGCGGGGGCGCCGCGCCCGGACGGCCTGCGCCAGGTGGGCGAGCGCGAACCCCCCACCGAGCACCGCCAGGGTGGTGCCGCGCGGGCCCGCCAGGGCGCCCACGGCGCGCCAGGGGGTGTCGGCCAGCCCCGCGCCGAGCGTCAGGTAGGGCAGCGACAGGCCCGGTCGGCCGACCCACGCGCCGACCTCCAACGCCAGGAGGCCCTCGAGGGCCGCCCAGGTGGCGAGGAACCGCCCGGTCCGCCCGGGGGAGAGGCCCGCCCCGGGGCGGGCGGGGCCGGCGGCGGCGCCGGCCAGCGCGAACGTCGCGGCGTAGGTGGCGGCGACCGGCAGGACGGCGAGCGGGGCGAGCGGAGCGAGGGGGATCGCCGCGACGGTGCCGGGCCCGAGCGCGGCGAGGAAGGTGGCGAACGTCGCGGCGCGCCGGGTGCGCGCAGCGGCGAGGGCCGCGGCGAGGAGGGCGGAAGCGAGGACGGTGAGGAGCCCGAACGGACCGGGCCGCAGCCCGACGGCGAAGGCGACCGCCGCGAGGGTCGCGAGGGCGACGCTCCGGACGCTCATCGCGCCGCCTCCAGCCGTAGGAACCGTCCCGAGAAGCGTGCGCGGAAGGCGCCGACGTGCCAGACCTCGAAGCCGCGTTCGGGGTCGTGGAGGTGCAGGTACGCCCCGGCGCGGCCCGCCACCCACACGACGTGCCCGTACGGTCGGTCGAGGTGCGCGACGTAGCGGCCGGCGGGCACCCGGCCGCGGGGCGCACGCCGCCAGACGCCGTCGAGGCCGTAGCGGCGCGCGAGGTCGCGGATCGCGGCGAGCGACAGGCCGTCCGGCCCCGGGGGGGCGGCGGCGAGCAGGTCGCCGTGCGCCACCGGGCGCCCCCGCTGGGCGAGGACCGTGGCGATCACCGCCGCGCCGCAGCCGGCGGCGTGGTCCTGCAGGACCACCGGGCCCGCCTGGGTGGGGACCGGGACCGCCAGGCGCGCGCGGGCCGCCCGGCCGCCGCCCACGACCGGCGCCGCGAGCGCGACGCCGAGCGCGGCCGCGAGGAGGGCGGCGGCCAGGGGTCGGCGGTGCGGGGCGCGGCGGTGGAGGGTGCGGCGGGGCATGCCGCGACGCTAGAGCCGGGGCGGCGCGCGGCGCGCCGCCCCCTTGGGGTGCGGCCTACGGGGTCGGGTGTCGCGGGTGGGGGGTCGCCGGGTCGCGGGCGGAGGGCGCCTCCACCCGCGACGGGCCGCGCCTCAACCCAGGAGGCCTCGGAGGACGAAGGCGAGGTTCGCGGGGCGTTCGGCGAGGCGGCGGGTGAAGTAGCCGTACCAGTCCGCGCCGAACGGCAGGTAGATGCCGACGCGTTCGCCTTCGGCGACGAGGCGGCGCTGCAGGCCGCGCTTCACGCCGTACAGGAGCTGGATCGTCATGCGCTCCGCGGGCAGCCCGAGCGCGTCGCGGCGGGCGCGCGCGTGGGCGATCAACGCCTCGTCGTGCGTCGCGACGTGCACGACGCCGCCCCCCTCGAGGAGGCGGTCGAGGAGGCGGGCGTAGGCGGCGTCGACGTCCGCCTTGCGGGGGTACGCGACGCTGGCCGGCTCCCGGTAGGCGCCCTTGACGAGCCGGAGGGTGGGCACGGGGTCGCGGGCGAGGAGCCGTTCGACGTCGTCGGGGGTGCGCCGCAGGTAGCTCTGCAGGACGGTGGAGACGTGGTGGTGCCCCTCGTCGTGCAGCGTCTCGAGCGCGTCGAGGGTGGCGTCGACGTGGGGGTGGTCCTCCATGTCGAGCGCCAGCTGGACCGACGCCTCGCCGGCGGTGACGGCGAGGGCGCGGAGGTGCGCGAGGCCGAGGTCGGGATCGAGCCCGAGGCCGACCTGGGTGGGTTTCACCGACGCCGCGCGCGGGGCGGGCACGCCGTGCAGGCCACGGAGCGCGGCGTGGATGCGGTCCGCCATGGCGCCCGCGTCCTCGGGGCGCGCGACGAACTCGCCGAGCACGTCGAGGATGGGGTAGGTCCCCTCGTCCGCCAGCCGGCGGGCGGTGGCGAGGCCGTCGTCGAGCGACTCGCCGGCGACGAAGCGGTGGGCGCCGAGCCGCAGGCCGCGGCGGCGGGCGAACCGCTCGAGCGGCCCCCAGCGCGCGACGCCCAGCAGCGCGGTGCGGTAGAGGCTCACCCGCCGCCCTCCAGGGCGGCGTCCCAGGCGGTCGCGTGGGGTGCGGCGTCGTCGCCGGGGTCGTCGGTCGCCGCGAGCCGCTTCGCGACCAGGGCGGCGAACGCGTCGACGTGCGCGCGCATGGCGGCCTCCGCGGCGGCGCCGTCACCGGCGTGGACGGCGTCGGCGATCGCGCGGTGTTGGGCGCGGGTGGTGGCGGCGGCGTTCCGGTCGCGGGTGGCGACCTTGATGGGGGTCACGCTCCCCTCGAGCCCCTCGAGGGCGCGCAGGAGGGGGGTGCTGTCGGCGGCGTGCGCGAGGTGCCGGTGGAAGGCGAGGTCGGCCTCGACTTGCGCGGCGTGGTCGGCGTCGGCGCTGGCGTCGGCGGCGTCGAGGCGGGCGTACAGGTCGCGGCGGGCGACCGCGTCCGCCCGCTCCGCGGCGAGCCGCGCGGCGGTGCCCTCGAGGTCCGCGCGGAGCGCGTACGCGTCGAGCGCTTCGCGGACGCTGGGGCGCCGCACGCGCATGCCCTGGTTGGGGTGGGCCTCGAGCAGGCCCTCCTGTTCGAGGCGGCCGAACGCCTCGCGGACGGGGGTGCGGGAGACCTCGAAGGCGCGTGCCAGGTCCGCTTCGCGGAGGCGGGTGCCGGGCGCCCAGGCGCCGAGCAGCAGCTGGTGGCGGAGGCGGGCGTGGACCTCGGCGGCGACGGTGGGCGCCTTGCGCAGCGGCGCGACGGGGGGCGTGGGGTCGGCCGCCATCAGAACCGTTCGGTGACGGTCTTGGCCTCCAGGAACAGGCGGAGGTAGTCGGGGCCGCCGGCCTTGGCGTTCGTGCCGCTGAGGTCGAAGCCGCCGAACGGCTGGACGCCGACGAGGCTGCCGGTGATCTTGCGGTTGACGTAGAGGTTGCCGACCCGGAACTCGCGGCGGGCCCGTTCGATCCGCGCGCGGCTGCGGCTGAACACGCCGCCGGTGAGGGCGTAGTCGGTGCCGTTGGCGAGCTCGAGGGCGTGGTCGAAGTCGCGCGCCCGCAGGACCGCCATGACGGGCCCGAAGACCTCCTCCTGCGCGAGTTCGGAGGTGGGGTCGACGTCGACGACGATCGTCGGGTCGACGTACCAGCCCTCGGTGTCGTCGGCGCCGCCGCCGACGCGGACCTCGAAGTCGGCGGCGGCGCGCTCGACGAAGCCGCGGATCTTCTCGAACTGCACGCCGTCGATGACGGCGGCGACGTCGGGGTTCTCCTCCGCCGGGCCGACGCGCAGCGCTTCGGTGCGCCGCACGACCCGGTCGAGGAGGTCGTCGTGGACGTCGTCGACGACGATGAGGCGGCTCATGGCGGAGCACTTCTGGCCTTGGAAGCCGAAGGCGCTGGCGACCGCGGCGTCGGCGGCGGCGTCGAGGTCGGCGGTTTCGTCGACGACGAGCGCGTCCTTGCCGCCCATCTCCAGCATCGTGCGCTTCAGGAACCCCTGGCCGGGGTGGACCTTGGCGGCGCGCTCGTGGATGCGGAGGCCGGTGGCGAGGGAGCCGGTGAAGTTGATGAAGCGGGTGCGGGGGTCGTCGACCAGCGCGTCGCCCAACACCGCGTCCTCGCCGGTGAGGAGGTTGACGACGCCGGGCGGGAAGCCGGCCTCGTCGAGGAGGTCGACGAAGATCCCGGCGATGATCGGGGTCTTGGGGCTGGGCTTGAGCAGGACGGTGTTGCCGACGACGACCGGGCCGACGGTGGTGCCGACGAGGATGGCGAGGAGGAAGTTCCAGGGGGGGATGACGAGCCCGACGCCGAGCGGCTGCAGCGTGAGGGTGTTCTCTTCGCCGGGCCACGGGTAGGTCTCGAGGCGCTCGTCGAGGTCCATCGCCTGGCGGGCGTAGTACTCGCAGAAGTCGATCGCTTCGGCGACGTCGCCCTCCGCTTCGGCGTAGCTCTTGCCGGCCTCGAAGACCTCCCAGGCGGCGAGCTCCCACTTGCGGCGGCGCAGGACCGCCGCGAGCTTCACGAGGGCGCGGGCGCGGTGCGCCATGCCGGCGTCGCGCCAGGCGGGGTAGGCGGCCTGGGCGGCGGCGAACGCCGCCTCGACGTGCTCGGGGCCGGCGGCGGCGGCGCGGCCGACGAGGCGGTCCTTGCGGCTGGGGTCCCACGACTCGATCCAGGTGCCGGTGGTGATGCGCTCGCCGCCGATGACCAGCGGGCGGTCGCCTCCGAGGCGTTGGCGGACGTCGGCGAGTTCGGCCTGGAAGCCGTCGCGGACGCGGGGGTCGGAGAAGTCGGCGTAGGGCTCGTTGGCGTACGGTTCGAACGGATCGATCATCGGGCACCTCCCAAAGGAACGTGCCTGATTGTATACCGTATACCGGACGCGGGGGCGACGTTCGCCGCCCACCCCCCGACCGCCCCCGCGGGGCCTACACTGGCGGGCGTGACGTCGGCCGCCCTCCCCATCGTTCGCACGCTGCGCCGCCGTGCCGCGCCCTGGCTCGGGGTCGCCGCGGCGCTCGGGGGTCTCGCGCACGCGCAGGTGCTCGAGCTCGGGGCGGATCGGACGCAGGTGGTCGACGCGCGCCTCCCCTTCGAGATCGTGCGCGCCGCCGACGGCGAACCCCGCTTCGTGTTGGGCCTCAACCGCTTCACCGTCGCGCAACTCACGACCTTCGTGCTGGAGGTCGACGCGTTCCTCGACGACGCCGACGCCTGGCGCCGCACCCCGCCCGCGGACCGCGACCCCGCGGCGCGCATCCTCAGCGTCCGCGGGGAATCCGGGTACGTCGCGCTCGCGGTGCCCCGCGAGGCGCGCGGTCCGGCCTACCTCCTCACCCTCCAGGGCGAAGCGGTCCGGTCGTTCGACGACGACGCCGCGGTCCTCGCGACCGCCGCGCGCCTGGGGCGCTACCTCGCCGTCGCGGGTGCGCCGCCGCCGGCCACGGCGCCCGCCGACGGCCCGCGGTAGCATCCCCGCCATGTCCGCACCCGAACCGCCGCTCGGGGGGGTGCCGCGCGACGCGCTCGCGCGCCTCCACGCCACGCCGCACCGCACCGTCTTCGCCTTCGCCGGCGCCGGGTCGTTGGCGTTGGCCTGGTTGCACGCCGTGGGCGGCAGCAGCCGCACGCTCCTCGAGGCGACCGACCACTACCACCCCGCCTCGCTCGCCGGCGCGCTCGCCGGCGCGCCCGAGGGGGAGGGCGACGGGATGGGGGATGGGGTGGGGGTCGGCGACGGGGCGGTGTCCGCCGACGTCGCGCGCGCCCTCGCGCGCCGCGCGGCCGACCGCGCGGACGTCCTCACGGCCGGCGACGACCCGCCCGGACCGCGCTTCGGGATGGGCCTGACCGCGACGATCGCCACCGACCGCCCCAAGCGCGGCGAGCACCGGGCGTTCCTCGCCGCCGCCGACGCGCTCGGGGTGGCGACGACCGCGCTGCGCTTCGCCAAGGGCGCGCGCGACCGGGCGGGCGAGGAGGCGATGATCGCCCGCTGGGTCGCCTACCAGGCCGGCCGGCAGGCGGGCGTCCTGGGGGAGGCGCCCCCGGCGCACCGCGAGGACGACGACGTCGCGACGACGTTCACGCCGTCGGCGGCGTACGCGGCGTTCTTGCAGGACGGCGACGCGACGTTGCTGCTGGACGTCGACGGACGCCCGAGCGACGCGCCGCCCCCACCGGTCCTCGTCTCGGGCAGCTTCCACCCCATGCACCAGGGCCACCGCGACCTCGCCGCCGCCGCGGAGGCCCACCTGGGCCTCCCCGCCGCGTACGAACTCCCGTTGGTGAACGCCGACAAGGCGCCGATGGATCCCGGCGACGCCCGGGTGCGCGCCGCGCAGGCGTACGGCGACCGGCCCATCGTCCTCGGGCACGCCGCCCTGTTCTCCGACAAGGCGGAGGCGTGGCCCGGCACGACGTTCGTGCTGGGGGCGGACACCGCCCGGCGGGTGCTCGAGCCGCGCTTCTACGGCGGCCCGGACGCGCTCCGCGCGGCGCTCGAGCGCGTGCGCGCCGCCGACGGCCGGTTCCTCGTCGCCGGCCGCGCCGGCGACGGCGGCTTCCGCACCCTGGACGACCTCGCGGTCCCAGGCGACCTCCGCGACCTCTTCGCGCCCCTCCCGAACTTCCGCGTCGACCTCTCGAGCACCGCGGTGCGCGCCGGGTGGCCGCTCGACGGCCGCGACTGACCGAGGCCGGTTCGAACGACTCCGTCGCACGTGCGGCGCATCACCCCCGAACCTCTCCACGCGCAAGGGAAAACGCGGTACACATGGGGGCGCGGTGCGGTGTGCTGTCCAAGCCCGCACTGCACGGTCGGGCGGGACCCGCGACATCCCGCTCACGACCCCTCCGGAAGCGAGCGGCCGCCCCTCGGGCGGCCGCTCGCGCATGAAGAACCGGTGACGCCCGCGCAGCCCTACCCCCCGGTCGCCTCCGGCGCCGGCCAGGTCTCGCGCGCGGCGGCGTCGCGCACGACCGCACGCAGGTAGCGCAGCCACGCCCGCCGCGCGTCGTCCAGGGCGTCGGGGTCGGGCGTGCCCGCCGTCCACGCCGCCGCCCGGTCGCGTTCCGCCGCCCGCCAGCGGGCGGTCGCCACCTCCAGGTCGTCGCGCGCCTCCGCGGCGTCCGCCGCGACGTCGCGCCGCGCGCGCTCCCGCACCCGCGCCACCTCGCGGCGGGCGTCGTCCACGTCGCGTGCCCGCCGGCCGGCGTCGCTGCCGAAGCGCACCGTCGCCCCCACGTCCACCCACGCCCGTTCCTGCGGGGTGCCGCGCGCCCGGGCGCGAAGGCCCGCCTCGGGGCGGCCGGCGCGCAGCGCGAGCGCTCCGCTCACCTCGGCGTGGCGGCCGGCGTACCCGAGCTCCAGGCCGACGTGCGGCAGCAGCGCCGCGGTCCGCCGCCGTTCGCTCCGCGCCAGGTCGGCGAGGGCGCGGGCGAGGCGGGCGCGTACGTGCAGGGTCGCCTCCGGCGGTGGGGCGGCGGGCGGCCGGAAGGCGGGCCGCTCGACGTCGGCGAGGACCGGCCACGGCGCCCCCCCGCCCGCCCAATCGGGCTCCGCACCGATCGGCGCGAGCGCCTCGTGGGCGTCCCGCGCGAGGGCGGCCTGGTCGGCGTCCGCGATGCGTAGGTCGAGGGCGGCGTCGCGGGCGTCGTCGGGGTCGTGGGCGAGGGCGGCGCGCGCCTCGGCGCGCTCCGCCTCGAGCCGCGCCCGTTCGACCGGGCCGGCCCACGCCGCGTGGAGGGCGTCCCGCCAGGCGTCGCGCCAGGCGCGTTCGGCCTCGAGGACGCGTGCCTCGGCGAGCAGCCGTTCGCTGCGCAGCGGCGACCAGGTGGCGGTCGCCTCCGGCGCGAACGACGGCGCCAGGTCCGCCGGCCGCGGCGGGTCGTCGCGCTTGAGCAGGTGGACGCCGGCGGGGACGACGACCTCCGCCTCCGTCGCGCGAAGGCGCCGCGTCCGGGCCCGGACGGCGTCTCGCCACGCGCCGCGCCGCCGCGTCACCTCGGCGGGTTCGGGGCGGTCGGTCGGCCAGGCGTCGGGCGGCGGACCGGGCGCGTCCGGCGGGCCGGCCGGTGGGGACGGAAACGTCGGGGCGGCATCGGTCGCGGTCGGGAGGGTCATGGGGGCACGCTAGCGGCGCTCGGGTGGGGGGCGCCCGCCCCCTCGGCCGATGCCGAGACGTACGTGGGCGGCGACCGAGGGCGGCTCGGCGTCGACCCGGCACGCGCCGCGACGGCCCGGTGCGCTACGCTGATTCGGCACCTCCGTGGCCGATCCGGCCCGTACCCGCCCCACTCGGCGGAGCGGGCCACGCCGAGCGCCCGGGTGCGCCTGCACGAGCTTCGGCTGGCGCAGACGCACCCGGGCGCTCGCACGTCCGGCCCCCTGCCGGGCGAACCCTGGGATACTCCCCGCATGGCCTTCTCGCGCGACGCCTACCTGCAGGGCCTCCGCGACGTCGCCCCGATGATGCTGGGCGTCGCCCCGTTCGGCACGATCGCCGGCGCCAGCGCCGCCAGCGTCGGCCTGTCCCCCCTCGAGGCGCTCGGGATGTCGGTCGTCGTCTTCGCCGGCGCCTCGCAGCTCGCCGCCCTCGCGCTGATCGCGCAGGGGGCCGGCGTCGCCGTCATCGTCGCCACCACCTTCATGGTGAACCTGCGCATGGCGATGTACAGCGCCTCGCTCGCCCCCTGGCTCCGCTCCCTCGGTCGCTCCACCCGCGCCGCCCTCGCGTACCTGATGACCGACCAGGCGTACGCCTTCTCGGTGCTGCGCTACCGCCGCCTCCCCGACGCCCCCCGCCGCGACTACTACCTGGGCGTCGCCACGCCGTTGTGGGTCTTGTGGCAAGCCACCACCGTGCTCGGCGCGGTCCTCGGCGCGCAGGTGCCGCCCGCCTGGCAACTGGAGTTCGCGATCCCCCTCACCTTCCTCGCGATGCTCGCCCCCGCCGTCCGCGACCGACCCGGCCTCCTCGCCGCGATCGTGGGCGGCGGCGTGGCGCTGGCGCTCGACGGCCTCCCGCACAACCTGGGCCTCGTGCTCGGCGCGGTCCTCGGCATCGCCGCCGGGACCGCCGCCGACGCCGCCCGGCCCCCGGAGCCCGCCGCGTGAGCGGGCCCGCCCTGTGGGGCACGATCGTGGCGATGGGCGTCGTGACGTGGGCGTTGCGCGCGTCGTTCGTGATGCTCGGCGACGCGGGCCTCCCCCCGCTCCTGCGCCGCGCGCTGACGTACGTCCCCCAAGCGGTCCTCGCCGCCCTCGTCGCCCCCGCCCTGTTCGCCCCCAGCGGCGCGGCGTTCGGGCCGGTCGACGTGCGCCTCCTCGCCGGCGCCCTGGCGCTGGTGGTCGCCTGGCGCACGAAGCACGTCCTCCCCACCCTCGCCGCCGGCATGGGGGTCCTGTGGGTCCTCACCTGGCTGGCGCAGCGCGGCGCCTGACGGCGCCCGAGGGCGGTCAGGGCACCAGGTCGCGCAGGCGTTCGTCCTCCAGCAACGCCTTGATCTCGCCCACGCGGTCCTTGGGGAACACCAGCACCGTGTCGCCGCGCTTGACGATCACCAGGCCCTCCACCCCGAACGCCACCAGGACGTCCTCGGGCCCGTCGGTGTAGACGATGTTCCCCGACGCGTCGTGCCCCGCGTGCGCCCCGAAGACGGTGCGGACCCCACCGTCGTCGCGCGGTAGCAACCGCTCCAGCGCCCGCCAGTCGCCGACGTCGTCCCACCCGAAATCCCCCTCGACGAGGGCGTTCCCGTGCGCCTTCTCCATGACGGCGTAGTCGATGCTGATCTTCGGCAGGTCCGCGAAGCGCGCCTCGACCGCGTCCGCCTCCACCGCGGCGCGCAGCGGCCCCATCAGGTCCGGCGCGTGCGCATCCAACGCCGCCAGGATCGCGTCGGTCGTCCAGACGAACATCCCGGCGTTCCACAGGTGCCGCCCGTCCTCCACCCACCGCTCCGCGCGTTCGCGCGTCGGTTTCTCCGTGAAGCGCACCAGCTCGAACCCCTCGCCCTTGCGCGCGCCGCGCTCCAGGTACCCGTACGCCGTCGACGGGCGGGTCGGCCGCACCCCGATCGCCACCAGGACCCCCTCCGACTCCGCCAACGCCATCGCCCGCCGCACCGTCGCCGCGAAGGCGTCGACGTCCGCCACCTGGTGGTCGGACGCGAACGTCGCCATCACTGCGTTGCCGAACCGCGCCCGGATGCGCAGCGCCGCCAGCGCGATCGCCGGGCCCGAATCGCGGCCGACCGGCTCGAGCAGCAGGTTCGCCTCCGGCACCTCCGGCACCTGCTCGCGGACCAGCGCCTCGTAGCGCGCCGCCGTCGCCACCATCACGCGGTCCGCGCCGCCGACGAGCGGCGCGACCCGGTCGACGGTCGCCTGCAGCAACGTCCGGCCGCGCCGGTCGAGGTCCAAGAACTGCTTCGGGCGGGCCTCGGTCGACAGCGGCCAGAAGCGCTGGCCCCGCCCGCCCGCCATGACGAGCGCGACGCGCTCGGGTCCGGCGGTCGTCACCCGACCGCCGCCGTCCGGACGTACGTCGCGTTGATCGTGTCGCGGTGGCCGGCGTCCGTCGCCACCCGCTTCGTTTCCGTCGCCGTGGCGGGCGTCAGCCCCGCCTCCGCCGCCCACGCATCGAGCGTCTCCGCGTCGGGCAGCGTCATGCGGCGGTCGCTCCCACCGAAGCCCAGGTAGACGTGCTCCGCCCCCTCGACCGGCGTCAACGCCACCCCTTCCGTCCGCGAGTCCGGCCCGAAGTTCGCCAGCAGCAGCGTCCCCCCGGGCGTCAACCAGGACGCGAGGCGCGCCAGCACCGCGCGGGTCGAGGCGCCGTCGGGCAGGTCCTGGAGCACCCCGAGCGCGAGGACGACCCCGAACGGCGCGACCGTCGCCGGCCACGCGACCTCGGGGAGGTCCAGCAGGTCGAGGCGGCGCACCCGCGCCTCGGCGTCGGCGACCCCGAGGTCGGCGAGGCGGGCGCGGGTCGCCTCCACCATCACCGGCGCCGCGTCGAACGCGACCACGTCCGCGCCGCGCTCCGCGGCGAACACGGTGTTGCGGCCCCCGGCGCAGCCGACGTCCAGGATCCGCCCGGGGTCCGCCGCGTCGTCGAGCAGCGCGACGAAGCGGTGGTCGGGCGGACGCCCGCCCATCCGCTCCGCCATCTCCGGGCGGTCCCAGAACGCCTCGCGGTCGGCGCGACTCACCGCCCACCCCCGGAAGGAACGGGGGCGGGGCGAAGGCGGTCGGGGCGAACGGGGTCGGGGCGAACGCGGTCGGAGGGAACGCGGTCGGAGGGAACGCGGTCGGCGGGGACGGGGGGTGCGGGGATCGAGCGCGAGGCGGGCATCGGGGCGCAGGGTACCGCGCGAGCGCGCAGGGGCCGGGTGTCCGGCGCCGCCCGCTCCCTCCCCGTCCACGCACGCTTCCCTTGCACGCACGACCCCTTCCTACGCACGACCCCTTCCGACCTACGATCCCTTCCTACATACGACGCCGGCCGGCCCCCGAGGGGACCGGCCGGCGTGGCGTGCGGGGGCGTCAGTCGTTCCGGGCGGCGTCGCGCGTCGTCCAGGTGGGCTCCGGCTCGACGTCGTCGGTCGGGGTGGGACCGGGGTCGGGCCAGCCCTCCCCCTCGACCGTCATGAGGGGCGTGACCTCCATGTCCTGCTCGACGACGATCTGGCAGGCGAGGCGCACCTCGCCCAACAGCCCCTGGTCGCGCAGCTTGTCGGCCTCCGCGACGGTCATCGCGTCGGGCTCGCCGCTCGCGAAGGTGACGCGGCAGGTGGTGCAGCGGGCCTTGCCGCCGCAGCGGTGGCCGACGCCGGTCCCCATCGCCTCGAGGGCGTGCACGAGGCGGGTGCCGGCGGGAACGTCGTGGGTCGTGTCGTGGGAACGAACGGTGGGCATGTGGGCCTCCTGACCGCGCACCCTACCCGCTGCGCCGCCCCGGACGCCAGGACGCCAGGCGCGCCACCTCCGGGAGGCGCAGCGCGGCGGCGAACGCCAGGTAGGCGCCGACCCCGGCCGTCCCGCCCGCGGCGAGGCGGGCGACCCACCCCCACCAGTCGGGGGTCGGCACGAACGACGCGGCGCCCGCCGCGACCGCCCCCGCAGCGGCCGCCGCGACCGCGACCCGCACCCCGTGCCCCAGCCACGCCGCGACGTTCAGGCGCTCCCGGCGGGCGGTCAGCGTCCCCAACGCCAGCAGCTGCACCCAGGCGGCCCCCGCCGCCCCCCAGGCGAGCCCCGCGACCCCGAAGCGCGGCCCGAGGACGGCGAAGGCGGTCGCCTGGACCGTCAGGAACGCCACCCCGACGGCGATCGGGGTGCGGACCTCGCCGCGCACGTACCAGGCGCGCGACAGCAGTTGGTGCAGCCCCAGGGCGGGCACCGCCAGCCCGATCGGGCCGGCCGCCGCCACCGTCAGGCCGAGGCGCCGGTCATCGAGCCCACCACCGACCAGCGACAACCCGTCGAACACCGCCCGCACCGCCGGCTCGCTCAGCGCGATCAGCAGCGCGCCCGCCGGGGCGGTCAGGAAGGCGATCACCCCGAGGCCCTCCCGAAGGGTGGGCGCGAAGGCGTCGGGATCCTCGCCCGCGAGGTTCGACAGGCGCGCGTACCAGGCGAGGGCGGGACTGACGGCGAACACGCCCAACGCCAACGACAGGAACAGGTCGGCGTTGAACCAGGCGGTCTGCGAACCGACCGGAAGGCCGTCCAGCACCCGCGTGGCGACCAGGTTGACCGCCTGCCGTCCGCTGGTCGTGATCGCGAACGGCGCCATCAACACCAGCACCCCGAGCAGCTCGGGGTGCCACGGCCGGCGGGGGCGTGGGGCGACGCCCGCCCGGACCAGGGCGGGCACCTGGACGAGCGCCTGCGCGACGCCGCCCGCGACGAACGCCACCGCCAGCGGGACCGCCGCCCCGGGGAAGGCCAGCATCCCGATCAGCGCCACGACGTTCAGCGCGACCGGCGCGAGGCCGGGCGCGAGGAAGCGCTCGCGGGCGTTGAGGACCCCCATCGCCCACGCCGAGAGACTGACGGCGGCGAGGAACGGGAACACCGCGCGCGTCAGGCGCACCGCGAGATCGCGGTCGACGCTGCCCTCCGCGCCGAGCAGCAGGTCGACGATCCACGGCGCGGCGAGGGTCGCGACCAGCAACAGCACGGCGTTGACGAGGATCAACGCCGACAACAACGCCCCCGCCAGCCGCCGGGCATCATTGGGATCGGCGGCGCGCAGGCGGGCGTAGACCGGCACGAAACTGTTCGAGAGCGCCCCCTCCGCGAGCAGTTCGCGGAACAGGTTCGGGACGCGCCACGCGACCGTGAAGGCGTCGGTGACGCGCGCGTCGAACAGCTGGTTCAGCAGCGAGTGGCGCAGCAGCCCGGTGATGCGGCTGGCGAGCGTGCCCGCCATGAGGATCGCGGCGCCCCGGCCCGGGCGCCGCGATCGCTCGCCGCTCATCCGCCGGACCTCAGGCGTGACGCCGGAAGACCAGCGCGGCGTTCTGGCCGCCGAACGCGAAGTTCTGGCTGATGGCGACGTCGACGTCCGCCTCGCGCGCCTCGTGCGGGACGTAGTCGAGGTCGAGCTCCGGGTCGGGCACGTCGAGGTTCCGCGTCGGGGGCAGCACCCCCGAGTGCAGCGCCTGGATCGCGGCGATCGCCTCGATGCCGCCGGCCGCGCCGAGCGTATGCCCGGTCATCGACTTCGTGCTGCTGACGGGCGGCGCGTCGCCGCGCCCCCCGAAGACGGTCTTGATCGCGAGCGTCTCGTTGAGGTCGTTCGCGGGGGTGCTCGTGCCGTGCGCGTTGAGGTAGCCGACGTCGCCGGGATCGAGTTCCGCGTCGCGCAACGCCCACGTGAGGCAACGCGCGGCGCCCTCGCCGCCCGGGGCGGGGGCGGTGATGTGGTGCGCGTCGGCGCTCGTGGCGTACCCGACGACCTCGGCGTAGATGCGGGCGCCGCGCGCCTTGGCGTGCTCGAGCTCCTCGAGCACCAGGATCCCGGCGCCCTCGCCGATCACGAACCCGTCGCGGTCGGCGGCGAACGGTCGGCTGGCGGCCTCCGGCGCGTCGTTGCGGGTGGAGAGCGCCTTCATCACCGCGAACCCGGCGATCCCCATCGGGGTGACCGGCGCTTCGGTCCCGCCGGCGATCATCAGGTCCGCTTCGCCGCGCTGGACGATGCGGTAGGCGTCCCCGATCGAGCCCGACCCGGTCGCGCAGGCGGTGACGACCGACGTCGAGGGGCCGGTCGCGCCGTGGCGCATGGCGACGTGCCCCGACGCCATGTTGGCGATCAGCATCGGGATGAAGAACGGCGTGACGCGCATGGGGTTGCGTTCGAACCGCACCCGCGATTCGTTCTCCCACGTGTCCAACCCACCGATGCCGGTCCCGATCGACGTGCCGGTCCGCTCGCCGGCGACCGCGTCGGCGTCGAGGCCGGCGTCGGCGAGCGCGAGGTCGGAGCCGATCAACGCCAACTCGACGAACCGGTCGAGCCGCTTCGTCGCCTTCTTGTCGAGGTAGGCGAGGACGTCGACGTCGACCTCTCCGGCGATGCGGACCGACAGCTCGGACGGGTCGAAGTGCGAGACCGGTCCGATGCCGTTCGCGCCGGCGTGTTGCGCCTCGAGGAACGCGCTCGCGCCCACCCCGATCGGGGTGACGGGCCCGAGGCCGGTGACCACCACTCGTTTCACGGTTCGCCTCCCCACGGTCGCGCGCGGCGCGCGGCGGCGGGGGTGGGGTCGCCCCCACCCCGGCGCGCCGCGCGCCGGCGTCGTCGGGTTACTGCTTGTCGGAAATGAAGCGGACGGCGTCCCCGACCGTGCGGATGCCTTCGGCTTCCTCGTCGCTGATCTCGATGCCGAACTCGTCCTCGAGGCCCATGATGAGCTCGACGACGTCGAGCGAGTCGGCGCCCAGGTCGTCCTGGAAGCTGGCGTCTTCGACGACCGCGTCCTCGGCCACGTCGAGTTTCTCCGCGACGACCTCGCGGATCTTCGTCAAGATGTTCGTTTCCTGGTCCGTCATGCTGGTCCCTCCCAAGGGCAGGTGTTCGCGTTCGCGGGAGTCTAGCACGAACCGCCGTACGGTCGGTTCGCAGCGTCCCTCACGCGCGCGCGGCGGTTTCGTATCGCTCCCGTCGGCGTTCCCCGCGGGGGCTCACGGCATCACCAGGCCGCCGTCGACGTGCAACGTCTGGCCGGTGACGTACCCCGCGGCGTCGGACGTCAGGTAGGCGATCGCGGCGGCGACGTCGGCGGGATCGCCGAACCGCGCGACGGGGATCTGCGCCAGGTACGCCTCGCGCAGCTCGTCGCTCAGGGCGTCGGTCATGTCGGACGCCACGAAGCCGGGCGCGACGGCGTTCACCGTCACGCCGCGCGAGGCGACCTCCCGCGCGAGCGCCTTCGTCAGGCCGATCAGGCCCGCCTTCGCCGCGACGTAGTTCGCTTGGCCGGCGTTGCCCATCACCCCGACGACGCTGGAGACGTTGACGATGCGGCCCCAGCGGGCCTTCAGCATCCCCCGCACGACGCCGCGCGCGAGGTAGAAGGCGCCGCTCAGGTTCGTGTCGATCACCGCCTGCCAGTCGTCGTCCTTCATGCGCATCGCCAGGCCGTCGCGGGTGATGCCGGCGTTGTTCACGAGCACCGCGACCGGCCCCAGCTCCGCCTCGACCCGCGCCAGCAGGTCGCGGCCCGCGTCGGGGTCGGCGACGTCCGCACCGAACGCCGCCGCCCGCCCGCCGGCCGCCTCGATCTCCGCGACGACCTCCGCGGCGGGCCCTTCGCTGCGAACGTAGTGCACCGCGACGGGGTGGCCGCGCCGCGCGAGTTCGGTCGCCGTGGCGCGCCCCAGCCCCCGGCTCGAGCCGGTGACGAGCGCGACGCGCTCCTGCGTTTCGCTCATGATCGGTCCTCTCCCGGGGCGCCGCGCGCCCCGCCCTCCTGCGCCCCGCCGTCCCGCGTCCCGCCCTCGGGCGTGTCGCCCAGCGCCGCGAGGGTCGCGGCGAGCGTCTCGGGGTCGTGCACGACGTGGGTGGCCGCCCCCTCCAGGGTCCGGCCCACGAGGGTGCTCAGGACCCGCCCCCCGCCGAACTCCACGAACGTCGGTGGGCCGGCATCCGCGAGGGCGCGGACCTCCTCGGTCCAGCGGACGGGGGCGGTCACCTGCCGCGTCAGGCGGTCGGCGGCGGCGGACGCGTCGGGCAGCGGGGCGGCGTCGACGTTGCACCACAGCGGCGCGCGCGGCGCGGCGAAGGGGACGTCGGCGAGCTCGGCGGCGAGGCGGTCCGCGGCGGGCGCCATGCGCGAGCAGTGGAACGGTGCACTGACCTGCAGCGGGACCGCCCGCCCGCCCGACGCCTTCGCCGACCGCGCCGCGGCGTCGACCGCGCCCGCGTCGCCGGACACGACGACCTGCCCCGGGGCGTTGCGGTTGGCGACCTCGACGACCCCCTCGCCGGCCGCGCGCACGGCATCGCAGATTGCGTCGACCGCGTCGTCGTCCAGCTTCAGGATCGCCGCCATTCTCCCCTCGCCGGCCGGGACCGCCTCCTGCATGAAGCGCCCCCGGCGGGCGACGAGGCGGACGCCGGCCTCGAGGGGCAGGGTGCCGGCGGCGACGTGCGCCGTCCACTCCCCGAGGCTGTGCCCGGCGAACGCGGCGGCGTCGGGCCCGCCCGCCTCCCGCCACGCCGCCCACGCCGCCGCGCCGGCGGCGAGGAGGGCGGGCTGCTGCGTTTCGGTGGCGGTGAGCGCCTCCAGCGGCCCGTCGAACATCCGCTCCAGCAGGCCGGGCAGGACGGCGTCGGCGGCGTCGAGGGTGGCGCGGGCGGCGGGGCTCGCGTCGTACAGGGCGCGCCCCATCCCCACGGCGTGCGACCCCTGCCCCGGGAACATCGCGACGAACCGGGGGGCGGCGCTCACGCCGCCCCCCGCGCGCCGGCGAGGGCCGGCCGCATCGGCCCCCACGTCAGGACGGTCGTCGCCCACGACAGGCCGCCCCCGAAACTGACGAGCAACAGCCGGTCGCCGTCGGCGATCCGGCCGGCGTCGAGCGCATCGACCAACGCCATCGGGATCGACGCGGTCGAGGCGTTGCCGTACTCGTCGACGACGGACACGACCTTCTCCGGCGGTAGCCCCAAGCGCTCGCGGCCGGCGTCGATGATGCGTTGGTTCGCCTGGTGCGGCACGAACAGGTCGACGTCGGCCGGCTCCAGGCCGGCCTTCGCGAGCGCTTGCAGGGTGGTGTCGTTCATGACGCGCACCGCGAACTTGTAGACCTCGCGGCCGTTCATCTCCAGCTTCCCGCTCATCGCCTCGCCGGTCGGCAGCGACGGCGCGGTCTCGCCGACGTGCAGCAGCCCGCCGCCGGCGCCGTCCGACCCCAACACCGTGCCCTTCAGGCCGTACGGGGCGGGCACCGCCTCGACGACCGCGGCGCCCGCCCCGTCCCCGAACAGCACCGCGGTCCGCCGGTCGGTCCAATCGAGCACCTTGCTGAGCGCGTCGGACCCGACCGCGAGCACCTTCGTCGCCTGGCCGCTCTCGACGTACGCCTGCGCGACGCTGAGCGCGTACACCCAGCCGGGACAGGCGGCGAGCAGGTCGAAGGCGCCGGCGCGCAGGCCGAAGCGGTCCTGCACCAGGCTGGCGGTGGCGGGGAACAGGGCGTCGGGCGTGTTCGTCGCGACGATCACCAGGTCGACGTCGCGGATCGCGGCGTCGCCGTAGCGCCGCACGAGATCCTCGACGGCGGCGAACGCCATGTGGCTCGCGAACTCGTCGTCGGCGGCCAGGTGGCGGCGGCGGATCCCGGTGCGCGTCCGGATCCACTCGTCGTTCGTGTCGAGGATCTCCGCGAGGTCGTCGTTCGTGACGACGCGCGCGGGCGCGTACGCACCGATCGCGGTGAGGCCGGCCGAACGATCCATGAAGCTCCCCTCGCGTCCGCCGTCCGGACGACGGGGCCGCGCGAGCGGCCCCGGGATGGGTGACGTCTTCGGTGGGGCGCGGGCGGTCAGCCGCTCAGGCGTCGACCTCGACGACCTGCTTGCCGGCGTAGCTCCCGCACTCCGGGCACACCTGGTGCTGCGGCTTGAGGCTCTTGCACTGCGGGCACTCGGTCAGGTTCTTCGGGGTGAGGGCGTGGTGGCTGCGCCGCTGGTCGCGTCGCGCCTTGGACGTCTTCTTCTTGGGGACGGGATGCTTCGCCATGATGCTCCAATTCCGTGCCGGGACCGCCCGGCCGCGCCTGGGGGTGTCGTCAGGAGGACGATTCTACGTCAAGATCGGCGAGGACGTCGAAGGGGGACGACGGCGCCTCCGGCTCGGGGGCGTCCGCGGGCACGTGGTCCGGGTGCTCGTTGAGGTTCACGCCGTCGGTCGCGAGCCCGCGGCAGGTCGGCGAGCACAACGCCGTCAGCGGCAGGTCGATGGCGAACACCTGCGCCAGCAACGGCGCGAAGTCCACCTCCGGCGAGCCGACCGACAGGCGGTCCTCGGCGAGCTCGTCGTGCGGCGCGAGGTCGTCCTCGACGTTCACGAGGGGCGCCTCGATCAACGCCAGGTCCGCCTCCTGCGACGGCTTGTAGACGGTCGGGTACAAGAACGACGCGCGCACGTCGGTCGGGACGTCCTCGAGGCAGCGGCGGCACTCCATCAGGGCGGTGCCCGCCACCTCGCCCTCGGCGATCAGGTCGTCGTCGCCGCCGGTGTTGCGCACGACCACCCGCCAGGACAGCGGCCCCGCGAGGCGCAGGCCGTCCTTGGCGAGCTCCTCCGGTGACGGCGCCAGCTCGCCCTCCGCCTCCACCTCGCTCGGCCCGCCGGGGGCGTGCGAGAGGAGGGGCGCGAGGTTGATCAGGGCGACGGGTTCCGCGGGCATCCCTCTACGCTACGGGCCGCGTCCGCGCCGCGTCAACCGGCGACGAACCCTCCGGGTAGCATGACGCCATGTTCGAGATCGTTCCCTGCGTCGACGTCCTCGGCGGTCGCGCCGTCCGCCTCGAGGGCGGCGACCCGGACCGCGCGACGACGTACTACGACGCGCCCGCCGACGCCGCCGCCCACTGGGCCTCCCTCGGCGCGACCACGGTCCACTTCGTCGACCTCGACGCCGCCCTCGAGCGCGGCGACAACGCCGACGCCATCCGCGCCGCCGCGACCGCCACCCCCGCCCGCACCGAGCTCGGTGGGGGCGTCCGCAGTCGCGCCGCGGCGGACGCCTGGCTGGGGCGCGTCGACCGGGTGGTGCTCGGCACCGCCGCGATCGACGATCCCGACCTCGTCGACGCCCTCCTCGAGGCGTACGGGCCCGACCGGGTCGTCGTCAGCCTCGACGCCAACCGCGGCCGCGTCGCGGTGCGCGGCTGGCGGGACGTGCGCGACGTGCGGGCGACCGACGTCGCGACCGCCATGGCGGCGCGCGGCGTGCGCCACATGATCTACACCGACGTCCTGCGCGACGGCACCCTCCAGGGGGTCGACGAAGGCCCCGTCGCCGCCATGCGCGCGGCGTTCCCCCACACCCTCTGGGCGGGCGGCGGGGTGGCGCGCGACGCCGACGTCGCGACGTACGAACGCCTCGGGCTCGACGGCGCCATCGTCGGGCGCGCGCTCTACGAGGGGACGATCACGTATCCCCGAACTCCCTGAGGTCGAAACCGTCCGGCGCGAGTTGGTGCCGTGGCTGACCGGCCGCCGCATCCTCGAGGCGCGCCGCGTCGAGGCGCCCCCCGGCCCCAAGTACGCCGACCTGCCCCTCGCCGAGGGGCAACGCATCGCGGAGGTCGGCCGCCGCGGGAAGTTCCTGTGGCTCCCGCTGACCCCTCCCGACGGCGCCCGGGCGGACGACGCCCGCGACGTGCTGGTGATCCACCTCGGCATGACGGGCATCCTCTCCGCCGACGCGCCCCCGGCACACGAACGCGTCCGCCTCGTCCTCGACGACGGGCCCGACCCGGTCGTGCACTTCCGCGACGTCCGCCGCTTCGGACGGTTCCTCGTCCTCCCCGGCGGCGACCCGGCCCGCCTCCCGACCCTCGCGGCGATGGGCCCCGAACCGCTGTCGGACGCCTTCACCCCCGCGGGGTTCCGCGCGGCGTTGCGGCGCAGCGACGTGGCGATCAAGACGCTGTTGTTGAGCCAACGCCCCGTCGCCGGGCTCGGCAACATCTACGCCGACGAAGCGCTCTGGCGCGCCCGGCTGCACCCCGCCACCCCCGCGAAGCGCGTCGCGCGCGACGGCGCCCGCGTCGCCGCCCTCCACGGCGCGATCCGCGACGTGCTCGACGCCGCCATCCGCGCGCAGGGCACGACCCTGAACGACTACCGGACCGTCAACGGCGAGGTCGGCGCGTACCTCGCGCACCTCGACGCGTACGGGCACGAGGGCGACCCCTGCCCCCGGTGCGGCAGCACGATCGAACGGCGCGTGCTGGCCGGCCGCTCGTCGCACTTCTGTCCCCACTGCCAACCCACCCCGCGCCGCGCGCCACGTCGGGGGGGTGGGCGGCGGGGCGGTCGACGGCGGGCCGGCCGCGGCGCGGGGTAGCATCGCCGCGCACCACGCCCGGGCGAGCACGCTGGAGCGCCCCGGGGCGGGAGGAGGTGGCCGATGGCCACGCACGCACCGTTACGGGGGGTCAACCCGATCCTGCCGACCCCCTTCCTGGAGGACGGCGCCCTCGACGTGCCCGGCCTGCGCCGCTCGATCGACCTCATGGTCGACGTCGGCGCGGACGGCGTCGCCATCCTCGGCTTCCTCGGCGAGGCCCACAAGCTGTCCGGCGCGGAACGCCGCGAGGTCGTCGAAGCGGTCGTCGACCAGGCGGCGGGCCGCCTCTCGGTGTGGGTCGGCGTCCGCGCGCTCGGGACGGCCGGCGCCGTCGAGCAGGCCCGCGAAGCGGAGGCGCTCGGGGCGGACGCGGTGTTCGTCGCGCCCATCGCCCCGCAGAACGACGCGGCGCTCGAGCGGCACTTCCGCACCGTCGCGGACGCGACCGACCTGCCGCTGATCCTCCACGACTACCCCGCCAGCTTCGGCCTGACGCTGTCGGTCGACCTGATCGGTCGCCTCGCGCGGGACGGCGTCGCGCCGTACATCAAGCTCGAGGACACCCCCGCCCTCCCGAAGGTCAGCGCCGTCCTGGAGGCGTCCGAGGGCCGCATCGGCGTGTTCGGGGGGTTGGGTGGGCAGTTCTTCCTCGAGGAGTTGCAGCGCGGGTCGGTCGGCATCATGACCGGCTTCGCCTTCCCCGAGGTGCTCGTCGCCCTCTACCGCCGCTACACGTCGGGGGACGCGGCCGGGGCGGAACGCCTGTTCCACCGCACCATCGACCTCATGCGCTACGAGTTCCAGCCCGGCATCGGGCTGGCCTTCCGCAAGCACGTCTACCGCATGCGCGGCACGTACGCCACCGAGGTGTGCCGCCCCCCGGCGCCCACCCTCAGCGAGGTCGATCGCGCCGAGTTCGCGCAGGTCGTCGACCGCTGCGGCCTGCGGCTCGGCCCCGGCCCGGTCGACCTGCCCGCCTGACCCCCGGCCCGACCCGCACGCCCCCCACCGCATCGCACGCCACCCGCTCCCCAACGCATCCGCACGGAGGTACCCATGGATCTCGGACTGACGAACAAACGCGCCCTCGTCCTCGCCGCCAGCAGCGGCCTCGGACGCGCCACCGCCCTCGAACTCGCCCGCGAGGGCGCCGCGGTCGCCCTCTGTAGCCGCGACGCCGACCGCGCCGAGGAGACCGCCCGCGCCATCCGTGACGCCACCGGCGCGACGGTGCACGCCTTCGAAGCGGACGTCGCCGACGCCATTTCCCTGCAGGCGCTGGTTCGCAGCGCCACCGACGCGCTCGGGGGGCTCGACGTGCTGGTGAACAACGCCGGCGGACCGCCGCCCGGCCAGTTCGACGGCGTCGACGAGGCGGGCTGGGACCGCGCCTACCAACTCACCCTGCAGAGCGTCGTGCGCACCGTGCGCCTCGCCCTCCCGCACCTGCGGACGGCGGGCGGCGGGTCGATCCTGACGCTGGCCAGCTCCAGCGTGCAGCAACCGATCCCCAACCTGCTGCTCAGCAACGTCTTCCGGCCCGCCGTCCGCGCCCTGAGCAAGCACCTCGCCGAGGAGCTCGCCCCCGACGGCATCCGCGTCAACGTCCTCTCGCCCGGCCGGGTGCACACGCCGCGCATCGACCAGCTCGACGCCGCCAACGCCGAACGCACCGGCCGGACGGTGGAGGAGGTCCGCACCGCCACGGTCGCGAACATCCCGATGGGGCGGCTCGGCGAACCGGCGGAGTTCGGGCGCGTCGCGGCGTTCCTCTCGAGCCCCGCCGCCTCCTACGTCACCGGCGAACACCTGCTCGTCGACGGGGGCCTGATCCGCGGGATGTGACCCCCGCGACGGGGTCCGCTGGGGGGATCCGCGGGAGACCGGCGGGGGGTCGCCTCAGAGGGTGAGCGTCCGGGTCGT
>CAJXOA010000032.1 GCA_913057685.1 uncultured Trueperaceae bacterium
GGCTACGAGAACGCGTCGCCCCCCAACGCGATGACGTCGGCTCGATACCCGGCGTGGAGGCGCCCTACGTCCGGCACCTCTTGGAGCACCCGTGCCCCCTCCCACGTCGCCGCACCGAACGCCTCCGCCACCGGCACACCCTGATCGACAAGCCACACGATTTCCTCACCAAGGTACCCGTGCATTCCGTCGGTTCCAACGGCATAGGGCAAGCCCGACGCCCGGACGCGCTCGAAGGCCGCACGATCCGCCTCGCGCGCCGCCCGCAGTTTCTCCAACACCACCGGGTTCGAGGCGTCTCCACGCTCGATGCCGTCAGGATGATGGGCGATCGACTTGGTCAGGACCAGGGACGTCCCGTATCGCACAATGGCGTCGACGTTCTCGTCCGTCAACAGGCTTCCGTGCTCGATCGAATCGACACCTTCCTCGGCGCAGATCGTCACGCCAGGGCCACCATGGGCGTGCGCCGCCACGCGTCGTCCCACGCGATGCGCCTCCTCGACGACGGCCCGGACCTCTTCGCGTCCGTAGTGGTGGTCGTATAACCCGCCTGTGAAACTCGAGACCCCGCCCGTCATGAAGATCTTGACGTGATCCGCTCCCGCGGCGACGTTGCGCCGCACCGCCGCACGAACCCCTTCGACACCATCCGCCACGCCCAGCGCCACCCCATGCCCGTGCGTCGCCGACAGGGCGGAACCAGCCACCCGCAAGCGTGGCCCAACGAGATCACCGGCATCGATAAGGGCTTTCGCAGCCAGATCGATGCCACCTGGTTCGCCCATGATGCGCGCGGTCGTCACCCCCGAAGCGACCATCGCCTCGAGGTTCTTCGCGCCCCGCAGAGCGAGCCACGCCGTCGGACGAGCCAATTGGCCGTGCTGGTCCCCGTCCCCCGGGCGCACCGACACGTGCGTATGGGCGTCGACGAATCCAGGCATCACCGTGGCGTCTCCGAGGTCGAGGCGTGCACCAGCGTGCGGAGACAGCGTGGTTTCGGGCCCGACGCGTACGATGCGGGACCCATCCACCAAGAGGGCGTGACCTTCGAGGAGCGAACTCCCGTCGGCGGACAGCATGTGGTGGGCGGTGACGAGAAGCGACATGCCACGAACGGTACGACGCCATCCGTTGCACGTCCACACGGGTACGCCACGCGACGAACGGCGCCGTCGAGACGAGTCGGCCTCAGGCCGCGTCGTCGTTGCGGACCTTGACGTCGAACAGGTCGCGGAGCGCTTCGGCGAAGAAGGTGAAGCCGAGCGTCGCGACGACCAGGAAGCCGCTCCCGAACACGATCATCCAGGGCGTCGCCCGGACGTACGTGTAGCCCTCGCGGAGGATCGTGCCCCACGACGGGGTGGGGGGCGGCACGCCCAAGCCGAGGAAGCTCAGGCCGGCCTCGAAGGTGACGACGACGGGGATGTCCATCGCCGCCTGGATGAAGAGCGGCGCGACGGCGTTGGGCAGGATGTGGCGCCCCATCGTCCGGTTCGACGACGCGCCGAGCGCCTGCGAGGCGGTGACGTACTCCTCCTCGCGCATCTTCAGCGTCTGGGCGCGAATCAGCCGCCCGTAGCTGGGGAAGCGCGTGAGCGCCATGATCAGGATCAACACCGTCAGGCTGGGCCCGGTCAGGGTGATGATCGCGATCGCGAACAACAGCGCCGGGAACGACCGCACGACGTCGAACAACCACAACAGGACGGTCTCCACCCACCCGCGGTAGTACCCCGCGAGCAGGCCCAGGACCATGCCGAGCAGCGCCCCGAGCAGCACCGACGGGAGGGCGACCAACAGCGCCAGGCGGGCGCCGTGCACGAGGCGACTGAAGGTGTCGCGCCCGAGTTGGTCGGTGCCCATCCAGTGGTCGGCGCTGGGGCCGGCGAGGCGTTGCAGGACGTCGATCTCCTGCGGTTCGTACGGCGCGATCCACGGCGCGAAGAGCGCCAGAATCACGATCAACGCGACGAACGTCACGCCGGTCGCCCCCGTCGCGTCGCGCACCAGGCGCCCGAGGAGGCTGCGGCGGAAGCGGGTGCGGAGGCTGGGGGTGGCGTCGGTCGTCACGTCACGCCTGCCGAATCCGCGGGTCCACCAGGCCGTACGACAGGTCGGCCAGGAGGTTCGCCATCGTGTACAGGAACACCGCGACCACCAGGCCGCCCTGCACCACGGGGAAGTTGCGCGATTCGATCGCGTTGAGGATCAGGTAGCCGAGGCCGGGCCGCGCGAAGATGATCTCGATCAGCACCGTGCCGCCGAGCAGGTTCCCGAACCCCACGCCCAACACCGCGATCGTGGGGATCAACGCGCCGCGCAGGACGTGCTTGAACAACACCCGCCCGGGCGCGAGGCCCTTGCTGCGGGCGGTCCGCACGTGGTCCTTGGCGATCTCCTCGAGGACCGAGGACCGGATCAATCGCGCGATGTACCCGACCCACGTCAACGCGAGCGCGACGAGGGGCAACACCAGGTGTCGCGCCTGGTCCAGCACGTCGCCGGGCGCCCCGCCCCCGCTGACCGGGAACCAGCGAAGGTTCACCGAGAACACCAGGAGCAACAACAGGCCCGCGACGAACGGCGGGACGGTGATGAACGCGACCGACAGGAACGCCGTGATGCGGTCCATCCAACTGTTGCGGTAGGCCGCGGCGAGCGCCCCGAGGGGCACGCCGATCGCGACGGCGAGCAGGATGCTGCCGACCGCGAGGAGGATCGTGTAGGGCAGGACCTCCGCCACCATCATCAGGATGGGGCGGTCGTTCAGCACGTCGGTGCCGAGGTCCCCCCGCGCGACGTTGCCGAGGAAGGCACCGAGCTGCACGAGGATCGGCTCGTCCAGCATCATGCGTTCGCGCATCGACGCGATCATCGCGTCGGTCGCGCGGGGCCCCAGCATCACGATCGCCGGGTCGCCCGGGATCGAGCGCAGCACCGTGAACAACAGCACCATCGCCCCGACGACCGTCGCGACGGAGGCGAGCAGGCGGCGGAGGACGAACTCGATCATCGGAGGCCCCAACGCGAGGCGGGCATGGCGATCCTTTCGGGGCCCGTCCGCGCCGCGAGGCGGCGCGGACGGAGCCGTGGATTACTCGGCCGGCTGGTCCCAGAAGGCGTACTGCGCGTAGTTCGCGACGAAGGCGGGGTCGACCGCCCCCTCGCGGTGGACGTACACGCTGGCGCCGTTCGTGGTCCAGATCGCCGCGACGTCCTCGTCGATGAGCTGCTGCATGCGGACGTACGCCGCAGCGCGCTCGTCCGGGTCGGACGTGCGGGTCGCTTCGGCCTTCAACGCGTCGTACTCCTCGTTGCACCAGTGCCAGTAGTTCCAGGCGCCGACCTGGTCGCAGGAGAACCACTCGAACCAGTAGCCGGGGTCGAGGACCGCGGAGAAGCTGGCGTAGTGGATGCCCTCCATGCCGCCCTGACCGATGCTCTCGTACATGTTCTGGACGATCTGGATTTCGGCGTCGATGCCGACCTGCGCCAGCTGCTGCTGGACGATCGCGATCGCCTGCTGGTGGTAGGGCACCTCGTTCGTGATCAACGTCGTCTCGAAGCCGCCCTCGTAGCCGGCCTCGGCGAGGAGGGCGCGGGCACGCTCCAGGTCCGGCTGGTACGCCGGCGCGTCGGCCCAGTGGCCCAGCACGTCGGGCGCCAGCATGGTGTTCGCGCGGTTCGGCACGTCGTTGTACGCACCGGTCAGGATCTCGTCGACGTTCACGGCGTAGCGGATCGCTTCGCGGACGCGGACGTCGTCGAACGGCGCGGCGGACTGGTTGAAGCCCAGCCAGTGGTAGCGCAGCGTATCGAGGATCGTCACGACGACGTCCTCCTCCTGCTGGTAGCGCTCGACCGACTCGAGCGAGATCTCGGTCGCGTCGAGCTCACCGACGTCGAAGGAGAACTCCGCGATCAGCGGGTCGACGATCGGCTCGACGCGGATCGTCTGGAAGTCGGGCGCCTCGCCGTAGTAGTCGTCGAACCGCTCGAGCACGATCGCCTGGTTCGGCTCCCACGACGCCCACTGGTAGGGGCCCGAGCCGACCGGGTTCGTCGCGATCCGCTCGCCGCGATCCTCGAACGCGGCCTTCGAGACGATGCTGCCGGTCGTGAACGGGATCGAGGAGGTGAACAGCGGCGCGTACACCTCGCTGAGGTGGATGCGGCCCTGGTACGGCCCCAGCACCTCGACGCGGTCGAGGGTGCTCCACTCCGACGCGTACGGCGACTCGTTCGCCGGGTCGGCGATCCGCTCGAAGGAGAACTTCACGTCCTCCGCGGTCAGTTCGCCGTAGCCGTGGTGGAACTGGATGCCCTCGCGCAGCGTGAAGTCGATCGTCAGGCCGTCGTCGCTGACCTCGACGCTCTCCGCGGCGTCGAGCACGACCTCGCCGGAGCCTTCGTCGAAGCGCATGAGCTTGCTGTAGATCGCCAGGTCGAGGTTGAACTCCTCGTTGCCGTTGTAGTACGCGGGATCCATCGTGGCGATGTCGATGCCGCTGCGCGCCCGCACGGAGAGCGTGTCGGGGTCGGCGTCCTGCGCGACGGCGCTGCCGAGCAGCAGGACGAGGGCCGCCAGCCAGGCCAACGGCCGGAGGGCGGTGGAGGGGGTCGTGGGGGTGCGGGGGGTCATGTGATCTCCCGATTCGTGCGCCGAGGACGTCGCGGAACCCGGTGTCGGCGCTGAGGGCACCGGGGCGCGTCGAGCAACGTCAAACGTGGTCGCGCCCGTAGCGTTCCTCGCGTTCGCGTTCGAAGACGCGTTCGCCGGCGTCGTAGGCGTCGACCTTGGAGTAGGCGTAGAAGGCGTCGGCGTCGGCGCGCATGCCGGTCCGCGTCTCGAAGGAGGCGTCCCAGTCGCCGCGCTGGAAGCGCACGACGTTGTGCGCCTCGGTCCGCGCGGACGTCGGGTCGTTGCCGCGGTGCACGTAGCGCAGCACGTGCGCGAGGGTGACGACGGCGTCGGTGTCGTGGAGGACGACCGTCCCGCCGTCCGCGCGGATCTCGAGGGTCGTCTCCCCCGTCAGCACGTCGTGCGTGACCTCGCGCTCCAGCGAGGCGGGCTCGACGAAGGTGCGGGGGGTCGGGGGGGCGTTGCGGGGCGGCTGCAGGACCGTCACGGCGCCGTCGCCGTCGCGGGGCGGACGGACCGGCAGCGTGAAGGCGCTGCCGTCGGCGTCGACCTCGATCGTGGCGAGCGACGGCGACGTCCAGGCCAGCGGCCAGGCGTCGCTCGCGATGGCGAGGCGGACGCGGTGGCCGGCGGGGAAGCGGTAGCCGACGTCGTTGAGTTGGATGCGGACCGGGTAGGTCACGCCCGGCTCGAGCGGTGCGGGGTCGGCGTGCGAATCGCGGTGCGTGAGGTTGAACAACGCGTAGCTGACGCGCGTCACGCCGCCGTCCGGGCGGACGTCCTCGAGGCGGACGTAGAGGTTGGCCTGCGGCTGGTCGCTGCGCAGCGCCAGCTCCAGGACCGGCGCGCCGAGGATCTCCAGCGCCTCGTCGAGCACCGGTCCGTCGAACACGAGCGACTTGCCGTCCGCGGCGCGCTGGTCGGTGGGCAGGTCGCCGGGGCTGCCGTAGCTGCACCAGTCGCCCGCCTCCATCGCCGTGCCGACGGGGCTTCGGACCGTCCAGGTGGCGTCGTCGACCGTTTCGCCGGGCGCGGCGAGGCGGCCGTCGGCGAGGGCGTAGGTCGTGGGCTGGAGGTTCGGCGACGGCCAGGACGGCTCGCCGACGAAACGCCCTTCGCGTTCGGCGTGGCCGGCGTCGGGCGGCAGGCTCTCCTGGATCCAGGCGCGGAGCTGCGGCTCGTCCATGATGCCGGTGTCCTCGCCCTTGAGCCAGCGGTCCCACCAGCGCAACGCCTCGCTCATGAAGTCCATGGCGGGGCCGGGGACGCCCTGGTCGGGGTAGATGTGCGCCCACGGGCCGATCAGCCCGAGGCGGGGGACGTCGAGGGTCTCGAGGAGGCGGGGGATGGCGTTCGAGTAGCCGTCCGCCCAGCCGCCGACCGCGAAGACGGGGCAGCGGATGGCGGCGGGGTCCTCGCAGACCGAGCCGTGCTCCCAGAAGGCGTCGCGACGCTGGTGCTCGAGCCACGGCTCGAGCCAGAAGCGGCCCTCCTCGAGGCGCTTCAGCCACGTTTCGCGCCAGCCGTCCCCGAACGTCGCGGGGTCGGGCGGCATGAAGTTGCGGCCGTACATGGAGTTCGCCCACATCCAGTTGTCGGTCAGCATGGTGCCGCCCATGTAGTGGATGTCGTCGGCGTAGCGGTCGTCGGTGGAGCACATGGTGATGACCGCCTTGAGCGCCTCGGGGGCGTGCGCGGCGATCTGCAGGCCGTTGAAGCCACCCCAGGAGATGCCGATCATGCCGACGCCGCCGTCGCACCACGGTTGCGACGCGATCCACTCGATGACCTCGATGCCGTCGAGCTGTTCCTGCAGCAGGTACTCGTCGTGGATGATGCCTTCGGCGTCGCCGGTCCCGCGCATGTCGACGCGGATCGCGGCGTAGCCGTGGCCCGCCATGTAGGGGTGGTGGGCGTCGTCGCGGACGCGGGTGCGGTCGCGACGGCGGTAGGGCAGGTACTCGAGGATCGCGGGGACGGGGGCGTCCTCCGCCCCTTCGGGCAGCCAGATGCGTGCCGCCAGGGTCGTCCCGTCGGACAGCGGAATCGTGACGTGTTCGTGCTCCCTCACGGGGTGAGGGAAGTCGCGGACGTGCTCCATGGGCCTCCCGATTGTCATCCGCGCGGCGCAGCCGAATGCGCAGCCGGCGCGGGGGGAAAGAAACGAAGGTGCGTCTTCGACGGTGCGCGCGACGAGCACCGGAGACGAACGGGAGGAGGCTACCAGCGTTCCGGGGGCGGGTCAAAAGCGAGGGGTAACGTTTTCGATACCTTCGGGACGGGCAGGCTGCGCCAGGAGGGGGCTCCCGGCGTTCGCCCCGCACCCCGCCGCCGGCCCCACCACCGGCCGCCGCCCGGCGCGCGGACCTCGACCGGACCGGCGCAGCCCGGGGCCGCCGCGACTGCGGGCCACGACGAAGCATCCGCCGACGCGAAGGCCGGCGGATGCGTGTCCCGGACGGGATGTTCGTTGGTGGGCGGTACTGGATTTGAACCAGTGACCCCTCGCGTGTGAAGCGAGTGCTCTCCCGCTGAGCTAACCGCCCGAGCGCAGGCGAGTGTACGGCACCCGCGCGCGCAGCGTCAACGCGGTCGTGGGGTTCCGGACGCTCGGGGCGGCGCCGGCCGCGGATCGGTCGCCAACACCCGCCGCGTCCAGGCGTGCAGGAGCGACCACGCCCGCTCGCCGCTCGCGAGCCGCGCCGGGTTCGTCAGCACCCCGTGGATGGCGCCGTCCATGCGGTGGTGCTCGACGGCGACCCCGGCCGCCGCGAGGCGTTCGGCGTAGGCGTCCCCCTCGTCGCGCAGGGGATCGAAGCCGGCGGTGAGGACGAACGCGGGCGGGAGGTCGCGCAGGTCGTCGGCGAGGGCGGGCGACGCGTCGGGGTGCGTCGCGTCCGCCTCGCGGCGGAGGTACTGCTGCGCAAACCAGGTCATCGCCGCCTTCGTGAGGCCGTACCCGGTCGCGAGGGCGTCGCGCGACGGCCCGCCGCCGCTGGGCCGCAGGTCGGTCGTCGGGTACACCAGCGCCTGCCCCGCCAGGGTCGGTCCGCCCGCGTCGCGCAGGCGGCGGGCGACGACCGCCGCGAGGGTCCCGCCGGCGCTGTCGCCCGCCACCAGCACCCGCGCCGGGTCGGCGCCGAGGGCGCCGGCGCGCGCGACCGCCTCGCGCGTCGCGGCGACGGCGTCCTCGACGCCGGCCGGGAAGGGGTGCTCCGGCGCCAGGCGGTAGCCGACCGACGCGACGACCGCGCCCGCACCCACCGCCGTTCGGCGGGCCGCCTCGTCGTGCGTCTCGAGGTCCCCCAGCACGAACCCGCCGCCGTGCAGCAGCACCACCAGGCCCGGCGGCCGACCGGCGGCCGCGCCGCCCGCGCCGCCCGCGGGCGGGTGGGGGTGGTAGATCCGCACCGGGATGGGGCCGGCCGGCCCCGGCCAGGTCGCGTCGCGGACCCGTGCGACCGGCGTCTTCGCGACCGCCGCGTAGCGCGCGCGGTCGCGCGCGCGGACCTCGTCCACGGGGACCGTGCCCAGCGGCGGGGGTGGGTCGGCCGCCTGCGCGGCGAGGTAGGCGCGTACGTCGTCGTCGAGGCCGGGCGTCGTCACGCCGCGAGGGTACCGCCCGGGGGGCGGCGGACGGGCCGGCCCGCGCGCTACGATGACGATCGAACGCCGCATCGCCCTGGAGGTCCCCGTGCCCCGAGCCTCGCTGTTCGTCCCCTGCTACGTCGACACGCTGTTCCCCGAGGCGGCGAAGGCGATGGTGCGCGTCCTCGAGCGCCTCGGGGTGGAGCTCGACTTCCCGCGCGCGCAGACCTGCTGCGGACAGATGCACGTCAACACCGGCTACGAGCGCGACGCCCGCCCCCTCGTGCGGCATTTCGTCGACGTCTTCCAGGACGCCGACACCGTCGTCGCCCCCTCCGCCTCGTGCGTCGCGACCGTCCGCCACGCCTACGCCGGCATCGCCGAACGCGCCGGCGACGCGGCGCTCGCCGAGGCGGTCGCGGCGACGACGCCGCGCGTCCGGGAGTTCGCCGAGTACCTCGTCGACGACCTCGGGGTCACCGACGTCGGCGCGTCGTTCCCGCACACCGTCACCTACCACCCCGCCTGCCACGCCGTCCGCCTGTTGGGGATCGGCGACCGACCACTTCGGCTCCTGCGCAACGTCGCCGGCCTTCGCCTGCGGGAGCTGCCCCGGGCGGAGCAGTGCTGCGGGTTCGGGGGGACGTTCGCGGTGAAGAACCCCGAGATCAGTGCGGCGATGCTGGCCGACAAGGTCGCCGACGTCCTGCAGGCCCGCGCGGAGGTCGTCGTCGCCGCCGACGAGTCGTGCCTCATGCACATCGGTGGGGGGCTCGCTCGGCAGCGGACCGGCGTGCGCACGATGCACCTCGCCGAGGTCCTCGACCGCCGCGAGGGAGGGACGGCGTGAGCGACGCCCGCATCCCGCTGCCGTTCCACGAGGCGGCGCCCGCCGCCCTCGAGGACGGCCAGCTGCGGCGTAACCTCGCGCACGTCACGACGTCGATCCGCGCCAAGCGCGCCGACGCCACCGCGGAACTCCCCGACTGGGAGGCGCTCCGGCAGGCCGGCAAAGCGATCAAGGACCACACCCTGCGCAACCTCGGCACCTACCTGCGCCGCCTCGAGGCGCGCGTCGAAGCGGCCGGCGGCACCGTCCACTGGGCGCGCGACGCGGCGGAGGCGAACCGCATCGTGCGCGACCTCGTCGCCGCGGAGGGCGTCCGCGAGGTCGTGAAGGTCAAATCGATGACGACCGACGAGATCGACCTCAACGGCGCCCTCGCCGAGGACGGCGTCGTCGCGATCGAGACCGACCTCGCCGAACTCATCGTGCAGCTGGCGGAGGAGCCCTCGAGTCACATCCTGGTGCCGGCGATCCACAAGAACCGCGCGGAGATCCGCCGGTTGTTCCTCGAGGCGTTCGACCTCCCGCCCGAGGCGCTGAGCGACGACCCGGCGGAGTTGGCGGGCGCCGCCCGGCGGTTCCTGCGCGAGCGCTTCCTCGAGGCGCGCGTCGCGGTGAGCGGCGCGAACTTCGCCGTCGCGGAGACCGGCACGACGTGCATCGTCGAGTCGGAGGGGAACGGCCGCATGTGCACCACCCTCCCCGAGACGCTGATCACGGTGCTCGGGATCGAGAAGGTCGTGCCGACCTGGCGCGACCTCGAGGTGTTCCTGCAGACGCTGCCGCGCTCGAGCACCGCGGAACGCATGAACCCCTACACCAGCTTCTGGACCGGCGTGCACGGCGGCGACGGGCCGCGCGCCTTCCACCTGGTGCTGCTCGACGGCGGGCGCAGCGCCACCCTGGCCGACGACGTCGGACGCGCGACGCTGCGCTGCATCCGCTGCAGCGCCTGCCTGAACGTCTGCCCGATCTACGAGCGGGTCGGGGGGCACGCCTACGGCTCGACGTACCCGGGACCGATCGGCGCGATCCTGACGCCGCAGTTGCGGGGCGAACCGCGCGACGGCGAACTGCCGTACGCCAGCACCCTGTGCGGCGCCTGCTACGACGTCTGCCCCGTCGCGATCGACATCCCGTCGATCCTGGTCGACATGCGCCGCCGCACCGTCGACGCCCGCCGCGCCGAACGCGCGCTGCCGGTCGGGGACGCCGTCGACGCCGCCCTGCGGGGGGCGGCGGTCGCGTTCGCGACCCCCCGCCGCTACGAGGCGGCGCAGCGCCTGGCGCGCCTGGGGCAGGCCCCGTGGGTGCGCGGCGGCGTGCTGCGGAACCTGCCCGGCCCGTTGGCCGGCTGGAGCGACGTGCGCGACTTGCGCGCGATCCCGCGCCAGGCGTTCCGCGACTGGTGGCGCGAACGCGGCGGCGCGGACGGGGAGGGGGACGCGTGAGCGGCGACGAGGCGCGCGACGCGATCCTCGGTGCGGTGGACGCCGCGACCGACGCGGTCCGCGACGGCGATCCCGACGCGGCGCACGCGACCCTGGCACGGGACTACCGCTCGGTGGGGGCGCTCGACGGCGCCGCCCGGCTGGACCGGTTCGAGGGCCGCCTCGTCGACTACGGCGTGGACGTCGTCCGGCTGCGCGCGGCGGACGTCGCCGACGCGCTCGGGGCGCGCCTGGACCGCCGCCGCGCGGCGCACGTCGTCGTCCCGCGCGGCACGCCGGACGCCTGGCGGCCGGCCTTCGCGGGCCGCACGACGGTCCGCGACGACGCGCCGCACGACGCCCTCGAGGCCGCCGACGCGACGGTGTCGGGGTGCGCCGTCGCGGTCGCGGAGACCGGCACGATCGCGCTGGACGGTGGGCCCGGCATGGGGCGGCGCGCCGCGTCGCTCCTGCCCGACGTGCACCTGTGCGTCGTGCGCGCCTCCCAGGTCGTCGAGCTGCTGCCCGAGGCGCAGGCGCGGCTGCAGGAGGCGGCGGCGGCGGGCGCACCGATCACGTGGATCAGCGGCCCGAGCGCGACGAGCGACATCGAGCTCGAGCGCGTCGCCGGCGTTCACGGCCCCCGGACGCTGGTCGTCCTCCTCGTCGAGGACGCCTGACGCCGCGTCAGTCGACCTGCCGGACCGTCACCGTCCCCACGCCACCCTCGACCTCGAGGTGCGTCCACGTCCGCTCCGGCGCGCCGTCGGTCGCGGCGCTCAGGTACGCCTCGCCCACGTCGCGCCAGTCGCCCTCGACCTCGGCCCGCCCCAGGCCCCGGTTCACCTCGAGGCGGACGGGCAGGTCGCGCGGAATGCGCACGACGACCTCCCCGACCCCCGCCGCGACGTCGGCGACGTAGGGGCCGACCGCCGGCAGGTCCAAGCGCACCTCGCCGACGCCGGCGTCGAGGTCGAGGCTGCGCAGGCGCAGCTCCCGCAGGTCGAGGGTCGACCGGCCGACCCCCGCCTCGACGTCCAGGTCGAACGTCACCTCGCGCGCGAGGCGGAGGTCGAGGCCGCGGCGGGTCGCCCCGCGCCACGAGGTCACGCCGCGCGCGTCGAGGGCGACCTCCACCTCGACCCGCCCGCCGTCGCGCGTCACCTCTCGGCGAAGGCGCGCCCCGTCCGGCAGGGTGGCGGTCCCCTCCAGCAGCGCTGCGGCGTTCGGGGCGGCGGCGGCGAGGTCGAGGTCGCCGACCCCGTGCCGGAGGTCGACGACCGCGTCGGTCGCGCCGTCGCGCGGCACGGCGACCGCTTCGGTGCGGGCGCCGCCGCCGGTCCAGGTGGCGGGGAGGGCCAGCAGGAGGGCGGCGAGGAGGATCGTTCCCACGATCACCAGGCCGCGCCCCCGGCCGCGGAGGATCAGGTCGACGCCGACCGCGATCAGCAGCAGCGGCCAGAGCGACAGCAGGTCGAGCAGGAACCCGGTGCCGATCCAGCCCAGTTGCCGCGCGGCGGCGAGGAGGCCGGCGATGATCAACGCCCAGGGGAGCCAGCGGACACCTTCGGATGCGTTCACGTCGTCTCGACCTCCTTCACGAACGCCTCGGCGGCGTCGAGGATCGCCGCGACGTCGGCGTCGTCGTGCGCCTCGACGTACAGCCGCAGGAGCGGCTCGGTGCCGCTCGCGCGGATCAGCAGCCAGGCGCCGTCCTCGAACCCCAGTTTCACGCCGTCGCGTCGTTCGACGTGGTGAACCGTACGTCCCCCGAACGTCGCCGGGTCGTCGGCGAGGGCGGCGACGACCGCGTCGCGGGCCGCGTCGTGGGGCAGCGGCAGGTCGCGCCGGTCGTAGCGGTGCCGCCAGCCGGTCTCCGCCTCGAGTTCCGCGAGGCGCACCCCCAGCGCGCCGCCCGCGTCGGCGCCGGCGCCGGCGCCTGCGTCGGAGGCGGCGGCGAGGCCGGCGGGCCCTTGCGCGGGGTCCGCGCCGTGGTCGACGGCGACCTCCAGGGCGGCCTGCAGCAGCAGCAGGCCGTTGACGATGCCGTCGCGCTCGGGCAGGTGCTCGGGCAGTCCGATCCCGCCGGACTCCTCCCCGGCGATCAGGACGTCGTCCTCGCGGAGGGGACCGACGAGCCACTTGAAGCCCACCGGGGTCTCCGTCTGCGGGAGGCCGCGCGCCGCCGCCAACCGCTCGACGTTCCGTGCGACGGTGAACGTCCGCACCACCCGGCCGGTGCGGCCGGCCCGCAGGCGCTGGTCGAGCAGCAGCGCGAACGTCTCGTGCGCCGTGGCGACCCGCCCGCCGGGGAGGACCGCCGCGACGCGGTCGCCGTCGCCGTCGGTCGCGACGCCCAGCCAGGCGTCGCCCGGGTCGCGCAGGCGCGCGACGGCGGGCCCGAGTTCGGCGGGGACCGGTTCGGGGTGCCCCCCACCGAACGTCGGGTCGACGTTCGCGCGGACCCCGTCGACCCGCACGCCGAGGTCCAGGTCGTGCGCGAGGGCGGCGATCCAGCCGGCCGCCGCGCCGTGCATCGCGTCGTGCACCAGCGCCCCGCGGGCGCGCCGCAGCAGGTCGAGGTCGAGGAGCGTCGCGACGTGCGCGACGTACGCCGCGCGCACGTCGAGGGGGACGACGTCGCCCACCGGGCCGCCGCCCGCAGGGCGGGCGCCCGAGGGGCGGACGTCCGAAGGGCGGGCGTCGGTGGGGCGGACGTTGGCGGGGGTCCGCGCGACGCGCGCGGCGACGTCGCGGTAGGTCGCGTCGGTCGCCGTGCCGCCGTAGGGGCCCTTGAGCTTGAAACCGTTCCAGGCGGGCGGGTTGTGGCTGGCGGTCAGCATCACGCCGGCGTCGAGACCGAGGTGCGCGACGGCGAACGACAGCACCGGGGTCGGCAGCGGCGCGCTCGCCAGGTGGACCGTGAGGCCGTGGGCGGCGAGGACGTCCGCGACGGTCCGCGCGAACGCCGCGCCGTCCTGGCGCCCGTCGAAGGCGACGGCGACGGCGCGCCCACCGCCGTCGCGGACGTGCTCCGCGGTGGCGTGCGCGGCGCGCGCGACGTTCGCGTGCGTGAAGCGGCCGTCCATGCGGTCGCGCCAGCCGTCGGTCCCGAAACGCAGGTCGCTCATGCGGAGGTTGTACCGCGACGGGCGCGGGAGCGGCGGGGCGGGCGCCCTACCGCCGCCGCGGACGCGCCTCGGGCGGGGGGCCGCCCTCCTCGGGCACGTCGCGCCACACCGACCGCAGCCACGAACGGGCGTGGTGCGGCACGCCGCGCAGCGCGACGGCGAGGCCGGCGGCTTCGGCGTCCTCCAGCGCTTCGCGGATCGACGTCGCGGCGGTCCAGTCCACCCGCCCGCAGGCGGACAGGTCGACGACGAGGCGGTGCGCCTCGCGGTGGTCGGCGAGCAGGTCCGGGACGAGCTCCTCGATGCGGGCGGCGCTGCCGTACCAGAGCACCCCGCGGGGGGTGACGGTGAGGACGCCGTCGCGGGCGGTGGCGTCGATGCGCAGCTGTTGCTCGCGGCGCAGGTGCTGCCCGACCGCCAGCAGCACCCCGATCAGGACCGCCTCCTCGATGTGCGGCGCGAGGGCGAGGGTGAGGACGAACGTCGCGAGGGCGATGACGCCCTGCGAGCGGCTGTCGCGCAGCACGCCGAGCACGTCGCCGGGCCGGACGAGCGAGGCGACGGCGGCGAGGATGACGCCGGCCAGGGTCGCCTGCGGGAGCGGCGCCAGCCAGGGGGTGAACGGCAGCGCGGCGAGGAGGGCGACGGCGGTCGCGACGCTCGCCCAGCGCGTCCGGGCGCCGGCGAGGCGGGCGACGGCGCTGCGCGAGAAGCTGGCGCCGACCGGGAAGCCCCCGAACAGGCCGGCCGCGAGGTTCGCGGCGCCCTGCGCGACGAAGGCGCGGTCGGGGTCCCAGCGGCGGCGGGCGCGGGCGGCGAGGTCGCGGCCGATCGAGGCGGCTTCGGCGAAGCCGACGAGGGCGAGGACGACCGCGCCGACGGCGAGGCGGGGGGCCTGCCCCCAGGGGAGGTCCAGCCGGGGGCGGGGCCAGGCGTCGGGGATGGGGCCGACCACCGCGCCGCCGTACCCGAGGGTGGTGGAGAGGACGGTGGAGACGACGACGGCGGCGAGGACGCCGGGCACGAGGGGGTGGAGGCGGCGGGCGAGGACGGCGGTGAGGAGGGTGCCGCCGGCGAAGGCGAGGGCGCCGACGCTCCAGCGGTCGGGGGAGGCGAGCGCGACCGCGGCGGCGCGGAGCACGCCGCCGTCCGCGTCGACGCCGAGCGCGGCGGGGAGCTGGCTGGCGGCGATCAACACCGCGGCGGCGTTGAGGAAGCCGATGCGGACCGGGCGCGACAGCAGGTAGGCGATGCGGCCCCAGCCCAGCAGCCCGATCGCGGTCCGCACGACGCCGACCAGCAACGCGAGGAGGGCGGCGGCGCCGACCCATTCGGGGCTGCCGGGGGTCGCGACCGCGGAGAGGGTGCCGAACGCCAGGAGGCTGGTGGTGGCGACGGGGCCGACCTGCAGTTCGCGGGCGGAGAGGAAGGCCGCGGCGGCGAAGAGGGCGGGCACGGTCGCCCAGAGGCCGGCGACCGGCGGCATGCCGGCGAGTTCGGCGTAGGCGAGCGCTTGCGGGAGCGCGATCGCGGCGACGGTGACGCCCGCGGCGAGGTCGCCCCAGCGGGGGCGCTCGGGGGGCGGGGCGTCGTGCGTCACGGCCGGCAAGGTAGCACGCGCCCGTCGGCGCGGCCGGCGGGAACGGCGTCAGAGGCCGTCGATGCGTCCGCTGTCGAGCTCGTACACCGCGGCGACGACGTCGAGGTCGCCGGTCGCGAGGTGGGGGGCGAGGACGGGGTCGTCGCGCAGCCGCGCCGCGGTCGCGTCGGCGTGGCGGCGGACGGCGTCCTCGTGCGCGCAGGCGTAGCGTTCCGCGCTCTCGCCGGCGCCGGGGCAGCCGTCCCAGGCGGCGCGCGCCGAGGGGGCGACGTCGCGCACGAGCGGGACCGTGAGGTCGCCGCCGTCGCGGACGGCGTCGAGGGTGGCGCCGACCGCGCCGCAGCCCTGGTGCCCGAGGACGAGCACGAGGGGCACGTCGAGCTGCTCGACGGCGTAGTGGACGCTGGCGCGGACGTTGTCGCCGAGGGCGTGGCCGGCGACGCGGACGACGAACAGGTCGCCCAACCCCTGGTCCAGGACGACGCTGACGGGGACGCGGGCGTCGCTGCAGCCGAGCACGACCGCCATGGGGTGCTGCCCGCCGACGAGCGCTTCGCGGTCGCCCTCCGCCTGGTGGGGGTGGCGGCCGGCGCCCTCGCGGTAGCGGCGGTTGCCGTCGCGCAGGGCGGCGCGGACCGCGACCGGCGTCCGCGCGACCGGCGCGGCCGGGTCGACCGCCCCGTCGGCGGAGGGGTCGGCGGCGGGGGGGTCGGCGGCGTCGTTCACGCGGGGGCGGCGGCGGGGGCGGCGCCCGCGCCGGGGAGGTCGACGCCGAGGTCGGCGAGGGCGTGGCGGAGCGAGGGGTGGCCGATCCGGTCGCCGTAGCGTTCGTACCAGCCGGCGCGCTGCAGCAGGTCGCGGACCGGGCCCTTGACGCCGGCGAGGTGCACGGCGATGCCCTGGGCGTCGAAGGCGTCCATGCGGTCCTGCAGCACGTCGATCGCGACGCCGTCGACGTCGTTGACGCCGGAGAAGTCGAGGACGATGGCGCGGAGTTGGGGGCGGTCGGCGACGGCGGCGTTGAGGTCGTCCTCGAGCGACGCCATGTTCGCGAAGTAGAGGCTGGCGTCGGGCCGCGTGAGGTAGAGGTCGTCCCAGGTGACGGCGTCCTCGTAGCGGCGGACGTTGCGGAAGACGCCCGCGTCGGGCCGCCAGCCGAGTTCCGCTTTGTGCGGCCAGGCGCTGCGGACGACGAACACCGCGAGGGAGAAGCCGACGCCGGTGAGGATGCCGGTCTCGATGCCGAGCGTCAGCGTCGCGAGGAAGGTGACGGCGAGGGTGGCGGCGTCGACCTTCTTGATGCGGAAGAGGTGGACCGGTTCCTTGGCGTCGATCAGCCCGAACACCGCGACCATGACGATGGCGGCGAGCACCGCGCGCGGCAGGAAGAAGAACAGGTCGGTCAGGAACAGCAGCGTCAGGCCGATGAGGACGGCGGTGACGAGGCCCGCGAGGGGGGTGCGGGCGCCGGCCTGGTCGTTGACGGCGCTGCGGCTGAAGCCGCCGGTGATCGGGTAGCCGCGGAACGCCGCCCCGACGACGTTGGCGAGGCCGAGGCCGACGAGTTCGCGGTTGGGGTCGATCTTGTAGCGGTGCTTCGCGGCGATCGCCTTGGCGACCGCGACCGACTCCATGAAGGCGACGAAGGCGATCGTGAGGGCGGTCGGCAGCAGCGCGGCGAGCGCCCCGCCGCTCAGGTCGGGGAGCGCGAAGCCGGGCAGGCCGGCGGGGACGGTGCCGACGATGGCGACGCCCCGCTCGTGCAGGTCCAGGCCCCACACGACGAGGCTGGAGACGATCACGACGAGGAGGGGGGTCGGGAAGCGTTTCGAGAGGCGCTTGCCGAGCATCAGCGCGGCGATGGAGGCGACCCCGATGAGCAGCGTCACCGCGTGGGTGTTCCCGAGTTCGGTGGCCGCCCGGCCGAGCAGGACGAAGACGTTCTGTTCGCGGGGTAGGTCGACGCCGAGCAGGTGCTTGAGTTGGCTGAGGCCGATCACGAGCGCCGCGGCGCTCGTGAAGCCGCTGATGACGGCGTGCGAGAGGAAGTTGACGACGAACCCGGCGCGCAGGAAGCCGAGGCCCGCCTGGATCACCCCCACCATCGCCATCAACGTCGCGGCGAGCGCGATGAATTCGGGGCTGCCGGGCTCGGCGAGGGCGCCGACGCCGGCGAGCGTGAGCAGCGAGACGATGGCGACCGGCCCGACCGCCAGCTGCCGCGAGGAGCCGAACAGGGCGTACACGATCAACGGGATCGTCGACGCGTACAGCCCGGCGACGGGCGGCAGGCCGGCGAGCATGGCGTACGCCATGCCCTGCGGCACGAGCATCACGGCGGTGGTGAGGCCGGCGGTGAGGTCGCCGGGCAGGTCCTCGCGTCGGTAGCCGCTCAGCCACCCCACGATGGGGAGCCAGCGCGCGAGGGGCCCACCCGGCGACGACGCGCCGGGGGCGTCACTCGACGTCGTAGCCCTCCATCGTCCAGGCCATCGTGCCGCCGTCGAGGTTCGCGAGGCCGCTCTTGCCCTGCGTCGCGAGCCAGGCGCAGGCGTTGCCCGACCGCGCTCCGGTGCGGCAGACGAGGATCGCGTCGTCGGGGATCTCGTCGACGCGGCTGGGGATCTCGCCGAGGGGGATCAGGGTGGCGCCGGGGATGTGCCCCTGCGCGTACTCGAACTCCTCGCGGACGTCGATGATGGTGGCGTCGCCCGCGTCGAGGCGGCGCTGCAGTTCGTTGGGGTCGATGTCTTCGAATCCGTAGGGGTTGGTCACGGTCTCTCTCCGGCGTAGAAAGGGGATGCGTGGCCACATCGTGGCCAGGATGACACTTCGCGGGGGCGTCGGGCGTGACGCCCCCGCGCCGTGCGGGGGTCGGGGGTCAGGCGGGGGTGGCCTCCGCCTCCTTGGCGGCCTGGTACTGCTCCCAGCCGACCCAGCTGCCCTTCAGTTCGTAGACGGGGCCGTAGCCGAGGTGCCGCAGGACCGAGGCGGCGACGGCGCTGCGGCCGCCGCTCACGCAGTGCGTGAGGATGCCGGCGTCGCGCGGCAGTTCGTCGGCGCGCCAGCGGACGCGGCCGCTGTGGATCTGCACGGAGCCGTCGAAGTGCTCGGGGGCCGCTTCGGTGGCGGTGCGGGTGTCGAGGATCACCAGGTCGTCGCGGCCGTCGAACGCCTCGGGCGTGAGGATCGGCTTCGCTTCGCGCGGCAGCGCGTCGAGGCTCGTGACGTACCCCTCGAAGGCGTCGATGCCGGTGTAGGCGAGCTTGTCGCGCATCACGGCCGCCTGGTCCGCGTCGGCGGCGAGGACGACGATGCCCTGCGTGTCGCGCTCGGGGTCGATCGCGTAGCTGGCGTACGTCGCGAAGTTGTTCCCGTTGGGGACGAACAGGCCCCCGACGACGCCGTCGGCGTGCCACTCCGCCATCGTGCGGGTGTCGAGGAACAGGATGGCGTCGTCGGCCAGTCGGCGGGCGACGTCGGCGCCGTCCAGCTCCTGCGGGGTCCCGCGCTCGCCGAGCACGGCGGGGCCGGCCTTGTTCCAGCGCTTCATGCGGCCGAAGTAGGCGGGGGCGTCGGGCTGGCCCTCGAGGAGTTCCTCGGTGAAGCCGGCCTCGTCGCCGTTCTGGACGTACCCCGCCCACCAGGAGGCGACGCGTTCGTAGCCGACGGTGGTGGTGGGGACGCTGCCGAGCGCCTTGCCGCAGGCGGAGCCGGCGCCGTGCGCGGGCCACACCTGGATGTGGTCGGGCAGGCTCAGGAAGCGGTCGCGGAGGCTGGCGAAGAGGTCCTTGGCGCCGGCGAAGCGGGTGTCCTCGCCGCCGGCGGCCTCGTCGAGCAGGTCGGGCCGGCCGACGTCGCCGACGAACACGAAGTCGCCGGTGAGGATCATCAGCGGTTCGCTGCTGGTCGCGCCGTCGATCACGAGGAACGACAGGTGCTCGGGGGTGTGCCCGGGGGTGTGGACGGCGCGGAGGATCACGTTGCCGACGTGGATCTCGCTGCCGTCGTAGAGCTTCTCGCCGTCGAAGCCGTACTTCCAGTCGGCGTCGCCCTCGTCGGACAGCCACATGCGCGCGCCGGTGCGGTCGGCGAGTTCGCGGGTGCCGGACAGGTAGTCGGCGTGGATGTGGGTTTCGGTGACGTCGGTGATCGTGAGGCCCTGGGCGGCGGCCTCGGCGAGGTAGACGTCGACGTCGCGGCGCGGGTCGACGACGACCGCTTCGCCGCTGGCCTGACAGCCGATCAGGTAGCTGCCCTGCGCGAGGTCGGGATCGTAGAAGTGCTTGAAGAACATGCGCGCTCCTTCCGGAGGGGGAGAGTCGAGACGGCGTCCATCGCTACGTCCGGCCCCGAGGATATACCCCCATGGGGTATGGGCGTCAAGGTGGACGACGTCGCCCGCACCCCTCCCCCCGCCGCCCTGCGCCGCGCTTGGTAGCCTACGGCATCGCACGGACGCGCGCGGGCCGGCCCCGCGCCGACCCTCGCGACCCCTCCGGGGGTCGCGTCCCCCCGGGAGGCCCCATGCGCCACGAAGGACACCACCCCGACCCCGAACGCCTCGCGGCGTTCGGCCTCGACGCCGCCGGCACCGTCCACTGGAACCTCACCACCGCCGAGCTCTACGCCCACGCGCTGTTCCGCGGCGAGGGGCAGATCGTGCACAACGGCCCGCTCGCGGTCGACACCGGCCGCTACACCGGCCGGTCGCCCCGCGACCGCTTCATCGTGCGCGACGCCCGCACCGAATCGACCGTCGACTGGGGCGCCATCAACCAACCGATGGACCCCGTCCACTACGACGCCGTGAAGGCCGGCATCCTCGCCGCCACCCACGGCCGCGACCTGTTCGTCCAGGACGTCTTCGTCGGCACCCACCCGGACTTCCGCGTCCCGGTGCGCGTCGTCACCGAGTACGCCTGGCACGCGCTGTTCGTCCGCAACCTGTTCGTGCTCCCCACCCGCCGCGCGCAGGCGACGCACGACCCGGCGTACACCCTGATCAACGTCCCCTCCTTCGCCGCCGACCCCGCCACCATGGGCACGCGCAGCGAGACCGTCGTCGCGATGAACCTCAGCGAGAAGGTCGTCCTCATCGGCTCCACGGAGTACGCCGGGGAGATGAAGAAGTCCGCCTTCGCGATGATGAACTTCGAGCTGCCCGAGCGCGGCGTCATGCCGATGCACTGCAGCGCCAACGTCGGGGCCGACGACGAGGTCGCGGTCTTCTTCGGCCTCTCCGGCACCGGCAAGACGACGTTGTCCGCCACCCGCGAGCGCACCCTGGTCGGCGACGACGAGCACGGCTGGTCCGACGACGGCGTCTTCAACTTCGAGGGCGGCTGCTACGCCAAGATCGAGAACCTCTCCCCCGAGGCGGAACCGGAGATCTACGGCACCACCCGCGCCTTCGCGACGATCCTCGAGAACGTCGTCGTCGACGAGGAGACCCGCCGCGTCGACCTGGCGGACACGAGCAAGACGCAGAACATGCGCGCCGCCTACCCGATCAGCCACATCGCGAACGCCAGCAAGGTCGGCTACGCCGGCCACCCCACCGACGTCGTCTTCCTCACCGCCGACGCCTTCGGGGTGCTGCCGCCCCTCTCGAAACTCACGCCCGAGCAGGTCGAGTACTACTTCCTGTCGGGCTACACCGCCAAGATCGCCGGCACCGAACGCGGCGTCACCGAACCCGAAGCGACCTTCTCCGCCTGCTTCGGGGCGCCGTTCATGCCGCGCCCCCCGGCGGAGTACGCCGAACTGCTGGCGGCGAAGATGGCGCGGCACGGCGCGCAGGGCTGGCTGGTGAACACCGGCTGGAGCGGCGGACCGTTCGGGGAGGGCCACCGCATGGCCATCCAGCACACCCGCGCCCTGCTCGATGCCGCCATCCAGCACCGCCTCGACGACGTCGAGACGCGCGAGGAGCCGTTCTTCGGCCTGCACGTCCCCGTCGCCGTCCCCGGCGTCCCGACCACCGTGCTCGACCCGCGCCGCACGTGGGAGGACCGCGACGCCTACGACGCGCAGGCCCGCGAGCTCGCGCGGATGTTCCACGCCAACTTCGCGCAGTTCGAGGGCACCGTCCGCGCCGCCGTCGCCGCCGCCGGACCCAAGGCCCACTGACGCCCCGCATCCGGCGCGGACCCGGGACGAACGTCCCTGCCCGCGGCGCTCGGACCGACGTACCCTGCGCCGCGTAGGGACGGGACGTAGACGAGACGGTTTCTCCCTCTCTCTCCGCAACGGGAACGCGCCCGGCGCTCCAGGACCGACGCCGGGCGCGTTCCCATGCCGCCCCACGCCAAGGAGCCCCGCGCTCCGCAGCCCCGCGCTCCGGAGCCCTGCGCCCCGAGCCGCGCGCAGGGCGCGTGGTAGCGTCCGCACGCCGCGCCCGCCCCGGGCGCCCCAGGAGGCCCCGATGCCCGACGCCGTTCCCGGCCCCGCCGCCCTCGGCCTGATCGGCCTCGGCGTGATGGGCCGCAACCTCGCGCACAACCTCGCCGACCACGGCTACGCCGTCGCGATCCACGACCGCGACGCGGACGCGGTCGCCTCCCTCGCCGCCGAACGCGACGCCCTCCACGCCGCCCCCGACCTCCCGGCGCTCCTCGCCGCCGTCCCCGCGCCCCGGACCCTGCTGGTGATGGTGCCGGCGGGCGCGCCGGTCGACGCGGTCGTCGAGGCGCTCGAACCGCACCTGAGCGCCGGCGACGTCCTGCTCGACGGCGGCAACAGCCACTACGCCGACACCCGCCGCCGCGAAGCGCACCTCGCGGAGCGCGGCGTCGCCTGGCTCGGGGTCGGGGTGTCCGGCGGCGCCGACGGCGCCCGCCACGGCCCCGCCCTGATGCCGGGCGGCGACGCCGCCGCCTACGCACGCGTCGCGCCGATCCTGCGCGCGATCGCCGCCACGGCGGACGACGGCGAACCGTGCGTCGCGCACCTCGGGCCCGACGGCGCCGGGCACTACGTCAAGATGGTGCACAACGGCATCGAGTACGCCGACATGCAACTCCTCGCCGAGGCGTACGCCCTCCTGCGGGACGGCGTCGGGCTGGCGCCCGACGGCATCGAGGGGGTCCTGCGCGGCTGGCGCGACGGGCCCCTCGCCGGCTTCCTGCTCGACGTCACGGCCGACGTCGTCGCCGCCCGCGACGCCGCGGGCGCTCCGATCCTCGACGACGTCCTCGACGCCGCGGGGCAGAAGGGCACCGGCCGCTGGACGATCCAAAGCGCCCTCGACCTGGGCGTCCCCGTCTCGGTGCTCGCCGCCGCCGTCGACGCCCGCGCGCTGTCCGCCGACGTCGCCGGCCGCGCCCGCGCCGCCGCGGTCCTCCCCGGCCCCACCGACGCCGCCGCGGAGCTGCCCGACGAGGACGTCCCGGCGGTCATGGCCGACCTGCACGACGCGCTGCACCTCGCCAAGCTCGTCGCCTACGCCCAAGGGTTCGCGCTGTTGCGCGCCGCCTCCGACGCGCACGGCTGGGACCTCGACCTCGGGCGGGCGGCGTCGACGTGGCGGGCGGGCTGCATCCTGCGCGGCGCGACGGTGGAGGCGACCGCCTCCGCCTACCGCGCCGACCCGGGCCTCGACGACCTGCTGCGCGCGCCGGCGTTCGTCGCCGCCGCCGACGCGGCCCACGCCGGCCTCCGCCGCACCGTCGCGCGCGCCGCCCGCGCGGGCGTCGCCCTTCCGGCGTCGAGCGCCGCGCTCGCCCACTACGACGGTCGCCGCACCGCCCGCGGGCCGGCGTCGCTGATCCAAGGGCAACGCGACGCGTTCGGCGGGCACGGCTTCGTGCGTCGCTCCGACCCCGGCGGCCCGCTCGCGCACGCCGACTGGCGGCGCCGCGAGGGGGACTGACGTGCACGCGCTCTGCCTCGCCGCCGGCAAGGGCACCCGCTTCGGGCGGCTGGGCACCTACCTGCAGAAGGCGATGTACCCCGTCGGCCTGACGCCGTTCGTCGGCTACGCCGTCGCCAACCTCCTCGCCAGCGGCGCGGCGCAGCCGGGCCGCGACGTGCTGTGGTTCGTCGTCGGCCACCACGGCGAGCAGGTCCGCCGCTACTTCGGGGACGCCGTCGACGGGCTCGAGGTCCGCTACGTCGAGCAGGCCGACCCCCGCGGGACGGGGCACGCCCTCGCCCTCGCCGCCGACGCCTGGCGCGCCGAGGGCGGCAGCGACGACGCCCCCTGGCTCGCTTGGCTCGCCGACGGGTACGTCCCCACCGAGCGCTTCGCCGCCCTCGCCGCCCACGACGACGAGGTGGTCCTGACCCTCGCCCCCGGCCACCCCGACGAGAACCCGACCGTCCGCGTCGACGTCGACGGCGACCGGGTCGCGCGCGCCTTCCGCGGGAGCGGGGAGCTGTTCGAGATCGGTACCTGGAAGCTGCCACCGTCGTTGATGGCGGACATGACCGACGTCGCGGCCAACGGCGAGATCCGCATGCTGCCGAACCTGCAGCGGCGCATCGACGCCGGCCTGCGGGTCGGGTGGTTGCGCGCCGACGCCTGGCTGCACCTCGGCGGGACCGCGCCGGACGCGGAAACGAACGTGGCCCGCGTCGAGGCGCGCCTGCGGGCCCTCGAGGGCCTACCGCCCGCGCGCGTGGGCGGGGAAGGGAACGACGCATGATCCTCACCAAGACGCCGCTGCGCATCCCGCTGGCGGGGGGCCTGAGCGATCTCGCGCCGTACGCCTCCCGGTTCGGCGGGGAGACGATCAGCGCGACGATCGACAAGTACGTCTACGTCACCGTCAAGGACGACCTCGACGGCAGCTACGACGTGCGCTACCGCGACAGCCACGAACGCACGCCCGACGCCCGTCGGCTCCGGCACGACCTGCTGCGCGAGTCGTTGGCGCTGCTGGAGATGCGCGACCGCCCGCTGGACGTCGACTTCCGCGTCGACCTCGCCGGCGAGTCCGGCCTGGGGACCAGCGGGGCGCTGACGGTCTCGATCGTGCATGCGCTTCGGCGCCTGCGCGGCGAGACGCCGGACGCCACCACGCTGTTCCACGACGCCGCCGCGGTCGAGGTCGACCGCCTCGCGGGCGCGTCGGGCTACCACGACCCCGCCATCTGCGCGCTCGGTGGGATGCGCCGCCTGGCGTACGACGGCGCCGGCGCGCACGACGTCGGCCTCGACGTCGGCACCGAGGCGATGCGGGCGTTCGAGGACGCCTTCCTGCTCTTCTACTCCGGGCATCACGCCAAGAGCAAACCGTCGCTCGACCTGCTCACCAGCCACCTCGAGGAGGCGCTGCCGATCCTGCACGAGATCCGCGCGCTCGTTCCCGAGCTCGCCGGCGCGCTCGCGCGCGGCGACCTGGCGACCACCGCCTGGGCGTTCGGCGAGCAGCAGCGCCTCAAGCAGCGCCTCCCGGGCCGCTTCGTCGACGACGACGTCGCCGCCCTCGTGGAGCGCGTCCGCGCCACCGGCGCCGAGGCGCAACTCCCCGGCGGGAAGATCAGCGCCTTCGTGATGGTGCTGGCCCCGGACGGTCAGCAGGACGCCGTCCGCGAGGCACTCGCGGACCTCCGCGAGGTCCCGATCCGCTTCACCCGCGACGGCGCGCGCGCCGTCGCGCTGTAGCCCCGTCATGCCGACCCTCGCCGTCGTCGTCGCCGTCGCGGTGGGCGGGGCGCTCGGCGCGGTGCTGCGGCTCGCCGTC
>CAJXOA010000033.1 GCA_913057685.1 uncultured Trueperaceae bacterium
GCGGACGGCCCGGATGTCGCGAGACGGTACCCCCACCCCCAGGGTCCATGGAGTGGCCCCCGCGACGTTCGGGAGGCCCGCCGTCCGGTCCGCCCCGCGGGTACCCTCGCGGCGTGATGGTTCCGCCCACCGCCCACGCCCCGTTCGCCATCCGGCCCGCACGGCCGGACGACGCGCCGGCGCTCGCGGCGTTGATGGACGGCATCTACGCCGAGCGGCGCTGGTTCGTCGGCGACGTCGGGCCGACCGCGGGGGAGCTGCGCCGCAGGCTGCGCGCCCTCGACCCCGCGCGCCTCTGGTTCGGGGTGGCGGTCGCGCCGTCCGGCGACGGCGAGGCGCTCCTCGGTTGGCTCGAGGCGCGCCGCTTCGCGCTGCCGCGCCTCGCGCACGTCGCCAGCCTCACGCTCGCGGTCGCGCCGGAGGCGCGCCGGCGGGGGGTGGGGCGGAGCCTGTTGCGGGCGGTGGAGCCGTGGGCGGCGCGGGTCGGGGTGGTCAAGCTGCGCCTCGACGTGCGCGCCTCCAACGCCGCCGCCCTCGCCCTGTACGCCGCGGAGGGCTACGTCGAGGAGGGCCGCGAACGGCGGCAGATCCGCGACGCGGACGGCGAGGACGACAACGTCGTCCTGGCGAAGTTCCTGGATTGAATGGGGACGCCCGCGCCGAGACGGTGCGGGCGCTACACTCCCCGCATGGACCGCCTCGCCCTCTTCTGCGACACCCAGAACCTGTACTACGCCGCGCGGGACGGGTTCGACGCGCACGTCGACTACGCCACGCTCCAGCGCGCCGCGACGGACGGGCGGACGCTCGCGCACGCCAACGCCTACGTCGTCGAGCGCGACGGGGAGCGGGGCGCCTACGGCTTCGTCACGAAACTCTCCGCGCTCGGCTACCGCGTGCACCGCCGCGCGGTGCGGGTGCACCGCACGAGCGACGCGGGGACGCCCGAGCTCGAGGGGGACTGGGACATGGGGATCGCCGCGGACATGGTCCGCGCCGAGCCGTACGTCGACGTCGTCGTCCTCGCCAGCGGCGACGGCGACTTCGTGCCGATCGTGCGCCTCCTGCAGGAGCGCGGCGTCCGCGTCGAGGTCGTCGCCTTCCGCGCGGCGACGGCGCAGGACCTGATCGACGCCTGCGACCGCTTCACCGACCTCGGCGAGGTCGAGGGCGCCTTCGTCGGCTGAGCGGAGGCGTCGACCGACTCAGGCGAACGCCCGCGCGACGTGCGCCGCGATCGCGTCGACGGTCGCGTCGACGTCCGCCTCGGCGGCGCGGTGGTTGACGATCGCCGCGCGGAAGGCGCGCCGCCCGTCGACGCGGGTGGTGGAGACGATCGCGTCGTCGCTGCGTTGCGCCTCGTGCGCGACGCGCGTCACGAGGCGGTCCTCGTCGTCTGCGTCCAGCGGCGGAGCGCCGAACGCCGCCGGGTCGGGCCGGAAGGTGCAGACGTTCGAGGCGACCGGCCGCGCGACGGCGAGGCCCGGCGTCGCGGCGACGCGCGCCTCCATGCGGCGGGCGAGGTCGCAGTTGGCGCGGATCGTCGCGCCCAGCGCGTCGCGCCCGTAGGCGTAGAGGGTGGCCCAGACCTTGAGCGCGCGGAAGCCGCGCGAGAGGTCGGTGCCGTAGTCGGCGAACCACGGTTGGCCGCCGGCGATCCCCCGGCCCTGCGGCCGCAGGTAGGCGGCGTTCGCGGCGAACGTCGTGCGGTGCGCGTCGCCGTCGCGCACGAGCGCGACCGCGACGTCGTACTGCACCGACATCCACTTGTGGAAGTCGGTCGCCAGCGAGTCGGCCCGTTCGATGCCGCGCACGAGCGCGTCGTAGGGCGGCCCGGCGAGCGCCAACCAGGCGCCGAACGCCCCGTCGACGTGCAGCCAGGCGTCCTCGCGCGCCGCGACGTCGGCGATGGCGTGGAGGTCGTCGACCGCGCCGACGTCGACGCTGCCGGCGGACGCGACGACCGCCATCGGGACGGCGCCCGCCGCCCGGCCGTCGCGCAGCGCGGCGGCGAGCGCGGTGGGGTCGAGGCGGCCGGCGTCGTCGGCGGGGATGCGAACGATCTGCTCATCGGCGAGGCCCACCAGCCGGCCGGCCTTGGCGACCGCGACGTGGGCGGCGTCGGCGGCGTACAGCCGCAGGCGCCCGCGGGCCGCTTCGCCGTGCCGGGCGAGCGCCCGGTCGCGGGCGACGGCGAGGGCGACGACGGTCGCCTGCGACGTGCCGGTCACGAGGACGCCGGAGGCGTCGGCGGGGAAGCCGAAGGTCGCCTTCGTCCAGGCGAGCACGTCGCGTTCGACGTGGACGGCGGCGTGGTCGCGCCCCCCGACGTTCGCGTTCATCGTCGAGGCGACGACGTCGGCGGCGAGGGCGGCGGCGTTGCCGGTGCCCTGCACCCAGCCGTAGAAGCGGGGGTGGACGTTGCCGCCGTGGTGGCGCAGGATCCGTTCGCGCAGGGCGGTCATCGTCGCGGCGAGACCGCGCCCGCGCTCGGCGTTCCCGAGCGCGACGGCGTCCGCGTCGTCGTCGGGGAACGGCCGCCAGGGCCGGTCGCGGATCCCTTCGAGTTGGTCGACGGCGGCGTCGACGAGCGCGTGCAGGTCGGCGCGGTAGGCGTCCCAGTCGCTCGGGTCGAGGGTGGTGTCGGGCGGCTCGGGCGCGGGCGTCGCGGGGACGGTGGCGGCGGGGCGGGCCGGTCCGGGCTCGGCCGGGGTGCGCGTGTCCGAGGGCGCGGCGGCCGGACCGTGGGGGGTCCGGGCCGCGCGGGGATTCGGCGGGTCGCCGAGATCGTCGGGGGTCATGTGGTTTGCACCGTATCGCGGTCGGGCGGGGGCGTCGTCGGCGGGACGACGGAACGCTCAGGCGTCGTCGGCTAACGCCGCCTCCAGGAGGCGGCGCACGACCTGCGCATCGGCGGCCCCGCCGCTGGCCTTCATCACGCGCCCCAGGAGGGCGTTGACGGCCTTGGGTTCCACCTTCGCCGAGGCGACGACGTCGGGGTGCTCCGCCATCACGGTCTCGACGAGGGCGCGCAGCGCGCCCTCGTCCGCGACGCGCGCGAGGCCGCGTTCGTCGACGACGCGGGCGGGGTCGGCGCCGTCGAGCACGGCGTCCAGGATCTCCTTGCCGGCGGTGGCGGAGATGGTGCGGTCGTGCACGAGCGCGAGCAGGTCGGCGAGGCGGGCGGCGAACGCGGCGGGGTCGGGCGCGACCGCCTCGAGGGTCGTCTCGCGCGCGCGCAGCCGGCCGGCGACCTCGGACGCCAACCAGTTCGCGACCGTCGTCGGGGGCCCGTCGAAGGCGGCGCAGGTGGCGTCGAAGACGGCGCTCGCGTGGACGTCGGCGGCGAACTGGGCGGCGGCGTCCGGCTCGAGGCCGAGCGCTGCGTAGCGGGCGCGCTTGGCGGCGGGAAGCTCCGGCATCGCCGCGCGGAGGGCGTCGACGTGGGCGACGGGGAGGTCGATGGCCGGCAGGTCGGGGTCGGGCATGTAGCGGTAGTCCGCCGCCGCCTCCTTGCTGCGTTGCGGGACGGTCTTCTGGCCGCCCTCGTTCCACCCGCGGGTCTCCTGCACGACCTCGAAGCCGTCCTCGAGGAGGCGGGTCTGGCGTTGGATCTCGTGGTGCAGCGCCGCCTCGACGCTGCGGAAGCTGTTGACGTTCTTGACCTCGACCTTCGTGCCGAACGACCCGTCGGGGCGGCGCAGGCTGACGTTGACGTCGGCGCGCATCTTGCCCTCCTCGGGGCTGGCGTCGCTCGCGCCGACGGCGCGCGCGACGGCGCGCACCTCGGCGAGGAACGCGCGGGCCTCCTCGGGGGTGCGGAGGTCCGGTTCGGTCACCATCTCCATCAGCGGTGCGCCGGCGCGGTTGAGGTCCAGGAGGCTGTGGTCGGCGTAGGGGGGGTGCACGAGCCGTCCGGCGTCCTCCTCGAGGTGGACGCGCGTGATGCCGATCCGGCGGCCGCCGGGGAGCGCGAGCGCCCCGTGCTCGCCGAGCGGTTGGTCGTACTGGCTGATCTGGTAGTTCTTCGGCGCGTCGGGGTAGACGTAGTGCTTGCGGTGGAACTGCGTGCGCTGCGGCACGGTGCAGTCCAGCGCCAGCGCGAAGCGGAGGGTGCGGTCGATCGCTTCGCGGTTCGCGACCGGCAGGGCGCCGGCGAGCCCCATGCAGACGGGGCAGACGTGCTGGTTGGGGGCGTCCCCGAACCCGGTCGCGTCGCAGCTGCAGAACATCTTGCTGCGGGTGCGCACGGCGAGGTGGATCTCGAGTCCGATGACGGCGTCCGGCACGGACGCGAGTCTAGCAGGGCCCCGGCACGCCGCCGGGCCCACGGGGGCCCACCGGCGCGCCTACGGGGGCGCGCCCGTGGGCGTCGCATGCGCACCGCGCGGGGGGCGGGCGAGCGCTAGACTCTCTGCGTGATCGAGATGACGCTCGACGACGTCGCGGTGTCGGGGGAGGGCAAACAGTTCCTCCTGCTGCTCCGCGGGGAGGACGACCGGGTCCTCCCGATCGTGGTGGATCCCCTGCAGGCGCTGGCGATCGCGTCGGCGCGCAGCGGCGAGACGCCGGAACGGCCCATGACGCACGACCTGATCGCCAGCCTGCTGCAGGTGCTCGATGCGGAGGTGGTGGGCGTGCAGATCACCGACCTGCGCGAGGGCACCTTCTACGCGGTGCTGGAGCTCGAGCGGGGCGGCGTTCGTTTCGACCTGGACGCGCGGCCCAGCGACGCGCTGGCGATCGCGGTGCGGACCGGCGCCCCGATCCGCGTCGAGGAGGCGGTCCTGGAGGCGTCGGGCCTCGAGGACGACACGCACGATGCGGGGGAGGGCGTCGAGGCGTAGCGCGCGCGGTCGCTGACGGATCGGCATCGCGCCCCGAGCGTGGCTCGGGGCGCGTTGCCGTCTGCGCTGCCTCCTGCGTGGCTGGGCGTCAGCCCTGCAGGTGCGCTTCGAGGAAGTAGAGCGCCTTGTCGACCTCGCCGAGGATGCCGGTGAGCAGGTCCTCGCTGGCGACGTCGTCGTGCTCGGCGATCTGGGCGATGGCGGTGCGCAGGCCGGCGCCGTAGGCGGCCCAGCGCTCGACGAGCGCCTGGAGGACGTCCTCGCCCTTCACGGCGTCGCGCGGCCATTCGGGCAGCGGGCTGGCGTCGGCGATCATGCGGGTCGTGCCCTCGGCGTAGCCGCCCAACGCGGCGACGCGTTCGGCGAGTTCGTCGGTCTGCGGCTCGATGACTTCGGCGATCTGGTCGAAGAGCTCGTGCAGCTGCATGAAGTTGCCGCCCTTGACGTTCCAGTGCGCCTGCTTCGTCTGCGCGTAGAGGTCGGCGTTCGCCGCGAGTTGGCGGTTGAGGATCGCGACGACGTCCGCGCGGACGGTGGGGTCGAGGTCGTTGCGGGTGGTGAAGTTCGGGGTGGTGGTGGTGCTCATGGCGCCTCCTTCGTGCGTCTCGAGGTCGGTGGGCGGCGGGGCCGCCGGGCCTGCGGCGGGGCCGCGGGAGCGGAACGACCCTGCGTCGTTCCGCATGGCCCCACCCTACTCGGAACTCGGAACCATTCCGAGTTATCCAGGCGACGGGGTCGCCCGGACGCCTCACTGTGGAGCCCGGCGGGGGGCGCGACCAGGAAGGAACGTCCCGGGTGGCGGCCGGGGCTGGCCTGGGCCACCGGCCCCGGTTACCCGGGGGCGTCGTCGCGGTCGCCGTTCAGGACGGCGTCCACGGTATCGAGGGCGGTGGTGAGTGCGGTGTCGAGGGCGGTGTCGAGGGTGGCGGCCGGCGCGGCGCCCTGCACCCGGTGGGGCGGCCCGCCGCCCCGCCCGCCGAGCTGCGCCATCGCCGCCTCGAAGGCGGGGCGTAGGTCGACCTCGGGGGCGTCGGGCCCGCGGGTGAGGAGCAGGTGGACGCGCTCGGGGCTCGCGACGGCGAGGCGCAGGAGGCCGGCCGGCGCGGTCGCCGCCGCGGCCGTGCGGAGCGCCTCGAGGTGGGCCTTGGCGTCCGCCTCGCTGGACGCGGAGGCGTCGCGCCGGACGCCGAGCCGGTCGGTGCCGGCGTGGGCGGCGGCCGCCGCCCAGTCGCGGCGGGCGGCGTCGGCGGCGTCCGCCGCCGCCTTCGCCTCGGCGCGGAGGCCGGCGACGCGGTCGGGGAGGTCGGCCGGCGCCGCGCTGAACGTCCGCGCGAGGGCGTGGGCGTCGTCGAGGGTCGCCTGCGCGAGGTCGGTCGCGTCCCGCCCCGCGCGGAACGTCAGGCGGACGAGGCCGCCCTTGACGCGTTGGGCGGGCCGCGCCAACAGCGGCAGGACCTCCGCCGTGCGGGCGACGTGCGTCCCGCCGCAGGCGGCGAGCTCGACGTCGCCCATGCGGACCAGGCGGACGGTGCCCCGCACCTTGGGGGTGCGCCGCAGCGGGTAGGCGGCGAGGTCGGCGTCGTCGACCTCGAAGGGGGTGACCTCGAGGTTGGCGCGGGCGTAGCTGCGGGCGAGGTCGAGCGCGGCGCGCAGCTGCGCGTCGTCGGGGCCGCCGGCGACGTCGATCGTCGCGTCGGCGGAGGCGAGCGAGACCGCTTCGGTGGTGAACGCCGGGTCCTGGCGCAGCAGCGCCTGGCTGAGGAGGTGCTGCGCGGAGTGCCGCTCCATGTGGCGCCGGCGCCGCTCCACGTCGAGGGCGAGGTCGACGGGGTCGCCTTCGCGCGGCGGGGGGCCGTCGATGCGGTGGCGGACCGGCGAGGGCGCGCCGTCGGGGGTCGCCTCCGCGCCGGCGGGGAGGACGGCGTCGACGACTTCGGCGCGGCCGCCGGGGTGCGTCATCGTGGCGCGGTCGTGCGGCTGCCCGCCGGAGGTGGGGTAGACGAGGCTGTCGGACAGGGTGACCCAGACCGCGTCGCGGTCGCGCTCGACGCCGGTGACGGTGGCGCGCAGCGTCGTGGCGTAGGGGTCGCGTTGGTCGCGTCGCACGGCGGCGAACCTAGCACGGCCCCGTGACGGGCGGCGGGGACCGTTCCGGGCGATACGGTGCGGGGGCGGGTCCGGGCGTAGCGTCTGCGCGCACGTGGCCCCTCCCGCCGACGCCGAACACGCGGCGCGGTGTACCGGGGCGGGCCGAGGAAAGGCACCCATGCGCGACCCTTCGCACCCCGTGAACCCCGCCGCCCCCGACGACTTCGACGAGGTCGGCGACACCACCCTCGAGCCGGTCGTGACCGACCTGATCACCGGGCTCGGCGAGGACGTCTCCCGCGAGGGCCTCGTCGCGACGCCCGGCCGGGTCGAACGCTCGCTGCGGTTCCTGACGAGCGGTTACCAGGCGTCGGTCGACGACGTCGTGAACGGTGCGCTGTTCGACGCCGAGGGCTCGGAGATGGTGGTGGTCAAGGACATCGAGTTCTACTCGCTGTGCGAGCACCACATGCTGCCCTTCTTCGGGCACGCGCACATCGCCTACATCCCCGACCGGACGATCCTGGGCCTCAGCAAGTTCGCGCGGGTCGTCGACGTCTTCGCGCGGCGGATGCAGGTGCAGGAGCGGATGACGCTGCAGATCGCCGACGCCCTCGAGGCGGCGCTTCGGCCGACCGGGTTGGCGGTCGTCACCGAGGCCAGCCACCTGTGCATGATGATGCGCGGGGTGGAGAAGCAGGGCTCGAGCACGCGGACGACCGCGATGCGCGGCGCCTTCCGCGACGACCCGCGCACCCGCCAGGAGTTCCTCGAAGCGATCCGCTGACCCCCGTTCAGGACGCAGGTCGGAGCAATTCCGAGTTTTACGCTCGGGTATTGACCGGGGGCGCGGGAGTCGGTATCTTCCCTAATGCCGAGTGAACCACTCCGGATTCGGTGGGCCCCCGAACCCGGAGCGGCACGGAGGCCGCGGCGCACCGCGCCGCTTTTCGAAAGGTAGGTACGACCATGCCCGACCCCCGACCCCTCACGCCGAGGGCCGGCGCACTCGCCCCCCTCCTGACGACCCTGGCCCTCGCCTTCGGCTTCGCGCTGGCGCAGTCCGACGTCGTCAACGTCTACACTGCCCGCCACTACGCCACCGACGAAGCGCTCTACGAACGCTTCGAGGCCGAGACCGGCATCGAGGTCCGCATCATCGAGGGCGACAGCGACGAACTGATCGCCCGCATGCAGAGCGAGGGCGACGACGGCCCCGCCGACGTCTTCCTCACCGTCGACGCCGGCCGCCTCTGGCGCGCCGAGCAGGCGGGCCTGCTGCAACCCATCGACAGCGACGTCGTCGAGGCCGCCGTCCCCGACGCCTTCCTCCACCCCGACGGCCTCTGGTTCGGCCTCACGCAACGCGTCCGCGGCCTCGTCACCAGCGTCGATCGCGTCGAACCGGGCGCCATCACGACGTACGAGGAACTCGCCGACCCCGAGTGGGCCGACCGCATCTGCATCCGCAGCTCCAGCAACATCTACAACCAGTCGCTCGTCGCCAGCCTCATCGAATCGGTCGGCGCCGAGGCCGCCGAGGCCTGGGCGGACGGTGTGAACGCCAACATGGCGCGCCCGCCGCAGGGGGGCGACACCGACCAGATCCGCGCCGTCGCCGCGGGCGAGTGCGACGTCGCCGTCGTCAACCACTACTACCTCTCGCGCCTCATCGCCTCCGGCGACGCCGGCGACCAGGAGGTCGCCGACGCCGTCCGCTTCGTCTACCCGAACCAGGACGGCCGCGGCGCGCACGTCAACGTCAGCGGCGGCGGGCTCGTCGCCAGCGCCCCCAACCCCGAGAACGGTCGGGCGCTCCTCGAGTTCCTCGTGAGCCAGGAGGCGCAGGAGGCGTTCGCCGCCAGCAACAACGAGTTCCCCATCCTCGCCGGCGCCGCCGCCTCCGACGCCGCCGCCGGCCTGGGCGACTTCACCAGCGACGCCGTCAACGTCGTCAGCTACGGCGAGAACAACCCCGAAGCGGTCCGCATCTTCGACCGCGTCGGCTGGCGCTGACGCCCGCCGCACGCCGTCCAGCTCGACGCACCGCACTGCGCGGGGGGCCTAGCGCCCCCCGCGTTCCCGTCGACTCCGCGCGATCCCGATGCTCAACACGATCACCGGCACCAACCCGACCGCCGCGATCGCCAGGGCGCCCGGCGCCGCCTCGCGCAGGCGCTCGTCCGACGCCAAGCGGTACACCCGCACCGCCAGCGTGTCGAAGTCGAACGGCCGCACGATCAACGTCGCCGGCAGCTCCTTCATCACGTCCACGATCACCAGCAGCGCCGCCGTCAACAGGCTGCCGCGAAGCAGCGGTAGGTGCACCGTCGCCAGCGTCGCCAACCCCCGCCGCCCCAAGCTCCGCGCGGCGTCGTCCATGCTCGTCGTGATCTTCTGCAGGCTCGCCTCGATCCCGCCGTACGCCACCGCCAAAAAGCGCACCAGGTAGGCGAACACCAGCCCCAGGATCGTGCCGCTCAGCAGCAGCCCCGGCCCCACCCCGAACAGCGCCTCCGCCGCCGCGTCGATGCGGGCGTCGAGCCACCCGAGCGGCAGCAGCACCCCCACCGCGATGACCGAGCCCGGCACCGCGTACCCCATCGCCGCCACCCGCGTCCCCGCGCGCACCGCGCGGCTCGGGCGCAGGCGCCGCCCGTACGCGAGCGTCAGCGCCACCGCGAGGGTCGCCACCGCGGTCACGAGCGCCACCACGACGGTGTTGCGCAGGTACGTCAGCACGTCCCCGCCGATGCCGGCGGGCGCGTCGAGCGCCAAGCCGACCAGGATGCCGGCCGGCAGCACGAAGCCCAGCGCGATCGGCAGCGTCAGGAACGCCGTCGCCGCGACCGCCCGCACGCCCGACAACGGGTAGCGCGCCAACGGCCGGAAGCGGCTCGTGGGGGGCGCGGCGTCCGGCCGCCGCCCGAGCCCCCGCTCGAGCAGGATCAACACCAGCACGAACGCCAGCAGCAACGCCGCCAACTGCGCCGCCGCCGCGCGCTCCCCCAAGCCGAACCAGGTCCGGTAGATGCCGGTCGTGAACGTCACGACCCCGAAGTACTCGACCGTCCCGAAGTCGGCGAGGGTCTCCATCAACGCCAGCGCCACCCCCGCCGCGATGCCGGGCCGCGCCAGCGGCAGGCTGACCCGCGCGAAGCTGGCCCACGCCCCCCGCCCCAGGCTGCGCGACGCCTCCAACACCGACGCCGACTGCTCCAGGAAGGCGCTGCGCGTCAGCAGGTAGACGTACGGGTACAGCGCCAGCGTCAGCATCGCCGTCGCGCCCCCCAGCGAGCGGACGCGCGGGAGGCGGAGTTCGCTCACGCCCAACCCCGTCACGTCCCGCAGCCACGTCTGCAGCGGCCCCGACACCTGCAGGAAGTCGGTGTAGGCGTACGCCAGGATGTACGCCGGGATCGCCATCGGCAACAGCAGCGCCCACTCGAAGGTCCGCCGGCCCGGCACGTCGGTCATCGTCACCAGCCACGCCGCCCCCACCCCCAGGACCAGGGTGCCGGCGCCCACGCCGCCCATCAACGCCAGCGAGTTGCGGACGTAGTCGGGCAGCACCGTCGTCGCCAGGTGGCCCCACACGTCCCCCGTCGGCGCGACCACGCTCGCGAGCACCACCAGGATCGGCGCGGCGATGATCGCCGCGACGCCCAACACGACGACCTCCCAGGCGCGGGAGCGGCCCAGGAAGCGGCGGCGGCGCGCGGGGACGAGGGTGCGGGGGGGCAGGGGGCGATCCAAGGGGGGCCTACGTTTCGCGGGGGGCCGGCGGCCTCAGGCGTGCGCGTGCGCCGCGAGCCAGCCCGCGACGCCGCCCGCCTCGGGGGCGTCGACGTGCTCCTGCGCCGCGGCGCGGACGTCGGCGGAGGCGTGCGGTCCGACCGACACCCCGTGCCCCGCCCACGCGAGCATCGTGACGTCGTTCGCGCCGTCCCCGAACGCCACGACGTCCTCGCGGGCGACCGCGAGGGTCTCCGCGATCAACGCCAGCGCGGCGCCCTTGTCCGCGTCGCGCGCCGTGACCTCCAGGTAGCCGTCGTTCCACCGGTAGAAGGTGAGGTCGTGCTCCGCGGCGATCTTGGCCTCGAGGTCGGCGCTGCGCCCGTTGCTCGAGAACACCACCTTGTCCGCCTCCGCCACGAGCCCCGCGGCGTAGCGTTCGACCCGCCGGTTGGCGGTGTGCGCCCACGACCAGCGGGGGTCGGCGGGATCCTCGACGTACAGCGCGTCGTCCACCATGCAGGCGTACGGCACGCCGGGCGGCAGGAGCGGCGGGGACAACAGCGCCTCGACGTGCAGCGCCGTCATGCGGCGGCGCTTGAGGACCTCCCCCGCGGCGCCGAACACCAGCGCGCCGTGGTTGACGCTGTAGGGGCCCGGATGGACGTCGAGCGCCCGCACGAACGGCGTCGCGGAGGCCAACGGCCGGCCGGTCAGGACCGTCACGAGGTGGCCCGCCTCGCGGGCCTTCGCGATGGCGGCGTGCGTCGCGGCCGGCAGTTCGTGGTCGCGCGTCACGACGGTGTTGTCGAGGTCGAAGGCGAGCAGCACGAGCCCCAATCTACACCCAAAACGTCAGGATTCCGTCGCCCCGCCCGCACCCCGGCGGTGCGCCGCCACATCGCAGTCGGGCGCGCAATTCGTCCAACCGCCCGGCGTGGTAGCCTTCGCCCCGTCGCGCGCCCACGCGGGGGGGCGGAACCGGGCGCGCATCCACCGCAGGGAACGCGGGCTGCCGCGTTCACGACCGAGGGAGGTCGACCATGTACCGAGGACGCGAGGGACAGTGGGCGTTCGTGCTGCACCGCCTGAGCGGCGTGGCGCTGGCGTTGTTCCTGCTGCTGCACGTCATCGACATCAGCCTGGTGATGTTCGGACCCGAGGGGCCGTTCAACGCCTTCCTGGCCTTCTACCACCAGTGGCCGTTCCGCGTCGGCCTCGTCCTCGTGATGGCGGCCGTCGTCTACCACGCCTTCAACGGCCTGCGCATCATCCTGATGGACTTCACCGAATGGGGCGTGAAGTACCAGGGCGCCCTCTGGTACGGCGCGCTCGGCGCGACGACCGCGGTCGGCATCCCCGTCCTCTGGAAGATCGTGCCCGAGATCCTGGGGATCGCCTGATGGCGAGCGCCCCCAAGACCTACCAGGCGGCCCGCGCCACCTACGGCGCGTCGGGTGAGCTCGTGTGGTGGGTGTTCATGCGGATTTCGGGCCTGCTGCTCGTCTTCCTCGTGTTCGGCCACCTGTTCTTCAACAACATCCAGATCGACGCCGGCACGATCGACTTCGCGTACGTCGCGAACCGCCTGAGCCAGCCCGGCGTCAAGATCTACGACACCTTCCTGTTGGCCTTCGCGATGCTGCACGGCATCAACGGCCTGCGCTACAGCATCGAGGACCACGTCCGCAAGCCGGGACGTCGGTTCTGGACGAAGGTGGTCGTCTTCTCCATCGCCGGCATCGTCTTCGTCCTCGGGACGATGACGCTGTGGGCGTTCAGCTACGACGAGATGGGCGCCGCGGTGCGCGCCCTCGACTGAGGAGGTCATCGTGCCCAGGGCCCACAAGTACGACGTGATCGTGGTCGGCGCCGGAGGCGCCGGCCTCATGGCGGCGCGCTACGCCGCGCAGAACAAGGACGTCAAGGTCGCCGTCATCAGCAAGCTCTACCCGACCCGCTCGCACACCGGGGCGGCGCAGGGCGGGGTCGGCGCGGCGCTCGGGAACGTCAGCGAGGACCACCCCGAGTGGCACGCCTTCGACACCGTCAAGGGCGGCGACTACCTCACCGACCAGGACGTCGCGGAAACCTTCGCGCACGAGGTCGTCGACGCCGTCTACGAACTCGAGCACATGGGGCTGCCGTTCAGCCGCACGCCCGAGGGCCGCATCGCCCAACGCAAGTTCGGGGGGCACACCCGCGAGTTCGGCAAGAGCGCCGTCGAGCGCGCCTGCTACGCCGCCGACCGCACCGGCCACATGATCCTGCAGACCCTCTACCAGCAGTCGATCAAGGACCAGGTCACCTTCTTCAACGAGTTCCACGTCCTCGACCTCGTCCTCGAGGACGGTAGCGCCCGCGGGGTCGTCGCCTACGAGCTCGCGACCGGCGAGATTCACGTCTTCCACGCCAAGGCCACCATCATCGCGACCGGCGGGAACGGCCGCATGTTCAAGGTCACCAGCAACGCGCACGCGCTGACCGGCGACCTCATGAGCATCGTCTACCGCCGCGGCCTGCCGATCGAGGACCCGGAGTTCTACCAGTTCCACCCGACCGGCCTCTACAAGATCGGCGTGCTCCTCACCGAGGGGGCGCGCGGCGAGGGCGGCATCCTGCGCAACAAGGACGGCGAACGCTTCATGGAGCGCTACGCCCCCTCGATCAAGGACCTCGCGCCGCGCGACATGGTGTCGCGCGCGATGTACCTCGAGATCCAGGAGGGGCGCGGCGTCGGGCCGGACGGGGACTACATCCACCTCGACCTCACGCACATCGACGCGGAGATCATCGAGGAGCGCCTGCCCGACATCACCGAGTTCGCGCGCATCTACCTGGGCGTCGACCCGATCAAGGAGCCCGTCCCCGTCCAGCCGACCGCGCACTACGCGATGGGCGGCATCCCGACGACGATCGATACGCAGGTCGTCGCCGACGGCGAGGGCACCGTCGTCCCCGGCCTCTACGCCGCGGGCGAGGTCGCCTGCGCCAGCCTCCACGGCGCCAACCGCCTCGGCACGAACAGCCTCGGGGACCTGATCGTCTTCGGGCGCCGCGCCGGCATCGAGGCGGCGAAGTACGCCGCCCGCGTCGACTACGAGCCGATGCCCGCCGGCGTCGACGAACGCGCCCGCGAGGAGCTGGAACGGATCCGGGCCGCCAGCGGCTCCGAGCGCGCGGCGCACATCCGCAAGGAACTGCAGGACACGATGATGGACAACGCCTCGGTGTTCCGCACCGAGGCCACCCTCGCGAAGCAGGTGGAGATCCTCGCCGACCTCCGCGAGCGCTACAAGCAGGTGTCGGTCGAGGACGACGGGCAGGTGTTCAACACCGAACTCATGGAGGTCGTCGAGCTCGGCTTCCTGCTCGACAACGCCGAACAGCTCGTGTACGCCGCCCGCAACCGCACCGAGTCGCGCGGCGCGCACAGCCGTGAGGACCACCAGGACCGCGACGACGACCGTTGGCTCGAGCACACGATGGTCTACCGCAACGACGACGGCAGCGTCCGCGTCGGCGCGAAGCCGGTGACGCTCGGGAAGTACGAACCGAAACCGAGGGTCTACTGATGGACGCCACCACCCCCGCCGCCGGCACGTCCGCACCGCCCCCCGGGCTGGACACGATGAACGTCACCGTCAAGATCAAGCGCTACGACCCCGAGAAGGACGCGCGCGCCTACTGGGCGGAGTACCGCCTCGACGTGCGCCCCACCGACCGGGTGCTGGACGTCCTCAACCAGATCAAGTGGGAGATGGACGGCTCGCTGTCCTACCGCCGCAGCTGCGCGCACGGGGTGTGCGGCAGCGACGCGATGCTGATCAACGGCGTCAACCGCCTCGCCTGCAAGCTGCTGGTGCGCGACCTCGGCAGCAGCATCGCGGTCGAGCCGATCCGTGGCCTCGAGGTCGTCAAGGACCTGATCGTCGACATGGAGCCGTTCTTCGACTCCTACAAGTCGGTCCTGCCGTACTTCGTCAACGACGATCCCGAACCGGCCCGCGAGCGGCTGCAGAGCCCCGAGGACCGCGAGATCTTCGACGAGAGCACGAAGTGCATCCTCTGCGCCGCCTGCACGACCTCCTGCCCGGTCTTCTGGACGAACGGCAACTACGTCGGCCCCGCCGCCATCGTCAACGCGCACCGCTTCATCTTCGACTCGCGCGACCAGGCGACCGACGAACGCCTCGCGGCCCTGAACCAACCGAGCGGCCTGTGGCGCTGCCGCACCGCCTACAACTGCACCGAGGCGTGCCCCCGCGACATCCCCATCACGAAGCAGATCGAGGAGGTCAAGCGGGCGCTGCTCTGGCGCCAAGCCTGACCCCCGCTCCCACCCCCTCGTGCGACGACGCGCGGACCGGCCCGGCCGGTCCGCGCGTCCGTGTACCGAGGGTGCGCCCACGGTCGCAGGGCCCCGCCCCGTGCCACGGTGCGGGTGGGATTGGAGGGATTCCATGTCCGCCCAGACGCTCCTCCCACCGCTCGCCGCCTTCCTCAGCTTCGTCCTGTCCGTATCGCTGTGGTTCGGAGGGAACCACGACGCCGGCGTCTTCGTCGGCCTCTGGGTGCCCAGCATCCTGGCGCTCGGCATCTACGTCCAGAACGCCACCCGGCGTTGAGATGCCCTACCTCTTCCTCTTCCTCGCCGGCCTCTTCGTCACCGCCCTGATGACCGCGTACCTCGTCCTCGTCGCGCGCACCATGCAGCGCGAGCAGGCGTCGTACCAGGAGGACGACCGCGCCCAGGGCGGCGCCTGAGCGCCCCTACGACCCACGTTCCCCCGTCCACTCCGCGCAAACGAACGGACCGGCCGAGGCCGGTCCGTTCCCTCGTTGCGTCGTTGCGTCGCGCGGCCGCGTGCGGCGGCGCGGGGGGCGAGGGCGTTACTGCGAGGTGTACGCCCCGTCGACCAGGTGGTACGAGCCGGTGATGAACGACGCGTCGTCGCTCGCCAGGAAGGCGATCAACGCCGCGACCTCCTCGGGACGCCCGAGGCGACCGATGGGGTGCATCCCCTCGAGCATCTGCAGCACGTCCGCGCTCAGGTTGTTCTTCACGAGCGGCGTCTCGATGAAGCCCGGCCCGACCGAGTTCGCGCGGATGCCCTGCGCGGAGTACTCGATCGCGACGTTCTTCGTCATCCCCACGACCGCGTGCTTCGCGGAGACGTACGCCGACGTGTTCGCGAAGCCGACGCTGCCCAGGATCGAGGCGATGTTGACGATCGACCCGCCGCCGCGCTTCAGCATCTCGGGGATCGCGTAGCGCATGCCGTAGAACACGCCGTTCAGGTTGACGTCCATCACCGTCTGCCAGCCGTCCAGCGGGTACTCGCCGGTCGGCGCCTGCGGCCCGCCGATCCCGGCGTTGTTGACGATCACGTCGAGGTGCCCGAACCGCTCGACGGCGTTCGCGACCATCGCCTCGACCTGCTCCGCCTTGCCGGTGTTCACCTCGAAGAAGGCGCCGGCGTCCGCCAAGTCGTTCGCGACGCGCTGGCCGTTCTCGACGTCGAGGTCGGCGACGAGGACCATCCCGCCGCCGTCCGCGATCTTCCGGGCGGCGGCCTCACCGATCCCGCTTCCGCCCCCGGTGACGATGGCGACCTTGCCGTGGAAATCGTAGGTGGTGCTCATGCGCATTCGCTCCTTTCCGCCCGGGATGGGCCCGGGCGTATCCGCTCAGCGTGGCAGAGGAGCGCCTACGCCCGCGTCGGCCGGCTTCCCCTTGCACCGGGTGCGTCGATGTGCCAACGCCTCAGGGGGCGGTCACGGGCGCCAGCCGGCCGGTGCCCAGGCCGTACTCGAGCGCCGGTTCGTCCTGCGCGACGTACACGTTCACCGTCCGCGACCAGGAGGGGTTCATCGTGTCGCCCACGACGACCTCCACGCGCTCCCGGCCCGCGACCGGCGCGTCGAGCGTCAGCACCAGCTCCGCCCCGCACCCGTACGCGTCGAGCAGTTCGCGGCTGACCGCCACGTGCCGCCACGCCTCCAGCGTCACGCCGCACGCCCCCGCACCCCCCGTGACGTACGTGTAGCCGACCCGCCCGAGGTCCACCGTCGCGCCCTCGGCGGGCGGTCCCACCTCCGCGGCCGGCACCTGCGGGTCCGGCCGCCCCGCGTTCGTCCCCGCGGCTTGGGCCGTGTCTTGTCCCGTGTCCTGCTCGGCGTCCGGCTCCGCGCTGGCTTCCTGCGGGTCCCCATCCGCCGCGTCCGCTGCCCGACCGGAGGGTGCCGGGTCGGCCGCCTCCAGCGCGGCCTCGCCGGCGTCCCCCGCCTCCACGCCAGCCTCGCCAGCGGCGCCCGCGTCCGCGTCGGGCGCGACCGGCACGACGTCGGTCCGCGCCTCGTCGGGCCCCAGGTCGCGCGGGTCGACCGGCACCACTTCGGCCGGCGCGTCCGACGCGGCGGGCGGCGGCGCGGGACCGCCGGTCCGCACGTCCGGCGCGTTCATCGTGAACAGGGTCCACACGATCGCGCCCGCCACGACCGCCAGCCCCCCGAACAACAGCACGTCGAGGAGGCGGCCCATCAGCCGGCCGCCGGCGCGCGCAGGGACGGAACGGGCGGGGTCGGGGACGGGGTCGCGGACGGGGCCTGGGTCACGCCGCATCATGGCAGACGGTCGCCGGCCCCGCAACGCAGCACGCACCGCCGCACCCGGCGGCGCGACGCCCGGGTGCTACCCTCGCGCGGGTGAGCGTCCTCCTTCTCCTCGTCGGCTTCGCAGCGTTGACGGTCGGCGGCGACCTGTTGGTGCGCGGCGCCGCCGCCCTCGCGCGGCGGATCGGCGTCAGCCCCCTCGTCATCGGCCTCACCGTCGTCGCCTTCGGCACCAGCGCCCCCGAGCTCGCCGCGACCGTCGCCTCCAGCCTGCAGGGCGCCCCCGACGTCGGGGTCGGCAACGTCCTCGGCAGCAACGTCGCCAACGTCGGTCTGATCCTCGGCGCGACGGCGCTCCTCGCCCCCCTCGCCGGGAACGCCGCGTTCACCCGCCGCGACCTGCCCCTCGGGGTCGGGGCCATGCTCCTGCTCGTTCCCCTCGCCTGGGACGGTCGGTTGGGCCGTCTCGACGGCGCGCTGCTCCTCGTCGCGCTCGCGGTCTACCTGACCCTCCTCGTCCGCCACGACCGCGACGCCCTCGCCGAGGAGGCCGGCCCGGACGGGCCGGGCGGCCCGCTCTGGCGCAGCGTCGGCGCGGTCCTCCTGGGGCTCGGGGTGCTGGTGCTCGGCGCGGACCTGGTGGTGCGCGGCGCCGTCGACCTCGCCGCCGCGCTCGGCGTGCCCGAGCGCGTCGTCGGCCTCACGATGGTCGCGTTCGGTACCAGCCTGCCCGAGCTCGCCAGCGCCGTCGCCGCCGCCGCCCGCCGGCAGGGCGACATGATCCTCGGCAACATCGCCGGCTCGAACCTCTTCAACGTCCTCGCCGTCCTCGGGATCGCCGCCCTCGCGACCGGCCTGCCGGTCGCGCTGCCGGAGGTCGGCGGCGACCTGGCGGTCGCCGTCGGGTTCTCCCTCGCGACGATCCTCGCGTTCCTGGCGGCCGGTCGCCTCGGCCGCGTCGCCGGCGCCGGACTCCTGGCCGCCTACCTCACGTACGTCGCCGCCCTGTTCCTGTGACGCGCCCGGTGCGTCCCCCTCAGCCGGGGTCGCACACCGCGATCGCTTCGATCTCCACCGCCGCCCCGAACGGCAGGGCGCCCACCTGGAAGGCGCTGCGCGCGGGCGGCGCGTCGGGGAACGTCTCGGCGTACACGGCGTTGACGCGGGCGAAGTCGCCGATGTCCGCCAGGTAGACGGTGCACTTGACGACCCGCGACGGATCGGAGCCGCCCGCCCGCAGGACCGCCGTCAGGTTCGCCAGCACCTGCCGCGCCTGCGTCTCGACGTCGCCGTCGACCAGCGTGCCGTCCACCGTCAGGGGGATCTGCCCCGACGTGTACAGGGTCGTCCCGACCTTCACCGCCTGCGAGTAGGGCCCCACCGCGGCGGGCGCGTCGTCGGTCCGTACGAGGATGCGTTCGCTCATGCCGCGACTCTAGCAGGCGCTCACCCGCGCAGCGCGAAGGCGATCAGCAGCACCAGCAGGCCCGCCGCCGCCCCCCACCAGCCCCACGCCGCGCGGTCGGGCCCGCCCGCCGGGCGGTCGCTCGGCCGGCCGGGCGCCTCCCGCCCGCCGGGCGCCCCCCGCGCCGGGCGCGTCCGCACCGCCGCGACGAGGCGCGCCCAGGGGCCGCGCCCCGGGTAGCGGCGTTGCAGCGGCTGGATCCACCCCGGGTCGCCGCTCGCGACGAGGCTGACGACCGCCGCGCGCGGGCTGGCGCCGCCCGGCTCCGCCACCGCGCCCTCGTTCACCGCCGGCCGCGCGTAGCGCGTCGCCGCCCCCCGCACCCGCTCGACGGCCGCCAACGCCGCCGTGACGTTGTCGGCGCTGCCGCGCGCGTCCGCCGCATCGAGGATCGCCGCGACCGCGGCGTCCGGGGGGCCGACCGCCAGGTCGGCGAGGGTCGCTTCGTCCAGCAGCGTCGTCACGCCGTCGCTCGTCACCACCAGCCGGTCGCCGGCCTCCAGGGGGACGTGCCCGACGTCGATGCGCAACGCCGCATCCGCCCCCAACGCGTTCGTGATGACGTTCCGGAGGCGGTGCCCGGCCGCCTCCCCCTCGCTCAGGAGGCCCTGCCGCACGCGTTCGGCGACGAGGCTGTGGTCGTCCGTCAACCGCTCGAGGCGCCCCCCGCGCAGCAGGAAGGCGCGCGTATCACCGACGTGCGCGAGGACCGCGACGTCACCGTCGATCCACACCGCGCTCAGGGTCGTGCCCATCCCCGCCCGGCCCGGTGCGTCCCCCTGCGCCCGCCGCACCGCCCGGTCGGCCTCCGCCACCGCCCGCGCGAGCGCGACCGGCGCCGGCTCCCGCGACCGCGCCAACCGCTCGCGCACCGTCGCGACCGCCGTCCGGCTCGCGACCTCCCCCGCATCGTGCCCCCCGATCCCGTCGGCGACCGCGAGGAGCGGCCGGCCGTCCACGAGCCCGGCGAAGCCGGCGTCCTGGTTGACGCGGCGGACGACGCCCGGCCGCGACGCGGCGGCGAACGTCACGTCCGGCCCCTCGGCGGGCGGGGGCGCGTCCGGGGGGGTCGAGGGGGCGGGGGGCGACACGAAGGGGCAGGCTACGCCCGGCGCCCGCGGGGGGCTGCGAAACGCTTCACGTTCGCCGTCCGCGCCGCGCGGGAGCGCGCCCACGCCGGTGCTATCCTCGCCGCCATGCCCGCCGCCGACCCGCCCCGCCGCGCGACCGACGTCGCCGCCGCCGTCGCGGACGGCCGCACCAGCGCCCGCGCCGAGGTCGACGCCGCCCTCGCCCGCGCCGACGCGCTGCAGGCCACCACGAACGCCTTCACCGACCTGCTCGGGGAGCGCGCCCGCGCGGCGGCGGACGCCCTCGACGCCCGCCTCGCCGCGGGCGAGGCGGCGCCGCCCCTCGCCGGCGTGCCGATCGCGGTGAAGGCGAACCTCGCCGTCGCCGGCGTCCGCACCTCCGCCGGCGCGGCGATCCTGCGCGACTACGTCCCCCCGGAGACCGCCACCGTCGTCGCCCGCCTCGAGGCGGCCGGCGCGATCCCCATCGCCATGGCGAACCTCGACGCCTTCGGGATGGGTAGCAGCTCCGAAGCGTCGGTGCACGGCCCGGTCCGCAACCCGGTCGACCCCGCGCGCGTCGCGGGGGGCTCCAGCGGCGGGTCCGCCGCCGCCGTCGCCGGCGGCGCGGTCCCGCTCGCGGTCGGGACCGACACCGGCGGGTCGGTCCGGCAACCCGCGGCGTTCACCGGCGTGCTCGGCGTCAAACCGACGTACGGCACGCTGTCGCGCTCCGGCGTGATCGCCTACGCCAGCTCCCTCGACCAGGTCGGCCTCCTCGCGCACGACGCGAACGACCTCGCCGTCGCCCTCGACGCGATGGTCGGCCGCGACCCGCGCGACGCCACCAGCCTCGACGTCCCCGCGGTCTTCGCCCGCGACCTGCGCACGTCCCCCGCCGCCGACGCCGGCGCGGGCGACGCGCCCCTCGCCGGCCTGCGGGTCGGGCGGGTGGTGGAGACGTTCGGGGAGGGCAACGCCGCCGAGGTCGAGGCGGCGACCGCCGCCACCCTCGCCCGCCTCGAGGTGCTCGGAGCGGAGGTCCGCGACGTCGCGGTGCCCGCCGCCCCCGCGGCGCTCGCGGCGTACTACCTGATCGCCAGCGCCGAAGCCAGCAGCAACCTCGCGCGCTACGACGGCACGATCGCCGGCGTCCGCGTCGGCGAGGACGGCGACGGGCAGGTCGCGGTCACGACCGCGTCGCGCGGGGCGGGCTTCGGTCGCGAGGTCCGCCGCCGCATCCTGATGGGCACCTTCGCGCTGTCCGCCGGGCACGTCGACGCCTGGTACGCCCGCGCCCTGCAGGTCCGCCGGAAGGTGTCGGACGACCTCACCGCCGCCTTCGGGCACGTCGACCTGCTCGCCACCCCCACGGCGCCCGGCGTCGCCTACCCGCTCGGCGCGCGGGTGGACGACCCGCTCGCGATGTACCTCGGGGACGCCGACACCGTCCTGGCGAACCTCGCCGGGCTCGGCGCGATCAGCGTGCCCGCCGACGTGCCGGGCGGCGCCCTCCCGGTCGGGCTGCAGCTGCTCGCCCCGCCGCTCGGGGACGGGCGCCTCCTGCAGGTCGCCGCCGCCCTCCAGCGGGCCTGACGGCGTCCCGCGTTTGCCCGCGCGGGGGCGGGGCGTGCTATTCTCCGCCGGCTGGGGGCCGCCGGCTCGCGCCCCCCGGAGTCGAGGGGTCCACAGGCGTGTCCGTACGCCGGTGCCCACGGCCCGCGAAGGAGAAACCATGAAGCGCACCTACCAACCCAACCGCCGCAAGCGCGCGAAGACGCACGGCTTTCGGGCCCGCATGAGCACCCCCGGTGGTCGCAACGCCCTCAAGCGTCGCCGCCGCAAGGGCCGCAGCCGCCTCACCGTCTCCGACCGCTGACGTCGTCCGTGGAGACGGCGTGGCCCCCGTCGTCCGTTCGCTCAAGGGCGACCGCGCCTTCCAACGCCTCCGCCGGGGGCGTTCGGGGGGCGCACGTCTGCTGTCGGTCCGTTGGCGGCACGTCCGCGAGCCCGGCCTCCGCGTCGGCATCGTCGCGAGCCGCAAGGTCGGCAACGCCGTCGTCCGCAACCGCGTCCGGCGTCGCCTCCGCGAGGCGCTCCGCGACCTGGTCGCCGACCGCGACCTCGGGGGGCGCGGCGTGGACCTGCTCGTGATCGCTCGGCCGTCCGCCGCCACCGCCGACTACGCGGCGTTGCGCGACTCGCTGCGCACCGCGCTCGAGCGGAGCTCGTTCCCGTGAGCCGGGTCGGGCACGCCGTGCGGATGCTGCCCCGGCGGGCGTTGGCCGCCCCCATCCAGGTGTACCGGCGGTTCCTCTCGCCGCTCAAGCCGCAGCCCACCTGCCGCTTCCACCCGACCTGCAGCCACTACGCCCACGAGGCGTTGTTGACGCACGGGGCGCTGCGCGGGAGTTGGTTGGCGGTCGTGCGCGTCGCGAAGTGCCACCCGTTCCACCCCGGCGGGTTCGATCCGGTCCCGCCCCCGCCCGACGCGTCCGGCGCGTCCGGCGACCCGTCCCCCGCCGCCCCCACGTCGTCCCTCACCCCCCTCCGGGAGGAATCGTGATCTTTCGCGCCCTGCTCGCCCTCCTCGCGACCCTCGCGGTGTCGACGGCGTACGCCGTCGACTTCGGGACGCACGCCTTCACCTTCGCGGAGTTCCGCGACGCCGCCACCGTCGCGGAGACCTGCGACGGCGCGACGCCGTCGTTCTGGTGCGACCTGCAGGACGCCTCCCTGACGCGCGTCCCCACGAAGGGCGTCGACCTGTTCTTCACCGAGGCGGGGGAGATCGTCGCGGCGTACGCCAAGCCCCAGAAGGGCCAGACGTTCTCGAACTACGACCTCGACCAACGCCAGAACCTGATCCCCGACGACGCGGCGCGGCCCGGCGCGGCGTTGCGGCTGGACGGTGCCTACCTGGCGCCCGAGGCGGCGACCGCCACCTGGGAACGCGTGAACGAGGACGTCGTGCGCGGCACCTTCACGCACCGCGCGGGGCCGCTCGAGGTGGAGCGCACCGTCGAGGTCAGCAACCTCCGCCACACCGTCGTCCTGGACGTCCGCGCCACCCGCGTCGACGCCGCGGACGGCGGCGAGGCGCTGCCGCTGCAGTTGTCGTTCCCCGGCATGGCCGGCGTCGACGATCCCGTCCTCAAGGTCGGGCAGGGGTACGGCGAGGACGGCTCCAGCGCCACGAACCCGCTGTCGCAGGCGGTCGGCTCCCCCAGCTACGCCAGCCTGCAGAACAACGACCGCAACACCGCCTTCGCGATCATCCTCACGCCGCAACGCGCGGCGGACGGCGCGCCGCTCCAGCCGGACCTGCAGGCGCTGCCGCTCCCGCCCCGCGAGATGGCGCTTCAGGTGCCGCTCGCGCCGGAGGCCGGCGCGACCGCGACCCTGCCGGTCCGCAGCTACCTGGGCCCGAACGAACTGGTGCGCTACGAACAGGAGGGCTACGTCGAGATGCCCGGCCTGTTCGACCCCAACATCCTCGGGCGCCTCTCGCTCGGGATCCTCTGGGTGCTGCAGACGCTGCACGACTACCTCGGCAACTGGGGCCTCTCGATCATCGCCCTGACGCTGTTGTTCCGCGCGCTCGTGTGGCCGTTGATCACCACCCAAACGAAGTCGATGTACGGCATGCAGGAGCTGCAACCCAAGATCCAGGAGTTGCAGAAGAAGCACAAGGACGACCGCGAGACCCTGACGCAGGAGACGATGAAGCTCTACCGCGAGGCGGGCGTCAACCCCGCCGGCGGGTGCCTGCCGATCCTGCTGCAGATGCCGTTGTTCATCATCCTCTGGCGGGTCTTCGTCAACTTCGAGTTCGGCGAGGGCTTCCTCTGGGTGCCCGACCTGGGGCAGCGCGACCCGACGTTCATCCTGCCGATTTTGTACGTCATGGTGATGTTCGCGATGTCGTGGTTCAGCGCGCGCGGCAACCCCCAGAGCCTCCGCCAACAGATCCTCATCAACGTCGTCTTCGCCTTCATCCTGTTCGGCTTCCCCGCGGGCGTCCTCCTCTACTTCGTGGTGTCCATGGGCGTCCAAGTCCTGCAATACTGGCTCATCCAACGCGGTCGCGGCGCCGCAGCGGGGGCCTCCGGGTGACCCGCCGCGCCCACGACGCGCGATGGGGGAGGGAACGCCCGTGAGCGACGACAAAGGCAACGACCTCGACCGCATGCTCGACGACCTGGGGATCGGAACGGACGACGCCGCCGCCCCCACCGACGACGGGGGCGACCTCGCCGACCTCGGGGAGGCGCTCGTCGCCGCCGACGTCCCGCAGGACGCGCCCGCCCGCGAACGCGCGCAGGCGTTCCTCGTCGGGCTCCTCGAGCACCTCGACCCCGCCTACGGCGCCGACGCGCACGACACGCCCGAGGGGCACGTCGCCATCGAGATCGAGGGCGGCGACGCCGGCCGCCTGATCGGCAAGGGAGGCCGCACCCTCGCCGCCCTCGAGCAACTCACGAACGCCGTCGTGAATCGGCCCGGCGACGAGCCGGTCCGCGTGCACGTCGACGTCGGCGGGTACAAACGCCGCCGCGACCAGCGCCTCACGCGCGACGCGCAGGCCGCCGCCGACGAGGTCCGCAAGTACGGCGAGCCGGTGGAGCTCGAGCCCATGAGCGCCGCGGAACGCCGCGTGATCCACATGGCGGTCGTCGACGACGCCGACGTCGTCAGCGAATCGACCGGCAGCGGTCGCGACCGCCGCGTCGTGCTGCGCCCCAACTACGACGGCGGCGTCGCCGCGGAACTCCAGGCCGCCGCCGAGGACGCCGCGCAGGACGCGACCGAGGGCGCGAGCGACGGGGACGCCCCGACGGGGGACGCCTTCTGGGGCGACCTGGCGGTCGGCGCGAGCGACGACGCGGCCGCACCCGACGAGGACGACGACGACGACCCGGCTTCCTGAACGCCGGTGACGGCGGACGGGCCCCTCCCCGCCGCGCCCGGCGCGGCCCGGCGGGCGGGCCGCGACCGCCTCGCCG
>CAJXOA010000034.1 GCA_913057685.1 uncultured Trueperaceae bacterium
CGCGCGCCCGTAGCTCAGCCGGATAGAGCGTTCGCCTCCGGAGCGAAAGGTCACAGGTTCGAATCCTGTCGGGCGCACCACCCTCGTCGAACGGTCGCGGTTCGCCTCGTTCCCTCCTCGCCCCAACTTGCTCGCACGTTCGAACCTCGCGTCGCGAGATGCGCGTGTGCGACCGTCGTTGCGCGGAGGGCGGCGCGACCGCCGTCCCCGGCGTGAATCCGACGGAGCGTATCACGCCCTCCCGGCGCGGCACAACACACCGTGACGCCGACCTCAGAACCACCGCCCCGGCGCGGTCGGCACCCCCCGCAGCCACGCCGTCGCCTCCGCCGCCGGCCGGTCGAACCCCCGCGCCAGCGCGCGCGGGTCGACCTCCGCCCGCACGTCGGGCGCCACCGGCGCGAACCGGGTGCCGTCCGGCCGCCGCAACTCCGCGACCGCCACCCACGCCGCGTTCCCACCCGGCATCCCCAGCCGCCGCACCGTCTCGACGTTGCCCGCCGTGCGCGTTCCCACCACCCGCGCCCCGACGGCCTGCGCCAACGCGTCCGCCGCGGCCTCCGCGGCGGACGCCGTCGCACCGTCGGTCAGGACCGCGACCGGACCGCGCACCGTCGCCGGCGCGTCGAGGGTCGCCTGCGCGCGGACCGTGCCGGCCCGCGGGCCCGACGCCCGCCGCAACGTCGCCGCGAGCCGCTGATGGCCGTCCGCAGGCGAGCGGGTGACCTCCAGCCGCCACGTCGGGGCGTCCGCCCGCCACGCGGCGACCTGCGTCCCGGTCGTCCACGCCCCCAGCACCAACCCCAGCTGCAGGACGCTCCCGCCGACGTTCCCGCGCAGGTCGACGATCCAGCCGCGCGCGCCCGCCTCCCTCGCGCGCCGCAGCTGCGGGTGCAGCGCCGCGGCGGTGCCGGCGTCGAACGCGGGCAGGTCGACGCGCGCGACGCCGGTCGCGGCGTCGAGACGCACCAGCGGCGCGCGCTCCGCACCGTCCGGGAGGGCGGTCGGAACGAACCGGACGGTGCGCACCTCCCGGCGCGGCGACGCGACCCGCACGTCGACCGGACCGTCGCGCAACGCCGCCTCGAGCACCCCGCGCGGTCCCGCGGGCGGCGGCGCGCCGGTCAAGGCCACGTCCCCGACGGCGGTGATCACGTCCCCGCGGCGCACCCCCGCGGCGTCCGCCGCCCCACCGGGGTGCGCGCGCAGCACCACCCACCCGGTCCCCGCGATCGGGACCGCCTCCAGCCCCGGGTCGCTCGGTCGCGCGTCGGCGTTCGAGGCGGGCGCCCCGTCCGCGGGCCGGTCGCCGTCCGACGGTGCGCGCTCCGGCGGCGGGCGCGGCGGCGCGGGCTCCCCCTCCCCGGGCGCGCCCGGCACGACCGGCGCGCTCGGGGGGCGCTCCGGCGCCGGCGGTGGGCCGGCGAGCGGCGCCAACCGCCCCACCCACCGCGAGTGCCCGTCGTTCAGGCCGGCGAACGCCCGCACGAACGCCGCATCCAGCGCCGCGCGGGTCGTCGCGGCCTCCACCGACGGCCGGAACCGCGCCCGCCACGTCGGCCAATCGACGAGCGCCGGATCGACGTACGCGTCGCGAAGCCGCACGAGGACGCGCTCGAACAGCGCGCCGCGCGCCGCCGGACCGTCCCGCCAATCGCCGTCGCTGGGGAGCGGCGCCTGCGCGATCCCCAGTCCGGCGCCCACCCCGACGACGGCGAGCACGACGCCGACGAGCACGCGCACCGGAGCGCGCACCGGGGTCCGCCTGGGGGCGTTCACCACGTGGGAAGGTCGCCGCCGGCCGGGCGCCTCCACGTCGGGTCGACCCACAACCCCTCGCCCCCCATCACCTCGAGCGGCGCCCCATCGACCGACAGCGTGACGCGCTCGATCCCGGGCGCCCCCGTCAACGTCCAGCGCACCTGCTCGAGGCGGGCCCGCATCGAACTCGTTCCACCCCCCGCCACGAAGGCGGCCGGGAGGTCGACCCGCAGGCGGTCGCCGTCGCGCTCGGCGCGACGCACCTCGGTCGCCGACGGCACGGCGCTCGCCAACCCTGCCGCCGCCTCCTCCGCGCGGGGGCCCCGCGCCAACGCCGCGACGAGGGCGCGGGCGTACGGCGTCGCATCCGCCGGCGCGTCGCCCCCCGCCGCGGGTGGGGCCGGCACGACGCGATCGACCGGCGACAGCGTGAAGCGGGGGGCGTCGTACGCCACCAGGTACACCGGCGCCGCCGTCACCGACAGCGCGGGACGGCCCCCACCCACCCCGCCGGGTCCCGACCGCACGACCCACACGCCGACCGCGACCGCGGCGGCGGCGAGCGCGAGCAGCGCGAGCCCCGCGGCCCGCGACGACCTCACGGCGGCCCGGCGGCCGCGGGGCGCACCGACGCCCACCGCAGGGCGCCCGCGACCGGGTCGAACGCCAGCCATCGGCCCGCCCCGCCGTCCGGCGGGACGACGAGCGCGCGGGCGGGCGGCCCGGCGTCGCCCGCCCCCGCCGGGCGCAGGTGGGCGACGCGGTGGCCGGCCGCCTCGAACGCGCGCAGGATCGCGCGGGCGCCCGGCGTCGCGAGCCCACCGGCCGCCTCGGACCCCGCCGGGAGGGGGGTCACGAACGCCGCTTCGAGGCGGCCGGCGGGGGTTTCGGGGAGGCGTCGCGGCCACGTCGCGAGGGCGGCGGCCCGCAGCCGCAGCGTGCCGGGCGGCAGCCGCACGGCGGGCGCGCCGGGGAACGCCGCGACCGGCGTGCGGGCGGCGGGCGCCGACGTCGCCTCCGGGGGGGCGCCCTGCCCGGCGGCGGCGGGCCCGACGCTCAGGGCGGCGGCGAGGACGACGGTCGCGAGGCGCACGCCGCGCCGCGGACCACCGCCGGGGGTCGGGCGCGGGCGAGGGGCGGACACGGAGGGAGGCTACCACCGCCGGCGCCGCCCCCGGAGGGCGGTTCGCCTCGTCCTTGACCGCCCCCCGGGGCGGCGCTACCCTGCCCGGGCTGAGGAGGCCGCATGTTCGAGAACCTCGGGGATCGCCTACAGGGTGCGATCCAATCGTTGCGCGGGCGGGGACGCCTGAGCGAAGCGGACGTCAAGAGCGCGTTGCGCGAGGTGCGCGTCGCACTGCTCGAGGCGGACGTCGCCCTCGACGTCGCGCGGGACTTCGTGAAGCGCGTCGAGGCGGAGGCGGTCGGCTCCGAGACGCTGATGAGCCTCACGCCCGACCAGCGCGTCATCCGCATCGTCCGCGACGAGCTGCAGGCGCTGCTGGGCGGCGACAGCGTCCAACCGGAGCTGCGCAGCGACGGCAACGTGTGGCTGATGATGGGCCTCCAGGGGGCCGGGAAGACGACGACGGTCGGGAAGCTCGCCTACCACTTCAAGGCGAAGGGGCGCCGCCCCCTGTTGGTCGCCGCCGACACCCAACGCCCCGCCGCCCGCGACCAGCTGGAGGTGCTCGCCGACCGCGTCGGCGTCCCGATCCTGAAGGTCGAGGACGGCGAGGCGCCCGCCACGACGAAGGCGCGGCTCGATGCGGCGTTGCGGGAGGACTTCCGCGACCTGGTGCTCGTCGACACCGCCGGGCGGCTGGAGATCGACGAGGCGCTGATGGACGAGCTCGCGGCGCTGGACGCCGCGGTCGGGCCGACCGAACGCCTGCTCGTCATCGACGCCATGACCGGACAACAGACGCTGCCGGTCGCGCGCACGTTCGACGCGCGCATCGGGGTGTCCGGCCTGGTGCTGTCGAAGATGGACGGCGACGCGCGCGGCGGGGCGGCGTTGTCGGCGACGCACGTCACCGGTCGCCCGATCTACTACGCCGGGACGAGCGAGAAGCTCGACGGCCTCGAGGCGTTCCACCCCGAACGCATCGCCGGCCGCATCCTCGGCATGGGCGACGTGCTGACGCTGATCGAGAAGGCCGAAGCGCTCGAGGAGGCGGCCGAGGACGGCGGGCTCTCGGGACGACCGCAGGACTTCTCGCTGGCGGACATGCTGCACCAGATGCGGCAACTCAAGAAGATGGGGTCGTTCGGGGAGATCCTGGGGATGATCCCCGGCGCGAAGAAGATGATGCCGGCCGGCGCGGACGTCGACGAGGGCGAACTCGCGCGGGTCGAAGCGATCCTCTCGAGCATGACCGACGCGGAGCGCACCACCCCCCGGCTGCTGGACGCGAGCCGTCGGCGGCGCATCGCGCGGGGGTCGGGCACGACCGTGCAGGACGTCAACCGCCTCATCAAGAACTACGAAGCGACGAAGAAGATGATGAAGAAGGCCGGGAAGACGGGGCGGTTGCCGGCGGGGTTCGGCGGGTGACGCGGCGGCGTTTGCGCGCAGGGCGGCCCGCGCGGTAGAGTCGGAAACTGCTGGTCGGACGCCGGTCCGACCCGACGCACGCGGGCGCGGCCCGCACGCACCCCCGCACCGGCCGACCGCCGGAGCCCGCCCCGCAGCGGAGGCGGCATCCGCACGACGCGTACAACGACGCACGCACCACGAGGAGACGTACATGGTCAAGATCCGCCTGACGCGCATGGGTTCGAAGCGCAACCCCCACTACCGCATCGTCGTCGTCGACGCGCGCAAGAAGCGCGCCGCCGACTACATCGAGCAGCTCGGTTACTACGACCCGCGCGAGACCAGCGAAACGCCGCTGAAGCTGAACGCCGAGCGCGCCGCGCACTGGCTGTCGGTCGGCGCGCAACCCACCGACTCCGTCGTCCGCATCCTCGAGTCGCAGGGCGTCGAGGTGCCGACGGTCCGCGCCAAGCGCAGCGACGCCTACGTCAAGCGCGTCGCCTCGGCCGCCGGCTGACCATGCCGTCCGACCTCGTCGAGTACGTCCTGCGGAACCTGGTCGAGGACCCCTCGCGCTTGCGGGTCACGAGCGACCGAGGGCCGAAGGGGGTACGCATCGAGGTGCGCTGCGCGGAGGGCGACGCCGGCCGCATCATCGGGCGCAACGGGCGGATCATCAACGCCGTCCGGACCCTGGCCCGCGCCGCCGCCGACGGACGCCAACGGGTGGACGTCCACCTGATCGATTGACCCCCGTGGCCGGGTCGCCCCGCCCGCCGGAGGGCCTGCGGCCCGCGGCACGCATCGGACGCCGCCACGGCCTGCAGGGCGCCGTCCGCCTCCACCCGTTCGACGACCTCGCCATCGCCGCCCTCCACGACGCCGTGGAGGGCGGCGATCCGCTGTGGCTCGACGGGGTCGGGGAGGTTCGGCTCGAGGGGTTCGCTCGGCACGGCGACGCCTGGCGCGCCCGCTTCGATCGCGTCCGCACCCCCGAACGCGCCGCCGACCTCGTGCACGCCACCCTGTGGGTGCCGGCGGACGACGACGTCGCGCACGGCGCGCCGGAAGCGACGTCGGTCGGGCGCCCCGTGCGCCTCGTGCGGGGGGACGCCGGCCCCGAGGACGTCGGCGTCGTCGAGGCGCTCGAGGGGGGCCCCACCAACCCGCTGCTGCGCGTCCGGGTGGCGGGCGGCGCGCTGTTGCTGCCGCGCGCCGCGCCGTACGTCCGCGAAGCGGACGACGCCGTGACGCTCGTCGACCCGCCGGAGGGGCTGCTGGATCCGTCGTGATCGTCACCGTCCATACCCTCTTCCCCGACCTGATCGAGGGGTACCTGTCCGACGCGCTGCTCGCCAAGGCGATTGCGGGTGGCCACCTCGAGGTCCGCGCCCGCGACCTGCGCCGCTTCGCCGGCAACCGCACCGGCCGCGTCGACGACGCCCCCTACGGCGGGGGGGCGGGCATGGTCATCCGCGCCGACGTCGCGGGCGCCGCCCTGGAGGAATCGAACGCCGACACGCCGCCCCCGACCGAGACGGTGCTGCTCTCCCCCGCCGGAACGCCGCTCGGGCAGGCGGACGTCGAGCGGTTCGCCCGGATGGAGCACCTGGTCCTGTTGTCGGGCCGCTACGAGGGGTTCGACGCCCGCGTCGAGGCGCTCGTCGACCGCGAGGTGTCGCTGGGCGACGTCGTCCTGATGGGCGGGGAGCTGCCGGCCCTCGCGGTGATCGAAGCGACCGCGCGGCTCCTCCCCGGCGTCCTCGGGGACGCCGACAGCCACCGCCAGGACTCCTTCTCGAGCGGCGTGCTGGACTACCCCGAGTACACCCGCCCCGCGACGTACGCCGGCCTGCACGTCCCCGACGTGCTGACGTCCGGGCACCACGCCCGGGTGGCGGCGTGGCGGCGCGAGCAGGCGCTCCGGCGGACCCTGGAGCGCCGGCCCGACCTGCTCGAGGACGCCGACCTGGACGACGTCGACCGCGCGACGCTGGCGCGCCTCGCCGCCGACCCCGACGTGGACGACGAGACGGACCCGCCGGCGTGACCGGCGGGTCCGGGGGGACGGCCTTCAGGGGGGCGGCCTTCGGGGGGTCGACCTGCGGTGGGTCGACCTTCGGCGGGGACCCGGGGGGGTCCCCCGCGCGCTCACTCCGCGGGGAAGCGCTCCTGCATGAGCGCGACCGCGTCGTCGGTGAACTCCGGTACGCCCTCGCCGGCGAACACCACCAGGCCGGCGGCGGCACCGACGTCCAGCACGAGTTCGTAGCCGCGCTCCGCCGCGATCTCGCGAATGATCGTGTTCGCCGCCTCCTCCGCCGGGCCGGCGGCGTCGCGGATGGCGGCGAGGCCCTCGTCGCGGCGCGTCTGCACGGTGACCGTCAGCGCCTGCAGGAGCTCCTGCTCCTCGGCGGTGAGTCCCTCGGTGGCCTGCTTGTCGACCAACTCCTGGCGTTGCGCCAGCAGGTCCTGGAGTTCGGCGTCGAGGTCGCCGGTCAGCTGGTCGATCTGCCCCTGCGCGGGGTGCGCGGAGATCAACGCCTGCGTATCGACGAACGCGACGGACACGCCCCCCTCCTGCGCCACGGCGCCGGCCGCGAACGCCAGGGCGACCGCGAGCAGGACCGTGCGAACGAGGGAAGCGACGACGGACGGACGGGAGCGGGCAACGGTGGCTGTCATCACGCCCGGAGGCTACCACCCGTCCGGACCCGGAGAACGGCGTGAACGGTCCCCTGGTCTGGCTGTACGCCGGCGTCCTCGGGGCGTTCCTCGGGAGCTTCGCGAACGTCGTGGTGCACCGCCTCCCGCGCGGCGGGTCGGTCGCTTGGCCGCGCTCGCGCTGCCCCACCTGCGGCCACCCCCTCTCCGCCGCCGAACTGGTGCCGCTCGTGTCCTGGCTGGTGTTGCGGGGGCGGTGCCGGCACTGCGGCGCCGCGATCTCGCCGCGCTACCCGATCGTCGAGGCGCTCGCCGCCGCCGGCTTCGTCGGTCTCGCCATCGTCACGCCCCTGCCCGCGGGCCTCGCCGTCGCCCTCGTGCTGGGGGCGGCCTGGACGGTCCTGTTGAGCGTCGCCTTCATCGACCTCGCGCACGCGGAGATCCCCGACGTCCTCACCCTCCCGCCCCTCGCCGCAGCGCTCGCCGCCGCCGCGGCGTTCGGTGGGGCGCGCCCGGTCGGGCCGTCCCTCCCCGACCTCGCCGGGGCGGCGTGGGGGGCGGCGTTCGCCGCCGGGGTGCTGGTGCTCGTCGACCGCGTCGGCAGCTTGGCGTTGCGGCGGGGGCGGGACACCCGCGAGCGCTTGTGGCCGCTGGGGTTCGACCAGGTCGCCGTCGCCGCGGTCGGTGGCGCCGTCGGTGGGCTCGCGGTCGGCCTCCTGGCCGCCGCCGCGTCGACCGCGGCGAACCTGGCGTCGCGCCGCACGCTCCGCCTCGGCGAGCCGGTCGCGTGGGGCCTGTGGCTCGCCGCCCTCCTCGCCTCGCCGGTCGGCATCGGTCCGGTGGACGCGGTCGCAGGCAGTCTCGCCGCCGCCGGCGCGGTCGCCCTCGCCGGCGGCGCGGTCTGGTGGGTCGTCGACCTGCGCGCCGGCGCGCGAGGCGGCGCCCCACCCACCGACCCACCCACCGCCGACCCGCCCAGCGCCGGACCGGACGATGAAACGGACGACGGGACGGACGACGGGGCGGACGAACCGGTGGCGATGGGGTTCGGCGACGTGAAGCTCGCCGGCCTGCTGGGAGCGCTGCTGGGGGTGCAGGGGGCGGCGGTGGCGCTCCTCGCCGCCGTCGCGGTCGGCGCGATCGTGGGGGTCGTCCACCGGCTCGCCGGCGGCGGGCGGGCGATCCCGTTCGGGCCGTGGCTGGTGGTTGGCGGGGTGATCGCGTTCGTGGCCGCCGACGCCGCGGTCGCGGCGTACCTCGGCTGGCTCGGACTGCGCTGAGCCCCGCGCGGAGCGCGTGGTAGCCTGCGCCCTCGCACGCGGGGGTCGCGCCCCCGCGCACGTCGCCTGGAGGTGACCGCATGACCGACGCCGCGCAGCTGTCGACGCGGAGGGGGGACGACTTCCTCTCCCTCGCCGATTGGGATCCCGCCTCGTTCGAGGCGCTCCTCTCGTTCGCCGTGGACCTCAAGCGACGGTGGCGGGACGGCGACCGACCGCGGCTGCTGGAGCACCGCACCCTGGCGATGATCTTCGAGAAGCAGTCGCTGCGGACCCGCTCGACGTTCGACATCGCGATGTTCCAGCTGGGGGGGCACTCGGTCCTGCTGAGCCAGAACTTCATCGGGGTCGGCGTGCGCGAATCGATCCGCGACGTCGCGAAGAACCTCGAGCGGTGGGTCGACGGGGTGATGGCCCGCACGTACGGGCACGACACCCTCATCGACCTCGCGTCGCACGCCTCGGTGCCGGTCATCAACGGCCTGTCCGACCGCCTGCACCCCTGCCAACTGACCGCGGACTACATCACCCTCAAGGAGACCTTCGGGGACCTCGACGGACTCCGCCTGGCGTTCGTCGGGGACGGCAACAACGTCGCGAACTCGCACGTGAACGCCGCCGCCGCGACCGGCGTGTCGCTCGTGATCGCCACGCCGGACGGCTACGACCCCGACCCGGACGTCCTCGCCGCCGCGCGGGCGCGCGGCGCGGACGTCGAGATCGTGCGCGACCCCCGCGAGGCGGCGCGCGGCGCGGACGCCCTCTACACCGACGTGTGGATCTCGATGGGGCAGGAGGAGGACGCCGCCGCCCGCCGCGAAGCGTTCGCGGCGTACACCGTGACGCCCGCCTGGTTCGACGACCTCTCGCCGCGCGGCGTGTTCATGCACGACCTCCCCGCCCACTACGGCGAGGAGACGGTCGAGGAGGCGGTCCACCACCCGCGCAGCGTGGTGTTCGACCAGGCCGAGAACCGCCTGCACGCCCACAAGGCGATCCTCGCGACGTTGTTGGGCGACCCGGCGTGAGCCTGCGCGCGGCGGTGCTCGGCGCAGCCGGGTACGGCGGCGCGGGCCTGATCCGGCGGTTGCGCCGGCACCCCGACGTCACGGAGCTGGCGTACGCTTCGCGCCGGTGGGCCGGCCGTCCGGTCGCCGACGCCTGGCCGCACCTGGCCGGCGCGGTCGACGGGGCGGGCGACGCGACGTTCGTGACGCCCGACGAGGCGCTCGACGGCGCCGACGTGGCGTTCCTCGCCACCCCGCACGGTGCGACCGCCCCGTGGGTGCGGGCGGCGCGGGCGGCGGGGATCCGGGTCGTCGACCTGTCCGCCGACTCCCGCCTCGACGCCGGCACGTACGCCACCTGGTACGCAGAGCACCCCCACCCCGGCGACCTGGACGACGCCCGCTACGGCCTGGTGGAGGCGTACCGCGCGGACCTGCCCGGCGCGGACCTGCTGGCCGCGCCCGGCTGCAACGCCACTGCGGTCACGTTGGCGTTGCTGCCGTTCGCCGCGCGCGGCGACCTGCGCGACGGCGGCCCGCCGGTCTGCACCGTCCTGGCGGGCGCCAGCGGGGCGGGGCGGCAGGCGTCGGACGGGCTGCACCACCCGGAGCTCGCGGAGAACGCGCGGGCGTACAAGCCGGCGGGCACGCACCGGCACCTCGCGGAGATCGAGCGGACCCTCGGGCACGCCGCCGCGCAGGGCACCGTGCACGTCCGCGGGGGCGGTGCCGGCACCCCGCTCCCGGTGAGCTTCACGCCGCACCTCATCCCGACCGTGCGCGGCATCCTCGCGACGTGCAGCTTCGCCGTCGGGGGCGACGCCCGCGAGGCGGACCTGGTCGGCGTGCTGCGCGACGCCTACGCCGACGCGCCGCTCGTGCACGTCCAGGACGACCCACCGCAACTGAAGCAGGTGACCGGCTCCGACCGCGCCGTCCTCGCCGTCCGCCTCGACGCGGCGCGGGGCGTCGCGACGGCGTTCGCCGCGATCGACAACCTCGGCAAGGGGGCGGCGGGGCAGGCGGTGCAGGCGTTCAACGTCGCGACCGGCGCGCCGGAGACCGCCGGCCTGGCGCTCGAGGGGCGCTGGCCGTGAGGCTGCCCGAGGGCTTCCGCGCGGCGGGGGTCGCGGCGGGCGTGAAGCCGTCGGGGCGACCCGACGTCGCCCTCTGGGTCGCCGACCGCCCGTCGGCGTGGGCGGCGACGACGACCCGCAACCGCTTCGTCGCGGCGTGCGTGACGCGCACGCGCGCCCTGTACGCCACCGAGGCGCCGATCCGCGCGATCGTCGTGAACGCCGGGAACGCGAACTGCGCGACCGGCGACGCAGGCGTGCGCGACGACGCGGAGCTCGCCGAACGGGCGGCGGCCGCCGTCGGCCGCCGGGACGGCGCGCCGCTCGCGCCGAACGAGGTGGTGACCGGCAGCACCGGCGTGATCGGCGTGCCGATGCCGATGGACGCCGTCCGCAGCGGGATCGACGCCGCCGCGGACGCCCTGTCGCCGGCGGGGGGCGAGGGGTTCGCGACCGCGATCCTGACGACCGACCTGGCGACGAAGGTCGCCGAGCGCACCCTCCCGGGGGGCGCGCGCGTCGTGGGGGTCGCGAAGGGGTCGGGGATGATCCACCCGAACATGGCCACGATGCTGGCGTACGTCGCGACCGACGCGGACGTCCCGCAGGCGACGCTGCGCGCGGCGTGGCCGGGGATCGTCGATCGCTCGTTCAACCAACTGACGGTCGACGGCGACACCTCGACGAACGACATGGCGATCGTGATGGCGAACGGGGCGCGGCCGGCCGACGTGGAGGCGTTCCTGGAGGCGCTCGAGGCCATCGCGGTGGAGTTGACCGAAGCGATCGCGGCGGACGGGGAGGGGGCGACGACCCTCCTCCGGGTGCGGGTGGAGGGCGCGGCGAGCGACGACGAGGCGCGGGTCGCGGCGCGGGGGGTGGCGAGCAGTTCGCTGGTGAAGGCCGCCGTGTACGGCCGCGACCCGAACTGGGGTCGCATCCTCGTCGCGGCCGGGGGGACGCGCGTCGCGATGGACGCCGCGACGGCGCGCGTGACGGTGCAGGGCCACCGCGTGTACGACGGGGGCCCCGCCCCGTTCGACGCCGCCCGCGTCGCGGCGGACATGAACGCGCGGGTGGTGGACCTCGAGCTCGACCTCGGTGCCGGGGCGGCGTCGGGGCGGGCGTGGGGGTGCGACCTCACGACGCAGTACGTGCACATCAACGCCGACTACACGACGTGACCCCCGCGCCCGTCGGGCGCGCGGGCGTGACGACGCCGCCCCCCGCGTGGGCGGCGGGGCGGCGTCGTCGGGGCGGCGTCGTCGGGGCGGCGTCGTCGGGGCGGCGTCGTCGGGGCGGCGTGCGTCCGCCGCTCAGCGGGCGCGGCGGTTGGCGATGTGGATGGCGCGCCCGTGGGCGTGCTCCGCGGCCTCCATGAACGTCTCGGCGATCGTCGGGTGGGGGTGCTGGGTGAGCGCGACGTCCTCGAGGGTGGCGCCCATCTCGATCGCGAGCGCCGCTTCGGCGATCAGGTCGCCGGCGTTCGGCGCGACCATGTGCGCACCGAGCACGACGTCGGTGGCGGCGTCCCCGACGATCTTCACGACCCCTTCGTCGCTGCCGAGGGCGGTGGCGCGACCGGACGCGGACAGCGGGAAGCTCCCGACCTTCACGTCGTAGCCGGCCTCCTTCGCCGCCGCTTCGGTGAGGCCGACCGACGCCAGTTCGGGGTGGGTGTAGATCACCGACGGCACGACCGTGTCGTAGGCGGCGGGGACGCCGGCGGCGTGCTCCGCGGCGACGAGGCCCTCCTTCATCGCCTTGTGCGCGAGGAGCGGGGGGCGCGCGACGTCGCCGATCGCGTAGACGTGCGGGACGCTGCTGCGCAGGTGGTCGTCGACCGGGACGTAGCCGCGCTCGTCGACCTCCACCCCGATGGCGTCGAGGCCGAGGTCGTGGCCGTTGGGGGTCCGCCCGACGGCGACGAGGAGCTTGTCGACCGTGACGGTCTCGCGGGCGCCGTCCTTCGTTTCCAGCGTCACGTCGAGGCCGTCCTTCGTGCGGGTCGCCTCCACCGCCTTCGTGCCGGTCCGCACGTCGATGCCGCGCCCTTCGAAGCTCTTGCGGAGCGCCTTCGCGACGGCGGGGTCGGCGCCGGGAACGATCTCGTCCAGCAGCTCGACGACCGTCGTTTCGCTCCCGAAGGCGTGGTGGATCTCGGCGAACTCCAGGCCGATGGCGCTCCCGCCGATCGCCAGGAAGCGCTTCGGGACCGACGTGAGGTCCAGCGCGCCGGTGCTGTCGACGATCACCTCGCCGTCCGGCTCGAGGCCGGGCAGGACGACCGGCCGCGAGCCGGTCGCGACGATCGCCTTCTCGAACGTCACGGTGCGGTCGCCGACCGTCAATTCGTTCGCGCCGCCGAAGCGGGCCTCGCCCTCGATGAGGTCGACCTTGTTGCCCTTGAACAGCATCCCGACGCCGTTCGTCATCTTGTCGACCACGCCCTTCTTCCAGGCGGCGAGCCGATCGAGGTCGATCTGCGGGGCGCCGTACGTCACGCCGTAGTCGGCGGCGTGCGACGCGGACCGCAGGTCGGCGGCGACGTGCAGCAGCGCCTTGGTGGGGATGCAGCCGACGTTCAGGCACACCCCACCGACGTCGCCCTTCTCGACGACGGCGGTCTTGAGGCCGAGTTGCGCGGCGCGGATGGCGGCGTGGTACCCGCCCGGTCCGGAGCCGATCACGACGAGTTGGTAGTCCATGGCGTCCCTTCCGGCGGGCCGACGCCCGCGCGTGCGGTGCGGATGCGGGCCGCCCCACGCGGGGCGGTGACGGCGGCAGTGTACCCGCGCGGGGTGGGGGGCGGCGCAGTGGGGCCCACGCCGCCGCCGCCGGCGGCGGGATAGCCTGCCGGCATGAGCGACCCTCACGACCCCACGCACGCGGCCCCCGCCGCGGACGACGCGGCGCAGGAGGACGTCGTCGAACCCATCGCGCACGACGACCTGCGCGTCGAGGACCTGCCGCACTCGCGCGACCCGTTCGACGACGTCGTGCGCTTCGCCGCGACGTTCGACGCCTACGCGGTGTACGGCATGGAGATGTGCGGCGAGATGGCGAACCGCGCGATGGCGCAGTGGCAGCAGCTCGGCCACGTCCCCACCTGGTTGCAGGGGGACCTGCCGCGCCTGCGCGGCTGCCTGTACTTCGAGGCGCGGCGCTGGATCCGCCTCGAGCGCGAGCCCGACACCCGCTCGTTGATCTACGTGCACGCGCTGATCGACGCCGTGCGCGACGCCCTCGAGGCGCGCGACGAGGCGGCGGAGGCGGCGCCCGCGGGCCCGTCGGACGCGCGTTGACACCCCCCGGGCGCGCGGCTACGATTGAACGGATGACGTGCAGCCCGGACGCGCCGCGCCATCGTCGCGCGGCGCCGGCCGAGGCGGCCCGCGACCCCGGCACGCCCCGACCCCCGCGTCGGGGCGGTCTCGCGACGGTGGGAGGCGCCCAATGAGCAGCCACGAGCCCGGAACGACCGATGCCTACGTCCCCCAGGAGATCGAACCGCGCTGGCAGGCGGCGTGGGAGCGCGACGGCCTGTACGAGGTCGACCTGCACGCCGACGGCGGGAAGGAGCCGTACTACTTCCTGACGATGTTCCCCTACCCGTCGGGGAACCTGCACGCGGGCCACTGGTACGCCGAAACCCCCGCCGACGCCGCGGCGCGCTACCTGCGCATGCGCGGCTACGAGGTGTTCTTCCCGATGGGGTACGACGCCTTCGGGCTGCCGGCGGAGAACGCCGCGATCAAGGCGGCGCGGGAGGGGCAGGACGTGCACCCGGCGCGGTTGACGCGCGAGCGCATCGCGACGATGACGCGGCAGTTTCGGCAGATGGGCGCGATGTTCGACTGGAGCCACACCCTCGCGACGTGCGAGCCGGAGTACTACCGCTGGAACCAGTGGTTCTTCGTCAAGATGTTCGAGCGGGGGCTCGCCTACCGCAAGGAGAGCACCGTCAACTGGGACCCGGTCGACCAGACGGTGCTCGCCAACGAACAGGTGATCGACGGGCGGGGGGAGCGCAGTGGGGCGCTCGTCGAGCGCCGCCTGATGCCGCAGTGGCACTTCGCGATCACCCACTACGCCGACGAACTGCTGGACTTCTCGGGGCTCGATTGGCCCGAGCGGGTCAAGACGATGCAGACGAACTGGATCGGGCGCAGCGAGGGGGCGGAGGTCACCTTCGAAACGGAGACCGGGGACGCGGTCGAGGTCTTCACGACGCGGCCCGACACCCTGTGGGGTGCGACGTTCCTGGTGTTGGCGCCCGAACACCCGCTCGTCACGAAGGTCACGAGCGACGCGCAGCGCGACGCGGTCGAGGCGTACGTCGCGCAGGCGGGCGCCATGAGCGAGATCGACCGCACGAGCGAGACGCGCGAGAAGACCGGGACGTTCACCGGCGGGTACGCGGTGAACCCGGTGAACGGCGCGCGCATCCCGATCTGGGTCGCGGACTACGTGCTGGTGACGTACGGGACCGGCGCGATCATGGCGGTGCCCGCGCACGACGAGCGGGATTTCGCCTTCGCGCGCCGCTACGACCTCGAGGTCGTCCCGGTCGTGCAGGGCGACGCGCCGCTGGACGGCGCGACCATGGAGGAGGCGTACGTCGGCGACGGCGTGATGGTGAACTCCGGGCGGTTCGACGGCACCCCGACCGGGAAGGGTCCGGACGCCGGGGACGGCATCGCCCGGGTGATCGCCTGGCTGGAGGCGGAGGGCCTCGGGCGGGGGACGACGACGTACCGCTTGCGCGACTGGCTGATCAGCCGGCAACGCTACTGGGGGACGCCGATCCCGATGCTGTACTGCGACGCCTGCGGCGTCGTGCCGGAGCGCGAGGAGAACCTGCCGGTGGTGCTGCCCGAGGACGTGGCGTTCATGCCGACCGGCGAGTCGCCCCTGAAGACGCACGAGGCGTTCCTGCACGCCACCTGTCCGCAGTGCGGGGGGCCGGCGACGCGGGAGACCGACACGATGGATACCTTCATGGATTCGTCGTGGTACTGGCTGCGCTACCTCTCCCCCGACGACGAGACGCGCCCGATCGACCCGGCGTTGGCGAAGCGGTGGACGCCGGTGCACACGTACACCGGCGGGATCGAGCACGCGATCTTGCACCTCCTGTACGCCCGCTTCTTCACGAAGGTCCTGCGCGACCTGGGGTGGGTGGAGCACGACGAGCCGTTCCTGCGGCTGCGCAACCAGGGGATGATCCTCGGGTCCGACGGCGAGAAGATGTCGAAGCGGCGGGGCAACGTCGTCGATCCCGACGAGCTCGTCGCGCGCTACGGCGCGGACGCCGTCCGGGCGTACCTGATGTTCATCGGTCCGTGGGACCAGGGCGGGCCGTGGAACGACCAGGGGATCGAGGGGGTCGTGCGCTTCTTGAACCGCGTGTGGGCGCTGTTCACCGCCGACGCGGCGCCGGGCGACGCGAGCGACGAGGCGGTCGCCGACCTGCGCCGCGCGACGCACGCCGCGATCCAGGCGGTGACGGAGGACTTCGACGCCTTCCAGTTCAACACCGCCGTCGCGGAGCTCATGACCCTACAGAACCACCTGTCGAAGGCGAAGAACGCCGGGCTGGTGGCGCACCCGGCGTGGGCGGAGGCGCGTTCGGCGTTCCTGCGGATGCTGGCGCCGATCGCGCCGCACCTCGCCGAGGAGCTGTGGCACCGCGCGGGCGAGGCGGCGTCGGTGCACGTCGCGACCTGGCCGGAGGTGGACCGTTCGGCGTTGGTGGTCGACGCCATCGACCTGGTGGTGCAGGTCAACGGCAAGGTCCGCGGGCAGGTGACGGTCGCGGCGGACGCGCCGGACGCCGACGTGATCGCGGCGGCGAAGGCGGAACCGAACGTCGCGCGCTACCTGGAGGACGCGACGGTGCGCCGCGAGATCGTGGTGCCCGGCAAGCTCGTCAACCTCGTCGTCGGCTGAGCGGCGCGCCGCCTCACAACCGGATCGGTTCGCCGTCGCGGGCGACGAGGTCGGCGAGGCTGGTGCGGTCGAGGACGTCGAGCATCGCGAGCTTGACGTCCAGCATCACGCGCCGCACCTCGCAGTCCGCCTCGTCGGTGCAGTCGTCGCAGGGGGCGTAGTAGCGCTTGGAGGCGCAGGCGACGGGGGCGAACGGCCCCTCGAAGATGCGCAGCACCGCCCCCACCATCACCTCCTCGGGGGCGGCGGTCAGCCAGTAGCCGCCGCCGCGTCCCTTGCGGGCCTGCAGCACCCCGTGCTTGCGGAGGTCGGCGAGGATCGCCTCGAGGAACTTCGGGGGGATGCCTTCGGCGTCGGCGACGGCGCGCCCGAGGACGGGGCGGTCGCGGGCGGTGGCGTCGCGCCGCGCGAGGTGCGCGAGCGCCTTGAGGGCGTACTTGCCCCGTTGGGTCAGGGCGTTCATGGGGGCATCGTATCCGCCGTGCGCCCACCCCCGCGTTGCCATCAACCCATCGGTTTGCTAGGTTGATGCGCGATGACGTCCCCGACCCCCGACCCCCACGCCCTCACCGAACCGCTGGTCGACCTCGTCCGCCGCGCCGGCGAGGCGATCCTCGCGGTGTACGACGACCCCGCGACGCACGAGGAAACGACGAAGGCGGACGGCTCCCCCCTCACCCGCGCCGACCTCGCCGCGCACGCCGTCCTCGACGCCGGCCTCCGCCCCCTCGCCCCCGGCGTCCCGGTGCTGTCCGAGGAGGGCGACGCCGCCGAAGCCGACGACGACGCCGCCGCCCGCACCCGCACCGGCTGGACCGCGGCGTGGCTCGTCGACCCGCTCGACGGCACCAAGGAGTTCCTCGCCCGCAACGGCGAGTTCACCGTCAACGTCGCCCTCACCCGCGTCGCGGACGGCGTCGCGGACCCGGTCCTCGGCGCGGTGCACGTCCCCGTGACCGGCACGACGTACCTCGGCGTGGTCGGGGCCGGCGCCTGGCGCATCGACGCAGGCGGCCGCACCCCGATCGCCACGCAGGCGCCGGACGACGTCGCCCGCGTCGTCGCCAGCCGCTCGCACCGCACGCCCGCCACCGACGCGTTCGTGCGCGGCCTCGACGCGCTCTACCCGCACGTCGAGACGACGACGTCGGGCAGCGCCCTGAAGATCTGCCGGGTGGCGGAGGGCGCCGCGCACTACTACCCGCGCGTCGGCCCCACCATGCGCTGGGACACCGCCGCCGCCGACGCCGTCCTCCGCGCGGCCGGCGGGACGCTGTGGCGCTACGGCACCCGCACCCCCCTGACGTACGACCTGCGCGCGCTCGTCAACCCGCCGTTCCTCGCCGTGCACGGCGAGGCCGCCCGCCTCCCCGCGGCGTACGGCGACGCGGAGGTCGCGCGGTGAACGACGCGACCCTGACGCACCTGAAGCTCCTCGAAGCCGAAGCGATCTTCATCCTCCGCGAGGTCGTCGCGGAGTTCGAACGCCCCGTCATGCTCTACAGCATCGGCAAGGACTCCAGCGTCATGCTGCACCTCGCGCTGAAGGCGTTCGCGCCCGCGCCGCTTCCCTTCCCCCTCCTGCACGTCGACACCACCTGGAAGTTCCGCGAGATGACGGCGTTCCGCGACCGCCGCGCCCGCGAGTTGGGGCTCGAGCTGATCGTGCACACGAACCAGGAGGGCGTGCGGCGCGGCGTGAACCCGTTCACGCACGGCAGCCAGGTGCACACCGACGTCATGAAGACGCAGGCGCTGAAGCAGGCGCTCGACGCGCACGGGTTCGATGCGGCGTTCGGCGGCGCCCGCCGCGACGAGGAGAAGAGCCGCGCGAAGGAGCGCGTCTACAGCTTCCGGGATGCGAACCACGTCTGGGACCCCAAGAACCAACGCCCGGAACTGTGGAACCTCTACAACGCCAAGCACAAGAAGGGCGAATCGATCCGCGTCTTCCCGCTGTCGAACTGGACGGAGCTCGACGTCTGGCAGTACATCCTGCTCGAAGGCATCGAGATCGTCCCCCTCTACTTCGCCGCCCCCCGCCCCGTCGTCCGTCGCGACGGGACCTGGATCATGGTCGACGACGACCGCATGCCGCTCGAGCCGAACGAGACGCCCGAGCTTCGCTCGGTCCGCTTCCGGACGTTGGGGTGCTACCCGCTGACCGGCGCGATCGAGAGCGAAGCGACGACGCTGCCCGAGATCGTGCAGGAGATGCTGCTCGCGCGCAGCAGCGAACGCCAGGGCCGCGTCATCGACGCCGACCAGGCGGGCAGCATGGAGAAGAAGAAGCGCGAGGGGTACTTCTGATGAGCCACGCCAGCCCGCTGATCGCCACCGACATCGACGCCTACCTGGCGCAGCACGAACGCAAGGACCTGCTGCGCTTCATCACGTGCGGCAGCGTCGACGACGGCAAGTCCACCCTCATCGGGCGGCTGCTGCACGATGCGGCGCTGATCTACGAGGACCACCTCGACGCGATCGCGCGCGACAGCGCCCGCTTCGGGACGACCGGCGACGCGCCCGACCTGGCGCTGCTCGTCGACGGCCTGCAGGCCGAACGCGAGCAGGGGATCACGATCGACGTCGCCTACCGCTACTTCAGCACCGAGAAACGCAAGTTCGTGATCGCCGACACGCCCGGCCACGAGCAGTACACGCGGAACATGGCGACCGGCGCCAGCACCGCGCAGGCCGCCGTCCTCCTCGTCGACGCCCGCCACGGCGTGCAACCCCAAACGATCCGCCACACCCGCATCGTGACGCTGCTCGGCATCCGCCACCTGGTGCTGGCGATCAACAAGATGGACCTCGTCGACTGGCGCCGCGAGCGCTTCGACGCGATCCACGACGACGTCCGCGACGTCCTCGCCAAGCTCGGGGTGGAGGACGCGACCCTCACGGCGATCCCGCTCTCGGCGCTACACGGCGACAACGTCGTGCACGCGAGTCCGCACACGCCCTGGTACGCCGACGCCGGCGGCGTCCCGTTGATGGAGCACCTCGAGACCCTCGACGCGCGGCCCGACCGGCGCGGCGACGACCTGCGCCTCCCCGTCCAGCTCGCCGTCCGCCCCGACGCGACCTTCCGCGGCTACGCCGGGACGCTGGCGAGCGGCACCATCGCGGTCGGCGACGAGGTGATGATCCTCCCCGCCCGGACGCGCAGCCGCGTCGCGCGCGTCCTCGGCGTCGACGGGGACGTCCCCCGCGCCGCCGCCCCGCACCCGGTCACGATCACGCTGGAGGATGAACGCGACGTCTCGCGCGGCGACCTGATCACGCACCCCGGGCGCGCCCCGTCGGTCGCCACCCGCGTCGAGGCGGACCTCGTGTGGATGGCGGAGGCGCCGCTCCGCCCCGGCGTGCCGTACGACGTCAAGCTCGCGACGAAGACGACCGGCGCCGCGGTCGCCGCCCTCCACCACCGCCTGAACCTCACGACCCTCGAGACGGAGCCCGCCGAGGACGACGAGGGGCCGGCGTTGCACCTCAACGAGGTGGGCGCCGCCACCCTGACGTTCACCGCGCCGGTCGCCTTCGACCCGTACGAGGCGGTGCCCGCCACCGGCGCCTTCATCCTGATCGACCGGATCGACGACGTCACCGTCGGCGCCGGCATGATCCGCGGCGCGGCGCGCCGCGAGGATGCGCGCCGCGCGCCGAACGTCGCGTGGCAGACGACGCACGTCGATCGCGCCGTCCGCGCGGCGCAGAAGGGCCAGACCCCGCGCGTCGTGTGGTTCACCGGCCTCTCGGGCGCCGGCAAGAGCACCCTCGCCGACGCCCTCGAACGCCGCCTCGTCGGGCTCGGCAAGCACACCTACCTGCTGGACGGCGACAACGTCCGGCACGGCCTGAACCGCGACCTGGGCTTCGACGACGCCGGCCGCGTCGAGAACGTCCGGCGGATCGGCGAGGTCGCGAAGTTGATGACCGACGCGGGCCTGATCGTCCTGACCGCCTTCATCAGTCCGTTCCGGGAGGACCGCCGGAGCGTCCGCGAGATGCTGGACCCGGGACGGTTCGTCGAGGTGTTCGTCGACGTGCCCCTCGACGTCGCGGAGGCGCGCGACCCGAAGGGCCTCTACGCCCGCGCGCGGGCGGGCGACATCCGCGACTTCACCGGCATCGACTCGCCGTACGAACGACCGCACGACCCCGAGGTGGTGATCGACGGCGTCGCGACGCCGGTCGAGGAGGCGGTCGACCACCTGGTCGGCGTCGTCCTCGCCGACGACGCCTGACGAGCCCCTGCTCGAGGGGCGCCTGCGGGAGGGGCGCCTCAGGCGCCCGCCGGCCGCACCTCGCTCGTGACGTGCACCGGCACCCCGCCGGCGAGGGTGTTGGCGACGATGCAGCCGCGCTCCGCGATCGTGACGAGCTTCGCGAACGCCGCGCCGTCGTCGGTCGCTGCGGAGGCGTGGAGGCGGAGCGCCGCGAAGCGGGGCGGCCCGTCGGCCGGGTCGGCCTCGACCGCGACGCGCACGTCACGCACGTCCGCGTCCCGCCCCCGGATGGCGGCCAGCAGGTTCGACGCGAAGCACCCGCCGAGGGCGGCGAGCAGCAGCTCGCCGCCCATCGGGCCGGCGTCCTCGCCCCCCTTCTCCGGGGGGCGGTCGACGGCGAGGGCGTGCCCGCGCACCTCGGCGCGGGTGGTGGTGGGGCCGGTCTGGATCAGCTCGACGCGGACGGGCATGGGCACCTCCGGAGCGGGCGCGGGACGCCGCGCGGGGGACGGGGGGACGGGGGCGGGAATCGGAGGGCGGAGGGCCGGGGGTCAGAGCGGCGCGATGAGCGCCACCTCGAGGAGGGTCGAGAGGTCGGCGGCGGGGGCGACGAGGAAACTGCGGCGCAGGTCGTTGGGGTCCTCCGGGAGGCGGGCGACGACGGTGCCGACCGGAACGCCGCGCGGGAACAACCCCCCGTAGCTGCTGGTCTCGACGACGTCGCCGACCTCGACCGGGTCGGTCTCGACGAAGCGGACGACGCGGATGCGCCCCCCGACGTCGCCGACCGCGATCCCTTGGCCGCCCTTGCCGCGGACGGTCACCCCCACCCGCGACTCCGGATCGAGGACGGTGCGGACCAGCGCCCGGCCGGCGGCGACGTCGGTGACGATGCCGACGAGGCCGGCGGGGGTCGTGACCGGCATGTCCGGCACGACCGGGGCGCTCCGCCCCCGCCCGAGGCGGAGGCGCTGCACCGTCTCGCCGGCGCTCCCGCCGACCACCGGCGCGGTCGTGACGACCCCGGGGCTCTGCGCGTCGCGGATCGCGAGGATCTCGCGCATCCGTTCCGCCTCGAGCTCGAGGGTGCGGACGTCGGCGCGGGCGGCGGCGAGCGCGTCGCGCAGCGCCGCGTTCTCCGCGCGCAGGTCGCGGCGGTCCACCATCGCTTCGAGGGTCCCGCGGAGGTTCGCGCCGGCCCGGTAGGGCATGTCCTGCGGCAGCGCGACGGCGGCGGAGAGGACGGTCGGGACGCGCCCGACGAAGGCGGTGACGACGAACGTCACCAGCCCGAGGGCGAGGAAGACGTACCAGGCGCGCAGCAGGTTAGACACCGGGACGCCCCTCCTGCGCGGCGTCCAGCAGCCGCGTGACCGCCGGCAGGCTCAGCCCGACGACGTTCGAGTAGCAGCCGCGCACCTCGCCGACCAACGCCGCGCCGGCGTCCTGGATGGCGTACCCGCCGGCCTTGTCGAGGCCCGCGCCGGACGCCACCCAGCGGTCGATCGCCGCCTCGTCGAGGGCGCGCAAGCGCACCTCGGTGCGGACCGCTTCGCGGCCGATCTCCTGCGGCGCGTCGGCGTCCGCGCGCACGAGGACGTGCGCGGTGACGACGGCGTGCGGGACGTCGGCGAGGCGCTCCAGGAAGCGGCGGTTCTCGTTCGCGTCGCGCGGTTTGCCGAGGACGGCGCCGTCCAGCACCACGATCGTGTCGGCGGCGAGGACGAGCCGGCCGGGCCGACGGCGGGCGACGACGTCCGCCTTGGCGCGCGCCAGGCGGAGCGCGTCGTCGGCGGGCGTGCGGGCGGGGTCGGGGGTTTCGTCGACGTCGGCGGGCTCGACGTCGAACGGCACGCCGAGGGCGTGCAGCAGGTCGCGTCGGCGGGGGCTGGCGCTGGCGAGGACCAGCGCGGGGCGGTCGGGCGTCGTCACGCGGGGCATCGTACCGCCCGTCCGGTATGCTCGCAGCCATGACGACCCCCGATGCAGGCGATCCCGCGCCGCCCTTCCAGGCGGCCTCCACCGACGGCCCCCTCGCCCTCGACGACCTCCGCGGCTCCTGGGTGGTGCTGTACTTCTACCCGAAGGACTTCACGCCCGGCTGCACGACCGAAGCGTGCGACTTCCGCGATGCGATGCCGGGGCTCGACGCCCGCGTGATCGGCGTCTCGCCCGACCCGGTCGACAAGCACGCCGACTTCGCGGCGGAGCACGGCCTCGCCTTCCCGCTGGTGTCCGACCCCGACCACGCGATCGCGGAGGCGTACGGCGCCTACGGCACGAAGAAGATGTACGGCAAGGAGGTCGTGGGGATGCTGCGCTCGACGTTCCTGATCGATCCCGACGGGGTGGTGCGCGAAGCGATGCGCAACGTCAAGGCCAAGGGCCACGTCGAACGGGTCCGCGCGAAGCTGGAGGCGTTGCGGGGGTGAGCGGCGCGCGGAAGCGGGCGGCGGCGGACGCCGCCCTCGCCGAACTGCGGTCCGGGCAACGCCTCGGCCTGGGGACCGGGAGCACCGCGGCGGCGTTCCTCGAGGCGCTCGCCGAGGCGTTGGCGTCGGGTCGCCTCGAGGACCTCGCGGGGGTCCCGACCTCCCGCGCGACCGAGGTGCGCGCCCGCGAACTCGGGATTCCGCTGATCGACCTGCCGGCGGACGGCGTCGACGTCGCCGTGGACGGCATGGACGAGGTCGACGGCGCCCTGAACGCCGTGAAGGGGTTGGGGGGCGCGCTGTTGCGCGAGAAGGTCGTGGCGGAGGCCGCGACGCGCTTCGTGCTGATCGGCGACGACGGCAAGACCGTCGGGCGGTTGGGGGAACGCGCGCCGCTCCCCGTGGAGGTGCTCGCCTTCGGGGTGGCGCGCACCGAGGCGCGCCTGCGCGCCCTGGGGCTCACACCGACCCTGCGGGGCGGGGCGACCGAGCCGTTCCTGTCCGACAACGGCAACCCGATCCTCGACGCGGTCCTGCCCGAGGACGCCGACCTTCCGGCGTTGGCGGCGGCGTTGGACGCCATCCCGGGGGTGATGGCGCACGGGTTGTTCCTCGGCATGGCGGACGTCGCCTACCTGGCGTCGGACGGCGACGTCGTGCGGCGCGAGGCGGACGCATGATCCAGGCGGTCGGTCTGGACGTCGTGGAGCTCGACCGCATCCGGGGGGTGCTGACGCGGCACGAGGCGCGCTTCCTCGCCCGCCACTTCACGCCGGACGAGGTGGCGTACTGCCACGCGCAACGCGATCCGGTGCCGTCCCTCGCGGCGCGCTTCGCGGCGAAGGAGGCGTTCCAGAAGACGTGGCCGGAGGCGCACGGGTGGCGCGACGTGCGGGTCGTCCGCGAGGACGGGGCGCCGCACCTGGCGTTCGCGCGGACCCTGGCGCAGGCCCTGTCGGAGGCGGGCCTGGTGGCGCACCTGTCGCTCAGCCACTCCCGCGATCACGCCGCCGCGGTCGTGATCCTCGAACGCCGCGGGGCCTGAGCCCCGCGGCGTCGCGTCGCGGCGTCGGGCGTCGCCTCAGAAGGCGTGCGCGACGGCGTCGATCTCGGGTTCGTCGACGAGCGTGATGCTGCGGTAGCCCGAGGCGAGGACGCCGTCGGCGCGCAGTTCCGTGATGATCTTCGAGACGCTTTCGCGGGTCGAGGCGGTGCCCTCGGCGATGAGCTCGTGCGTCGCGGAGATCACCGGGCGCCCCTGCGGGTCGCGGGTGGCGAGGGGGGTGTCCGCCAACGTCAGCAGGTAGCGCGCGACGCGCTGGCGCAGGTCGCCGGTCTGCAGGTGGTACTCGTAGTCCATCAGTCGCTGCATCTGGTCGGACAGCGAGCGGGTGATGGTGAGCAGGTCGGTCGCGTCGATGCGGGCGGGGTCGATCGCCGCGATCTCGGTGCGCGTGAGCGCTTCGGCCATCTCCTCGCGCTGACCGCTCATGAACGCCTCCTCGCCGAAGTAGTCGCCGGGCAGGACGTGGCGGACGGTGAGGATGCG
>CAJXOA010000035.1 GCA_913057685.1 uncultured Trueperaceae bacterium
GTGTAGCGCACGCCGTTCTCGAGACCGTCGATGCGGCGCGGGCCTCCCTCACCCAGGGCGCTCGGGCCCGCGAACGACGTCCACTCGCCCGCATCCTGGCGGTAGACGATCTCCGCGACGTCGGCGGCGATGGGGCTCACGAGCAGCCACGCCACCCCGTCGCCGGGGATCGCGAGGACCTCCGCGACGTCGCCGATCATCGCGACGCTGGCGCGCACCGGGCAGGCGCCGGGACAGCGGGCCACGAGCTCCGCGGTGCCCGCCTCGGTCGCGGCGCGCAGCGAGACGCGGACCTCACCGTTCGCGTCGGTCGTGCGCCGCACGTCGGCGCCCAGGTCGCGGCCTCCGTCGAGCGTGAAGGTGCCGAGCGTGGTGGTGAGGTGGATCTCCACCCCCGCGACCGCGTCGCCCTCCTCGTCGGCGAGCGCCACGACGACCGGCGTGGCGTCGACGCCGTCCGCGGCCAGGGAGGGGCGCCCGACGTCGAGGCGCATGGCGAGGTCGCGCACCGAGATGGGGTCCGCTGCGCCCTCGAAGGTCTCGCCCCCGGGGAGCTCCGCGCGGACCCGCAGCGTCACGTCGCCGCCCGCCTCGGCGGACAGGCCGGTGTACAGCACGTCCTCGAACGTCACGCGGTCGGTGGCGGCGTCGAGGGTGACGCTGGGGGCGGGGTCGTCCTCCTCGGCGGCACCGGCGCGACGGAGCACGCCTTCGACGGCGCCGCCCTCGGCGGTGAGCGTCAGCACCGTGCCGGCGGGCAGGTCGGTCGGCCAGCCGCCGCTCGCGGCGGCGCGCACGTCGACGTCGAACGGGACGTTGCGCAGCTGCGCGGGGTCCGCGGGGGTGACCTGCACGGCGTCGACGGGGCCGCGACAGGGGTCGGCGTCGTACGCGAAGCGCAGGAACGGCGCCCCCTCCAGGACGGCCGGACAGGCCCCCCAGGGGACGTCGTCCGCCGCCGTGTCGGCCGCCCACCCGGGCGCGATCGACCACCCCAGGGCGTCGAACGTCGCGACGTCGCGCAGCGCGGCGGTCGTCACGCCCTGCGCCCCGGCGAGCGCCGCGCTCGTGCCCGCGGCGTCGGTCCCCCCGAGGTCGCGGTCCCACGCGACCGCCGCCCCGTTCCAGGTGCCGGCGGCGTTGCCGATCAGGGCCCCCGTGGTCGTCGTCCCGCCAACCGTCGCCGACGCGTACGTTCTGGCCATGGTGAGGGTACCGTCGGACCGCAGGTCGCCCACGAGACCTCCAACGTTTTCCGTCCCCGACGTCGCCCCGTCGAAGAACGCGTCGCTGAACGAAACCACCTCGTCGTCGACCGTCCCGACGAGCCCACCGACCCGCTTGGAGCTTCCGTCGGCCCGGCCGACGTCCCCCGAGGCGCTCGTGCGGACCCCCGTCAACGCCCCTTCCGCAAGCCCAACGAGCCCGCCGACGTGGTTGGCCCCTCGCACGTCGCCCTGCCACGTGGTGCGTGCCAGCGTCGTGCCGTCGGCCCCCACGCTTTGGAGCAGCCCGACGATGCCGCCCACGCCTTTGGCACCGTGCACGGTGCCAAAGACGTGCACGTCGGTGGTGGAGGCGCCGCCACGCGCGTACCCGAACGCCCCACCGACGTACGAACCGCCCTCGACGGTGACGTCGCCCTCGAGGCGCTGGAGGCTGGCCCGTTCCGTCGCGTAGCCGATCACGCCGCCTACGAAATTCGATCCATCCACCACGGCGTTCAGGGTGACGTCCTGCCCCGTCGTAGCGCTTGACGCGCTCCCGACGAGCCCACCCACGTTGCCGCCGTTGGCGCGGACCGTCACGTCGGCGTTCAGCTTGGTGAAGTGGGCTGCGGCCTCGACCGTCCCCACGACGCCTCCGACGGCGGTCGCGTTGGCGTCGATCGTCGTGCCTTCGATGCGCGTGCCCTCGGCCGTCAGGGACCCCGAAACGATCCCGAAGAGACCACCGACGTTTGGGCCGGTCGCGGTGACGTCGCCGCGGTGGACGCCTCCGCGGACCGTCACGTCGCCATCGGTGGTGGCGACCCAGCCGGCGGCCCTGCCGCCCGTGGCCTCCGTCGTCCCCACGCGGCGGACGTCGCTTGCACTGAACGACCCTCCGGCGTAGCCGACGAGACCACCGACTTGGGACGTACCGTCGACGTCGCCGCTGAAGGAGACGTCCGACCAGGTCGCGTTGCCATCGACTTGACCGGCGATGCCCCCCGTGAACAATGCGCCGGAGACGGGTCCCGTGACGTAGGTCGCACGAACGTCGAGGTCGTGCGGCGTGTACGCGACGAGGCCGCCGACGAGGTTGTTGCCGGAGACCGACGTCAGATCGACGCGAACCTGTGCGAGAGAGACGTTCCCTTCGACCACCCCGACGAGCCCTCCGACCCGGTTCTCGCCGGTGACGGTCACGTCGACCTCGGCCACCGACACGTCGAACCGGCCGTTGGAGATCAGGGAGCCGACGAGACCGCCAACGTTCCATTCCAGACTCCCGTCCGCTGCCCGCGCCACGACGTCGGCGCGCGCGCTCACGTCGCTCATGGACACGGTGCGTAGGCCATACCCGACCATGCCGCCGACGAACGAATGTCCGGCCACGTCGCCGTCGTGATGGGCGTCGATGAAGTACGCCGGTTGCGTCTGCGTCGTCGCCGTCCTGCCGACCAGGCCTCCCACGTTCTGGCCGGCGCTGGACACCGTTCCGACGTGACGGACGGACTGGGCCCACAGGCGACCGTCGACCCGCCCCACGACGCCTCCGGCCCCGTTGGACGTGCCGCTCGGAGCGTCGGTCGCCTCGACGTCGAGGTGCACCTCGACGTCGGACACCACCAGGTGACTCTGGGCGTGGCCGACGACGCCTCCGACGAACGATTCGGCGATCGCCGACGGGCCGGAGGGGTTCGCGCCGGTGACGCGCACGTCGGTGACGGTGACGGCACCGGTCGCCGTCGCGATCACGCCGCCGACCGCCGTCGCGTTGGGGGCGTCGAGATGCAGCGCGGTCAGGCGAATCCCGCGGATGTCCGCTCCGCCGCCGGCGACGCCGAACAGCCCGGCGGTCGCCCCGCCGTCCATCGTCAGGTTCGAAATCTCATGACCCTGGCCGTCGTACGTCCCGGTGAAGGGCGTGCCCGAACCGCCGATCGGGGTCCAGTCGACGCCGGAGAGATCGACGTCGGCCGTCTGAACGAAGCTGCCACCGAGGCAGTCGCCGATCGCAGCGAGGTCGGTGGCGTCGGCGACGGGGTACGGCTCGTCCCCGGTGAAGCCGGTGCAGGTGCCGTTGGCGTGCGCCGGAGCGCCGGCCAGGAGGGTAGGGAGGAGAAGGAGGCCGAGAAGGAGGAGGAGCGGGTGGGCACGACGGGGGGGAGGAACGAACCGAACCATATCGGACGAAGCCTACCCGAACCTGTCACCGATGTGATGAAGGTGGGGCGGTCGACGACGATGGGCGTCCACCGGCCCGCCCTCCGAATGCGCGCGTCCGGGGGGCGGGGGTGCGCGGTCAGCGGGGCGGGGCGTAGCGGCCGCTGCGCGCCGCCCATGCGTCGAACACGAGGGTGGCGAACGGGGGCAGGGTCGCTGCGAAGCCGAGCAGGTACGTCGGAACCGACCAGCGACGGCGTGCGCCCACGAGGGTGCCGAGCGCCAGGAAGGCGATCACCAGGCCGCCATGAATGCTACCGAATGCGAACACCAACGTGTCGCCGAGCGCCGCGTAGCGGGTGAAGATCCGCTCGAGCGCCATGCCGGTCAGGAGGCCGGCCCAGGAGACCGCCTCGAGGTGGGCGACGAGGCGGAAGCCGGAGAGCAGGGCGGGGTGGTCCAGGACGGCGCGCATGGCGGGAGGCTAGCAGCGGCGGGGGCGACCGACGGTCGCCCCCGCTCAGGGGAGGGCGACCGCTTCGTCGTCGAGGTGGAGGCGGGGCCCGACGACGACCGCGTCGGCGTGGTAGCCGACGTCGTTCGTCCCGCCGAACGTCACGTCGTTGCCCACCGCGACGTGGACCGTGCCGGTCACCTTCTCGTCGAGCAGGGTGTTGCCCTGCAGCGTCACGGTGTCGTTCATGCCGATGCCGAACTCCGCGAGGCGGCGGGCGCCGGGGCCGTGCCGCTCCAGGATCGCCTCGAGCTCCGCGGCGCGGGGGCCCTCGACCGCGCGGATCGCGCCGCCCTCGTAGTGCACGACCAGCGGCGCGTCGAGCAGGCCGAGGCCGGGCCAGGAGCCGTCGACGACCAGCGTGCCGTCGCCCACGCCGTCGTCGATCCCGCAGGCCGCCTCGCCCGCCGGGAGGTTCCCGACCTGGCCGGGGGCGTGGTAGCGGCCGGTCTCCATCATCCCGCGCTGCTGCGCGATGCGGAACGTCAGGTCGGTCCCCGCGTCGCTCGTGAGGCGCACCTCGTGGGCGGCCTCGAGCCGCGCGGCGTACGCCGCGGCGCGCTCGGCGACGGTGTCGTAGTCGGCCAGGAGGCCGGCGGCGAGCTGCGCTTCGCTCAGGTCGGAGTTCGTCGCGACGCGCGTGCCGGCCCGCGCCGCGCCGCGCACCCCGTCGGTGTGGGTGTAGGAGCGGCGGGTGGAGATCAACGCCGCGTCGACCTCGTGCAGCGTTCGGACGTACGTCTCGGGGAGTTCGTAGGTCGGTTCGTCGTCGAGGGGGAGGCGGACGGTCTCGACCTCGTGCAGCGCCGCGGCGGCCTGAATGGCGTCGGCGAGGGCGTCGCGGCCGGGCGCGAGGACGAGCGCGAGGCGCTCGCCGGCGCGGAGCGCGAAGTTGGTGGCGATCAGGTTGTCGGCGGCGCGGGGCAACTGCGGCGTCATGGAACGAACCTCCGGATTCCGGTATGGTGGACGGGACATTCAAGGAATTGAATTTTTCTCGGGGCGACGAGCCTTCGATGCGAAGGGGAACGGACGGCGCGATGGACGAAGCGAACCTGGGACGACGACTGCGCGCGGTGCGCCACGCGCGGGGCCAGACCCTCGCCGAGGTGGCGACGTTGTCGGGCCTCTCGCGCTCGTTCCTGTCGATGCTCGAGACCGGTAAGACGAACGTCTCGGCGGAGAAGCTGCAACGCCTCGTGCGCGTCTACGACCTCACCCTCGACGACGTCCTGCCGAGCGAGACGTCGAAGGGCCTGGCGCAGATCGTGCGGGCGGGCGACGGCGCCCGCCTCACGGGCTTCCACGGCGGGATCGAGGGGCGCCTGTTGGTGCGCGACATGCAGCGCCGCATCCAACCGGTGCGCCTCGTGTTGCCGCCCGGAGCGGAGCACCGCAACGACGAGGGGCACGCCGGCGAGGAGTTCCTGATGGTGCTGGAGGGGTCGGTCCTGTTCGAGCTCGACGACGTCCCCGCCGAACGCCTCGAGGTCGGCGACAGCGCCTTCTACCCCTCCGCCCTCGCGCACGCCTACCGCAACGACGGCGACGCGCCGGCGGTGCTGCTGACGATCAGCGTCCCCAACACCTGGCTTCACTCCTGACGCTCCGCCGGGGCCGGCGTGGGGGTGGGCGGCGCCGCGCCCCCGCCGGCGCCCGGCACCGTGGCGGGCGCCGCGGCGGCCGGCGCGGGGCGCGTCACGCCCCGGATCTGCACGAGGGCGAGCCCGGCGACGAGGATCGCGACGCCCGCCCACTGCACGCCGGTGTGCCGCTCCCCGAAGATCCACGCCCCCCACAGGATCGTCAGCATCGGTTGCAGCAGCAACAGCATGCCGACCTCGAGGGTCGGCAGGCGCCGCAACGCCGGCGTGATCGCCAACCAGCCGAGGACCTGACTGACGAGCGCCAGCGCCGCCAACCAGGCGAGCGCGCCGGCGGGGACGCGCAGCGCGAAGGCGGGGTCGGCGGGGGAGAGCGCGAGCGTCGTCGCCGCCGCCGCGAAGGTCACCAGCACCAGCGCGGCGAGGGAGGAGGGGAGGCGGCGGCTGGCCTGCCGGAAGCTGAGCAGGTACGTCGCGTTCGCCGCCGCGGTCGCGAGCCCGAGGCCTGCGGCCAGCCAGGGGCGTTGGATGGTCGTCGGCTCCCCGACGACGCCGGCGATCATCGCGACGGCGAGCAGGAGGACGGGCAGCAGCGCGAGGGTGAGACCGGTCGGGCGCTCCCCGTGCAGCCACCAGGCGATGACGCCCACGAGGACCACCTGCAGGTTCCCCATCAACGTCGACAGGCCCGCGCCGGCGACGGCGATGTTGACGTGCCAGACGGTGACGTTCAGCGCGAAGATCGCGCCGGTCGCGAGCGCGAAGCGCACGCCGGCCGGCGACCAGGCGGGCCCGCCCGCGACCGGCAGCAGCCCGCGGGCGGCGGCGAGCGCCAGCAGGACCGGCGCGGCGAGGGCGGTGCGGTAGAAGGTGGCGCTGGTCGCCGCGACGTCGGCGAGGCCGACGAAGATCGCGGAGAAGGAGATGCCGACGACGCCGAGCAGCGCCACGGCGCGGGTCACGAACCGTCCTTGAGGCGCCGGTCGAAGACGTCGCGCAGGCCGTCCCCCAACAGGCTGAACGCCAGCACCGTGAGGGTGATCGCGACGCCGGGGAACAACGTCACGTGCGGCGACGTGCGGATGACCTCGCGGCCGACGCTCAGCATCCGCCCCCAACTCACGTCCGGCGGTTGCGTCCCCAGCCCCAGGAACGACAGGGCGGCCTCCGCGACGATGGCGGTGCCCATCCCCAGGGTGGCGAGGACGAGGGCGGGCGCCCACGCGTTCGTGATGACGTGCCGCACGAGGATGTGGACGTGCCCTCCGCCCAGCGCGCGGGCGGACTCGACGAACTCCTGTTCGCGGAGCGCCAGCACCTCGCTGCGCACGACGCGCGCCATCGTGGGGATGCGCACGACCGCGATCGCCAGCATGGCGTTGACGATGTTCGGGCCCAACGCCGCGACGATGGCGATCGCCAGGAGGATCCCCGGGAGCGCCAACAGGACGTCCATGATCCGCATGATCACGTCGTCCACCAGGCCCCCGAGGTAGCCCGCGACCGCGCCGAGGACCATCCCGAAGACCAGCGAGAGGCTGGTGGCGAGGAAGCCGACCAGGAGCGAGACGCGCGTCCCGACGATCAGGCGCGAGAGGATGTCGCGCCCGAGCGCGTCCGCGCCGAGCACGAACTCGGTGTTGAGCGCCCCGTCGACCCACAGGCCGCGCGGCGGTTCGTAGCGGGTCCACAGGTCCTGCGCGTAGGGATCCATCGGCGTCAACCACGGCGCGAACGCCGCGACGACGACGAACAGCACGATCAGCACGCCGCCCACCAGGACGTTCGGGTTGCGCAGCAGGCGGCGCAGGAGGCGGCGGCGGGGGCTCGACGGGGCGCCGGACCGCGCGGTGGCGGACGTGTCGGGGCCGGAGGGCGCGGCGTCAGTCATAGCGGATCCTCGGGTTGATGAGGCCGTAACTGAGGTCGACGAGCAGGTTCACGAACACGAACACCACCGCGAGCATGAGGATGCTGCCCTGCACGACGGGGAAGTCGCGCTGGGCGATGGAATCGACGATCAACCGCCCGATGCCGGGCCAGGCGAACACCGTTTCGGTGACGATCGCGCCGCCGAGCAGGAAGCCGAACTGCAGCCCGACGACCGTCACGACCGGCAGGATGGCGTTGCGCAGCGCGTGCCGCACCGTCACCACGGCGCGCCGCACCCCCTTCGCGCGGGCGGTGCGGACGTAGTCGAGGCCCAACACCTCGAGCAGCGAGGAGCGGGTCATGCGGGTGATGATCGCCATGATGCTGGTGCCGATCGCCAGCGAGGGCAGCAGCAGGTGCCGCCCGGCGTCGAGGAGGGGCCCCCAACGGAACTCGGTCAGGCCGGCCCCGAACGCCTCGACGACGCCCGGTCCGCGCCCGAAGGCGGGGATCCAGCCGACGTTCGACGCGACGGTGGAGAGCAGGATGAGGCCGATCCAGAAGTTCGGGGCGGCCACCCCCACCAGCGCCAGCCCCATGCTGGCGAGGTCGATCGGGGAGTTGCGGGTGACCGCCGCGAGGACCCCGAGGGGGATCCCGATCACGACGGCGAGGATCAGCGCGACGACGGCGAGCTCGATCGTCGCGGGCAGGCGTTGCGCGACGAGCTCGATGACCGGCGTCCCGGAGCGGATCGAGTCGCCCAGGTCGCCCTGGACGGCGGCCGCCATCCAGCGGACGTACTGCACCGGGAGCGGCTCGTCGAAGCCGTACAGCTCGGTGAGGCGCTGGACGTCCTCGGGGCGGGCCTGCTCGCCGAGCATGATGCGGATGGGGTCGCCCGGCGAGAGGTGGACGAGCAGGAACACGATCACCGAGACCCCGAGGAGGGTGATCGCGAGGGAGATCAGGCGTTTGAGGACGTAGCCGGTGATGCCCATGTGCGGAGGTCCCGTTGGCCGGCGGGGGCCGGACGAGCGCCGCCGGCCGGCGCCCCGGGGGGACGCGACGGCCGGCGGCGGGTGGGGGCGTGGTTCAGTCGGTGATCTCGACGAGGTGCAGGTTCGCGAAGGTGGCGCTCGAGTACGGGTGCGCCTCCCAGCCCTCGACGCTCGCGCGGCTGAGGGCGACCTCTTCGCTGTGGTTGATGAAGGCGAACGGCGCGTCGTCCATCAGCACCCGCTGCGCCTCCTTGTACGTCGCGATGCTCTCCTCGCTCCCGGGCGGCAGGCGCCGACCCTCGTCGAGCAGCGCGTCGAGCTCGGGGTTGCCGTAGGCGGTGAAGTTCGACCCGCCGGTGCTGTGGAACAGCTCGTACATCGCGTAGTTCGGGTCGACGTTCCCGCTCCAACCGATCAGGAACAGGTCGTAGTCGGTGCTGTCGAGCAGGCGGTCGATGAAGGCGCCGAACTCCTCGACGATGATCTCGATCTCCACGCCGATCTGCTGCGCTTCGAACTGCAGGATCTCGGCCATCAGCGGGCGGACCGGGTTCTCGTTCGTGTGCAGGCGGACCGACAGCTGGTCGACGCCGGCCTCCTCCAGGAGCTCCGCGGCGCGCTCGGGGTCGTACGGGTAGGTCTCCGCCTCGGGCTCGAAGTAGACGCTGCTCGGGGCGATGGGGCCGGTGCCGACGCTGCCGACGCCCTCGAGGATGCGCTCGACGATGCCTTCGCGGGGGATGAGGTGGCTGATCGCCTGGCGGACGCGCGCGTCCCCGAGCTCAGGGTGCTCGGTGTTGAACGCGACGTACTGGTGCCCGAGCCCGTCGACGCGCTGCACGTCGATCGCGTCGTTCGCCTCGAGGTTGTCCAGTTCGCTGCGGACCGGCTGGCCGTAGTAGAGGTCGATCTCGCCCGACTCGAGCGCGATGAGGCGGGTGGTGTCCTCGATGATGGGCCGGAACTCGACGCGGTCGACCTTCGGCGCGCCGCCCCAGTAGTCGGGGTTGGCGGTCAGGACCATGCGGTCGTCGCGCGCCCAGGACTCGAACACGAACGGGCCCGTGCCGACGGGGGCGCTGCCGAAGTCCTCGTTCTCGCCGAGGTCGGCGGGGACGATGTGCAGGCGCGCGATCGAGTTGAGGATGAAGGCGTTGTCGCCGGTCAGGTCGAAGCGGACCGTGGTGTCGTCGAGGATCTCGACGTTCGTGATGTCCTCGTACAACGCCGGGTTGGCGGCGGGGTTGTCGGGGTTCAGCATCCAGTCGAACGTGTACTTGACGTCCTCGGCGGTGAACGGCCGGCCGTGGTGGAACTCGACGCCCTCGCGCAGCTGGAAGGTGATGCTGCGGCCGTCCTCGGCGAACTCCCAGGAGGTCGCGAGGCGCGGCTGGTAGCTGAGGTCGGTGTCGAAGATCAACAGCGGCTCCATGATCGCGTACATCCGCTGGTAGCTGTAGACGTCGTAGGTGATGCGCGGGTCGAGGTCGGACGCTTCGGCGACGGTGCCGATCGTCAACGTGGACTGTGCCTGGGCCGAGCCGAGGGCGAGCAGGCCGGCGAGGAGCAGGGCGTACAGCGGTGCGAGGAACTTCGTCACGACAACCTCCAGGATGCGGGTCGGGCGGGCGAGGGGACGGCGGGCCTCGGGGCGGACGCGGGGGCGGAGGGCGGCGGGCGGCGTCAGACGAGCGGGAAGCTCGTCGGGGGGTGGCTGAGGACCTCGTGGCCGTCCTCGGTGACGAGGACGTCCTGTTCGTGGCCGACGGGCGGACCGTCGACGCCGGTGCGGCCGTGCACGACCGGTTCGACGGTGTACACCTCGCCGGCGCGGATCGCGGGCTTGCCGCGTTCGCCGTAGCGGGCGTTGAGGGGGGCGAGGGTGGTGCCGCCGTCGTGGACGGCGCGCCCGATCTGGTGGCCGAGCGCGTGGGTGTAGGCGGGGATGCCGTTCGCCTCGAGGTGCTCGCGCGCGATCGCGTCGAGCTCCCAGCCGGCGACGCCGGGCTTCATGGCGTCGATCGCCTTCATCATGGCGTCGTGGCCGGTGCGGAAGCGGTGCTCGATCTCCGGGGGGGCGGCGTCCTCGCCGTCGCGGCGGACGTACCAGGCGCGCTGGATGTCGCTGGTGTAGCCCTCGACGTACACGCCCATGTCGACGACGACGGTGTCGCCCGGCGTGAGTTCGGCGTCGCTGGCGGGGCGGTGGCCCATGCCGACGTGCCCGACCATGACGTTCGCGCCGTCCCCGAAGGAGTGGGTGACGCCGTAGTGCCGGTGGCGTTCCTTGACGAACGCCGCGACCTCGCGCTCGCTGCGCCCGGCGCGGAGGAAGTCGCCGACCTCGTCGAGGACGGTTTCGGTGATGCGCACCGCCTCGCGCAGGCGGCGCAGTTCCTCGGGGGTCTTGAGGGCGCGCAGGTCGGCGAGCGCGGTCGGGGCGGGCCGGAGGCGTTCGTCGAACGGCTCCACCGGCAGGATCGTGCCGAGCTTGTGCAGCATCCCGACGCTGAGCCCGTCGGCGAGCGGGTCGGAGGTCGACGCGTTCACCGCGAGGGTGGTCGGGGCGACCTCCTCGAGCAGCGTCCGCAGCGGCTCCATGAAGCCGCCGGTGCCGTAGGGGACGACCTCGAAGACGCCGGTGCGTTCGAACGGGTCGACGTCGTAGTCGGCGACGACGGCGACCTTGCGGCCGGTCTTCGTCATCAGGAAGGCGGCTTCGCCGACGACGCCGTCGCCGGTCAGGAGGTGCGCGGCGGGGTCGCTGTCCTCGCGGGTGAGGACGAGCCAGGCGTCCGCCTCCAGCTGCGGCAGCCAGGCGTCGAGTTGGGCGTGCTTCTCGCGGACGAGGGTGACGTCGTTCGGGTTCACGGCGGGATCGCGCCTCCTCGGGGGTGCGGAGTTCCGGCGAGTATAGAGAAGCCCCCCGGACCCGTCAAGATATTGAACAGGGTTCAACGGCGGGGGGTGGGCGCGATACCCTGCCCCCATGCCCCCCGCACCGCCCACCCCGCACGCCCCCCCGCCCCCCGACGCCCCCGAGTCCGACGTCCCCTCCGCCGCGCACCCCCGCAGCAAGGCGCGCCACGACGCCCAGGACGCCTTCTTCGGCTACTACCCCGGCCCGGTCGCCGTCGTCACCGCCCGGCACGGCGACGCCGTCAACGTCATGAGCGCCGGGTGGCACGCCGCCCTCTCCGCCGCCCCGCCGCTGTACGGCGTCGCGATCGCCCCCGAACGCCACACCCACGCCCTCGTCGCCGCCGCCGGCGCCTTCGCCGTGCACTTCCTCCCCATCGAACGCGCCGACGCCGTCCAGGGCGCCGGCGTGCTCAGCGGCGCGGACGTGCCCGACAAGCTGGCCGCGCTGAACCTCGCCTGGCGCGAGGGCGACCACGGCCTGCCGATCCTCGAGGACGCCTACCTCGCCTACGCCTGCACCGTCCGCGAACGCCACCCCGCCGGCGACCACGACTGGTTCGTCGGCGACGTCACCGGCGTCTACGCCGACGCCGACGCCTACCCGGACCGGTTGCTCGACGCCGCGGTCGCCTCCCCCGCGATCTACTACGGCCGCTCCCGCTACGAGGGCCTCGGGCACGGCCCGGTCCGCACCTTCGACGTGGACGCCCTCCGGGCGCTCGGGCGCGGCGCGACGGACGACGAGGGGGGCGCGGCGTGAACCGCGCGACCGACACCTTCCGCGCGGTCCTGCCGCTGCGCGAGGCCGCCCGCGTCCAGAACGACTGGCTGCGCCGCCGCCTCGAGACCGTCCTCCCCGAGGTCATGCGCCGCGAGGGGATCGACACCTGGATCGTCGTCGCCCGCGAGTACGCCGAGGACCCGGTCGTCCTGAGCCTCCTGCCCGCCCCCATGCTCTCCGCCCGCCGCCGCACCGTGCTGGTCTTCCACGCCCCCGAGGACGGCCCCTTCGAGGCGCTGGCGATCGCCAACGCCGGCATCGGGCTGGACGAAACGTACGACCCGGTCTGGCGCAAGACGCAGACCGAACGCGCCGAGGAGACGCAAGCCGAGGCGCTGCGCCGCATCCTCGAGGCCCGCACCGTGACCCGCATCGGCATCGACGTCAGCGAGACGTTCGCGTTCGGTGACGGCCTGACCGTCACCCAGCACGCCTGGCTCGAGGAGGCGCTCGGCCCCGACCTGTTCGCCCGCACCGTCTCCGCCGAACGCGTCGCGGTCGGCTGGCTCGAGCGGCGCCTCCCCGAGGAGATCGCCTCCGCCGACGCCAGCAACCGCCTCGCGCACGACCTCATCGCCGAAGCGTTCTCGGCGCGCGTCATCCAGCCCGGCGTCACCCGCGCCACCGACGTCGCCTGGTGGTTGCGGGAGCGCACCCGCGAGCTCGGGCTGAGCTGCTGGTTCCACCCCTCGGTCTCCATCCAGCGGCGCGGCACGACGTTGAGCCCCATGGGGGCGACGCCGGACGCGGTGATCCTGCCCGGCGACCTGCTGCACTGCGACTTCGGGCTGCACGAGCTCGGCCTGGCGACCGACACGCAACGCAACGCCTACGTCCCGCACCTGCACGAGGACGGCCCCAGCGACGGCATGCGCGAAGCGATGCGCCTCGCCAACCGCCAGCAGGACCTCCTCGCCGCGGAGATGGTGGCCGGCCGGACCGGCAACGAGGTCCTCGCCGCCGCCCGCGCCGCGATGGACGCCGAGGGCCTCGACGGCCGCATCTACAGCCACCCGATCGGCGTGCACGGGCACGGCGCCGGCCCGATGATCGGCCGCTACGACGAGCAGCAATTCCTCCCCGGGACCGGCGAGGCGATCCTGCACGACGACACCCTGTTCTCCTTCGAGATGCTGATCCGCCACCCGCTGCCCGAGTGGGACGGCCAAACGATCTACCTCGCCACCGAACAGATCGTGGCCTTCACCGGCGGGGCGGTCCGCTACCTCGGGGGCGGACGGCAGACGCACTTCCACCTCGTGCGCTGAGTCAGCCGTCCTCCGGCGCGAGGGCGTCCACCTCGATCTCGACGCGGACGTCCTCGCCGATCAACCCCGACGCCACCAACGTGTTCGCCGGCTCCGCCCGCCCCAGGCGCGCCCCGTGCGCGTCGGCGACCGCCGCGACGTCGGCGGGGTCGGCGACGTGGATGCGGGTCCGCACCACGTCGTCCATCGTCGCGCCGAGGCTGCGCAGGACCCCCGCCACCTTGTCCAGCACGAAGTGCGTCTGCGAGGCGGCGCTGCCCGGCGCGACGAGGCGCGCCCCGTGGTGCGCGGTCGTGCCCGAGATGCGGATCTCGCGGCCGTCGCGCCGCGCGCGGGCGTAGCCGGCGCGCCCCTCCCACTCCGTGCCGGTCCGCACCCGGTGGACGCCGCGCCCGTCGGTCTGGACCGGGTACGGCGCGGGGAGGGCGTCGAGGTGGTGGCGGAGGTCGCCCGACGCGGTCAGGAACGGCGGCGTGCGGTACTCGTCGCCGCAATCGCCCGGCACCGGGTCGAGGTTCGCGATCGCGTCCTCCAGGATCGCGCGGTCGGCGTCGGACAGCGCGAGCGCGAGCCCGCGCAGGGTGTCGTCGACGTGCTCCGACTCGCCCAGCCGCGCCCCCACGATGACGCCCGCGACGCCGGGCGTATCGAGCACGAAGCGCGTCGCGACGTTCGCGATCGAGGCGTCGTGCCGGTCGGCGACGGCGCGCGCGGCGTGCAGGACGCCCTGGTAGGCGTCCCACCCGCCGATTTGCTCGACGAAGCGGCGGTACTTGTTCAGCGACCACGGCGTCGCGTCGTCGTCCCACGTCGGCTCCTCGCGGCCGAGCCAGCGGTCGGTGAGCAGCCCGCCCGCGAGGGTCCCGTACGCCAGGACGTGCACGCCGCGTTCGACGGCGAGGTCGGTCAGCCCGTGCGCCGCGCGCCGGTCGAGCAGCGAGAAGCTGACCTGGTTCGTCACGACCGGCACGCCGTCGTCGAGCGCCATCCGCCAGTGCGCGGTATCGACGTTCGTGAGACCCAACGCCCCGATGCGGCCCGCCTCGCGCAGGGCGTTCAGCTGGTGCAGCTGGTCGAGCCACACCGGGTCGTCGTACGTCCAGGTGTGGAACTGCAAAAGGTCGATGCGGTCGGTCCGAAGGCGCTCCGCTGCCCGGTCGACCGCCGCGACGACGTCCGCGTCGGTCGTCGGGCCGGGCTTCGGCACCCACTTCGTCAGCATCTGCGTCGCGCCGCCCCGCGTCGCCCGGTGGTGCCCGGCGATCACCTCCGCGGAGCCGTAGTGGTCCGCCATGTCGAACGTCGTGAGGTCGGCCGCGACGTACCGGTCCATCGCCGCCGCCGCGGTCTCCGGATCGAGGGTCGCGCCGCCGCGCTCCATGTCGGCGACCTGCCACAGGCCGGTCAGGACCCGCGCGATCTCCAGGTCGGGCGCGATCCGGATGCGCGGAACGGCACGTTCACGAGGCTGCGTCATGCGCGCGAGTGTACCCGGGGGGCGGGTGGGGTCAGGGCCGGCGTGCGCGCAGCGATACGCCGGGGGGCGGGGCGTCCGGATCCCGGGTCGCGCTCAGGAAGCCGGGGTTCGCGACCGCCTCCACCGCGCCGCCCCCACCCCCGTTCCAATAGATCCCCCGTTGGCAGGGCCGCCCGATGTCGATGTCGGGGCGGGCTCGGGCGTAGATCGGGCCCGTGAAATCCATTCCGCCTCCCCCACGCTTGCACACGCTGCCCTCCGCGAAGACGGCGGTGTGGAACACCGTGGAGGGCTTGCGCTCGAACCGCACGTTGCCCTCCGAGGCGACCAGCGTTCCGATGATCGTGCCCCCGTCGGGCCCAGGTGTCCCCTCGATCGCCGCGCGACGTGCGTCGAACACGACGTCGCGTTCGGCGAGGAGGGTATTCGTCCCGGTCAGGCGCATGCCGTCGCCGGGAGCGACGGTCGCTGCCGAAACCCGGAGACCGAACGGCGTCGCGAGGCCGTCGGCATCGGTACTGGTCGCTTCGATGCGCACGGTCGTGTCGTTCCCACCGACGACCGTGAGGCCGCTCGCCTCGCCACGGAGCGTCGCCTCCGCGCCGTCTCCGAGGCAGAGGCGCGTGCCTGGAGGGTAGGCGCTGGCGTCGATCGACACCGAACCGGTGAACGTGAAACGACACCCGTCCCCCCAGTCCGCGACGAGATCGGCGCGGTTCAACGCCTGGTCGGGTACGCGCGCCGCCCCTGCGCGGCATTCGGGGGCGCGTCCTCCCTTCCCGAGGTCGCATTCGTGCGGCGTCCCGTCGGCCCGGATGCCGGAGGTCCCCAGCGGGGATGCGTTCGCGACGTCGGTGGGGCGAGCATCGCGGGCGGCCGGCGCCCGAATCGACCCGTTCGCAGCCAAGGGGATGGATAGGTCCATGCGCCCGTTGAGCGTGACGTCGTTCGTGGTTTGCCATCCTTCGAACCGCGTGTCCGAGCCGACGGTGAAGTGTGCGGTGGCGCGGTGGACGGCCGAACCGCGCCCGTACCCGGTGACGGTGAGGTGGCCTCCGGTGACCGTGCCGTCGTCGTCCGAGACGTACGCCACGGTCTCCACGGCGTACCTGTCGCTCGAGGGAACCAGGTCGCCGGCCTCCGGCCACGTCGCGCCCTCCGACCCGTCGTACGCCGCTTGCAACGCCAGGATTGCGAGGTCCAGACCCTCGTTCGCAGCGAACTCCGCTTCGGCCGCGGCGTACGTGTTGCGCGCCACGTCGAGGTTGGTCGTCGCGACGAAGTGCAACGAGGTCGCCAGCACCGCGAGGATCACGAGGACGAGGAGGGTCGTGACGAGCACGAAGCCGCGTTCGTCGCGGCGCGTCGGGGCGTACCTCATCGGTCGACCACCTCGACCGACTGCGGGTTGAACGTGGCGATGACGAAGGTCGACTCCCGACCATCGGTCCGCTCGATGCGGACGCGCAGCCCCACGACGTCGTCCGGCACGGTTCCGCCGGTCGGGAACGACGCCACGGGGATCGTCGATCGATCCGCTCGAACGAGGTCCACGACGTGGAACCCACCGACGTCGCCCAGGAGCGCCCCCGCGTACGTGGCACCCCCGGTCCGAAGGGACCGCACGAGCGTTCCCTCGTCGGCATCGCGTTCGAAGGCCGCCCGGTGGCGCTCCACGTCGTCGGAGGCGGTGTAGCGGTCGTCGAGGTAGTACGCCGTCACGCGATCGGAGGCGTCGGCGCGTTCGATTCGGAGGGTGACCCCACCGGTCCACGCGTCGAACGGTTCGGCGTCGTCGGCACGGTCGGGTCCGGGGTACCCCGCGAGCGCGAGGTCGTGGCGAAGCACGGCGACGGCGCCCTCGACGTCCTGAAACGACGTGCTTCGTTCGGCGCTCGCTTGGAAGGTCCGTCCCGCCTGGGCGAACAGGCCCCCGAGTGCGAGAAGCGCGAACAGCGTGATCGCCGAAGCCACGAGGAGTTCCACGACCGTGAAGCCGTCACGCCGACGGGACCTCACGGGTCGCTCCCCGTCAGGATCGTCCCGGTCCACAGCGCCGACAGCGTCTGCGTCGCGCCGTCCTCGCGGGTGGCGGTGACGGCGATCCGGTAGGTGTTCGGGGCGGTCCCGCCGCCGCACGTCAGCGTGCCGGCGTCGGCGTCGAACGTGCACGGTTCGATGTCCACCCGGCAGTCGGTCACGACGTCGGGGAGGGCGGTGAGGCAGTCGGTGCTCGTGGGTTGGAGGGCGGCGTGGCGTTGCCACTCGAGTTCGTTGCGGACCAGGCGGGTGGTTTCCGCGATGCGTTCCGCCTGCAGGCTGGCCTGCAGCGCGCCGGTGTGGACGCGGGTGAGGGTCAGCACCCCCACGCCGATCACCGCGACCGCGAGCAGCACCTCGAGGAGGCTCAACCCGCCGGTGCGCCGCGCGCGCCTCATGGCGTGGCGGCGTCGGCGACGGTGACGCGTCCGGTGAGGGTGACGGTGACGTCGACGGACGTGCGGCCGTCGTCGAGGGTGGCGATCCGTTCGGGGAAGCCGGCGAAGTCGCAGCCGCGGGCCGTACCGCTGGGGAGCCACACGAGCGCCGCGTCGCCCACCAGGTCGGTGTCGACCGCGACGCGGGCGTGGGTGGCGGCGTCGGCGCGGGCGACGATCTCGTCACCGGTACAGGGCAGGTCGGGTCGGCCGACGACGGCGAGGAAGGCGCCCCGTCCTTCGTCCCAGCGGACGGCGACGGGGGCGTCGCGGCGGATCGCTTCGAAGCGGCCGGCGGCGACGGTGGCGCGGACCTCCTCGGCGTAGGCGCGTGCTTGTGCGGTGCCCATGCGGACGAACCCCACCGCCGCCAGGGCCGCCATGGCGGCCAGGACGACGAGGAGTTCGACGAAGGTGACGCCGCGTCGGCGGGACGCTCCCCGAGACATCACGAACACGGTACGTACGTGACGGTGCCCTGGGGTGTGCACACGTCACCGCCACCGCCCGGCGCGCCCACCGAGCCCCGCGCCACCCGCCGTGCGACGCTACGGGCCATGGAACTCGGCGTCTACAGCTTCGGCACGACCGCCCTCGACCCCGCCACGCAGCGCCCCGTCTCGCAGGCGCAGGCGATGCGCAACCTCCTCGAGGCCATCCGCCTCGCCGACGACGTCGGCCTCGACGTCTTCGGGATCGGCGAGCACCACACGCCGGAGATGCCGGCCAGCGCCGGGGCGGTCGTGCTCGGTGCGGCCGCCCCGACGACGCAGCGCATCAAGCTCATCAGCTCCGTCACCGTGCTCTCCACCGACGACCCGGTGCGGGTGTACCAGGCGTTCTCGACCCTCGACGCGCTCTCGAACGGTCGCGCGGAGATCACCGCCGGCCGGGGGTCCTCCACCGAGTCGTTCCCGCTGTTCGGGTACGACCTGGACGACTACGACCGGCTGTACGCCGAGAAGCTCGACCTGCTCCTCACCATCGACCGAGGCGACCCGGTCACCTGGGAGGGCACCGTCCGCGCGCCGCTCCGCGAGGCGGAGGTCGTCCCCCGCCCCGACGGGGGGCACCTGCCGATCTGGCTCGCGACCGGCGGGAACCCCGGGTCGTCGGCCCGCGCGGGCGGCCTGGGGCTGCCGGTCGCCTACGGCATCATCGGCGGCGAGGCGGCGCGCTTCGCGCCGCTCGCCGACCTCTACCGCCGCAGCGCGGCGGACGCCGGGGTGCCCGAGGACCGCACCCGCGTCGCGGTCGCGAACCCCGGGTTCGTCGGCGACGACGCCCACGCCGCGCGGGACACCTGGTGGCCCGCGTGGCACCGGGTGATGCGCGACATCGGTCGGCGGCGGGGCTTCGCGCCGATGCCGCGGCACGTCTACGACCACGACGTGGCACCCGGCGGCGCGTTGTTCGTCGGCGACCCCGAGGAGATCGCGGAGCGCATCCTGGCGCTCCGCGAGGCCCTCGGGCACGACCGCCAAATCCTGCAGATGGACGTCGGCCTGCTGCCGCAGCGGGACTTCCTGCGCAGCATCGAACTGCTGGGGACCGAGGTCAAACCCCGCGTCGATGCGGCGTTGCGCCCCTGAGGGGCGGCCCCTGCGGAGCGTCCCTCAGGGGCTGGGCACGACGACGTCGGTCGTCGTCGGGACCGCGTAGCGCGCCTCCCCGCCGCTGACGAACACGCCGCGCACCCGCACCCGGTGGTCGACGCCGGTGACCGTCAGGTCGATCGTGCCGCTCGCGCCCGCGCCCAGCGACGTCCAGGCGGGCCACTCGGTGGGGCTGGTGGCGGTCGTCCACGTCGCCTCGTAGCCGCTGACCGTCAGCTCGGCCGTCGCCCACTCCGTGGGCGACGTGACCTGGACGTCCACGCGACTGCTCGTCGCGGTGGCCGTGACCTCGGGCGCCGCGTCGCTCACGCAGTCCCAGGTGGGGAGGCGACCGGGGAACGTGTCGAGCGGAGCGCCCGATTCGACGAAGTTGTCGTTCCCCGCGGACGGCTCGATGCACCAGTGCGCGAGATCGTCGTCGAAGTTCGGGGCGTAGCGGAACGCGTCGGTGAGGTCGTCGACCCCACCGAACCGCCACGTCGCGACGGACTGCGCGAAGGGGGACGGAGCGCCGTCCTGGGCCTTCACGAAGAACGCCATCTTCACGTCCTGGGTGGCTTGGGTTCCGACGTCGGTCCAGTCGAGGGCGACGCCGCCGTTGTCGAAGGCGTCGGCGCGTTCGAACATGCTGGTGAAGTCGTAGACGTGGGCGACGTTCCAGTTGCTGACGTCTTGGTTGAACGAGGTCGGCGACGCCGTCGCGGCGTTCTTGAACATGTACGGCATCTTCACGTCCTCGGTGGCTTGGGTTCCGACGTCGGTCCAGTCGAGGGCGACGCCGCCGTTGTCGAAGGCGTTGGCGCGTTCGAACATGCTGGTGAAATCATCGACGTGCGCGACGTTCCAGCTGCTGACGTCCTGGTCGAAGACCGTCGTGATGCCGGCGGACGTCGAGAACATGTTCGACAGGTCGACGTCGTCGTCGGCCTTCGTCCCGATGGCGGTCCAGGTCAGGGGACAGCTCGGGTCGCCGGGGGCGCAGCCGTTGTTGAACGCTTCGGCGTTCTTGAACATGTCCGACGTGTCGACCACGCGCTCCAGGTTCCAGCTGCTGACGTCCTGGTTGAACACCGTGACGACGCCGTTGCTCTGGAACACCCGCTGGAGGTCCACGTCCTCGTCGGTCTGCGTACCGATCCCGGTCCAGGTCAGCGGGCAATCGGTCGAGCTGGGTGGGCAGCCGTTGTTGAACGCCGCCGCGTCACGGAAGAGGCCCTTGAAGTTGTGGACGTTCGAGACGTCCCACGTCGAGACGTCGTCGTTGAACGCTGTTGCATCGCGGAACGCCTCCTCGAGATCGTTCACGCTTGGGGGCAGGTCGGCGGGCACCGTGAACGCCCGGCCCGCACCCCAAAATGCGTCCTCCAACGTCACGAGGCCGAGGTCGCCCCAGCGCTCCACGGCGTCCAGCTCATCCACGCCGGTCCATCCTCCCGGGCTACCGAACGCCGTCGCGGTGCCGCGAATCTCCACCCTCCAGTCGCCGGCGCTCAACGTGATCGCCTGAGCGAAATCGGTCTGGGTGCGCACCGGACCGCCATCGTGCCGCCAGGTGGCCTCGGGCGATCCGGAGATGGGCAGCTTGACGTCGAAGTCGGTGTCGCTCGAGAACCGCAGGATCATCGGCTCCGCGAGGAACGTCACCTCGCGGGTGGCGGTGCAGCTGCCGGGGCAGGCGGCGGTGAGGGTCGCGACGTCGACGTCGGTCGAGGCGCGCAGGCGGGCCCGGACCACGCCGTCGGCGTCGGTCGGGGTCACCCAGGTGCCGTCGATCGGGTCGCCGGCCGGCGTCAGGAGCGTGCCGAGGTCGGTGGAGAGGCGGACGTCGACGCCGGACACCGGCGTGCCGTCCGTGCCCGCGAGGGTGACGCGGACGCCGGTCGTGGCGCGCCCGTCGGAGTAGAGCGCGGCGTCGTCGGTGGTGAGCGCCAGCACCAGGTCGGGGCTGACCACGGGGTCGCTGGGCGCCGGCTCCAGGGTGTCGAGGGTGTCGGTCTCCGCGACGAGGCGGAAGCCGGGCCCGGCCTCGCCGCCACCGCCGGTGAACAGCACGTCGCGGAGCGTGACGCGCGTCTCGCCGGCGGGGAGAACGACGGTGGGGATGCCGGTGCGCGGGTGGGCGAAGCGGAGCTCGCCGTCCCCGTCGGTCTCCGCCCGCAGCGTGATCGTGAGGTCCTGGGGGGCGGGCGCCTCGTTGCCGGCCGCGTCGCGGAGCACGACGACGACGTCGAAGGGGACGTCGCTGCGTTGCGAGGCACCGACCCCCTCGACGTGCAGGCGGGCTGCGGCGCCGGCGGCGAGAACGATGGGGCCCGCGTCGACGGGGGAGACCCCTTCGGCGTCGAAGCGCAGGGTCGGCGTCGCGCCGGCGGGGCCCGACAGGGTCAGGGCGTCGAAGGTCGCGACGCCGTCGACCGAGGACACCGCCGTCGGGCCGGCGAGCTGGACGTCGCCGCCGGGGTCGGCGAGGCGGACGACGACGTCGGTGGTCGTCGGCACGAGCGCGTCGGTCGCGTCGCGCCGCTCGACGCGCGGGGCGACGTCCAACGGCGCGTTCGTCACCGCGGCGTCGGGCGCGGCGGTGACGACGAGTCGGTCGGGGCCCGCAGCGCCGTCGGGCGCGGGGTCGGCGTTGCGGCTGCAGGCGGTCAGGAGGCCGGCCGACGCGAGGGCGAGCAGGACCAGCGGAAGCGTGAGGGTGCGGAACGGCGTGCGACTCGGCATCGGGACCTCCGGCGCGGCGGGGTGGGGCGCGGGCCGGATGCGACCCTCGCGCGCTGGAGACGGCAGCCGCGACGTGTCACGTTCGTATCACGCGGGATGGAGGCGGTCAAATCGATGGCGGGTGGCGCCGCGGCGGTGCCGGCCGCTCGGGTGGGGCGGCGTCAGCCCTGCCGCAGGCCGGTCGCGAAGCGCAGGTGGTGCGCCTCGCCGACCGTCTCGAAGCCCACGCCGGCGTAGACGTGGTTCGCGCCCGCGTCGCTCGCGTCGGCGAAGACGAACGGTCGCCGGCCCTCGTCGAGCAGGTGCCGCGTCACCGCGGCGACCGCTGCCTGGGCGTAGCCCTGCCCGCGGTGCTCGGGCGGCGTATACACCGCGCGGATGCGGACGCCGTGCGGCGTGGGGTGCCCGAGCCCGACCAGCGCCACCGGCCCCGCGTCGGTCCGCCAGATCCACAACGCCCGCCCCCCGCCGGCCAGCCAGCGGGCGACGGCGGCCTCGGCGTGCTGCGGTTCGTGCGGGACCGCCTCGGCGTAGAACGCGTGGATCCAGCCGGCCAGCAGGTCGTGGTCGTCCTCGGTCGCGCGGGTGGCGTGGCCGGGGACGTCGGCGGCGTGGGCGTCGCGCGCCTCGTAGACGTTCAAGGTCGCGACGGTCTCCACCTCCCCGCCGTTCGCCGCCGTCCAGGCGGCGGCGAACGCCTCGCTGGTCTCGGGGTCGCCGCGCACCCCGGCGATCCGCCCGAGCGCCTCCTGCACCGATTCGGGTTCGAACGTCGCGCCGCGCTCCGCGGCGAGGAGGCGCTCGACGAGCGGCTCCACCGCCGCGACGTCGCGGGCCTGCGAGAGGGTGAGGTCGTGCGGGGCGATGCGCATCGCCGCGAGCTGCGGGACGCCGTCGCGCTCGACGGTGCCGAGGAAGGCGTCGCGCCGGTCGCCGCGGGTGAGGGCGGCGAGGACGCCGAGCTGGATGCAGTTGGCCGCTTCGCGCTCGAGGAGCAGCGGCTCCACGACCCGCCGGTAGGCGTCGGGGTCGGGGTAGTGCCGGACGGTGGCGTCGTCCATCGCGAGCGAGGGTAGCACGCGCGATTCGGCCCCGAACATTAGCGCGTACGTGTATTGTTAACGCGTGACCGCGCCCGCACCGCTCCACGTTCGGCTGACCGGTACGCCGACCCTCGTCCGCGAGGGGGCGGACGCCCCCGCCCTGCGCCACCGCAAGGGGTACGCCGTGCTGTTCCACCTCGCCGCCACCGACGGCCCCGTCGACCGCGCGTCCCTGCTGGAGTTGTTGTGGGCCGACAAGGACGGCGCCGCCGCCCGCAACAACCTGCGGGTCGTGCTCAGTGACCTCAAGAAGCACTACGGCCCCTACCTGACGATCGACCGCCGGCGGGTCGCCCTCGCCCCCGACGCCCCCGTCACCACCGACCTCGCCGCCTTCCGCGCGTGGGCGCACGGCGACGCGGCGGAGGGGGACGCGTCCGGCCCCCACCTCCTGCACGGCCCCTTCCTCGACGGCTTCGACGATGCCGGCGCCGCCCCGTTCGCCGCCTGGGTGCGGCGCGAGCGCGAGGTCGTGCGCACCGAGGCGTACGACGCCTTCGACCGCGCCGCCCGCGCCGCCGAGGGCCGCGGACGCCTGGACGACGCCCTCGCCCTCTGGCGCCGCGCCGCCGACGTCCGCCCCTGGGCGGAGGAGGCGTACCAGGCGACGATCCGCGTCGCGTCGCGCGCCGGCGACGTCGACGCCGCGGAGGCGGCGTTCGAGGAGTGCCGCATCGCGCTGCGCGACCACCTCGGCATCGAACCGTCCAGCACCACCGTCGGCCTCGTCCACCGCGCGGTCGGCCCGAAGATCGCCGCCCCCCTGCAGAGCGAAACCGCCTGGGCGCGCCTACCGCTGATCGGGCGGGAGCGCGACGTCGCCGCCGTCGCGACCCTCGTCGCCGACCCGGCCACCCGCCTCGTCAGCGTCGTCGGTGCACCCGGCGTCGGGACCTCCCGCATCGCCTACGCCGCCACCCGACGCCTCCTGGACGCCGCGCCCGGCGGCACCGTCCGCGTGCCCCTCCACGGCGTCCTCGACGTGCCCTTCGCCTGGAGCCGCGTCGCGGTCGCGCTCGGCCTCCCCGGACAGGAGGACGAACGCCGCGTCGACCACGAACGCTTCGCGGCACTGCAAGCCCCCAACGCCACGGGCCCCGTCCACGTGATCCTCGACGACGTCCACCCCGACCTCGACCTCGCCTCCTCGCTCGCCGCCTGGTTGCGGACGCGCGACGACGTGACCGTCGTGCACGTCGGCCGGGAACCGCTCGGCCTCGACGGCGAACGCGTCCGCGCGGTCCTCCCCCTCCCGACGCCGCAGGTCGGCACCGACATCTGGCCCGACGCCTGGGCGGAACAACCGACGGTCGCCCTCGCCCTCGCCGCCGCCCGCCGCCTCGGCGTCGACCTGGCGTCGACCCTCAGCGACCGACGCCGCGTCACCGCCGCCCTCCGGGCGCTCGACGGTCACCCGGTCGCCACGATCCTCACCGCCGAGCGCGCCGCCCGCGACGGCCTCGCCGCCGTTGCGGACGGGCGGGAGGGACCGGACGCCCTCCT
>CAJXOA010000036.1 GCA_913057685.1 uncultured Trueperaceae bacterium
CCCCCCCCGCGGCGGCGGTCATGGCGGCGGCCCGCACGAGGCTGGGGGTCGGGCCGATCCAGGCGGCGAACCCGACCGCCGCGACGGCGACCGCGAGGCCGCGGAGGGGACCGACGGGCGCGAGTAGCGCCCCGAGGGCGCCGGCGAGGATGCCGAGGTGGAGGCCGGAGAGGGCGAGGACGTGCGCGAGGCCGGCCTCCGCGAACCGTTCGCGGAGGGCGCCGGCCTGCTCCCGCTCGCCGAGCACGAGGGCGCGCAGGAGGGTCGCCCGTTCGCCGTCGGCCGCCCCCTCGAGCGCGGCGCGCAAGCGGGCGCGAACGCCGGTCGGGGGGGTGCGGGCGGGGACGGCGTCGACGACCAGGACGGCGTGGGCGTCGCGGCGGGCGGCCCACGCGCGGGCGTCGAAGCCGCCGGGGTTGCGCGCCCCCTCGAGCGGGGCGAGGCGCCCCTGGACGCGGACGGCGCCGCGCGGGACGGTGCCGACGGGGCGGAGGACGACGCGGGCGGCGGTGCCCGCGACGTCGAGGAAGCGCCCGTCGCTGTGGCCGGCGAGCTCGACCCGCTGGCCGACGAGGGGGGCGAGCGGTTCGGGGCGGGCGTCGCGGGCGGCGGACCGCCCGTCGCCGACGGCGACGGCGACGCAGAGGACGACCGCGGCGTGCACGGCGGCGCGCCGCGCCGCTCCGGCAGGAAGGGCAGCGCGGGCGAGCGCGGCGGCGATCAGGAGCGCGGCGGCGACGGTGGGCGCGACGAACGGCGGGGCGTCGGCGGCGTGCAGACCGGCGCCGGTCGCGAGGCCCAGGGCGGCGGGGACGGGCCACGGGACGAAGGGCGGTGCGCCCCCCGGCGGGGTGGGGCGCGTCACGGCGCGACGTGGTCGCGGACGCCGTCGAGGGTGGCGGGCCCGATGCCGGAGACGCGCAGGAGGTCGGCGACGTCGTGGAAGGGGCGGGCGGCGACGATGCGTTCGGCGAGCGCCGGCCCGATGCCGGGCAGCGTCGTGAGGAGGCGGGGGGAGGCCTCGTTGAGGGAGATGCGGGCGTCGCCGCGCGGCGTGCCGCGCCCGGGGACGTGCACCGTCGCGCCGTCGACGAGGGGGCGGGCGAGGTCGAGGAGCTCCAGCGCGGCGCCCGCCGTGGCGCCGCCCGCCGCGTCGACGGCGTCGGTGACGCGCGCGCCCCACGGGAGGGTGACCGGCCCGGGGGCGTGCACCTCGCCGCCGACGTGCACCTGGACCGGCGCGTGCGCGGGGGGTGGGAGCGGGGGCGGGGCGAGGAGGCGGGGCGCGAGCTCGATCGCGACGGACACGAGGGTCGCGGCGAGCAACCCCGCCGTGAGGGCGGCGTCGCGGGGCACGCCCGCAGGCTAGCGGCGGGGTGGGGGCGGTCCGGCGTGGAGGGGGAGGAATGCGGACGGGCGCGGGGAGGTTCCCCGCGCCCGTCTACGCGTCGCTTGGTGGGGTGGGCTCAGCGGGCCGCGGCGTACTTCGCGGCGACCGCGTCCCAGTTCACGAGGTTCCAGAAGGCGGCGATGTAGTCGGGCCGGCGGTTCTGGTAGTTCAGGTAGTAGGCGTGCTCCCAGACGTCGAGCCCGAGGATCGGCACGTCGCCGTCCATGTAGGGGCTGTCCTGGTTCGCGGTGCTGTAGACCGCGAGTTCGCCGCCGGGCTTGACGACGAGCCACGCCCACCCGCTGCCGAACCGGCCGGTGGCGGCGGTGTCGAAGGCGCTCTTGAAGTCGTCGAACGAGCCGAACGCCGCGGCGATCGCGTCGGCCAGGTCGCCGGTCGGTTCGCCGCCGCCCTGGGGCGAGAGGATCTCCCAGAACAGGTTGTGGTTGGCGTACCCGCCGCCGTTGTTGCGCACGGCGGTCGGGAGGGCGTCGGCGCCGCGGCGCAGGATGGCCTCGATCGACTGGCCGTCCATGTCGGTGCCCTCGACGGCCGCCGCGAGCTTGCTCGCGTAGCCGCCGTGGTGCTTGCCGTGGTGGATCTCCATCGTGCGCGCGTCGATGTGCGGCTCGAGCGCATCGAAGGCGTAGGGCAGGTTCGGAAGGTCGTACGCCATGGTGGTACCCCCTAGGGTGAGTGTGGGCGAGCGCCGCGACCGCGTGTCGGTCGGTCGGCCCCGCGTCCGGCGCGAGGGTAGCAGAGCGGTCGCGCGCCGCCTGCGCGCTCCGTTACAGGGCTCCGCCCGCCGCGCCCAGGGACGAACGTCCCGCGTGTGCGCCGTGCGACACGGTGCGGCCGCCGCGCGGCTGCTAGGTTTTTCGGCATGGCGAAGCAACGTGGGCAGCAGCAGGCGACGAACGGCGGCGCGCGGAGCGGGAAGAGCCGCAGCAAGAAACGCACCGGCGCGAGCCGACCCAAGGCGAACCGCGCCCCCTGGATCGTGGGGGCGGTCGGGGTGGCGGCGTTGATCGCGATCCCGATCGGCCTGGAGATCGCGCGGTCGGCCAGCCTGCCGGGGGAGCGCTTCCCCAGCCAAGGCAACCGCCACGTCGCGCTGGGCGCGAACGTGCCGGCGTACAACTCCGACCCGCCGACGTCGGGTCCGCACACGAACGAGCTCGCGGCGTGGGGGACGTACGAGCCGGGCGACGCGCCGCACGACCAACGCCTGATCCACAACATGGAGGACGGCGGGGTCGTCGTCTGGTACCGCCCCGCGGAGGACGCCGCCGCGACGAACGCGCGCCTCGCGGCCCTCGAGGAGGTCACGGCGCGCTACCGGCGGGTCGTCATCGTCCCCCGGCCGGACATGCCGACCGACTTCGCGATGACCGCCTGGCAGCGCCTGCAACGCTTCGACGCGATCGACGCCGAGGGCATGGGGGCGTTCCTCGCCGCGTTCGAGGGGATCGACCACCACGTCCCCTGACGCGCCGGGCGCGCGGCGCGCCCGGGCGACCGTCCCCCCGCCCGCCATCGCGTAGGATTCGGCCCATGAACCGACGGATCGTCCTTCTGCTGACCCTCGTCGCGGCCGCCGCCGTCGCGGTCGCCGTCTTCGTCCTCCCCTCCGGCTCGACGGCCGGCACGCAGGCCGCCGGCAGCGGCGGCGGCGAGCTGGCGCTCGCCGAGCAACCGCGCGTCGGGGCGGCGGACGCCCCCGTCGACGTCGTCGTCTTCGAGGACTTCCTCTGCCCGCACTGCCGGACGTTCGCCGAGAACGTCGCGCCGCGCCTGAAGCGCGACTACGTCGACGGCGGCGACGTGGCGTACCACATGAAGAACTTCGTCGTCATGGGGCCCGAATCCGAGCGCGTCGCGCAGGTCGGGGAGTGCGTCGCGGAGCAGGGCGACGACGCCTTCTGGCGCTTCGAGGAGGTCGCCTTCCGCGCGCAGGACACGCTGAACGAAGCGAACGCGGTCGCCTTGGCGGAGCGCTACGTCGACGGCCTCGACGCCGACGCCCTCGCGTCGTGCATCGCCAGCGGGCGCGGCCTCGAGGCGGCGAAGGCGGACACCGACCGCGCCGTCGCCCTCGGCCTGCGCGGCACGCCGTCGGTCGTCGTGAACGGCGAGTTCGTGCCGGCCGCGAACTACGCCGACGTGGTCGCCGCGATCGACGACGCCCTCGCCGACGCCCGGTGAGCGACGGCACGCCGGAGTCCGCGACCCCGACGACCGAGACGACCGACGGGGTGCAGGACCTCGCGCTGTACGGCGCGTGGGTCGTCGCGATCGCCGCGACCCTCGGCAGCCTCTACTACAGCGAAGTCCGGCAGTTCGTGCCCTGCACGCTCTGCTGGTACCAACGCATCCTGATGTACCCCCTCGTGTGGCTGTTGGGGTACGCCGCCTGGCGGCGCGACCCGCGGGTCGTGGGGTACGCCCTCCCCCTCGCCGGGCTGGGCGCCGCGGTGGCGGCGTTCCACGTCGCCGAACAGAAGATCCCCGGCTTCGGGGGGATCGGCGCCTGCAGCGCCGGCGTCCCCTGCAGCGCGGCGTACGTCGAGTACGCCGGCTTCGTCACCATCCCGGTGATGGCGTTCACCGCCTTCACGTTGATCGGGATCGGCTTGGCGGTCGTCGCGACCCGACGCCGCTGACGCGGGGCCGGCCGCGGCCGGCTGCTACACTCGGGGGCGAAGGGATGGAGCGGTGAGCGACGCACCACGATCCGACGGCGACGACGCCCCCCGGCGCGCGGCCCCCCCGGCGATCGGGATTACCCGGATGTGCCTCAAGAGCGGCGGCGTGCAGCTGCCGCGGGTCCTCGCCGGCCGCCTCCCGGAGGGCGAGGTGGTGGCGCACGACGCCGACGCCGACGACGCGTTGACGTTGTACAGCGAACCGCCGCGCCGACTCGAGGGGCTCGACGCCTACTTCGAACGGCACGGCGTCGAGGTGAACGACGAACTGATCGTCGACCTCGACGGCGACACCCTCACCCTCACGTTGCGCAAGCGCCCCCGCCGCGACGTGCCCGACGTCACCCCCAGCACCTGGACCAGCGTGCACGAACCGGTCGCCCCCGCGCCCCCCGCGCCGGAGGCGCCGCTCGACCCGCCACCCGCCGACGCGCCCACCGACAGGTCCGCCGAGGCGCCCTCGGCGTTCGCCCCCACCGGCGACGCACCCGCCCCGTACGGGGCGGAGGCGTACGGGGCGGAGGCGGACCGGCCGGAGGACGACGTGCCGCGCGCCCCGCGGGTGCGCTCGCACCCTGCATCCCATCCTGCCTCCGACGCTGCTTCGGACCCCGCGCCCGAGGACGACCCGTTCGCGTGGACCGAGGACGTCGACGACGGCCCCGTCGGCTCGTTGTGGCGGCGGGTCCGAGGGCTGTTCGGCGCCGACGCCGAAGCGGACGCCCCCTCCACCCCGACCTGGACCCCGCCGCTGCGCGACGCCCCGAGCCCGGCACCGCCCGCGCGCAGCCCCGAGGCCGCCCCCACCGACGCGCCGGCCCCCGCACCGCCGAGCGCGCACCCCCCCGAGCCGCCCGCGGCGCCGGCGGCGCCGGCGGCGCGCGACGCGCGCCCGCCCGAGGACCCCACGCCCCCGGCGACGCCGCCGCGGTCGGGAGCGCACGTGACGCCCGGCCGCCCCCCGGAGCCGGCGAGCGACCCGGCGCAGGTCGGACCGGCCAGCGTCGCGCCGCCCAGCACGCCGCTCTTCCCCGCCGACCCGCCCGCCTCGGACCCGCCGGCCCCCTCGGAGGCGCCCTCGGAGGCCCCCTCGGAGGGTCCGCGTGCGCCTGCGAGCGACGCGGCTGCGGACGCGACCCCGGACGCAGCGTCGGCGCCGGCGGCCGAACCGACGCCGCCCGCCGCGCCGGCCCGCGGCGCGGCGCAGGGGGCGGGCGCGACCCTGCCCGCCGGCGTGCCCGACCGCACGCAGCGCGCCGACGCCGAGGACGGCGACCTCCGCTCGCGCCTCGAGGCGTACCTCACGCACCCGGAGATGCCGCTCGTCGCGAAGAGCGACGTGATCGCGAAACGGTTCGGGCTCGAGGTCGCCACCGCCGACGACCTCCTGCACGACATCGCCGCCGCCCCGCCCGAGGGCGTGCGCCTGACGCGCGTCCGCGAGGGCGCGTGGCGGGTCGAACGGCGCCTCGGTTGACGACGGCGCGTCAGCCGTCGTCGGTCGCCAAGCCGCTCGCCTCCACCGCCGCCGCACCGGCCTCGTCCGGCGCCCGGAGCGACCGTCCGACCGTCCGCCGGAATCGGTGCCACGCCGCCTCGTCGCGCGGTTCGTCGTGCGTCTCGCTCCACATTTGGAACGGCACCAGCAGGCTGCGCGCCACGGCGACCTCCGCCTGGTACAGCCGCGCGCTGAGGCCGGCCTCGCCGAGGTAGCCCGACGTGGCGAACGCCTCGAGCGCCGCCGCCCGGTCGTAGGCGACCCGCCGGAACTCCGGCCGCCAGCGGCCACCCTCGCCGTGCAGCATGAGGTACTGCGCGCGGGCGTCGCCGTCGAACGGCGTGCCCACCGCACCGCTGTTGAGCACCAGGTGGTGGCCCCACCGGCGCTCCATCTGGATGTGCGTGTGCGACCCCACCAGCACCTCGTACGGGTGCATCTCCACGATCTCGCTGATCGCCGCGTCGCTCAGGTGCCGGCCGTACCCCTCGCGGTAGTGGCGGGGGCTGCCGTGCGCCACCAGGACCGCCGGCAGGTCGTCCTCGACGATGCGGGTGGTCATCGGGAGCCCGGCGAGGGTGGGGCCCCACCCGGCGGCGTCGACCTGCGCGGCGCACCAGGCGGTCGACGCCCAGAACGGGTCGTCGAACCAACCGGCCGGCAACGCCGGGTCGCGCCGCGTCCACATCAGCAGCAGGTCGTCGTGGTTGCCGAGCAGCATCTCCCACCCGCGGGCGTGGATGGCGTCCAGCACCTCGGGGCTTTGCGGCCCGCGGTTCACCATGTCGCCACTCACGATCACCCGGTCGGGCGCCTGCGCCTCGACGTCCGCGGCGACCGCCTCGAACGCCGGCAGGATGCCGTGGACGTCGGCGAGGATGGCGACGCTCACGTCGCGACTCACGCGCCGCCGCCCGGCGACGACGCCGCCTCCAGGGCGGCGCGCATGACGTGCACGGGGGCGGTCCGACCGGTCCACGCCTCGAAGGCGGCGGCCCCCTGGTGGAGCAGCATCCCGAGCCCGTCGACGGTCGCCAGGCCGGCGGCGGCGGCGTCGCGCAGGAACGGCGTCCGGCGGGGGCGGTACACGAGGTCCACCGCGACGGCGTCCGGGTGGCGGGCGGCGAGCGCCGCCCAGGCGGCGGGGGGCACGGGCGTGCGCGGGTCGGGCGCGCCGTCGCGCTCCATACCGAGGGAGGTGGCCTGCACGACGACCGGGGCGCGGTCGGCCTCGGCCACCGCGTCCCACGGGTCGCGGTCCGGCGCCGTGGGTCCGTCGTCCCCGCCGACCCGCACCGTCACGTCGGCCTCCGGGAAGGCGCGCGCGACGTCGTGCGCGAGGGTCGTGGCGGGACCGGCGCTGCGGTTGTGGATCGCCAGCGACGTCGCGCCGCCCTCCAGGCCCGCCCACGCCGCAGCGCGGGCGGCGCCCCCCGCGCCGATCACGACGAGGGGGCGCCCCCGCGGCTCCACCCCCGCCTCCGCCAGGGACCGCGCCAACCCGACGGCGTCGACGTTGTCGCCGACCAAGCGCGCGCCCTCCCGCACGATCAGGTTGACCGCCCCCATCGCCTCGGCGCGGGGGCGGACGGCGTCGAGGTGCGACGCCACGGCGCGCTTGTGGGGAACCGTGACGTTCGCGCCGAGGAAGGCGTCGCCCCGCAGCCGCGCGACGGCGTCCGCGAGGCGTTCGGGGGGGACGTCCCACGCCTCGTAGCGCGCGTCGATGCCGAGCTCGGCGAACGCCGCGTCGTGCAGCACCGGGCTGAGGCTGTGGCCGGCGGGGTGGGCCAACAGGACCGCCCGGCGCGTCATCCCGCGACGGGCGCCCCGCCGGTCCGGGCCTCCATCCGTTCCCGCACGATGGTCGTCGCCGCCTCGACGTCGTCGTCGCCGACGTGCCGGTGCGTCACCAGCCGGATCGTGCGCGGCCCGAGGGCGTTCGCGCGCACGCCGTGCGCCGCCCAATCGGCGGCGACGTCGGGGGCGTCCTCGACGCCGAGGTACACCATGTTGCTCTGGACGCTCGCGAGGTCGATCGCGATCCCCGGGACGTCCTGCAGGCCTTCGGCGAGGGCGCGGGCGCGGGCGTGATCATGGGCGAGGCGGGCGGGTCCGTGCCGGAGCGCTTCGAGGCCGGCGGCGGCCAATCCGCCGATCTGCCGCATGCCGCCCCCGAACGCCTTGCGGTAGCGGTGCGCCTCCCGCAGGACCTCGCGGCGGCCCACCAGCACCGTCCCGACCGGCGCGCCGAGGCCCTTGCTGAGGCAGATCGAGGCGGTGTCGAACCCGGCGGTGACCTCGGCGATCTCGACGCCCAGCGCGACGGCGGCGTTGAAGGCGCGCGCCCCGTCGAGGTGCACCGGCAGGCCCTCCGCCCGACCGGCGTCGATCAGGGCGCGCTGCCGCTCGAGCGGCACGACGGTGCCGCCCGCCTTGTTGTGCGTGTTCTCCAGCACCAGCAGGCCGGTCGGCGCCTGGTGGGGGCTGCGGTGCACCGCGTCGTGCACCGCCTCCGGCGTGGGCACGCCGCCCGGCGCGGGGATCGGGCGGGGGGTGAGCCCGGACAACAGCGACATCGCGCCGATCTCGTACTCGTAGACGTGCGCGCCGGCCGGCACGATCACCTCGACGCCGCGGCCGGTGAGGGCGGCGATGGCGGCCTGGTTGCTCATCGTGCCGCTCGGGAAGAACAACCCGGCCTCGTGGCCGGTGCGTTCGGCGAGCTCCTCCTGCAGCCGGACGGCGGTCGGGTCCTCGCCGTAGACGTCGTCGCCGACCGGCGCCTCCGCCATGGCGCGGCGCATGGCGTCGTCGGGGCGGGTCACGGTGTCGCTGCGCAGGTCGATCGGGTCGCGCATCACGTCAGTCTCCTCCCACGCCCGCAGGGGCGGGCGCTCGGTCGTGCGGGGCGTCCTTCGGGGCGTCCTGGGGGGCGTCCTGGGGGGCGTCGTTCGGGACGGCGGGCGCGGCCGCCAGGCCGTGCGCGCCGAGGAACCCGGTGAACGCCTCGAGGCCGCGGGCGAACATCCACGCCCGACGGTCCTTCTTCGCCATCCGCCGCCCCGCGTCGTCCTTCTTCGGGGCGTTCGGGACCAGGCCCCAGTTCGCGTTCATCGGTTGGAAGCCGTCGGGGTTGGCGCCCGACAGGAACCGCACCAGGCCGCCCAGCATCGACGTCTCGGGCGGCAGCAGCGGGTCGAGACCGAGGGCGCGACGCGCGGCGTTCGTTCCCGCCAGCCACCCGGTCGCCGACGACTCGAGGTAGCCCTCCGTGCCGGCGAGCACGCCGGCAACGAACAGGTCCGCGTCGTTCCGCAGCGCCAGGTGCGCCTCGAGGAGGCGGGGGGCGTTCAGGTAGGTGTTGCGGTGCATGACGCCGTAGCGGACGACGTCGGCGTTCTCGAGGCCGGGGAGGGTCGTGACGACCGTCTTCTGGTCGCCCCACTTCAGGCCGGTCTGGAAACCGACCAACGACCACATGCGGCCCGCGGCGTCCTCCTGGCGCAACTGCACGACGGCGTGGAACCGCTCGCCGGTCTCGGGGTGCTCCAGGCCGACCGGCTTCATGGGGCCGAACCGGGGGGTCTCCGGCCCCCGCCGCGCCAGCTCCTCGATCGGCATGCAGCCCTCGAAGAACTCCAGCTTCTCCCAGTCGTGCGGCGTGTGGCTGCGCGCCTCGCCGATCGCCTCGAGGAAGCGCGCGTAGTCCGCTTCGCGCAGCGGCAGGTTCAGGTAGTCGGCCGCCTGGTCGTAGCGGCCCTTGCGGTAGGCGACGTCCATGTCGATCGAGTCGACGTCGACGATCGGCGCCGCGGCGTCGTAGAAGCCGAGGAAGTCCTCCCCGAGACGCTCGGCGATCGCGGCGGCGAACGTGTCGCTCGTGAGTGGGCCGGTCGCCAGGACGGCGGGCCCGTCGGGCAACGTCGTGAGCTCCTCGCGCCGGACGGTGATGCGCGGGTGGGCCTCCACCGCCGCGGTGACGCGCTCGGCGAGGACCGACCGGTCGACCGCCAGGGCGCCGCCGGCCGGGACGCGGGAGGCGTCGGCGTGCGTGACGATCGCGCCGCCGGCCGCCCGCATCTCCGCCTGCAGGAGGCCCTTGGCGTTCGTCTCCCCCGTCCCCCCCAACGAGTTGCTGCACACCATCTCCGCGAACCGGTCGGTGGCGTGGGCGGGGGTCGTGCGGACGGGCCGCATCTCGACGAGGTCGACGTCCACCCCCTGCCGGGCGGCGGCGAGGGCGGCGTCGGAGCCGGCCATGCCGGCCCCGACGACGGTGATGCGCGGGCGGGAATCCATGCCGGGAAGGGTAGCACCCGCACCCCGCGCGGTACGGCGCGACGCGCGACGGCGTCGCGCCCGGGCTACCCTGACGGCATGCTGCGCGACGTCCGCATCTTCAGCGACGCCTTCCTGGCGGCCCGGGGCGTGGACGGGGCCACCCTGAGTCACGTCACCCGCATCGCCCTCGAGTTGGCGCGCGAGGGTCGCGAGGGCCGCAAGATCGGGGCGTTGTTCACGGTCGACGACCACCCGGCCGTCCTCGCCCGCTCCCGCCCGCTGATCCTCGATCCGCTCAAGGGCCACCCCGACGAGGACAAGGTGGTGACCGACGCGAACGTGCGCGAGACCCTGAAGGAGCTCGCGCAACTCGACGGGGCGTTCCTGATCTCCGGCGACGGCGTCGCGGTCGCCGCCGCCCGCTACCTGTCGGCCAGCGCCGAAGGCGTCGTGCTGCCCATGGGCTTGGGCAGCCGCCACGTCGCGGCCGCCTCCATCACGCTGCGGACCGACGCGGTGGCGGTGGTCGTCTCCGAATCGAGCATGGTGCGCATCTTCGACGACGGCGAACTCGTGCGCGAGATCGTCCCCGACGTGTGGCTGTTCGAACGCCTCACGCCCTCCGCGGCGCGCGCCCACGACGACGAGGACGCCGGGACGGGCGATGGGGACGCCTGAGCGACGCGCGCCCGCCGGCGGCGACGTCGCGCGCCCGCTGCGCGTCGTCAGCGTCTCGCTCGGCTCCCCCGCCCGCGACGCGGTCCGCGACCTGACGCTCCTGGGGCGGCACGTCCGCCTCGAGCGCATCGGCACGAACGGCGACGTGCGGGCCGCCGCCGCGACGTTCGCGCGGCTCGCGGGGGAGGTCGACGCGTTCGGGTTGGGCGGCACCGACCTGCACCTGCGGGTTGCGGGCCGCCGCTACCGCATCGCGCAGAGCGCGCGGTTGGCGCGGCACGCCGGCGCGACGCCGGTCGTGTGCGGCGCGGGCCTGAAGGACACCCTCGAGCGGGGGGTGCCCGCCCGCATCGCCGACCGCATCGACCTCGCCGGCGCGCGGGTGCTGCTGCCCTCCGCCGTCGACCGGTGGGGGTTGGCGGAGGCGTTGCGCGACGCGGGCGCCGACCTGACGATCGGCGACCTGGCGTTCCTGCTGGGGGTCCCCCGCGCGATGCACGATTTGGACGCGTTCGCGCGCGTCGTGCGCGTCGTCGCGCCGCCGGTCGTCCGCCTCCCGATCGGCTGGATCTACCCGACCGGCGCGAAGCAGGGGACGACCGACGGCGGCTGGCGCCGCCGCTGGTTCGAGGCGGCGGACGTCGTGGCGGGCGACTGGCACCTGGTGCGGCGCTTCGCGCCCCCCGACCTGTCCGGCCTGACGGTGATCACGAACACGACGACGGCGGAGGACCTCGCCGACCTCGGGGCGCGCGGGGCGAGGGCGGTCGTGACGACCACCCCCCGCCTCGAGGGGCGGAGCCTGCCGACGAACCTGCTGGAGGCGGCGTTCACCGCGATCGCGGGCCGGGGTCCCCTCCCCCACGCCGACCTGGCGGCGATGGTGGCGGAGGCGGACCTGGCGCCGGACGTGTGGCGCCCGCCGCGACCGGCCTGAGCGCCGCCGCTCAGGCGCCGTCGGCGCGCAGGGCGCGCTCCATCAGGCGCGCCTGCAGCCGCTGCGGTGCCGCCGGGTCGGCGGGGGTGCGCTGGACGTAGCGCCCGTCGGGCGCGAGGTCCCAGGCGTTGCGGTCGTCGGCGAGCGCCGCCTCGAGGATCCCCTCCAGGCGGCCGGCGAGGGCGGGGTCGCGGACCGGGACGATCGCTTCGATCCGGTCGCTCAGGTTGCGGCGCTTCCAGTCGGCGCTGCCGAGGAGGACCTCCCGCTCCCCGCCGTTGGCGAACGAAAAGATGCGGTCGTGCTCCAGGAAGCGATCGATGATCGAGACGACGCGGATCGTGTCGCTGACCCCGGGGACGCCCGGGCGGAGGCGGGTGTGGCCGCGCACGATCAGGTCGATCGGGACGCCCGCCCGCGAAGCGCGGTAGAGGGCCTGGATGAGGGGGACGTCGTCGAGGCCGTTCATCTTCGCGACGATGCGGCTGGCGCGGCCCGCCCTCTGGTGCTCGATCTCCCGCTCGATGCGCGCGAGGAAGCGGTCGCGCATGTCCCACGGCGCGACCAGGAGGGTGTCGTACGTCTGTTCGGGGGCGTAGCCGGTGATGTGGTGGAACAGGTCGACGAGGTCGCTGCCGATCGCCTCGTCGGCGGTGAGGAGGCCGACGTCGGTGTAGAGGCGGGCGGTGTTGGCGTTGTAGTTGCCGGTCCCGACGTGCGCGTACGTGCGGATCCCGCCCGCCTCGCGGCGTACGACGAGCGCGACCTTCGTGTGGATCTTGAGGTCGACGAAGCCGTAACTGACGTGCACGCCGGCCGCCTCGAGGCGTTCGCCCCACTCGATGTTGTTCGCCTCGTCGAAGCGGGCCTTCACCTCGACGAGGACCGCGACCTGCTTGCCGCGTTCCGCGGCGCGCATGAGGGCCGCCACGATCGGGCTGCGGCTGCTGGTCCGGTAGAGCGTCATCTTGATCGCGAGGACGTCGGGGTCCTCCGCCGCCTCCTCGATGAAGCGCTGGACGCTGGTGCGGAACAGGTCGTAGGGGTGGTGGACCAGCACGTCGTTGGCGCGGATCAGGTCGAACATCGAGGCGCGGTCGTCGGCGAGGAGGTGGCCGGCGATGCGCCGCGCGGTCACGCCGTGCCACGGCTCGAAGCGCAGGTCGGGCCGGTCGACGCCGTCCAGGAGGTCGCCCAGGTCGGCGAGCGCCATGACGCGGTCGGCGACGACGACGTCGGCGGGGTCGACGTGCAGGTGCTCGACGAGGTAGGCGCGGACGCGGTCCGGCATGCGCGCCTCGACCTCGAGGCGGACGACGGGCGCGAAGCGCCGCTCGCGCAACTCCTCGCCGATGACCGCCAGCAGGTCGTCGGCCTCCTCCTCGTCGAGGCGGGTGTCGGCGTTGCGGGTGACGCGGAACCGCCAGGCGCCGACGACCTCCATCCCGGGGAACAGGCGGTCGACGTGGCGTTCGAGGAGCTGCTCGACCGGCAGCTTGCGGCCGCGCGCGGTGGTCACGAACCGCCCCTCGAGGGTGGGGACCTTGATGCGGACGAAGCGTTCGTCGACGTCCCCCGGCCGCCGCAGCAGCACCGCGACGCTGAGGCTGAGGTTGCTGATGAGCGGGAACGGCCGGCCGGAGTCGACCGCGAGGGGCGTGACGACGTGGTAGAGGTTCGCGTCGAACCACGCCGACGCCGCGGCGTCCTCGCCGCCGTCGAGGTCGTCGACGTCGACGACGTCCACCACCCCCGCGTCGCGCAACGCCGGGCGGAGGGTGTCCCGCCAGGTCGCCTCCATCGCCGCGTACAGCGGACGCATCGCCGCCCGCACGAGCGCCAACTGTTCGCCGGGCGTGCGCCCGTCGGGACTGGCGGCGTAGACGCCGGCCGCCTGCTGGCGCAGCAGCCCCCCGACGCGCTTCATGACGAACTCGTCGAGGTTCGCTGCGGCGATCGCCAGGTAGCGCACGCGCTCCAGGAGGGGGATGCGGTCGTCCATCGCCTGCGCCAGGACGCGCGCGTCGAAGTCGAGGTCGCCCGCCTCGCGGTTCAGGTACAGCGCGGGGTGGTCGAGCGGCAGCTCCGCCGCGTCGCCGCCCGGCACCTCGGCGGGGGCGACGGCGACCGGCAGGCCGCACGGTTCGTGCCGCAGGTCGGCGCCCGCCGGACCGCTGGCCGGGCCGCCGACCGCACCCTCGTCGCGGGCCCCCGCGCCGGAGGCGCCGGCCGGAGGGGGAGCGTCGTCACGCATGATGGCAGGGTAGCGACCGTGTGTCCCGAAAACGTCATGGTGGGCGACGTCGCCCCGGGTACCCTGCCGCCATGACCGTGACCTGGCTTTCGCTGGTGGGGCCGTTCCACCGGCGCTTCCCGCGCTACAACGCCGTGACCGTCCGCGAGACCGTCGCGGCGCTCGCCCCCACCCGCGTCGTGACGACCGCCGTCCCCCCGGGCGGCTTCGACGACGAGGGCTGGCGCGACGTCGAGGAACCCGCCCTCGCGGAGCTGGTGGCGTGGGCGCGGGCGCGCGGCGTGCCGGTCGACGCGGCCGGCGAGCCGTCGCCCGACCCGACCGCGCAGGAGGACTTCGCGCGCTACCTGAGCGACGCCGGCGTCCGCGACGACGCCGTCGCGCGGGTCGGAGAGGCGGAATCGGCGCTCGAGGCGCTGCTCGGGCGGGCGCTCGACGCGAGCGGCGTCCACGAGGCGTTGATCCCCGCCGTCGCGGAGCTGCACGAGGCCCGGCTCGCGGCGTTCGGGGACGGCCCCGGGACCGACTGGACCGCCGCGCGCGGGGCGACGATGGCGGAACGCGTCGCGGCGTCCCTCGCCGACGCGGGCGACGGGCCGGTCGTCCTGGCGGTCCCCGTCGATCACCTGCCGGGGCTTCGCACGGCGTTGGCGGAGGTCGGCGTCGCGCCGACCGACCCGCCGGTCGTCCCCCCGAGCGACGCGGCGCGCACCCGCGCGCTGCTCGACGTCGCGCTCAGCGGCGGCGGCGACGACCCCGCCGCGTTGCTCGCGTCGCTCGCGGAGGTGACGACGCCGGAGGCGCGCCTGGCCGAGGCGGAGCTGCTGCTGCGCGCCGGCGACCCGGGGTCGGCGTTGACGCGCCTGCGGGACGTCGCGACGACCGACTTCGTCGATCCCCCGTGGCTCCCGGGGTGGGTGTTGGCGCGCCTCGGGCAACTCGCCGACGTCGCCGGATCGCGCGACGAGGCGCGCCGCGCCTACCGCGGCGTCCTCGCCCTCTCGTGGGCGCCCCGCGCGGCGCGGGAGGCGGCGTGGGAGGGCCTGGAGACGCCGTTCACGCTGCCCGGGGCGGACGCCCCCCGCGACGGAAGCGACGACGCGAGCCACGATGCGAGCGGCGATGGTGGCCCCTGAGCGGCGCATGACGATGCCCACCGTGCCGCGGCAACTCCCGAGGTGGCGGCCCGACCTCGGCTACACCTGGGTGCTCGGCGACTTCGCGGTGCGGGCGTTGCTGCGCGACGCCCCCGAACGGGCGCTCGAGGTGCGCCTCCACCGCGACGCGGACGCCCGCCTCCGGGCCGACCTGACGGCCGCCTGCGAGGCCGCCGGGGTGCCGCTACGAAGCGACGACGCAGCGGTCGAAGCGAAACGCTCGAAGGCGAACGCGACGGTCCTCGCGCTGCTCCGGAGCGACGACGACGCGCTGGATCCCACCGCGCCGCAGGTGGCGCTCGTGCGGCCGCGCGAGGCGGGGAACGTCGGGACGGCGCTGCGCACCGCCGTGGCGCTCGGGGTGCGCGACGTCGCGGTGATCGGGGGGATCGACCCCCGCTCCCCGCACGTCCTGCGCGCGTCGTTGGGCACGGCGTTCGCCGCGCGCGTCGCCCGGCCCGCGTCGCTGGCGGCGTGGGCGGACGCCGCCCGCCGTACGTCGGGGGCGCCGCCGCTGCTGCTGCACGGGCGCGCCACGCGTTCGCTGCGCGACCTGGCGCCGCGCGGCGGCGCGCCGCTGCGCCTCGCGGTGGGGCCCGAGTGGCCTGGGTTCGACGCCGCCGACCTCGCCCACGGCACGCCGGTCCGCATCGACGTCGACCCCGATGCGGAGTCGCTGAACGTCGCCGTCGCCCTCGGCATCGCCCTGCATCACCTCGGGGCGGGGCCGGCACGGTAGACTCCGCGGCGATGCAGGAGCTTCTGTTCAGCGCAGCCCGCCACTTCAAGCGGGGCACCGCCCTCGCCGAGCGCGGCGACGCCCGCGGGGCGTCGAAGGCGTTCCAGGAGGCGCTCCTGGACCTGCACGCCGTGAAGCCGCAACGCATGCGCGACGTCCTGCTGGCGCAGGTGTACCTCTCGCGCGCCGAGATCGAGCGCGACGTCGACCCGGCCCGCGCCGACACCGACTTCCGCGTGGGCTACAGCTACGCCCGCACCACCCACGAGCCGCACGTCCGTGCGCACGCCGAACGCCTCCGCCGCGACCGCGCCGCGGAGGCCGGGTCGGCGGCCGGGTCGGTGCCGGGGTCCGCGGCGTGACCGCCGCGGAGCTCGCCGCCCTGGACCTGCCCGGGCGCGCCCGCGCGGCGCGCGACGCCTACGTCGCGACGCTCGCCGAGCTCGTGCGGCACGAATCGCCGAGCCTCGCCGTGGACGCCTGCAACGCCCTCGCCGACCACCTGGAGGGGCGCCTCGAGGCGGACGGCTGGAGCGTGACGCGCGCGGCCCGCGACGGGGCGGGCGACGTCGTCACCGCGCGGCTCGAGGGGACCGGCCCCGCGACGCCGGGCACCCCGCACGGGACGCTGCTGCTGGCGCACTACGACACCGTCTGGCCGCTCGGGACGCTCGAGACGATGCCGGTCCGCGTCGAGGGCGACGTGCTGGCCGGCCCCGGCGCGTTCGACATGAAGGCGGGCATCGCCACGGCGCTGCACGCGACGGCGATCGCGCGCGAGGCGGGCGGGCTTGGCGAACCGGTCACGCTGCTGGTGACGTCCGACGAGGAGGTCGGCTCCGACCGGTCGCGCGAGGTCATCGAGGCGACCGCCGCGGAGCACGCCCGCGTGCTGGTGCTCGAGCCCGGCACCGCCGACGGCGCGATCAAGGTCGCGCGCAAGGGCGTCGCGATGCTGCGCTTCACGCTCGAGGGCGTCCCGTCGCACGCGGGCTTGGCGCCGGAGGACGGCGCGAGCGCCCTGCGGGAGTTCGCGCACCTGCTGCCGTGGGCGGAGGACCTCGCCGACCCGGCGGCCGGCACGACGCTGTCGGTGACGATGGCGTCGGGCGGAAGCGCCGGCAACGTCGTCGCGGCGCACGCCGAGGCGCACGCCGACCTGCGCGTGGCCCGCGCCGACGAAGCGGACCGCGTCCTCGCCGCCCTGGCGACGTACGAAGCGCGCGACCCGCGCGTCACCGCCACCCTGCACGGCGACGTCAACCGCCCGCCGATGGAGGCGACGCCGGCCAACCGGGCGTTGGCGGCGCACGCCAAGGGCCTCGCGGACGCGCTCGGTCTGCCGTGGCGCGAGACGTCGGTCGGGGGGGCGTCGGATGGGAACTTCACGTCCGCCGCCGGCATCGCCACCCTCGACGGGCTCGGCGCGGTCGGCGACGGCGCGCACGCCCACCACGAGCACGTTCGGATCGACGCGACCCTCGAGCGCGTCGCCCTGCTCGCCGGCCTGTTGCTGCGGCCGACCGCCTGAGGCGTGTCCCTCCGCCTGCTGGCCGCCATCGCGAGCGGCGTCGTCGCGCCCGTCGCCCTGCCGCCGACCTCGCTGCCGATCCTGCCGTTCGTCCTCGCGGTGCCGTTCGCCCTGATCGCCGCCTCGCGCGGCCCGCGCGACGCCTTCCGCCTGGGCGCGGCGACCGCCGTGCCCTTCTTCGCGCTGCACGTCGCGTGGCTGCCCACGAGTTTCGCCGACCTGCTCGGTCCCGCCTTCTGGGCGGTGTTCCCCCTCCTGGTCGTCGCCCTGGCGGCGATCTGGGGGACCACCGCGGCGTTCGCCCGCGCGATCGGGGGGCCGGGCCGCGGGACGTTGGCGGTGTTGGCCCCGACCTGGATCTTCGTCGAGTGGTTGCGGGGGCTGGGCTTCCTGGGCTTCCCGTGGGGGGCGCTGGGCTACGGCTGGTTGGCGACGCCGGTCGCGCAGTGGGCGGACGTCGTCGGGGTCGCCGGCCTGGGCCTCCTGACGAGCGTCACGGCGGCCGCGCTGGCCGCGCCGTTCGTCGGGCCGCCCGCCGCCGGCCGCGGCCTGCGCGACCGGTTCCGCTGGGGCGTCGCGGGCAGCGGTGGGCGGGTCGCGCCGCGCCTGCGCGGCGCGGGGCCCCTCGTCGCCGTCGCGCTCCTCGCGCTCGCCTGGTGGGGGGGCGCGGTGCGCCTCGAAGCGGTCCGCGCCGACCTGCGCACCCCCGACCGGACGGCGTTGCTGGTGCAGGGGGACGTCGATCCGCTCGAGCGGGCGGCGGGCGGCGCCCTCGATTTCGACGTGCACCTGGGGTTGACCGAGGCGGCGGTCGCCGCGGCGGTCGCCGACGGGGGCGCCGCACCGGACCTGGTGGTGTGGCCCGAGGCGGCGGTGTTGCGCACGCCGCTCGAGGGGTTCCGCGGGGCGCCCGCCCGGGCGGCGCTCGAGGCGTCCGCGCCGGGCGCGACGTTCGTCGTCGGCGCCCGCGCGCGGGTGGAGGGGGGCGGCGCGAACGCGGTGTACACGATCGACGCGAGCGGCGTGCGGGGCCGCTACGACAAGCACGTGCTGGTGCCGTTCGGGGAGCGCTGGCCGCTGCTGGACGCGCTCGCACCGGTCTACCGCGGGATCTTCGCGGCGTTCGGCCTACCCATGCTGGAGAACACGGTGCCGGGGCCGGGGCCGGCGGCGCTGCCCGGCGACGGCGGGGCGGTCGGCGCGTACGTCTGTTACGAGTCGGTGTTCGACGCGATCCCGCGGCGGATGGTGGCGGACGGCGCGGACGTACTGATCAACGTCACGAACGACGCCTGGTTCGCGCGGGGGGCGGGGGCGCGGCAGCACTTCGACATGGGTCGCTTGCGCACCATCGAGACCCGCCGCTGGATGCTGCGCGCCGCGAACGACGGCATCACCGCCGTCGTCGATCCGACCGGCGTCGTGCGCGCGGAGCTGCCGCGCGGCGTGCGCGACACGCTGGTCGTGCGCTACGCCGAACGCAGCGACGTCACGCCGTTCGTGCGGTGGGGGCACCTGACGCCGTGGCTGGTGGGGGCGGCGGTGGCGGCCGCCGTCGGGGGGGCGTTGGCGCGGCGCGTGTGACGCTGCGCGCCGCGCTCGGCTAGGATGGCGCGCATGCGCCTCGTGGTGGTCGGCGGCAACGAACTGGGGGTGCAGATCGCTTCGGCGCTGCACCGGGAGCACGACCTCACCGTCGTCGATCAGGACGAGGGGCGGGCGGCGGCGTTCGAGAGTTTCGACGTGCGCTTCGTGCGCGGCAACGGCGCCGACCCCGACGACCTCGGGGAGGCGGGGGTGGCGGAGGCGGACGCGTTCCTGGCGTGCACGCGGAGCGACGACCTGAACGTCCTCGCCTGCCTCGCGGCGAAGGGGGTGGGGGCGGGCCGGACGTTGGCGGTGGTCTCGCGCCAGCGGTACCTGGACGCCTTCCGGCGCGAGGGGGCCATGACCCGCGTGGGGATGTCGATCGATCGGGTGTTGTGGCCGCAACGCCTGCTCGCGCGGCAGATCGTCGACATCGTCCGCACCCCCCGCGCCGTGGACAGCACCAGCTTCGCCGACGATCGCGTCCACCTGCGCGAGTACCGCCTCGAGGACGGCGATCCGTTCCTCGGGGTGCCGCTCGCCGAGGCCGACGTCCCGGGCGGGTCGTTGCTGGCGGGCGTCGTGCGCGACGACGACTTCTTCGTTCCGGCCGGCGGGACGGTGCTGCAGGTGGACGACAAGGCGGTGTTCCTGGGGACGCGCGACGGCGTGCGGGCGGTGGAGGCGCGCTTCGCGCCGCGCCGATCGCAACAGCGCGTGACGGTGATCGGGGGCGGGAACGTCGGGTTCATGGTCGCCGAACGCCTGCAGGACGCACAGACGCACGTGACGGTGATCGAGGCGGACCCGGCGCGCGCGGAGAAGCTCGCGGCGTTGCTGCCCGACACCCTGGTCCTGCAGGGCGACGGCACCGATTTGGAGTTGATGGAGCAGGAGCGCCTCGACGACTCCGACGTCGTCGTAGCGGTCACCGACGACGACGGCAAGAACCTTCTCGCGAGCCTCCTCGCGAAGCAGGTGGGGATCCCGAAGGTCGTCACCCGCGTCGGGCGGACCCGCAACCGCCGGCTGTTCGAGCGGGTCTCCATCGACGCGCCGCTGACGACGCGCGCGGCGGCGCTGCAGGAGGTCCTGAACTGGTTGAAGCTCGACGAGGTCGACCACCTCGCGAGCATCGAGGATCGCGCGGAGATCATGGAGGTCACCTACCCCGACCGGGCGCGGGTGGGCCGCATCCGTGACCTGGGGGCGCCCCGCGACGCGCTGATCGGGGCGGTCCTGCACCGCGACCGGGTCGTCATCCCGAGCGGGGACACGACCCTGCAGCACGGCGACCGGCTGTTCATCGTCACGACGCCCGACAACGTCGGCGAGGTCGCCGCGTGGCTCGAGCGGCACTGCGCCGACGGACCGTGAGGGCGGCCTCCGCCCCGCGCCGCGGTCGCTTCGTGCCGCGCGTGCTCGGGATCGTCCTCGCCGCCGAAGCGGTCGCGCTGGCGGCGTTCGCGGCCGCTGCGGCGTTCACCCGCGACCCGGTCGTCGGCTTCGCCGGGGGGGCGGCGGTCGCGGGGGCGCTCGCCGCCGTCCTGCTGCTGCTGGGCCGCCGCGCCGACGAACCGTCGCGCCGCGAGGCGCTCGCGTCGGTGTTGGCGTTATGGCTGGTGCTGCCCGCCGTCGGGGTCGCGCCGTACCTGGCGTCCGGCGCGATGGGGCCGGTGGACGCGCTGTTCGAATCGATGAGCGGCTTCACGTCGACCGGCGCGACCGCCCTCCAAGAGTTCGGGGCGTTCGGGCCGGTGACGTTCCTGTGGCGCGCCTTCACGCAGTGGGTCGGCGGGATCGGCATCATCGTGCTCTTCATCGCGGTGTTCCCCCAACTCGCGATCGCGGGTCGGCAGCTGTTCTTCACCGAGATGCCGGGCCCGACCGAGGACCGCTTCACGCCGCGGCTGCAGCAGACGGCGTCGGCGGTGCTGCGCATCTACGTCGGGGCGACCCTCGCGGCGGCGGTCGCCTACCTGCTGGCCGGCATGGGGCCGTTCGACGCCGTCGCGCACGCCCTGACGACCCTCGCGGCGGGCGGGTTCAGTCCCGAACCGCGTTCGTTCGAGGGGTTCGGCCCCGCGGTGCAGTGGGTCGCGATCGTGTTCATGGCGGTCGCGGGCGTCAACTTCGCGTTGCAGGTGCGGGTGTGGAGCGGCCGAGCGGGGCTGCTGCCCCGCGACCCGGAGGTCCGCACCTACCTCGCCATCGCGCTCGCGGGGGGGACCGCGATGGCGGTCCTGACCGCCGGTGCGTACGGCGCGGACGCGTTGCGGCACGGGCTGTTCCAGAGCCTGTCGATCCTGACGACGACCGGGTACGCCAGCGTCGACTTCGGGGCGTGGACCCCCCGGGCGCAGACGATCGTGGTGCTGCTGGCGTTCGTCGGGGGGAGCGCCGGGAGTGCGGCGGGCGGCATGAAGGTCGTGCGGTGGATCATCATCGCGCGTAACACCGCGCGCGAGGTGCGGCGGGTGCTGCACCCCCGGGCGGTGCTGCCGGTCCGGGTGGGGCGGCGCACCGTGCCGGAGGAGGTCCTGCGCTCCGTCGCGGCGTTCGTGACGCTGTACGTCGGCCTGTTCGCGACCGGGACGGCGGCGCTGGCGCTCCTGGGCAGCGACTTCACGACCGCCTTCAGCGCGTCGATCGGGGCGCTCGGCAACGTCGGGCCGGGGCTCGGGGCGGTCGGGCCGATGGAACACTACGGCGGGTTGCCGGCGGCCGCGAAGCTGCTGTTGACGTTCCTGATGTACGCCGGCCGTCTCGAGGTCGTCGCGGTGTTCGTCGTCCTGACGCGAGCCTGGTGGCGGGTCCCCCGCCGTTGGCGGTCGCCGGACGCCCGGCGCGTCGGGCGGCCCCCCACCGCCCGCTGAGCCCCGCTCCCTGGGCCCCGCCCGCGGGGCCCCGCAGGGCGCGTGCGGTCGGGCGCGTGCGGTATCGTCGAGCCGTTCATCCATCCGCGGTCCCTCGCGTCGCCCCGTGCGGCGCGGCGCCGCCCGTCGACCCGGGAGGGCGCTCCTTCCGCCGTCGCCCGGTTTGCCCCGTTGGAGGTCGCCATGTCGGAACGCATCACGTCGGTCCTGAACGAAGAACGTCGCTTCCCGCCCCCCGAACGCTTCCGGGAGCAGGCGCGCATCGGCACGTGGGCGGAGTACCAGGAGCGCTACCGCCGTTCGCTCGAGGAGCCGGACGCCTTCTGGGGCGAGGTCGCCTCGGAGCTGCACTGGTTCGAACCGTGGCGCGAGGTGCGCCGCTGGAACGAACCGTTCGTCGAGTGGTTCGTGGGCGGCACGACCAACCTGGCGTACAACGCCCTCGACCGGCACGTCGAGGCGGGCCGCGGGAACAAGGTCGCCTACTTCTTCGAGGGCGAACCGGGCGACCGGCGGGTCCTGACGTACAAGGACATGCTGCGCGAGACGTCGCGGTTCGCGAACGTCCTCAAGGCGCAGGGGGTCGAGAAGGGCGACCGGGTGGCGATCTACCTGCCGATGATCCCCGAGGCGGTCGTGGCGATGTTGGCGTGCGCCCGCATCGGCGCGACGCACTCGGTGGTGTTCGGGGGGTTCAGCGCGCAGGCGCTCGGCGACCGCATCGCCGACGCCGAAGCGAAGGCGGTCGTCACCGCCGACGGCGGCTTCCGGCGCGGCGCGGTGCTGCCGCTGAAGCCGGCGGTGGACGAGGCGATCGCGCGGACGGGCGACGTCGTGAAGACCGTCATCGTGGTGCGGCGCGCGGAGAACGACGTCGCGATGGAGCCGGGGCGCGACGTCTGGTACCACGAGGCGGCGCGGCACGCCTCCGACGTCTGCCCCGCCGAACCGCTCGACGCCGAACACCCCAGCTTCATCCTCTACACGAGCGGCAGCACCGGCACCCCCAAGGGGGTGCTGCACACGACCGGCGGCTACCAGACGTACACGTACCTCACCGCCCGCACGGTGTTCGACCTGCAGGAGAACGACGTCTTCTGGTGCACCGCGGACGTCGGCTGGATCACGGGGCACAGCTACGTCGCCTACGGGCCGATGCTGAACGGCGCGACGCAGGTGATGTACGAGGGCGCCCCGACCCACCCGACGCCCGACCGCATGTGGGGCATGGTGGAGCGCTACGGCGTGAACGTCTTCTACACCGCCCCGACGGCGATCCGCGCCTTCATGAAGTTGGGCGACGAGCACCCCGCGAAGCACGACCTGTCCAGCCTGCGGTTGTTGGGGACGGTCGGCGAACCGATCAACCCCGAGGCGTGGATGTGGTTCCGCCGGGTGATCGGCGGGGACCGCTGCCCGATCGTCGACACCTGGTGGCAGACGGAGACCGGCGGGATCATGCTGACGACGCTCCCGGGGGTGCACGACGCGAAACCGGGGGCGGCGGGCGTGCCGTTCTTCGGGGTGGAGCCCGCCATCGTCGACGTCGAGGGGAACGAGGTGCCCGACGACGAGGGTGGCTACCTGGTGATGAAGCGCCCCTGGCCGTCGATGTTGCGGACGGTGTACGGCGACGACGACCGCTACCGCAACCAGTACTGGAGCGAGATCCCGCACGTCTACTTCGCGGGGGACGGCGCCCGCAAGGACGCCGACGGCTACCACTGGATCATGGGGCGGGTCGACGACGTCGTGAACGTCTCCGGGCACCGGCTGGGGACGATGGAGATCGAGTCGGCGCTCGTCGCGCACGAGGCGGTCGCGGAGGCCGCGGTGGTGGGGCGGCCGGACGAGGTGAAGGGCCAGGGCATCGTCGCGTTCGTGACGCTCGAGGGCGCGCGGCAGGGCGACGACGCGCTGCGCGAAGCGCTCCGCGCGCACGTCGCGAGCCAGATCGGGGGGATCGCCAAGCCGGACGCGATCCACTTCGCCGAGGCGCTGCCCAAGACCCGGTCGGGCAAGATCATGCGGCGCCTGTTGCGCAGCGTCGCGTCGGGCGAGGACCTCACCGGCGACGTCAGCACCCTCGAGGACCGCACGGTCGTCGACAAGCTCCTGCAGGGCTCGTAAGCCGGGCGGGCGTCGGGCGGACGCCTCCGCCGGCGGCGTTCAGCGCCGGGCGGGCGGCGCGCCGGCGGGGCGGCCGGCCG
>CAJXOA010000037.1 GCA_913057685.1 uncultured Trueperaceae bacterium
CCCCCCCCGCCGTTCGCCCCGCCCGCCGGCGTCCGCGTCGTCGACGTCACGCCGGACGGCGCGACCGGGCGGGCGTACGCCGTCCTGCGGCTCGACGGTTTCCCCGTCGGCGCGGGCGAGCTCGGCGTGGACGCGGGCGCGGCGGGCGCCGCGACGGTGACGCTGCCGGTCCCCTGACGCCGACCCGGCGGCGACGCGCACGGGCCGCCCACCGGGGCGCGCGGGCGGGCCGCGCGGGCGGGTGGTAGCCTCACGGCCCGTGCGCGCGCGAGCCTCCCGTCCCCGCCCCCACGCCCGCCCTTCCGCCGCCCTCGTGCGCGGCCTGGCGGCCGTCCTCCTGGCCGCCGCCCTGGTGGGGGGGTGCGGGGAGGGGGACGCCCCCACCCGCGAACGGACGTTGACCGCGACCCTCGAGGGGGAGGGGCGCATCGACAGCGACCCGGCGGGGCTCGCCTGCACCGGGAGTTGCAGCGCCACCTTCGCCGAGGGGACGCGCGTCCGCCTGACCGCCACCCCCGACGCGGGGTACGACGTCCAGGGGTGGGAGGGGTGCGACGCCCCCTCCGGGCCGACGTGCACCGTGACCCTCGAGGCCGACCGCGAGGTCGGCGTCCGCTTCGTCCCGACGCTGGAGGCGCCCGAGGTCGGGACGCCCCTCGAGTTGCGGATCGACGGGGCGGGGGCGGGCCTGATCGAGAGCGACCCCGCCGGCCTCGCCTGCCGCGAGGACTGCCGCGCGACGTTCCCCGCGAGCCGCGAGGTCACCCTGCGCGGCTACCCCGACGCGGGCAGCGTCTTCGGCACCTGGTCGGGGTGCGACCGCACGCGCGGCGCGACGTGCACCGTGACCCTCACGTCGCTGCGCTCGGTCACCGCGACGTTCGAGATCGCGCCCGTGGAGACCTACGCGCTGCGCGTGACGCGGACGGGAAGCGGCGAGGGGCGCGTCACCGCGGACGCCGTCGCCCTGGACTGCGGGGAGGCGTGCGACGCGAACGTCCCCGACGGGACGACCGTGACGTTGACCGCGGAACCGGCTCCGGGCAGCCGCCCGAGCGGGTGGGAGGGGTGCGACTCCGTCGACGGGCCGCGCTGCACCGTCGCGCCGACCGGCGACCAGGACGTCGTCGCGCGCTTCGAGGTGGAGCGCGCCAGCGCGAAGATCCGCGCCGACGGCGCGACGTGCAGCGGCACGGCGGCCGGCGAGGCCTGCCGCACCGCCGTCGTGCTCGCCGACGCGGGCGCGTCGTGGGCCGGCGTCGCGTTCGACGCGACCAGCGACGCGTTCGACGTGCAGGGCCTCGAGGCGTCCCCGGAGCTCGAGGCCTGCCTCGTCTCGAGCGGCGCCACCCGCGTCGCGCTGGTCTGCCCGACCCCGGTCGACCTGGCCACCACCCCCCTCGGCCTGGAGTTGCACCGCACCGCCACCGAGGCGACGACGCTGACGCTCGACCGGGCGGAGGGCCTCCCCTACGACGGGGGGCGCTACCCGGTGGGCGGCGCCCGCGTCGACATCGGGCGGACGCCATGAGGGGCGCGGGGATGCGGCCGGGATGGCGCACGGTCGGGCGGACGGTCGGGCGGACGGTCGGGCGGACGGTGAGGCGCACGGTGGGGCGGACCGTGACGCTGCTGGCGCTCCTGGCGAGCATCTCGTTCGCTGCGGCGCAGGGCGACCTGGGCGCGCTGCGCGCCACGGCGGAGGCGGAGGGGCGCGTCCGCGTCCTCGTCGAGCTCGCCACCCCCACGCAGCCCGAAGCGCGGTTGGGCACGGCGTCCCTGGAGGCGCAGCGCGCCCGCATCGCCGCCGCCCAGACCGCGGTCCTCCGGACGCTCGGGGATGAGGTGCGCTCCACCCGCCGCTACGCGACGCTGCCCCTGCTGGCGCTCGAGGTGGGGCCGACCGATCTCGATGCGCTCGCGGGTGCTGCGGACGTCGCGCGGGTGTTCCCCGACCGCCGCAACTACCCGACCCTCGGCGCGACCGTCCCGCGGGTCGGGGCGCCCGACGTCTGGAACCTCGGGTTCGACGGGGCCGGAACGACGGTCGCGGTGCTCGATACCGGCGTGGACGTCGACCACCCGACGTTCGACGCCACCACCGTGCGCGAGGCGTGCTTCTCGACGCACGCGCCCGACGCGGGCGTCACGAGCCTGTGCCGGGACGCCGCGTCGGAGGACGTGGGGCCGGGCGCCGCGGCGCCGGACGAGGACCTCCCCGGCGCCTTCCACGGGACGCACGTCGCCTCCACCGCGGTCGGGGGCGGCGGCGGACCGGTCGCCGCGGGCGTCGCGCCCGCCGCCGACCTCCTCGCGGTGGAGGTGTTCTCGCGCGGTGAGGCGTGCTGGGGGGCGGGCACGCCCGACTGCACCTTCGCGCTCGACAGCGACATCCTCGCCGGCCTCGAGCACGCCCTCGCGAACCAAGGCGCGTGGAACCTGGCGGCGGTCAACCTGAGCCTCGGGACGATCTCCACCTGGTCCGGGACGTGCGACACGGCGTACGACGCGGTGTTCCGCGACCTGCGGGCGGCGGGGGTCGGCGTGATCGTGGCGTCGGGCAACGGCGGGGTGGACGGCGGGATCTCCAGCCCCGGCTGCGCGGCGGACGCCATCGCGATCGGCGCGACGGAGATGACGACCGCGGGCGAGCGGGTCGCGGACTACACGAACGTCGCGCCCGGCCTGGCGCTCCTCGCGCCCGGGAGCGACGTCGTCGCGGCGGTCCCGGGCGGGGGGGCGGGCCGCGCGAGCGGGACGTCGATGGCGGCCCCACACGTCGCCGGCGCATGGGCGCTCGCCCGCGCGGCGGGCGAGCGCGACGTCCTGGCGTCGCTGCGCGGGGGTGGCGTCCCGGTCGCGCACGACGGCGCGACGTTCCCGCGGCTGGACCTCCGCTTCCTCGCCGCCGACCGCGACGTGCCGGACCTGACGTTCGCCGACACCCCCACCGTCGCGCCGAGCGAGGCGGTGCTGCGCGACGGCGCGTTCGAGGTGCCGGTGGAGGCGTGCGCGGCGTGGAGCAACGTCGGGAGCCGCGACGCCGCGCCGGGCGGGACGTTCACGGCGCTCGAGGCGACCCTCGTGGGGGAGGGCACCACGCGGACGGTGGGGCGCGTCACGACCGACGTGGTGGCGGCGGGGGCGCGCACGGAGTCGTGCTTCGACGTCGCACCGCCCCTCGCGGACGGGGCGTACGAGGTGCGCTTCACCCTCGATCCGGAGGGGGCCGTCACCGAGGCCAGCGAAGCGAACCCGGTCGCGACGGCGACCTTCACGGTCGCGTCGCCGCCCGCCAACGACGCGTTCGCCGACCGCATCGCGCTCGCCGGCGCGTCGGGCGAGACCACCGGCACGAACGCCCTGGCGACCCGCGAGCCGGGCGAGCCGGACCCGACGTACTACGTGCCGCCCGGCGCGTCGGTGTGGTGGACGTGGACGCCGGACGTCACGACGCGGGCGACGTTCGACACCCGCGGCAGCGACTTCGATACCGTCCTGGCGGTCTACGAGGGCGACGCGCTGGGTCGGCTCGAGCGGCTGGCGTACTCCGACGACGCCGCCACCGGGGACGCGATCCTCACCAGCCGCGTGACGTTCACCGCGCACGCCGGGAGGGCGTACGCGCTGGTGGTCGACGGCTTCACCGACACGGACGCCGCCGACCCCACGCCGGACACCGGCACGGTGCGGCTCGCCTGGTCGAGTGAGGCGATCACCTGCGACGTCGCCCCGCGCGACCTGCGGCCGCTGGGGGACGTCGACGACGACGGCGCCGTCACCGCCGCGGACGCCCTGCGGATCCTCCGCCTCGCGGGCGGGAGCGTCGCGCCGGCGGTCGCGGAGGACCCGCTCCGTGCCGAGGGCCGCCACGCCGACCTCGACGGCGACGGCGCGACGACCCGCGCGGATGCGCAGAGGGCGCTGGACGTCGCGACGGGCGCGATGACCACGCCACGCCTGCACGCCGCCCGGACGACCCTCGCGCTCGCGCGGGGGGAGGTCGGCTGCGTGATCGTGGGCAACGCCGGCGGCGGGACGCTGCCCCCCGTGACGGTCGACGCCGGCCGCGGGACGTGGGCGCGGGACGTGACCCCCGATGGGCTGGGGCCCGGCCGCGTGGTGGCGGTGCTTCGCGACGGCGCGGAGGGCGGCACCCTCACCCTCACCGCGGGTGCGGCCGGCACGGTTCAGGTGGAGGTCGGGGCGCCCTGAGGCGCCCCGCGCGCGACTCCGCTCAGAACAATGCGCCGACGTCGACCGGGTCGCCCGGCTCGACGTAGCCGGTATCCATCTGCGCGAGCTGCAGCGTGCCGGAGACGTCGTCGTTCACGCCGTGCCACCAGGTGTACGCCTCGAGCACCCACATGCCGGACTCGCGCGTTCCGTTCCCGCTGCCCTTCGTCCCCCCGAACGGCATGTGCGCCTCCGCGCCGTTCGTGGTGTTGTTGATGCTCGTCATGCCCGCCTCGATGCGGCTCTTGAAGGCGTACGCCCACTCGCGGTTCTGCGTGTAGATCGCGCTCGAGAGGCCGTAGTCCACGGCGTTCGCCGTGCGAATCGCTTCGTCGACGCCGTCGACCTTCACGAGGTTGATGGTGGGCCCGAAGATCTCCTCCTGGAACTGCCGCATGTCGGGCGTCACGCCCTCCCAGACGGTCGGCCAGCCGTAGTACGCGGTCGTCGGGTCGCCCACCCACCCGGCGGGGGCGTTGCCTTCGGTGATGCGCCCCTCGCCGTACAGCTTCGTGGCGCCGTCCGCCTCCGCCCAGGCGTAGTGCTCCTCCCAGCGTTCGAAGAAGCGGCGGTTGATGAACGGCCCGTACAGGACGTCCTCGTGGACGCCCGGGTCGCCGATCTTCACGTCGCGCACCGCGGCGAGGAAGCGTTCCTTGAAGGCGTCGTAGATCGGCGCGTCGATGAGGATGTTCCCCGCGCTCGTGCAGCGCTGCCCGCCGGTCCCGAAGGCGCTGAACAGGGCGCCGTGCACGGCGTTGTCGAGGTCCGCGTCGCGGAGGATCACCAGCGGGTTCTTCCCGCCGAGCTCGAGGGTGGGGTGCAGCAGGTTGCGGCCCGCGATCGCGCCGACCTCCCGACCGACGCCGGTGGAGCCGGTGAAGGCGAACTTGTGCACGCGGCCCTCGTCCATCATTCCGATCAGGTGCTGGCCCGCGGCGTCCTTGCCACCGCCGAACACGAGGTTGACGACGCCCGCCGGGACGCCGGCCTCCTCGATGAGCTTGACGAAGGCGTAGGCGACGGCGGGCGCGTCCTCGCTGGGCTTCCAGACGATCGTGTTGCCGGTGACGAGCGCCGGCACGATCTTCCACGACGGCACCGCGACGGGGAAGTTGCCGGCGGTGACGATGCCGACGACGCCCAGGGGCCGGCGGTAGGTCGCCAGCTCCTTGTTCGGCATCTCGCTGGGGACGGTCTGGCCGTACAGGCGCCGCCCCTCGCTCTGGAAGAAGGCGCACGTGTCGATCGCCTCCTGCACCTCGCCGCGCGCCTCCTTGAGGGTCTTGCCCATCTCGCGCGACACCAGCCGCGAGAGGGTCTCCTTCTCGCGCTGGAGGGCGCGCCCGATCGTGCCGATCAGCTCCCCGCGGATCGGCGCGGGCAGCGCCGACCAGGCGGGGAAGGCGTCGTTCGCCGCGTCGCAGGCGGCGCGCACCTGCGCGAGGTCCGCTTCGGGGAACACCCCGACGACGTCGTCGTGGCGGCTGCTGTTGCGGCTCTCGAAGGTGGCGTCGGAGGCGACGTCGCGCCCCCCGATTCGGTGAGCGTAGGTGCGGGCCATTGGGGTCCTCCTCGGGCGCGCCGCTCGGGCGCGCAGGGACGTGTGGGGCGGGCATCCGCCCCCGGGTTCGGGTGGGAGGAGGCTAGCACGACCCGTCCGCCGGACCCACGCCTCGGTGCCGCACGCGCGGAAGGGCGACGCGGAGATGCGCCCTCCCTGACGGCGTCGATCCGCCGAACCCGCATAGCATAAGAAGACTTATGTTATTCTCCGTCCGTGGAGTGGAGGTTCTACGGACGCGACGAAGAGCGGGACCTCCTCGGCCGCATGGTGGACCGCGAGCGCTGGTTCTTCGCGCGGATCACGGGACGCAGGCGGATCGGGAAGACCGCCCTCGTGCGACGCGTTCTCGAGCGTCGCCCCCATCGCCCGGTCGTGTACGTCCAACTTCCCGATGCCGCCCCGCCCGGCGTCCTGGCGGCCTTTCGCGACGCGCTCGACGTCTTCGACGTCCCCCGCGACCTCGTGTCCCCGCCGTCCACGCTCCTCGACCTCGCGCGGGCCGTGCGAACCCTCGTCGAACGCGGGTACGTCGTCGCCATCGACGAGTTCCAGTACGCCAATCGCGCCGCCATCGCCCCGCTGACCTCCCATCTGCAGACGGTCGTCGACGACCTGGCCGCCACGTCCCGTCCGGGCGTCGGTGGCCTCCTCGTGCTCGGGTCGATCCACGCCGACCTCGTCGCCCTCCTCGAGGATCGTCGCGCTCCGCTGTACGCGCGGACCACCGACGACCTCGAACTCTCTCACCTCGACGTCGCCAGCGTCCTGCGCATCCTCGCCGACCACGCCACGCCCGACCCGTACCGGTTGTTGTTCTTCTGGAACCTCTTCGAGGGAGTCCCGAAGTTCTACCGCGACGCCTTCGAACAGGGCGTCCTCGCCGCCGATCGGACGGAGGCGCTGTCGGCCCTCTTTTTCCGCTCGTCCTCGCCCCTCCGGTCCGAGGCCGAACGATGGTTCCTCGCCGAACTCCGGGGCCGGTACGACACCGTGTTGCAGTACGTCGCCCGCCATCCGGGGTGTACGCACGCCGACCTCGTCGATCACGTCCGCCGCACCGACGCAGACGGCAGCCATCAGGTCGCGAGCTACCTGAAGGCGCTCGAGGACCGATTCGCGATGATCGAGCGGCGGCGCCCCATCTTCGCCTCGGCGAAGGGGCGCAAGAGCCGCTACTACGTCCGCGACACCTTTCTCCGCAGTTGGTTGGGGGCCCTCCAAGCGCCGGCGAGCGCCCTCGCCTTTCGCCCCGAAGCGGACCTCGTCGCCCGCGCCGACGACGGGCTTCGGAGGGTGGAGGGCTACGGTCTCGAGCGCTTGGTCCGGACGCTCTACGAGGAGCGCAGCCGCAAGGGCGTCGGCGATTTTCCGCTCGGCGAGGCGGTCGGAGGGTTCTGGAATCGCGGCGATGCGGACATCGACCTCGTCGCGGTCCATGCCGACGAGCGCCGCATCCGCGTCGGGACCGTCAAGCGGGACGCCGCACGCCTCCTCCCCAGCCTCGACGCGTTGCAGGCGAGCACCGACGCCCTCCTGGCGCGCGCCCCTCGCTACCGCGAGTGGACGATCGAACCCGTCGCCGTGGCGCCCGTCGTCGACCGCGCCCTTCGCGCGACGCTGGAAGCACGCGGGGTACGCGCCCAGGATCTCCACGACCTCACCCAGGACCTCCTCTGACGGACCGGGCGACGCGTCCGCCCCCCACCCGCCGGTATCGTTCGCGCCATGGCGCTGGATCCCACCCGCGTGACGATCCACGCGGTGCAGTTCGTCGGCACGAACGTCGAGATGACCTGGACGGTGGACCCGTCGGACCTCGACGACGCGGACCCGGAGGCGGTGCGGGCGAAGCTCGACGCCCTCCTCGCATCGAAGCTCCGCATCCACGCCGCCGACCCGACCGGTACGCTCGACGGTCGGCCGCGCTTCAGCGTGATGGGGTCCCCCCTCGAACGGTTGTGGCACAAGATCGGTCCGCCGATGACGCTGACGATGATCAAGCACGCCTCGGCGACGCTGGACCTGTCGCAACAGAACCTGGTGCGGCAGGGGCAGGGGCTGGTGCGGACGTACGGCGACGCGGCCCCGGGCGACCCGTGGACGCCGTGGGACGCAGGCAAACTGCTCGGCCTCCTCCTCGCGAAGCGCGACCTGACCTCGCACGGCCCGGTGCAGGTGTTCGACGCCGTCGTCGACGCCCCCACCTTCCCGCAAGCGATCCTGCCGACCTTCGAGGCCGACCAGGCGGCGGCGGGCGGCGTCCCGATCACGCTGCCGGACGCGCTGCGCGACGCGTTGGCCTGACGACGGATCCCCGGACTACGGGACCGGCGGCCGGACCCCTGGGTCGGAAGGCGCCACGGCGGGACGTCGCCACGACCTGGGAACGGAGGCCCCCCCGGATCGAGTACGTCCCGGTCGGCCGCAAAGGAGACGGGGGTCGTGGGGAGGCGTTCGCGCCCGAACCCGCGACCCGCCACCTCGCCGGCGCGCACGCCACGCTCGCACGCCGAGCGGTCGCCCGCCGGCCGCCCAACCGACCCCCTGGAGCGACCGAAGCGGCGGATGGGGCCCTCGCACCCACCGTGATACACCGTACTTCGTCGTTCGTACCGCCCCATCGGACGAATAGGAGCCCATTCGTCGTCGCACTACTCGTTATAGTTCACAATCATGAGCATGGTTTCCCGTTCCCTATCGTCGTTGGTCGTCGGCGCCGTCGCGCTTCTGGTTCTCGCCGCCTGTTCCTCCCCGACGCAGTACACGCTGACGTTCGCGACCGGCGGGGCGACCGGCGACCCGCCCGAACGCATCACGTCGGCCGAAGGCGCCCTCGTTCGCCTTCCCGACGCCGCGTCGCTCACGCGCGGCGATTCCGACTTCGTCGGCTGGTCCGATGGCGCGGGGGCCACGTTGCCCGCGGGCACGTACTTCGAGATGCCCGCCTCGGACGTCACGCTCCGCGCGACGTGGACGCACACGCTGACGTTCCTCGACGAGGCGGGCGACGCCAACGAGGCCGCCCCCCAGGCGCGTCAGGTGGCGGCCGGCGACGCCGTCCGCATTCCCGGCCCTGGCGACCTGACGAACGCCCCCTGGTCGTTCCTCGGCTGGTCCGACGACGGAACGATTCACGCCGAGGGCGCGTACTTCGAGATGCCCGCGGACGACGTAGCGCTGACCGCGGTCTGGAGCGACGCCAACGCCTTCACGCTGACGTTCTCGGCACCGCAGGACGACGTGACCGGATCGACGCCGGACGCGCTGCGCGTGGTCGCAGGTTCGGCCGTCACGCTCCCGGCGGCACCGGACCTCGCGCGCGGCGCGTGGACGTTCGCGGGATGGTTCGACGGGCGCCGCGCCTACGACGTGGGCGACGCGTTCGTGATGCCGGAACGGAACGCTACCTTGACGGCGCGCTGGAGCGACGCGACGGTCGAACGCACGATCACCTTCGCGGCCGGAGCGAGCGACGCGACCGGGACGCCCCCCATGGCGCTTCGGGGGACACCGGGCAGCATCGTGACGCTCCCCTCCCAAGGCGACCTCGCGCGTCCGGGGCACGCGTTCGACGGCTGGCGCGAGGGGACGTCCGTCTATCCGGCCGGTGCGCGATACGTCGTCCCGACCGACGACGTGACCCTCACCGCCCAATGGTCGGAGGTCGACGAAAGCACGTTGTTCACGCTCGGCGTGGATCTGTTCCAAGCCGGAGACAACGCCTCGGTGGCGACCATCTTCGCGAACGACGACGACCTGCCCGACGTGATGGTGGTCGGCGAAAACGAAGATGAAACCGTCTTCGCGGTCTTGTACGTCAACCAGGGGAACGGCCAATTCTCTCCGAGCGACCAGTCCGACTTCGGAGGCGAGGCAGGCAAGGAATTCGTCGGCGTCGACGATGCCTGGATCGCCGTCGCCGACGTCGAGGGCGATGGCGACGAGGACCTGTTCATCGTGGGCGACCTCGATCGCGAAATCGGTGGGATTCAAACCGACAACAGCGCCAGCGCGATTCTCTACCTGAACGACGGGAACGGCACCTTCACCCGTGACCCGCGATCGGACTACGGCGACGACGATGGGAGCGTCAATGCTCGCGTCGCGTCGGCGACGGACGGAGCGGCCTTCGTTGCCGCCGAGGAGGCGTGGGCGGAGTTCGCCGATCTGGACGGGGACGGGGACCTCGACCTGCTGACCTCCGGAGACGCCAACGAAGGAACCGATGTCGATGACGACTACTACTCGCTCCTTCTCTACGTCAACGACGGCACGGGCAACTTCGAGCTCTCGACGGACCAGTCGTTCCTGCCCATCGACGATCGCACGGACTCCACGACGGAGCTCTCGCGAACCGATGGCTTCGTCACGGGTATGCAGGACGCCAGTTTCGAACCGGCGGACATCGATGGGGACGGCGACCTCGACCTGATCGTGCCGGGCGACGTCGCGTTCGACGACGGATCCGGATTCACGAGCGGAATCCCCTCGGTGATGGTGTACCGCAACGTCACCTCGACCGCCGACGCGCCGGTGTTCGAACTCGACCCGCAATCCTCCGTGGCCGATCCCAATCTTCGGAGTGCCCTGGGTCTCTCGACCACGGACACCGACCTACGGCCGGTCGGAAAGCAACGAAGCACCACGCTGACCGGCGACGTCGATGGCGACGGCGACCTGGATCTGTTCCTCACCGGGCAAGAAACCGCTTCGCTCTACCTCAACGACGGGACCGGGACGTTTGCCCGCTCGCCCCAATCGTCGGACGACGGCAACGCCGTATTCAGCGGTCTCGAAGACGGCTCCAGCCTCCTGTTCGACATCGATCTCGACGGGGACCTCGACATCCTGACGATGGGCTACGAAGAGGGACCGGACATCAACCGAGGCGACGCGTACCTCAACGACGGGAACGGAACGTTCGCTGCGTCGTCCATCGGCATCCTCCCCCTTCAGGACGGAACGTTCGTCTCCGCCGACCTCGACGCCGACGGAGACCTCGACATCGTCCAGATCGGGGAGCAGTTCGGCCAAGAGCGTGACTTCAACGACGACTACACCTATCGAACGGCGGTATACCGCAACCAAACGATTCGCTGACGCCGATCCGGTCGCGACGAAGCCTCCATCGCCCATGCGTGCCCCGAATGCCTCGGCACGCATGGGCGTAGGCCGTCCGCGGAACCGCGACGGCACGGCACGCATGGACCGAGGACGCTCCGACGCCACGACCGAACGCATCCGTCGAGCGCGTGCCCGTGCGGCGGGGCGTCCCCAACCCGATCTCGTGTTCGAGCGCCGCTCGACTGCGCTGCGCGCATCGCCGTCGGGGTAGACGCTCCGGACCGAACACCGGTGGGAGCACGTCCCCACGTTGCGTCGTAGCGACATGCGTAGAGCGCCTTCGTCGAAGCTCCGTCGGGCCGGACGTGCATGGCCTTGCGGAGCGCGCGTACCTGGCCTCGAAGGCCGAGGGGTCACGCCACACGGTGCAATGCGTGCGCCAAAGGTGACGAGGCAACCTTGGCGAGATCCTCGCCGACGGTACGTTTCAGGCCGTCCCGTCGACGTCCAACACGCATCCACTCCCCATAAGCACGACAGCCGAAACGTATGAGGTACGCACCGACTTTGCTAGCATCACGTATGCAAAGCCGCCTCGTTGCATTCCTATCCATCGCACTCACGAGCACCTGGCTCACGGCATGCACCTCCAGCCCCAACGACACCACCGACACGACCCCCGAACCCCTCACGATCACCGGACTCCCCGACACCGACCTCACCCCCAACGACGACGTCCAACTGAACCTCGAAGGCTTCCCCCCCACCGACGCCACATGGGCCAGCAGCCACCCCACCGTCGCCACCGTCACCCAACAAGGAATCCTCACCGCCCACGCCCCCGGCACCAGCACCATCACCGCCCACCTCCGCACCAACCCCAACGCATCCGCATCCCTCGACGTCACCGTCCTCCCACCCACGGACGACGACGACACGAAAGATCCGGACGACGAGCAGAATCCAGACGACGAACCCACCCCCGAACCCGAACCCGAACCCACCACCCTCACCCTCTCCCCCACGACCGCCACCCTCGCCGCAGGCGAACCCCTCACCCTCCACGCCACCCTCACCCCCGAACACGACACCCCCCTCGACTGGACCACCACCTGCGGCACCCTCACGACCGTCACCCCCCGCGAACACCGCTACACCGCCCCCACCACCATCCCCGAACCCAACGACTGCACCGTCACGGTCACCACCACCCTCAGCGCGACCACCCTCAGCACCACCACCCTCACCGCCACCACCACCCTCACCATCACCCCAGGCCCCCCCGACCTCACCACCAGCACCGTCGTCGCCACCCCCACCCACCTCACCGCCGACGGCACCAGCACCGCCACCATCACCGTGACGCTCGAGGACACCTACGGCAACCCCCTCACCACCAGCGCAGGCACCCTCACCTTCGACCCCCCCACCCTCGGCACCATCCAACCCGTCACCAACCACCAAAACGGCACCTACACCACCACCTACACCGCAGGCACCCAAGCGGGCACCACCACCATCCAAGCCAACCTCGACGACCAACCCCTCACCCCCACCCCCACCCTCACCCTCGACCCCGTCCACTTCACCACCATCGCCGCCGGCTTCAGTCACTCCCTCGCCCTCGACCAAAACGGCAACGCATGGGCATGGGGAGACGACTTCGAGGGACAGCTCGGGAACGGACCAAGCACCACCACCGACCAACCGACCCCCGTGCCCGTCGACATGCCCGACGACGTCACCTTCACCCACCTCGCCGCCGGGAGACACCACTCCCTCGCCCTCGACACGAACGGCAACGCCTGGGCATGGGGATGGGACGGATACGGGCACCTAGGAGACGGGGAGACCATCCAGGACCAGGACACGCCCGTGCAGGTCGACATGCCCGACGACGTCACCTTCACGCACCTCGCTGCCGGCTTCAGTCACTCCCTCGCGCTCGACGCGAGCGGGAACGCATGGGCGTGGGGAAACCACCAAAGTGGGGAGCTAGGAGCCCCGGAATTCGACGCCAACCAACCGGTTCCCGTGCCGGTCGACATGCCCGACGACGTCAAGTTCACCACGATCGTCGCCGGCAGTTTCCACTCGCTCGCCATCGATCAGAACGACGACGTCTGGACATGGGGAACGGACTCCAGCGGGCAGCTCGGGGACGGTGGAGGTAACACCAACCAGCCGACCCCCGTACGGATTTCTACGACCGATGACGTCACCTTCACCCACCTCGCCGCCGGCGCGAGCCACTCCCTCGCCCTCGACACGAACGACAACGCCTGGGCGTGGGGAGACGGCACCTTCGGGCAACTCGGAAACGGGGAAAACGGCACGGACCGGGATACCCCCGTGCAGGTCGACATGCCCGACGGCATCTCCTTCGAGAACCTTGCCGCAGGCTCCGACTACTCCCTCGCCCTCGACACGCAGGGGGACGCGTGGGCTTGGGGGGCCGACGTCTCTGGCCAAGGTGGGACCGCGGGCCCCAATACCGAGTCGTCGGTTCCCGTGCGGGTCGACATGCCCACCGACGTCACCTTCACGGAACTCACCACCGGTGCCTACTACGCCCTCGCGATCGACGGGGATGGCAACGCCTGGGCATGGGGGAACGACTTGTGGGGGCAGCTTGGGGATGCGGGAACCAACACGAACCAGTCGACCCCCGTGCAGGTCGCCATGCCGTGACGCCCGTCGCCGACACCTACGTGCCGCCTCGTAGGGAGAACGACGCCCCCTGCGAGGCACCCGAGCTCACTGCCCGTCCCACCCAGGACGTCCGGCGACCCGGTGCGTTGGACGGTGGGTCAGCGGAAGCTGACCAGCGCCACGTAGTAGACGACCGTCAGGGCGACCGGGAGGCCGGCGACACCGACCGCGATCGCGTTGGCGTTCGCGAAGAAGGCGACCGCGGCGGCGGCGACCGCGGCGAAGGTGACGAAGGGGTACGCCCAGAAGCCGGTCGCCCAGGCGCCCGACAGCTCCAGTTGGGAGACCAGGCCGGCGCCGGTGCCGTGGGTCAGGGCGGCGATGATCCAGAACAGGAGGATGGCCATCGCCCCACCGACACCGGCGAGGAGGCCCAGAATGGCGCTGATGCGATCGATCTGCGGCATGGGCGGAGGATAGCACCCCCGCCCGATCCCGGCGGCGCGCGTGGACGCTCCCCGTCGCACGCTCGGGCTACGGTGCCTGCGTGCTCGCTTGGTGCCTCCCCCGCCCACTCGTTCGCCGCGGCGTCGCCGCCGCCCTCCTGACCCCCCTCCTCGCCGTCCTCCTGAGCGCCTGCGAGATCGCTCCGCCCGCGCCCGATTCGGGTCGCATCGAGGGGTCGGTCCGAGCCGCGCCCGTCATCGGAAACGACGTGCCGCCGTTCCGTCCCGGCGAGCTCGTCGTCGGGCTCGAGGGCGGGGTCGGCCTGCAGCCGGCCGCCGCCCTGCAGGTGCAGGGCACGACGCTGCGCCGCGCCGGCCACATCGGCGCGCTCGACGTCGCCCGGTACGAGGCGCCCGGCGCGGACGCCGCGACCACCCTCCGCCTCGCCGCCGCTCTCGCCGAACGCCCCGGCGTCCGCTACGCCCACCCGAACTACCTCGTGCACGCCCTGCGCACGCCGAACGACCCGTTCTACGCCGACCAGTGGCACTACCGCGCGATCGACCTTCCCGCCGCCTGGGACGTCACGACCGGCGAGGCGGACACCATCGTCGCGGTGGTCGACAGCGGCATGGCGGTGCGCCCCGGCGACCGGGCGGCGTCGCACGCCGACCTGATCGACCGGGTCGTCGGGGGGTACGACTTCATCTCCGACGCCGCCACCGCCGGCGACGGCGACGGGCGCGACGACGACCCGTTCGACCCGAGCGCGTTCAGTCACGGCACGCACGTCGCCGGCACGATCGGCGCGTCGACGAACAACGCGATCGGCGTCGCGGGCGTCGACTGGCGCGCCCGCCTCGTCGACGCACGCGCCCTGAACGGCGACGGCGAGGGGACCGTCTTCGACGTCGTCGACGCCCTCACCTGGTCGGCGGGGCTGCCGACCGACGGCGCGCCCTCCAATCCGCACCCGGCGGACGTGATCAACCTCAGCCTCGGGGGGCCGGGCAGCTGCTACCCGGCGTTCCAGGACGCCCTCGACCGCATCGCGAGCTCCGCCCCGGAGGACGCGATCGTCGTCGCGGCCGCCGGCAACGAGGACGTCGACGCCGGCACCACCAGCCCCGCCAGCTGCCGGGGCGTGATCACGGTCGGCGCGACGGCGCGGGACGGGAACCGCGCCTGGTACTCGAACCACGGCGCGGCGATCGACGTCATGGCGCCCGGCGGCGCCGGCGTCGACGGCGTGGTCAGCACCAGCCCGTACGGCGGCGACCGTGACGCCTACGTCCCGACGGCCGGCACCTCGATGGCCGCCCCGCACGTCGCAGGGGTCGTCGCATTGATGCGGGGGATCGACCCCACGATTGACGCCGCCACGGTCGGCCGAGCCCTGGCCGCGACCGCGACGCCCCTCTCGGACGAGGCGTGCGGCGCCGACGTGGGTGGAGGCACCGCGTGCGGCGCGGGCCTCATCGATGCCGGTGCCGCGCTCCGTGCGCTGCGCGACGGCATCCCCAGCCGACCTGGAACGTTGGCGTTCGACCCCCCGTTGTTGACCTTCGACGTCGGCGTGAGTCGCCTGGACGTCACGCTTTCGAACGACGGGGACGCCGACCTCGACTGGTCCCTCGATGGCGTCACCGGGGACGGTGCGACCCCCGACCCGCTCCCCGACGAGGTGCTGACCCTCACGCCGACCGAGGGGACCTTGGCGCCAGGGCAAGCGGTGAACGTGGAGGCCACCCTGCGCCGGAGCCGCCTCTCGAACCCGGGGACGTACGTTGCCGCCATGACGTTCAGCCTCGACGGCGGTAGGGACGACACGACGCTGCGAGGTAGGTTCCTCGCGGTGTCGGAGACACCGACCCTGTCCGGCCCGATGCGCCTCGAGGTGCGCCGTGTCGGCGACGACGGCGGCACCCGAGTGGAGGCGACGCGCGAGAGCGCCGGCGTGCTGGCCGACTACGCCGCCGACGTCCCCCCGGGCACGTACGTCGTGCACGTCTGGAGCGACGAGAACGGCGACGGCGTCCGCAACGCCGGCGACTACGAGGGGCGCAGCGCCGGCGAGGTGCGCGTCGCGTCCGGCGTGACGCGGACCGGGGTCGACGTCCTCCTCGAGCCGGTCGTGGGGCGCGACGTCGGTGCGCAGGCGGGGGCGCCGCCCGCCGTCTCCCGCCCGGCTTACGGTTCGCTCCGGCCGCTCTGGTAGACTGGTCCGCTCACGCGGTCGGGGGACCCCCGCCGCGGTCCCGGCCCGGCGCGCACGCGATGTGCAGGGCGCGCCGCGATTCCGCCCCCAGGGAGGCCATCCGTTGCAGGACCTCACGATCCGCGGCGCCCGCGAGCACAACCTGAAGGACGTCGACCTCACGCTCCCCCGCAACGCCTTCATCGTCTTCACCGGCGTCAGCGGCTCGGGCAAGTCGACCCTCGCCTTCGACACCATCTACGCCGAAGGGCAACGGCGGTACGTCGAGAGCCTGTCGGCGTACGCCCGGCAGTTCCTCGGCGTGATGGACAAACCGGACGTCGACGCCATCCTGGGCCTCAGCCCGGCGATCAGCATCGACCAGAAGACGACCAGCCACAACCCGCGCTCCACGGTCGGCACCGTCACCGAGATCCACGACTACCTGCGGTTGTTGTTCGCGCGGGCCGGCACGCCCCACTGCCCCGTCTGCGGCCGCGAGATCGCGCGGCAGTCCGCCACCGAGATCGTCGACCGGATGCTGGAGCGCTACGCCGACCAACGCGCCATGCTGCTCGCGCCGGTCGTGCGCAGCCGCAAGGGCGAGTACAAAAAGCTGTTCGAGGACCTCAAGAAGGAGGGCTACGCCCGCGTGCGGGTCGACGGGACCGTCATGACGGTCGACGAAGCGATCGCCGCCGACCTCGAACGCTACGAGAACCACGACATCGACGTCGTCGTCGACCGCGTCAAGCTGGTGCAGGACGACCGCGCCCGCCTCGCGGAATCGACGGAGTTGGCGTTGCAGCGCGGCGACGGACTGATGCGGGTGTTCCTGCCCGACGACGGCCAGGACGAACTGTTCAGCGAACGCTTCGCCTGCCCCGAGCACGGCACCTTCCTCGAGGAGCTCGAGCCGCGCGTCTTCAGCTTCAACAGCCCCTACGGCGCCTGCTCGCACTGCAGCGGCCTGGGGTTCCTGCAGCAGTTCGACCCCGAACGCATCGTCCCGGACGAATCGAAGACGCTGGCGCGCGGCGCCATCCAACCGTGGACGGGGGCGGGCGACGGCGGCGGAAAGGTCTTCTACTGGGACCGCCTGAAGGCGCTCGCCGACCACATGGGGTTCGACATCGACGTGCCCTGGCGCGACCTGCCCGACGACGCCAAGCAGGTCATCCTGCACGGCTCCGAGGAGCCGATCGAGGTCGTCTACCGCCGCGGGGGGCGCGAAACCATGCGCTTCGAAGCGGAGTTCGAGGGGGTCATCCCCAACCTCGAGCGGCGCCTGAAGGAGGCGGGCAGCGAATCGGCGCGCGAACGCCTCGAGGCGTACATGAGCATGGTGCAGTGCAGCCACTGCCACGGCACCCGCTACAAGCCGGAGGTCCTCGCCGTCACCGTCGCGGACCGCAGCATCGCCGACGTCGCCAACATGACGGTGCTCGAGGCCGGCGCGTTCTTCGGCGACCTCGACCTGCCCGGCGCGGGCGGCGAGATCGCCCGCCCGATCGTCCGCGAGGTCGGAAACCGCCTCGGCTTCCTCGAGGACGTCGGGCTGGACTACCTCAGCCTCGACCGGACGGCGAACACCCTGTCGGGCGGCGAGGCGCAACGCATCCGCCTCGCGACGCAGGTCGGTAGCGGCCTGACCGGCGTGCTGTACGTCCTCGACGAGCCGTCGATCGGGCTGCACCCGCGCGACAACGAACGGCTGCTGAACACGCTGATCCGCCTGCGCGACCTGGGCAACACGTTGATCGTCGTCGAGCACGACGAGGACACCATGCGGGCGGCCGACTGGATCGTCGACCTGGGGCCCGGCGCGGGCGTGCACGGCGGCGAGGTCGTCGCCAGCGCCGCCCCGAAGGAGTTGACGTCGGACCCGAACAGCCTCACCGCGGCGTACCTGCGGGGCGACAAGGCGATCGCGTTGCCCGAATCGCGGCGGCCGGGGAACGGCAAGAAGCTCGTGATCAAGAAGGCGCGCGAGCACAACCTCAAGGAGGTCGACGTCGAGATCCCGCTGGGCACCATGACGTGCGTCACCGGCGCGTCGGGGTCGGGCAAGTCGACGCTGGTGCACGACATCCTGCACCGCTCCCTCGCGCGGGAGCTGTACCGCGCGAAGGCGACGCCCGGCGCGCACGACAAGATCCTCGGGACCGAGCACGTCGACAAGGTCATCGAGATCGACCAGAGCCCGATCGGTCGGACGCCGCGCAGCAACCCCGCGACGTACACCGGGATCTTCACGGAGATCCGCGACCTGTTCACCCGCGCGCCGGAGTCCCGCAAGCGCGGCTACAAGCCGGGCCGCTTCAGCTTCAACGTCAAGGGCGGCCGCTGCGAAGCGTGCAAGGGCGACGGCACGGTGAAGGTGGAGATGTACTTCCTGCCCGACGTCTACGTCCCCTGCGAGGTCTGCAAGGGCGCGCGGTACAACCGCGAGACGCTCGAGGTGAAGATCCGCGGCAAGTCGATCGCCGACGTCCTCGCCATGACGGTCGAGGAGGGCCTCGACTTCTTCGAGAACATCCCCGCCATCGCCCGCAAGCTGCAACTCATGAAGGACGTCGGGCTGGACTACGTCAAGATCGGCCAGCCCAGCCCCACGCTGTCGGGCGGCGAAGCGCAACGCGTGAAGTTGGCGTCGGAGCTCGGCAAGCGCGGGACCGGCAAGACGCTGTACATCCTGGACGAACCGACGACCGGCCTGCACTTCGAGGACGTCGACAAGCTCCTGGGCGTCCTGCACCGCCTCGCGGAGGGCGGCAACACCCTGCTGGTGATCGAGCACAACCTCGACGTCGTCAAGACCGCCGACTGGATCGTCGACCTCGGGCCGCACGGCGGCGCGCACGGCGGCGAGGTCGTCGCCGCCGGGACGCCCGAGCAGGTCGCGGAGACCGAGGGGTCGGCGACCGGCGCGTTCCTGCGTCGCCTCCCGGAGATCGAGGCGCGCCTGAAGCGCGAGGGCGCCGCCTGAGGACCGTGCGCTACGATGCCCGCGTGAGGGTCCGATGATCCGTCCCGCCCCGCCCGGCCGCGCCTTCGCGGCCGGCGCGGTGTTCTTCCTCGCCGCCGCGGTGTTCGCCGTCGCACCGCTCCCCCTCGCGGTCCGCAGCGCCGGCATCGTCGCCGCCACCTACCTGGCGTTCGGCTTCGGGGGGATGGGCTGGGCGTACGTCGCCGCCCTCCTCGCGCCGCCCGTCGGCCTGTTCGGCGGGGACCCCGACTGGCTGGTGATGCTGCCGGTCATCCTGAGCGGCAACCTGCTGGCGACGTTGGGGCTCGAGTACGGCTGGCGCCCCCTCGCGATCGTGCTGTCGCCCGCCCTGCTGATCGCTCCGCACCTCACGACGTACCTGCTGTCGCGACGCGACCTGTTCCGCGTGGCGTTGCCGTGGGAGCCGGACGCGGTCGCGTGGATCGCGCTGCACGCCGTCGTGGCGGTGGCCGGCGTCGCGGTGGCCCTCGTGCTCGACCGCCGTCGCGCCTGACCCCCGTGGCGTCCGACCCCACCCCCCGCGAGGTCCTCGCCGCCCTCCCCGAGGCGCTCCGCCCGACGCCGGACGGCGCGACGAAGGGCGCCTGGGTGCGGGCGGTGCGCCGCCTCGCCCGCCGGCTCGGAGGCGCGTGGGGGACGCTGTCGCTGGAGGAGAAGCGCGCGGCGTACGCCGTCGCGCTGCGCCTGCTGCAGCGCAGCCACCTCGCCCGCGCGCGGACCGCCGCACCGCTCCTGGGCCGACTCCGTCCCGCCGGGCTCGGCCTCGATGCTGCGCTGGTCGTGCTGGCGCGCGCCATCCTCGCGCGCGTCGAGGGCGACGACCCCGCCACCCGCCGGGCGCTGCACGGCGACGACGACCCCACCTGACGCGCGACGTCACCGACCCACCCCCCGGGTGACAACCGCCCCAGGCGTGTGCTACCACCGGCCGTAGGACGAACGTCACCTGGCGGCGCACCGCGCCGCGGTCGACGCCGCCGACCGTCCCCCACCGTCGACGGAGGGTCACCATGCACGACGCCCCGCCACGTCCCGTCCACGCTCGCACCACCGTCCACCGACGTCTCCGACCGAAGGCCCACCGCCTCACGATTTCGCTGCTGGCCACCCTCGTCATCCTCGCGGGGTGCGGCGGGGGGTCGGGGGGAACCCCCTCGGAGGGCGGTTCCGACCGCCCCCCCGTCGCCGCCGTCTCGCCCGACGACCTCCGTGTCCCGACCGACGTCGCCGTCACCCTCGACGCTTCGGCCTCGAGCGATCCCGACGGCGATCCGCTACGCGTGACGTGGAGCCTCGAACGGCCCGACGCCTCCACCGCCACGCCGTCCCCCACCGCCGGGGAGACGACGCAGGTCACGCCCGATGCCGCGGGGGTGTACGTCGTGACCGCCACCGTCCAAGCGGGGGAGGCCCGCGACGAGGCGTCGACCACGCTGACGGCGCTCCCCTCGTCGCGCGGCATGGCGGACGCCGGCGCCGACCGGCGCGTCGCGGTCGGCACGCGCGTCGACCTCGACGGCAGCGGCTCGCGCTCTCCGACCGGGCGTCCACTCGCCTACCGCTGGACGCTCGAGCGTCCGGCGGGCAGCACGGCCGTGCTCGCCGATGCGCGATCCAGCACGCCCAGCGTCACGCCGGACGTGCCCGGACGCTACGTCCTCACCCTCCGCGTGGACGACGGCACCGTCGCGGATGCCGACGTCGTCGTCGTGACGGCGAACGGCGCGCCGACCGCCGACGCGGGCCCCGACGTGACGGTGTCCGCGACCGGGGTGGGCATCGACCTTCGTGGGACCGGACGCGACCCCGACGGGGACCCGCTCACGTACGCGTGGGCGCGGACGAGCGGACCGGCTCCGCTGACGTTCGCCGATGCCCGCTCGGCCACCACGACCGTCACGCCGACCACCGTCGGGACCTACGTCCTACGCTTCACGGTCACCGACGGCGTCACGTCGGCCAGCGACGACCTCCACCTCACCGTCACGTCTCCGACGACCGTCTACGTCGACGCTCTCGATGGCGACGACGCTGCGTCCGGCACGCGCGACGACCCCGTCGCGACGTTCGACGAGGCGTTGGCGCGCGCCAACGCCTCGGACGCACTGGACACCATCCGTCTCGCGGAGGGAACGCACGGCGGGGTGGGCACCTTTGCGTGGCCGGACCCCACGATGACGCCTGCGATCGGGACCGCCCCCGCGGCGTCGTCCGAGCTCGGCATCTCGGACGACCTGGTCGTCGAGGGGGCGACGTCGTTCGATCCGTTGCTCGGGGGGTCGGGCGACGCTTCGCGCCTGGTCCTGAACGAACGAACCCTCGCGGTGGCCGACGGGCGTGAACTCGTCCTTCGCAACGTCATCCTGGACGCGAACCGTGAGGCCGTCACCGTGCGGTCCGGTGCGGCTGCCACGCTCGAGCGGGCCCGGTGTGACACCGACGGGGTCTGCGTGGCCCTCCGATCCGCAACGCTGCACGCCCGCAACTCCGTGCTTGCCGCACGTAGCCGCGCACGGCGATCGAGGGGAGTGACCGCGTACGACGCCGACGTCGACCTCGAGAACGTCACGGTGTCGGGCTTCGCGGGAGGTCTCAACCTGGACCTATCGGACGCACGGTTGTCGGACGTCGAGGTCCGCACCGCGAACGTGGGCGTCGCTGCCTCGAATGCCTCGACGCTCCACGCGAAGCGCAGCCGTGTCCTGGATACGGCCAACTGCCTGATGGTGCATGGCGGGCCTGTCGACCTGCAAAGGGTCACACTGGAGGACTGCGACGTGGCACTCGACGCCGGCCCCGGATCCAACGTCGAAGCGACGAACATCTACATCACCGGTGCCGACACCGGGATCACGGCCCGCACCGCTGGTGCTCCGACCCGGACGTCCGTGATTGCGCAACGCAGCACCGTGGACGACACCCTGGATTGCGTGACCGCGTCGAACGCGGAAGTCGCTCTGAACGACGTCGTGCTGGACCGCTGCAACACGGCGGTCGAGGTGAGCGGAGGATCGGCCGGCCTCTTTCGGACGCGCATCGTCGATGCGGGGATGGACCCAAGCATTGCATCGCACGGTGCCATCGCGGTGGACGGCGTAACGAGTGAAAGCACCAACCTCATGCTTCGCGACTCGGAGATCGTCGACGCGCACGACTCTGGAATCGTTCTGTCCGGACCGAATCTCGCCGTCGACCTCGGGTTCGCCGGGGACCCTTCCAATTCGACGATCACGACCCGACCGAACGCCGGATCATGGGCGGTCGAGGACCAGCGAACGGTGGCGGACGGCGGCATGGTCGTGCTGCATGGCCTCTGGTTCGACGACGACGGTGACTGGGTGACGCCGTTCATCGACCAGACGGAAACCGGCCCCGGCCTCCTCGACGAGTATCTGGTTGGCCAGACGTATGAGTACCCGTACTACCTCCACCACGCGGCGGAGGTCGAGGTGGAGGGGCTCAACGCGACCGATCCAGCCCCGCCGGTCGGAGCGACGCGCTAGCGGGCGCCGCGGCTCGCGGTCCCGCCCCGCCCCCCTTCGGTGGTAGCGTCGCCGCGCGATGGAGAGCGTCCACGACGAACGCGAGGGGGTGGGGCGCCGGGCCGCGCGGAGCGTCGTTGCGGCGGTGCGGCGGCTGGCCCTCCGGTGGCGGCGGGGGTCATGGA
>CAJXOA010000038.1 GCA_913057685.1 uncultured Trueperaceae bacterium
CGACCTGCACGCCCGCGTCGCCGGCCCGCCCGCCGATCCCGGCGCGGTGGGGGTCGTGTTCGTGCACGGGTTCGGGTCGACCCTCGTGAGTTTCGCGTCGCAGCAGGACGCCCTCGCCGGGACGGTGCGGAGCGTGGCGTACGACCGGCCCGCCTTCGGGCTGACCGAGCGGGTGACGTCGTGGGACGGCGCGAACCCGTACGCGCCCGAGGCGCAGGTGCGCCACGTGCGCGCCGCGATGGACGCCGCCGGCCTCGCGCGGGCGGTGGTGGTGGGGCACTCCGCGGGCGGCGCGATCGCCCTGGAGGCGGCGCTCGCGTACCCGGACCGCGTCGCGGGCCTGGTGCTGATCGCGCCGGCGGTGTACCGCGGGGGCGGGGCGCCCGCCGCCAGCCGCTGGCTGTTGCGCACCCCGCAGTTGGAGCGGATCGGGCCGGCGTTGATGCGGCAGTTGGGCGGCCCGCGCGGCGAGAGCCTGCTGCGCGCGGCGTACGCCGACCCCGACCGCCTCCCGCCGGAGGTGCTGGCGGCCTACCGCGCGTCGGTCGGCGTCGACGCCTACGACGCCGCCCTGTGGGAGCTCGTGAAGGCCAGCCGCGCGACCGACGTCGGCGAGCAACTGGACGCCGTGCGGGTGCCGGCCCAGGTCGTGACGGGGGACGCCGACCCGGTCGTGCCGCCCGAGGAGACGCGGCGCGTCGCGGACGCCCTCCCGAACGCGACCCTGACCGAGATCCCCGGCTGCGGGCACGCGCCCCAAGAGGCGTGTCCCGCGCCGGTGCTGGACGCGGTCCGCGCGGCGCTCGCGGCGGCCGCCGGGCGGTGACGCACGCCCCGCCGGCGGCGGGGGCGGTGGTAGCCTTCCGGGCATGGACTTCGATTACGCGTTGTTGCAGAGTCTGTCGGAAACGCCGGGCATTCCCGGCCGCGAGGAGCTCGTGCGCGAGCGCGTCCGCGGGGCGCTGGAGGGCCTGACCCTCTCCAGCCGCGTCGACGCGATGGGGAACCTGATCGTCGAGACGCCCGGCGCGGAGGGCGCGCCGAAGGTCATGGTCGCCGCCCACATGGACGAGATCGGGTTCGTCGTCTCGCACGTCGGGGACGACGGCTTCCTGCGCCTGCAGTCGCTCGGGGGGTTCGACCCCCGCAACCTGTTCGCCCGGCAGGTGCTGGTGCACCCGCGCGAGGGCACGCCGCGCGTCGGGATCCTCAACCCCGCCGTCAAGCCGGTGCACGTCGCGGGGCCGGACGAGAAGAACAAGGTGCCCGAGCTGTCCGACTTCGCCGTCGACCTGGGGCTGGACGCCGACACCGTGAAGGCGGAGGTGCGGGTCGGCGACATGGTGACCCTGAAGCAGCCGTTCCAGGACCTCGGGGACGTCGTGACCGGCAAGGCGCTCGACAACCGCGCGGGCGTGTGGGTCCTGATCGAGACGCTGCGCCGCCTCGAGGCGCCCGCCGTCCGGCTCCGCGCGGTGTTCAGCGTGCAGGAGGAGGTCGGCCTGCGCGGCGCGACCAGCGGCGCGTTCGGGGTGGCGCCCGACGTCGGCATCGGCCTCGATACGACCCTCGCCGTCGATACGCCCGGGACGCCCGACCACCAGGCGGTCACGCGCCTCGGGGAGGGGGTCGGCCTGAAGGTGATGGACTCCTCGATGGTGTCGCACGGGTGGCTGCTGGACCGCATGGCGGACGTCGCGACGAAGCACGACGTGCCGCACCAGTACGAGGTGCTCCCGCGCGGCGGGACGGACGGCGGCGCGATCCAACGCAGCCGCGAGGGGGTCGCCACGACCACCCTGTCGCTGCCGACGCGCTACATCCACACCGTCGCGGAGATGGAGAGCAAGCGCGACCTCGAGGCCGCCGTCCACCTGCTCACGGCGTTCCTGCAGGACGAGGGCGCCGCCGTCGCACCGAACGCCTGAGGGCGGGGCCGCGCCGGCCCCGCCCCACCCCATCCGGAGGACGGCATGCGCATCGGGATCCTGAGCGACGTTCACGCGAACCTGCCGGCGTTGCGCGCGGCGTTCGCGGCGCTCGACGCCGCCGACGTCGAGACGACCGTCTGCCTCGGGGACGTCGTCGGGTACGGCCCGCACCCGAACGAAACGATCCAGCTGCTGCGCGAGCGGGAGATCCCCTGCACGCTGGGCGGGACCGACGCGCGCGTCGCCTTCCCCATCGGGGAGGCGGACGCCCCCCGCGCGGGGGTGGCGGACGCGACCCTGGCGTGGACGCGGGAGGTGCTGAGCGCCGACGCGTTGGCGTGGTTGCGGGAGCGCCCCGCGCAGGTCCGCCTGCGCACGCCCGGCGGCTGCGTCCGCGCGGTCCACGGGCGGGTGGGCGACCCGTGGCGGCGGCTCGACGTCCGCGCGACGCCGCAGGAGCTCGTGCGGACGTTCGACGCGGTCGGCTGTCCCGTCCTCGCGCTCGGGGGCCGGCACGTCCCCTACGTGCGGGAGGTCGACGGCCACCTGGCGATCGATCCCGGGTCGGTCGGCCTGTCCCTGAACGGCGAACCCGGCGCGGACTACGCGGTGCTGGAGGTCGACGCCGACGGCGCCGAGGCCCGCCTGGGGAAGGCGGAGTACGACGTCGAAGCGGTCGCCTTCGACGTGCTGGGGTGGGGGTTGCCACCGCAGGTGGCGGACGCCCTGCGGGAGGGCCGCCTCGCGGCGTCCCCCGCGACGCCGGGGGACCCGTCGGGCCCCCCGGAGGACGACGCCTGAGGCGCCGGTCCGGCGCTCAGTCGCCCTCGCGGGTGAGGGCGAGCGCCCACGCTTCGCCGCCCCCGATGCAGATCGACGCGACCCCCCGCCGAGCGTCCGCGAGGCGCAGGGCGTTCAGGAGCGTCACGACGATGCGTGCGCCCGACGCCCCGATCGGGTGGCCGAGCGCGATCGCGCCGCCGAGCACGTCGACCTTGTCGTCGGGCAGGTCGAACGCCGCCATGGCGGCGAGGGGCACGACGGCGAACGCCTCGTTGATCTCGTAGCGGTCGACCGCGTCCGGCGTCCAGCCGGTCCGCGCGAACAGGGTCCGCATCGCCTCGACCGGCGCGGTCGTGAACCAGGTGGGGTCCTGCGCGTGCGTCGCCCACCCCTCGAGGCGGGCGAGGACCGGCCAGCCGCGGCGGTCCGCTTCGGCGCGGGTCGCGAGCAGGAGGGCGGCGGCGCCGTCGTCGATCGACGAGGCGTTCGCGGCGGTGATGGTGCCCTCCGCCTCGAAGGCGGGCCGCAGGGTCGGGACGCGGTCGGGATCGACCTTGCTGGGGCCCTCGTCGCTCTCGACGGTCGTGCGTTCGCCCTTGCGGCCGCGGACGACGACCGGTTCGATCTCCCACGCCGCCGCGCCGGAGGCGGTCGCGGCCTGCGCCCGCGCGTAACTCCGCAGGGCGAAGGCGTCCTGCGTGGCGCGATCGAAGGCGTACGTCCGCGCGCACGTTTCCGCGCAGCTCCCCATGTGCGTATCGGAGTAGACGTCCCACAAGCCGTCGTGCACGACCGAATCGACGACCTCGCGGTGCCCGAGGCGGTAGCCGTCGCGGGCGCCCGGCAGCAGGTACGGCGCGCGCGACATCGACTCCATGCCGCCCGCCAAGACGGTGCGGACCTCCCCCAACGCCAGGGCGCGCGCGCCCTGAACGATCGCTTCGAGGCCGCTGCCGCACATCTTGTTGATCGTCGCGGTGGGGGTCGCGTGCGGGAGGCCGGCGGCGAGGACCGCCTGCCGGGCGGGCGCCTGTCCCTGGCCGGCCTGGAGGACGTTGCCGAGGTAGGCGAGGTCGACGACGTCCGCGAGGGCGTCGCCCGCCCCGCCGTCGTCGGGCACCGCGAGGCCGGCGCGGCGCAGGGCACCGCGGATCGCGGTCGCGCCGAGCTCCGCGGCGGGGACCGACGCGAGGGCGCCCTGCAACGCCCCGTGGGGCGTGCGGGCGGCGGAGACGACGACCACGTCGTCGGGGGCGGGGGCACGGTCGTGGGCGTCGCGCATGCGGCGAGGGTACACCGCGCGCGACGCACCCCCACCCCCCCGCGCGGTAGATTGCGGGTGTGGGCGCGGGACGACCGTCGCCCCGAAGGGAGACGCGATTCAAAAGGTTCACGGCACCCTCACGGGGGTCAAGAAAGGTCACCTGAAGCGACTGTCGAACCTGTACCGTCGCCGCGTCCCGCCCGCCTCGCCCGCCAACCAGGACCTCGTGCGCGCGATCGCGACCCTCGCGATCGAGTTGGCGACGCCCGTGTCGGTCCTCATCGACCGCCGCGGGCGCGTCGTGACCGTCGCCCTCGCCGACGCCGACGGCACGCCCGTCCCGCCGCGGCCCGGCGAGTCGGAGGCGCGCCTGCGGGGCCTGCGGCTGCTGCACGTCCACCCGGGCGGCGGGGGGCTGTCCGACGCCGACCTCACGACGTTGTTCCTCGGCCGGCTCGACGCGATGATCGCGGTCGAGGCGTTCGGCGACGCGGGGCACGCACCCGAGTTGGGGCCGGCGCACGTGGCGCTCGTCGCGCCGCCGTCGAGCGAGGAGGAGGACTGGATCCTCGACCCGCCCGTCGACGTCGCGGCGCTCGAGCGCGACGACCTCGCCGCCCGCGTCCGCGCGCTCGAGGAGGAGATGGCGCGCAGCGCCGGCGCGCGCGACGTCGCGCGGACCTCCGCGGAACGCGCGGTCCTCGTCGGGCTGGACGTCGGGGGGGACGGCGACGCGGACGCCCGCCTCGCGGAGCTCGGGGAGTTGGTCCGCTCCGCCGGCGCGACGGTCGCCGCGGCGCGCATGCAGACCCGCGCGTCGCCGGACCCGAAGACGCTGATCGGGCGCGGGAAGTTGCGCGACCTCGTGTCGGTCGCCTACCACGAGGACGCCGACCTGCTGGTGTTCGACCGCGAGTTGGATCCTGCGCAGGCGCGGGAGATCGAGGCGGCGACGCAGTTGAAGGTGCTCGACCGGACGCAGGTGATCCTCGACATCTTCGCGCAGAACGCGCGGGGGCGGGAGGCGCAGGTGCAGGTCGAGCTGGCGCAGTTGCAGTACCGCCTCCCCCGCCTCGCCGGCCGGGGGGCGGGCTTCAGCCGCCTCGGGGGCGGGATCGGGACGCGGGGGCCCGGCGAAACGAAGCTCGAGGTGGACCGCCGCCGCATCCGCGACCGCATCGCGACGCTGCAGGACGAGGTCGACCGCATCGCGGGGCGGCGCGAACGCACCCGCAAGAACCGCACCGACGCCGGGACGCCGGTCGTGGCGCTCGTGGGGTACACGAACGCCGGGAAGTCGACGTTGTTCAACGCCCTCGCGAAGGCGGACGTGCTGGCGCGCGACGCGCTGTTCGCGACGCTGCGGCCCACCACCCGCGAGGGGTGGCTGCCGGCGCTCGGCGCGTGGGGCGGGAAGGTGATCTACACCGACACGGTGGGGTTCCTTCGGGACCTGCCCGAACCGCTGGTGAACGCCTTCCGCGCGACGCTGGAGGAGCTCGACGACGCGGACCTTTTGCTGCACGTCGTCGACGGCGCCGCCCCCGGGGCGGCGGACCGCGTCGACGCGGTCGAGCGGATTCTGGACCGCTTCGTCGCGACGCCCCCGCGGCAGGTGGTGGTGAACAAGGCGGACGCGATGGACGACGCCACCCGCGGCGACCTGGAACTCCGCTACGGCGCGCGGGCGGTGTCCGCCGTCACCGGCGACGGGCTGGACGCCCTGAAGGCGGACCTGGCGGCGAAGATCGAGGGGGACGACCACGTGCCGCTCCCCGACGACCCGGCGGCGGCGTGGGGGGTCGTGACGCCGAAGTCCTGACCCGCGCCGCGCGCCCGGCGCTCCCTCCCGCACCGCCTCGCGGACGACGCACCGCGCACGACGCACCGCGCACGACGGCGCCCCGAGCTTCGGCTCGGGGCGCCTGAGCGTGCGGGGGGTGGGGGCGGCGCTCAGTCGGTGCCGGCCTCCGGCGCGCCGTCGAGCGCCCACTGGGCGTACGCGTCGACGAAGGTGAGGCGGACGTCGTCCGCCTCGGCGTCGGCGAGCCAGGCGAGGAAGGTGCGGACGTCGCCGGCGTCGCTCGCTTCGAACAGCGCGCCGCCGGAGAGGCCTTCGAAGGGGCCGGACTCGACGACGGGGAGGGTCTCCTCCGCCGCCGTCACCGCGCCGCGGAGGGCGGCGACGAGGCGGTCGACGACGGCGGCCTCCGCGTCGACGTCGTCGGCGTCGTAGAGGGGGCGTTCGCCGGCGAGCGAGGTCAGGATCACGCCGCGCCCGATCAACTGCCGCAGCGGCGACGGGGCGCCCATCACCTCGACCGCGCGGCGGGCGGTGACGGTGAGGTCCTCGTACGCGCGGACCTCGACGGCGAGGACGTACCGGCCGGCCGTCAGGTCGCGGGGGACGTCCAGGGCGGCCTCCTGCACGACGTACCCGATGGCGTTCTCCGGGATCTCGACCGTCACGTCGCGCTCGACGAGGACGTCGCCGTCCTCCCCCTCGAGGGTGGCGTGCACGTCGGCGCGGGCGGGCAGCGCGTCGCCGGGCGTGTACAGCTCGAACTCGAGGGTGAGCGGGTCGCCGGGCCGCAGCGGCCCGTCCAGGAGCCGCCCCCCGAGCGCGACGTCGATGCGCTCGCCGCTGATCTCGACGGGTGGGGGTGGGGCGGACAGGGCGGTGCGGCGGTCCTCGGCGCGGGCGTCGTACGGCGCGCCCAGCTCGCCGAGCGTGAGGGCGCGGGCGTACGCGTCCGCCGCCTCGCTGCGGCGGCCCTCCGCCTCGTACAGCCGCCCCAGCACGTACCAGAGGGCGCCCTCCTCGGGCACCGCCTCGAGGGCGTTCTCGACGTCGGCGAGCGCCTCGTCGTCCACCTCCGGGTCGCGGGTGAGGGCCGCCTCGTAGGCGGGCATGGCGTCGGCGAGCCGCCCGAAGCGGGCGCGCACCAGCCCCAGGTTGTAGTTCGCGATGAAGGCGTCGGGATCGATCTGCGTCGCGCGTTCGCTCGCCGCTTCGCTGGCGTCGTAGCGGCCCAGCAGGTAGCGGGCCCAGCCGAGGTTCGTCCAGTACAGCGAGCTCTCGGGGTCGAGGTCGACGGCGACCTCGAGGGCGGCGGCGGCCGCCGCGGCGTCGTCGCGGTCGAAGGCGAGGAAGCTGAGGCGTTCGAAGGGGAACGCGAACGTCGGCAGCTGCGCGCCGAGCGCCGTGAAGGCGCGGCGTTGCAGGGCGTCGTCGCGGACCGCGTCGCCGCTGACGCCCACCAGGAGGGCGACGGCGGGGTCGTCGTCGATCGCGAGCGCGGCGAGGTCGGTGGCGTCGGCGGCGTCCTCGGAGAGGCGTTGCGCGACGGCGGCGGCGGCGCCGTACGGGTAGGCCTCCGCCGCCGCCCAGGCGTCGTCGGCGACGGCAAGGTCGCCGCCCTCCTCGGCGATCGCGGCGCGCCACACGTGCGCGGCGGGCAGGCCGGCGTCCGCGGCGGCCTCGAGGTACGCGAGGGTGCGGGCGTCGTCCTGCAGGGCGGTCACCGCGATCGTGGCGGCGACGGCGGGGTCGCGGGGCCAGGGGACGCCGTTGCGGACGGCGTCGTTCGCCGCGGCGAGCGCCGCGAGGCGGGGGCCGACCCCGTCCTCGCCCTGCCGCTCGACGAGGCCGGCGAGCTCGCCGGCGAGGCCGGCACCCACGAGGCGGACGCCCTCGGCGAGGGCGGCGTCGGGGCCGTCCATGGCGATCGCCGCGGCGGGCGTCAGGGCGCGCGCGTCGACCGGGAGGTCGGCGCTGCGGGCCAGGAGCCGCGCGGCGCGCGTCGCGAGGAGCGCGGGGGCGTCGGCGGGGGCGTGCAGGAGGACGGTGTCGCGCTCGCCGTCGCTAGCGACGTGCACCTCGAGGACGAGGCCGTCCGCGTCGCGGCGGACGGTGCCGGTCGCGGCGACGTCCACCCCGAGCGCGGCGCGCAGCAGGGCGGCGCCGTGGGGCGTGGTGCGGCCGCCGTCGCCGAGGAGGGCGGCGGGCGTCAGGAAGCCGTCCTGGAAGGCGAAGGGGGGCACGAGGGCGTCGGCGGCGGCGGGGCCGACGACGAGGTCGGCGTCCGCCTCGAGCAGCTGCGCGGTGCGGTCGGCGACGACGACCCCGAGTTGGCTGCCGGCGTCCTGGAACGGCGCGACGGCGACGGTGCCGGCGGCCGCGAGGCTGGCGACGGCGAACGCGAGTACGGTCAGGATGGGGCGCATGAGGACCTCCACGCGCGGACGCTAGCACGCGCCCCGCGGAAACTCTGGGCCCCGTGACGCGTTCGCGGTTCGCGCCGCGGGCGCGCGCCCCGACCGCCTGCGCCGCCCGCCGGGGGGCGTCAGGTCAGCAGGTCCTCGAGGTCGTGCAGCAACGCCTCCGCCTCGTCGCTGCCGCGGCAGATGACGAGGATGGTGTTCTGGCCCGCGAGGGTCCCGACGACCTCCTCGCGCTGGAGTTTGTCGATGACGTAGGCGATGCCGGCGGCGTGGCCCTCGTCGGTGTTGATGACGAGGAGGTTGTCGCCGCGGTCGAGGTCGCGGACGAACAGGCGGAAGCGTTGCCCCAGCTCGCCGAGGACGTCCTCGGGGGCGGAGAGGGGGGTGGAGCGGTAGCGGTGCGCGCCGTTGCCGGCGGGGAGGCGGACGAGGCGCAGTTCGTTGACGTCGCGGCTGATGGTGGCCTGCGTGACCTTGATGCCGCGCTGCGCGAGGTGTTCGGCGATCTCCGCTTGCGTGGAGACGAATTCGTTCTCGACCAGCTCCTCGATGAGCCGCTGGCGGTAGGCTTTACTCGGCATATGCATACGGTATCGCGGAAAGGGTTTCAGCGGGGGTCGGGACGACACGCGCACCCCCAACGTCCACGGTGGAGCGGTCCGCGAACGCACGGTTCGACGGTCCCCAGCGCCCCCCGCGCCCGATGCGGGCGTCGTCAGCCGGGCAGGTGGGGGCGGACGGCGTCGAGGATGCGTTCCGCCGCCTCGCGCTTGGACAGCGGCGGCCAGCGGTCGCTCGCCCCGTCCGGCGTGACGAGGGTGAGCGTCGCGCGGTCGCTTCCGAAGCCCCCTTCGTCCGCGGCGACGTCCGCCTCAGGGCCGGCCTCACCGCCCGGTCGTCCGCCCGCCGGGTAGTTCAACAGCGCGAAAGCGAGGCGTTTCGCGCGCGCCTTCTCCGCCGCCCGCTCCGGGCCGGCGTCGGTCTCCATCGCGAACCCCACGCGGACCGGCCGGTCGTCCTCCTCCGCGAGGGTCGCGAGGACGTCGGGGGTCCGCACCAGCCGCAGGTCGGTCGGCCCCTCCCCCTTCGCCCGCTTCGACGCCGACGGCTCCGCCGGCGTCCAGTCGGCGACGGCGGCGGTGGCGACGAACAGGTCGCAGGCGCCGTACGGCCCGCGGGCCGCGGCGAGCATGGCGGCGGCGGTGTCGACCGGCACCGCCTCGACGCCGTGCGGGACGGCCGCCGTCATGGGGCCGTGCACCAACGTCACGTGCGCGCCGCGGTCGCGGGCGGCGGCGGCGACCGCGGCCCCCATCCGGCCGGAACTGGGGTTGGACAGGAACCGCACGGGATCGATCGGTTCGCGCGTGGGGCCGGCGGTGACGACGACGCGCAGGCCCTCGAGGTCGCGGCCGCGCGGCGCGCGCACGACCGCCGCGACCAACGCCGCCTCGTCCGGCAGGCGGCCCGGCCCGGGCGCCTCCCCGACGGTGCCCATCGCCCCCGAGGCGGGGTCGAGGACCTCGCGACCGTCCGCGCGGAGCCGCGCGACGTTGCGGCGGACCGGGGCGGACGCCCACATGGCGGGGTTCATCGCCGGCGCGAGCACGACGCGGGGCGTCGTGAGCGCCAGGGCGCTCACGACGTCGCCGGCGTGCCCCGCCGCGATTCGCGCGAGGGCGTCGGCGGTGGCGGGCGCGACCAGCAGGCCGTCCGCCCACGCCGCGAGGCTCAGGTGCTTCGCATCGCCGTCCGCCGCGAACCAGGCGGCGTCGTCGAGGACCTCGTGCCCGGCGGCGGTGGCGAGGGCGAGGGGGGTCACGAAGCGCAGCGCCGCGGGGGTCGCCGCGACGCGCACGTCGGCGCCGGCCTCGCGGAGCCGGCGCACCAGGCTGGGGGTTTTGACGGCGGCCAGCCCGCCGGTCACCCCGACGAGCCAGCGGGGCGGCCGGGCGGGCGCGCCCTCAGACGACCTCGGTCGTGCGTTCGCGCCGCTCACGGGCGCGGGCCTCCCGCAACTGCGCGTCGGTGGGGAGGTCCTCGCCCCACACGACCGGCTTGCCGAGCCGCATCTCCTCCATCGCGACGCTCACCGTGTTCGCCGCGGCGTCGGGCATCTCCTCGTCGCTCAGCAGCGTCGGCATGCCGCTCTTGAGTTGCGCCGCGCGCCGCGCGACGACGATCGACAGGCGGTAGCGCGAATCGGTCTGCTTCAGCAGGGTGTCGTAGCCGTCCTGAGCCATGCATCCTCCAAGGGCGCGGGGGCCGCGCGTGGAACGCGAGGGTACTACACGTCGGCGGCGGTCTGCAGGAAGCGCGCCACCGCGCCGTCGGGCAGCCGCGCGGCGCGGGCGCGCTCGGCGCGCACGATCCCCTCGAACGTCCGCGCGGCGTCGGCGAGGTCGTCGTTCACCACGACGTAGTCGAACTCCCGCACCGCGGCGATCTCGTCGCGCGCCCGCGCGAGCCGCTTGCGGATCTTCGCTTCGTCGTCGGTGCCGCGCCCGCGCAGGCGCCGCTCGAGCTCCGCGAGGTCGGGTGGCGCGACGAAGATCGTGACCGCTTCGGGCAGGGTCTCGCGCACCTGCCGGGCGCCCGCCAACTCGATCTCGAGCAGCACGTCGCGGCCCTCGGCGAGGGCGGCGTCGACCGGCGCGCGGGGGGTGCCGTAGTAGTCGCCGACGTACTCCGCCCACTCCAGCAGGCCGCCCTCGGCGATGAGCGCCTCGAAGCGCGCGGGCGTCAGGAAGTGGTACTGCACGCCGTCGGTTTCGCCCGGGCGGAGGGCGCGGGTCGTGGCGGAGATGCTGAACGTCAGGTCGTCCAGGGCGGGCGCCGCTTCGCGCCGCAACGACTCCTTGCCGACGCCGGACGCGCCGGTCATGACGAACGGGATGCCGCGGCGGGCTGCGTCGCTCATGGCCGGGAAGGTACCACGCGCGCCGCCGTCTCCCGGGTGGTAGATTCGTCTCCCGGGAGCGTGAGCGCCATGGCGACGAAGTACGTGTTCATCACCGGTGGGGTCGTGTCCAGCCTCGGCAAGGGCATCGCGACCTCGAGCCTGGGGGCGCTCCTGCGGGCGCGCGGCTACCGCGTCACCGCGGTGAAGATCGACCCCTACATCAACGTCGATGCCGGCACCATGCGGCCGTACGAGCACGGCGAGGTGTTCGTCACCGACGACGGGGCGGAAACCGACCTCGACGTCGGGACGTACGAACGGTTCCTCGACATCGACCTGGCGCGCGGCAACAACGTCACGACCGGGCAGGTGTACCAGACCGTCATCGACCGCGAACGCCGCGGCGCGTACCTCTCGCAGACGGTGCAGGTCATCCCCCACGTCACCGACGAGATCAAGCGCCGCATCCGCGCGGCGGGCGAGGCGGCGCACGCCGAGATCGTCCTCGTCGAGGTCGGCGGGACGGTCGGCGACATCGAGTCGCTGCCGTTCCTCGAAGCGATCCGCCAGATGCGTTTCGAGGAGGGCCGCGACCAGACGCTGTACCTGCACGTGACGTTGGTCCCCTACCTGGGCACCAGCGAGGAGTTCAAGACGAAACCGACGCAGCACAGCGTCGCGACGCTGCGCGGGTACGGCATCCAACCCGACGCGCTCGTGGTGCGCAGCGAACGCCCGCTGCCCGACGAGGGCCGCGCGAAGATCGCGCTGTTCAGCAACGTCGAGGCGCGCGACGTCTTCAACGCCTACAACGCCGAGCACGTCTACGCCGTCCCCGAAATGCTGGAGCAGCAGGGCATCGGGCGGTTCACCGAACGCAGGTTGCACCTCGAGAAGGTCGTGCCCGAACTGCACGTCTGGCACGACGCGGTCCGCACCCTGCGCGAGCCGGCGGGCCGGGTGCGCATCGCCGTGGTCGGCAAGTACGTCGCGATGCCGGACGCCTACCTGTCGTTGAACGAGGCGCTGGTGCACGCCGGGATCGCCAACGACGTCGCGGTCGACGTCGAGTGGGTCCCCGCCGAGGACCTCGCCGCCGCCGACGTCGGGGCGGGCGACCTGGACTTCCTCGACGCCTACGACGGCGTCCTCGTGCCCGGCGGGTTCGGGGTGCGCGGCATCGAGGGGAAGGTCCGCGCCGCCCGCCTCGCGCGCGAGCGGGGCGTGCCGTACCTGGGGATCTGCCTCGGGATGCAGGTCGCCGTCATCGAGTACGCCCGGCACGTCGCCGGCCTCGAGGCCGCCAACTCCACCGAGTTCGACCCGTACACCCCCCACCCGGTCGTCGCGCTGATGCCCGAACAGCTGGAGGTCGACGGGATGGGCGGCACGATGCGCCTCGGGAGTTGGCCGATGCGGCTGTCGCCCGGCACCCGCCTCGCGGCGCTGTACGACGCGGAGGCGGGCGGCGTGGTGCACGAACGCCACCGGCACCGCTACGAGGTCGCGCCCGACGCCGTCGCGCCGCTCGTCGAGGCCGGCCTGGTGGTGGCCGGCGTCACGCCGGGCATGGAGGGCCGCGGCGAGGGGCTGGTCGAGGCGATCGAACTGCCGGACCACCCGTACTACGTCGGCGTCCAGTCGCACCCCGAATTCCGCTCGCGCCTGATGCGCCCCAGCCCGCCGTTCGCCGGCTTCATCGCCGCCGCGAAGGCGCGCGCCGACGCGGCGCCGTCCGGCGCGGCCACGACCGCCGGTGCGGTCGCGGACGCCGACGCGCCGTGAGCGACGCGCCGCTGCTGATCGGCCTGGCGGGCGGGACGGGCTCGGGCAAGACGACGGTCGCCGACCTCCTGCACGCGCACGCCCCCGACCGCGTCACGATCCTGCCGCAGGACGCGTACTACCGGGCGCAACCGGGCGTCGCCTTCGAGACGCGCGCCGCGACGAACTACGACCGGCCCGCCGCCTTCGATCACGACCTGCTGCTCGCGCACCTCGACGCCCTCCTGGCCGGCGACGCCATCCGCCGGCCGGTGTACGACTTCGCGCAGCACGACCGCGCCGACGCGACCGTCCCGGTCGAACCGACGCCGGTCGTGCTGGTGGAGGGGATCCTGGTGCTGCACGACGCAGCGCTGCGCGACCGCTTCGCGCTGAAGGTGTACGTCGACGCCCCCCGCGACGAGCGCTTCATTCGGCGGCTCGAACGCGACGTCCGCGAGCGCGGCCGCAGCACCGACAGCGTCATCGCGCAGTACCGCGACACGGTCGGGCCGATGCACGACCTGTACGTCGAACCCAGCAAGCAGCACGCCGACCTGATCGTGCCGCAGGGCGGCCGCAACCACGCGGCGATGGCGGTCCTCGTCAGCTACGTCGAGCGGGCGCTGCACGGCGCGCCCGGCGCCCTGCCCCCGGGGCCGGTCCCGCGTGACTGACGTGCGCCGCCGGGTCCGCGCCGCAGCGTGGCTGTTGCTCGCCGCGTCGCTGCTGCCCGCCGGCCTCCTGCTCGCGCAACGCCTGGCGGCGGAGGGCGCCGCCCGCCCGGTCGCCCTGATCCTCGACGGCGACGCGCTGGAGGAGCAGGCCCGCCTGCTGGGGCGCGACCCCGTCGACCTCGCCGCGCACTACCGGTCGTTGGGGGCGTCCGCCGTCGCGGTGTACGAGGACACCCCCGAGACCCTCGCGGCGAAGGGACGCATCGCGCTGCTGCGCGGCGCGGACGCGATCGCCGCGGCGGTCGCGGCGGGCGCCCCGCCGCCCGACGTGCCCGCCCACGCGACGTTGGTGCGCGACCTGGTGCCGGACGCGAGCGAGGTGCTGCGCGCGAAGGCCCCCACGCCCCCCACCCGGGTGGAGGTCGCGGGGCAGGCCTGGTGGGCGTTCCCCGGCGACGTCGCGGAGCTCCTGCCGGCGGGCCCGGACGCCGCCACGATCGACGCGTACGCCGCCGCGGGGCTGGACGTCGTCTACCGCCCCCGCAGCGTCCCGGGCGTCCGCAACGTCGGGGCGTTCCTGCCCGACGCCGCGACGGTGCTCGTGCACGAGGGCCAGACGGTGGCGGGCTACCCGCATGCGATGGACGCGACGCTGCGCGCGGCGCAGGGCCGCTGGACGGCGTTCGTCGAGAACAACCCGCAGGCCGGCATCGCGCAGCTGCGCGGGCGCGCCCCGATCCTGCGGCTGCTGAGTTTCGAGCAGGCGTACCTCGACCTGCGCCTCCCCCCGAGCGAGGTGATCGACAAGTTCGTCCTCGCCGCGACCGAACGCAACGTCGCGCTGCTCTACCTCCGGCCGTACCTGCAGAACGTCCAGGGGGACGCGTTCGCGAACACCGAAGCGCTGGTGTCCGGCCTCGCGGCGGCGGTGCGCGCCGAGGGCTTCGCGATCGGCACGCCGGAGCTCGGGCGGCAGGCGCTCGGCGACTACGCGCCGCCCGCCGCCCTGCGCGCCCTCGCGAGCGTCGGCGTCGCCGCCGGCCTGGCGCTGCTCGCGACCGCCTTCCCGGGCGCCTGGGGCGCCCTCGTCGCGGCCGCCCTCGCCGCGCTCGGCCTCCTCGCCGCCGGCCTGGACTTCGGGGCGGTCGCCCTCGTCGCGGCCCTCACCTTCCCGCTCCTCGGGTACGTGCTGCCCGGCCCCCGCCGTGGGACGTTCTGGCGTGCGGCGGCGCTCAGTCTGGTGGGGGCGGCGTTGCTGGCGGCGGTCGGCAGCGACCGCGACGCGGTGCTGGGCGTCGCCCCGTTCCGGGGGGTGGCCGCCACCCTCGTCGTGCCCCCCGCCCTGTACGTCGCGTGGGCGCTGTTGCAGGCGCGCGGGGCGTTCGCGTGGTTGCGCGACGGGTGGCGCCTGCAGGTCCGCCTCGGGCCGGTCGTGGTCGTGATCGTTGCGGCGGCCGCCTTCGCCCTCGTCGTCCTGCGGCGCGGCAACACCCCGCTGATCGGCGCGAGCGAGCTGGAGCTGCAGGTCCGCGCGCTGTTGTCCGAAGCGTTCGCCCGCCCCCGCTTCAAGGAGCTGCTCGGGCACCCGCTCGCCGTCGTCGGGCTGAGCGAAGCGGGCGGCCCCCCGTGGCTGCGCGCGGGCCTGATGGCGGGCGGCGTCGTGGCGCAGGCCAGCATCCTGAACAGCTTCGCGCACTACCACACGCCCCTCCTCGTGTCGCTCGAGCGGACCGGCGTCGCCCTCGCCCTCGGCTTCGGGCTCGGCACCCTCGCCGTCGTGGTGCTCCGCCCGACGGTCGCCTGGGTCCGCCGCCGCCTCGCGGCGGCCTGACGCCGGTGGCGCGCGTCCTGATCTCCGGCTACGTCGGGGCGGGGAACCTCGGCGACGAGGCGATCCTCGCCGGCCTCGCCCCCGCCCTGCGCGCAGCGGGTTTCGCGCCGTCGGCCCTCAGCGCGCGGCCGCGCGCCACGCGGGCGCTGCACGGCCTGCCGGCCCGGCACCGCCTGGTCGGCCTGCCCGCCGCCCTGGCGGGCGCCGACGCGCTCGTGTCCGGCGGTGGGGGGCTGCTGCAGGACCGCACGTCGGGCCGCAGCCTCCGCTACTACCTCGGGGTGGTGCGCCTCGCGCGGGCGTTCGGCGTGCGGGTCGTGGTGTTCGGCCAATCGGTCGGGCCGCTCTCCCCCGCCGGCCGGACCGCGGTCGCGCGGGCGCTGGCCGGCGTCCCGATCCTCGTGCGGGACGCGCCGTCGCGCGCCCTCCTCGCCGAGCTCGGGCTCGACGCCGCGCTCGGCGCGGACCCCGCCCTGCTGCTCGCGGCGACCGCCCCCCCGACCGACGGGGGGCGCGACGGGAGGACCGCCGAGGGGAGCGCCGGGGGGCGCGACGGAGACGGCGACGGAGCGCATCGCCCCACCCTGCTGATCCCCCGCGCCGACGTTCCGGGCGTCGAGGGGGCGCTCACGACGCTGGCACGGCGCGCGCGGGCGGCGGGCGACCGCGTCGTCGTCGCCGCCCTCGAGGCCGGCGCGGACGACGCGGCGGCGCGCCGCATCGCCGCCGCCGCCGACGCGGAGGTCGCCTCGTGGGCGGACCCGTGGACCGCCGCGCGGGACGTCGCCGCCGCCGCGCGGGTCGTGTCGGTCCGGCTGCACGGGTTGATCCTCGCGGCGCGCGCCGGCGTGCCGCACGTCGGGGTGGGGTACGACCCGAAGGTCGCCGGCTTCGCAGACGCCTCCGGCGGGCGGGTGGTGGCGCTCGGTGAGGACCTCGAGGGGCGCCTCCTGGCGGCGTGGGAGGCGCTCGCCGCCGACCCCGACGCCGCCCGCGGGGCGGCCGAGCGGGGGGCGGCCCTCCGCGCGGAGGCGGCGGCGGCGGTGGACTGGTTGGCGGCGACGTTGCGGGCCGGCGGGTAGCATGCGGGGGATGCAACTCCGCGCCCGCCCCCTCGCCTCCCTCGCCGTCGCGTTCGCCCTCGCGGCCGGCGCGTCGTGGGGCGGCGCGCAGGACGACCCGACCGCGACCCTCCGGGACCTGCTGGACCGCGGCTTCTACAACGCCGCGGCGCAGCTCGAGGGCCCGCGGGTCGTGGAGGCCGCCCCGAACGACGCCGAAGCGCACCTGTTGTACGCGCGGGCGGCCCGCCTGACGGGGGACGTCCCGACCGCCCGCGCGGCGTTCGACGAGGCGGTGGCGTTGCGCGCCGCGGCGGGCGTCCCCGAGGACGCCCGACTGGTGCGCGAGCGGGGCCTCCTGGCGGCCGCGGAGGGCGACGTCGACGGCGCCCTCGCGGCGCTCGAGGCGGCGTTCGCGGCGAGCGGCGCGTACGGTGCGGCGATGGACCTGGCGCGGGTCGCGTGGCGGGACGGCCGGACCGATGCGGCGCTGGACGCGTTCGCGCGCGCCGCGGAGACCGAGGAAGGGGCGCGCGAACCGTGGCCGCACCTGAACCGCGGGCGGATCCTAGGGCGGGCGGGCGACGTGGACGCCGCCCTCGAGGCGTTGGGTCGGGCGGTGACGGTCGCGGAGGCGCAGGGCCGCACGAGCTTGGGGGCGCCGTCGCCGGCGTTGGTGGAGGCGCACTACCGGATCGGCACGCTGCTGCAGGCGCGCGGGGAGCTCGCCCGCGCGGAGGCGGCGTACCGCACCGCCCGGTCGCTCGACCCGAACTACCCGCCCGCCCTGCAGGCGCTCGACGCGCTCGCGCGGGGCGGCGACGAGGGGCCGCCCGACGCGGAGTAGGGTCCGCCCGCCGGGGCGGGCCGGCATCAGTTGAGCGTTCCGCCGCCCCCCTGGGCGCGGCCGCGTTCGTAGTCGCGCAGCACCGTTTCGCCGATCGTGTGCGGGGTCGTGAACGTCGCGCGGCCGCGCGTCATGTCGCTCACGCGGCGCACGAAGGCGACGAGCTCCGGGTCGCGGGCCAGCATGAAGGTGTTGATCACGACCCCGTCGCGGCGGCAGCCGGCGACCTCGCGGAGGGTGCGCCCCATCACCAGCGGGTCGAGGCCCATGGCGTTGACGTAGACGCGGCCGTCCGGCATCGACAACGCCGTCGGTTTGCCGTCGGTGATCATGACGATCTGCTTGATGGCGGCGCGTTCGCGTTTCAACAGCCGCCGCGCGACCTCGAGGCCGCCGGCGGTGTTGGTGTGGTACGGCCCCACCCGGGCGGTCGTCAGCTTCGCGAGGGAGACCTCCTCGGCGTGGTCGTGGAACAGCACGAACTTCACGACGTCGCCCGGGTAGCGGGTGCGGATCAGGTGCGCGAGCGCCAACGCCACCTGCTTCGCGGGCGTGAAGCGGTCCTCGCCGTAGAGGATCATCGAGTGGCTGACGTCGAGCATCACGACCGTCGCGGCGGTCGTGCGGCGGTCGGTCTCGAGCACCTGTAGGTCGCCGTCCTCGAGGGTGAGGTCGCTGCCGCCGCGCAGCAGCGCGCTCTTGAAGGTCTCGGCGACGTCGAGGTGCATCGCGTCGCCGTACGACCAGGGGCGGCTGGCGCCGGTCGTCTCGACGCCGGCATCGGTCCGGCGGGTGCGGTGCACGCCGCCCGGGTCGCCGCCCCGCCCGCCGACCAGGTGCTCGAAGGTGCGTTGCCCGAGCAGGTCGGCGGCGGCGTCGGTCAACGCGAAGCGCTGCTCGCCGGGGTCGTCCGGCTCGCCCGCCTCCGCGTCGCCGCCGTCCGTCTGGAGGCGACGCCCCTGCTCGGCGCGGACGAAGCCGGCGGCCTCGAGCTTGCCGGCGAGGTCGCGGACGGTTCGCCCGAGGGCGCTGTCCATCCAGTCGTCGGCGTCGAACGCCTCCTCGAGCATCTCGTCGGGGATCAGGTCGCGGTCGTGCAGCGCCTGCGCGATCGCTTCGTACAGGTCCTCCATCGTCGTGCCGGCCTCGGGGTCGGGATCGAACGGGTCCTGGTCGAACCCCGACCCGGTGAGGCGGTCCTGCAGCATCTGCATGAGGTCCGCCGCATCGAGGTCCTGCAGCGTCGCCTCGTACTTGGCGTAGCGGATCGTCGGCACGGCGCCTCAGTTCCAGCGCGTCCGCGCGAACGCGGCCGCGCGCGGGTCGGGGTCGGCCTTCTCGTAGCCGCGCTCCTCGCTGCGACCGATCCGCTTCTTCGCGACGAGGCCCTCGAGGAGGAACTCGGCGGCCGCGTCGCGGAGCGCCGGGTCGGCGTCGCCGCCGCCCAGCAGCGCGTCGGCGGCGTCCAGGAGGCCGGGGACGGCCGCCATGGCGGCGAGGCGCGCCGCGACGTCGCCGTCGTCCGGGAGGCGCAGCACCTCGTCGCCCTCGAAGAAGTCGACGACCGCGCCGACGTCCACGTCGCCGGCGTGCGCGTCGAACGTCGCGCCGATCGCGTCGCGCACGACGTCTCGGGCGACCGCTTCGGCGCCGCGGACCTCCCCTTCGTACGCCAGCTCCAGCTTCCCGGTGACCGCCGCCAGGCCGGCCGCGAGGTCGCTCACGCGGGCGACGGCGCGGTCGGCGCCGGACGCCCAGGCGCGGCGTTCGGCGTTGCTGACGACGGTCTCGAGGAGGGTGATGGGGAGGCGCTGGGAGACGCCGGCGTGGTCGTCGACGCGGGCGTCGTCGCGGGCGACGAAGGCGGTCCGCTCGACCGCTTCGGCGACCCAGGCGGGCAGCTCCAGGTCGCCGCCCCGCGCCGTCCAGGCCTCCTGCAGGGTGATGCGCAGGCCGGCGTCGACCGTCTCGGGGTCGTGCGTGCGGACTTCGCTGCCGATGCGGTCCTTGAGGGGCGTGACGATCCGCCCGCGGGCGGTGTAGTCCTCGGGGTTGGCGCTGAACACCGTGAGGACGTCGAGGGGGAGGCGGACGGGGTAGCCGCGGATCTGGACGTCGCCCTCCTGCATGACGTTGAACAGCGCGACCTGCACCTTACCGGCGAGGTCGGGGAGTTCGTTGACGGCGAAGATCCCGCGGTGGGCGCGGGGCAGCAGGCCGTAGTGGACCGCCCGCTCGTCGCCGAGCTTCGTGCCCAACCGCGACGCCTTGATGGGGTCGACGTCGCCGATCAGGTCGGCGACGGTGACGTCGGGCGTCGCGAGCTTCTCGACGTACCGCGCGTCCCGCGGTCGCCAGGCGATGCGGGCGTCGTCGCCCTGCGCCTCGACGAGGTCGCGGCCCTCGCGGGTGGTGGGGGCGAGCGGGTCGTCGGGGAGTTCCGCGTCGGCGAGGACCGGTTGGGCGTCGTCCAGCAGGCCGGCGAGGGCCCGCAGGATGCGGGTCTTCGCCTGCCCGCGCGTCCCGAGCAGGATCAGGTCGTGCTTGGCGAGGAGGGCGTTGACGATCGCGGGGACGACCGTGCGGTCGTACCCGACGATGCCGGGGAACACCGGGCCGCCGTCGGCGAGGCGGGCGCGGAGGTTGGCGCGGACCTCGTCGCGGACGCTGCGGCCGGCGTGCTCGGCCCAGGGGGACGCGCGCAGCGCGCCGAGGGTGGTGGGGCGGGAGGCGTCGGTGGCGTCCATGCGGAAAGGCTAGCAGCGACCTCGGGATGGAACGGCGCGCGCGCTTCCAATGCGGCGGGGCGACGGGGGGATCGCGGCGCGGGGATCGCGGCGCGGGCGACGGCGGGGCGCCGGCGGGGCGACGGCGAGGCTCGGGGGTAGCATGCCGCATGGTTCCCCCCGACGCCGCCCCGCCCATCCGCCGCGCCGAGATCGTCACCGTCGGCACCGAACTGTTGCTCGGGGAGACCGTCGACACGAACGGCGCGACGCTCGCCGCCGCCCTCGCGGCGCGCGGCGTGGACGTCTACTGGTCGTTGCGGGTGGGCGACAACCGGGCGCGGATCCGCGAGGCGCTCGAGGTGGGCCTCGCGCGCAGCGACCTGGTGCTCACCACCGGCGGCCTTGGGCCGACCGACGACGACGTGACGCGCGAAGCGATCGCGGAGGTCCTCGGCGAGACGCCGGTCGTCGACCCCGCGCTCGAAGCGGACCTGCGGGCGTTCTTCGCGCGGACCGGTCGGACGATGCCGGAACGCAACGTCAAGCAGGCGTGGGTCACGCCGTCGGTCACGCCGCTCGCGAACCCGCACGGGACCGCCCCCGGGTGGCTGGCGCACCTCGAGCGCGGCGGCGCAGCGAAGGTCGTCGCGGCGCTGCCCGGCCCGCCGGGGGAGCTCGGGCCGATGCTGCACGACCGGCTGCTGCCGCGGTTGTCGCTCCCCGCCGCGCGGTTGTGGACGCGGACGTTCAAGACGTGGGGGGTCGGCGAGTCGCACGTCGCCGACCAGCTCGGCGCCCTGGCGGAGGGCGACAACCCGAGCGTCGCGACGTACGCGCGGGCCGACGGCGTGCACGTCCGCGTCGCGGCGAAGGCGGACGACGCCGACGCCGCCGCGGCGCTCGGGACGCCGGTCGCCGCGCGGGTCGAGGCGGCGCTCGGGGCGGCGGTGTGGGGGCGCGACGACGACACCCTCGCCGGCGTCGTCGTGGACGCGCTCGCGGCGCGCGGGGCGACGCTGGCGGTGGCGGAGCGCGCGAGCGCGGGGGCGCTCGCGACGGCGCTCGCCGACGCCGACCCGGACGGGGTTCGTTTCTTGGGGTCCATGGTAGGCTGGAGGGTCACCGCGGAGGACGCGCCCACCGCGCACGCAGCGCAGCCCGACGGCGGCCACGCCGTCGCTGCCGCGCACGAGGTCCGGGACGCCTTCGCGGCCGACACCGCGATCGCCGTGGGCGACGTGCGACCGGTGGACGGCGAGGGCGGAGGCGTGCAGGTCGACGTCGCCGTCTGCGACGCCTCGGGAGACCACGCGGAGAGCCTCCGCCTCCCCGGGCGCAGCGGGCCCCGACGACGCGGACGCGTCGTGACCGGGGCGCTCGACCTCCTTCGGCGGCGCCTGCGGTAGCGGACCCAGCACGGCGAACGCCCGACCGGGCGACGGAGGCGACCACCATGAGCGACGAAACCCAGAAGACCGACACGGACGGCAAACGGAAGGCGTTGGAGAGCACCCTGGCGCATATCGAGCGTCAGTTCGGGAAGGGTGCGGTGATGCGGTTGGGGGATGGGGAGCGGGTGCGGGTGCCGGCGATTTCGACGGGGTCGAT
>CAJXOA010000039.1 GCA_913057685.1 uncultured Trueperaceae bacterium
GTCGACGTCGCCCGCGCCGCCGCCACCCGCGACGCCCCGACCGACCTGCGCGTGTTCCCCGACGACGGGGCGGCCTGGATCGCCTTCACCGCGCCGGACACCCCGTACGACAACCTCCAGATCAAGGTCGGGAACGACCCCTGGCGGGCCTTCCTCCCGACCGCGACCACGTCGCCCGTCCGCATCGACGGGCTCCACAACGGCGCTCCGACCCCGCTGCGGCTCCGCGTCGAGCGCGACGGCGCACCCGGCGCGGCGTCGGCCGCCGTCGCGGTCACCCCGCGACCGCAACGCGAAGCGACGCTGACCCTCGACGGCGCGGCGCTCGAGGTGGACGCGACCCGCCCCGGCGGCGACGGTGGGACGCGCGTCACCGCGCGCGCCCTCGTCCGCCACGACGGCGCCGAGGTCCTGCACGACGTGTGGATCGCGCCCGCCGCGGCCGGCGCGGACGTCGTCGCCCTCGACCTGGCACCCGACGGCGACGCCGCCGGCCGCCTCGAACGCGTCGGCGACGCCTGGTACTGGGCCGACGCCGACCTCGCCCCGGGGGCGACCGTCCCCCTCCTCCTCACCTTGGAGGTGCGCTGATGCCGCACCCGTCCCCCCGCCCCCGCACCCCCCGCGGCGTGCGCAGTCTCCTTTTGGGCGTCGTGCTGACGGCGCTGCTCGCCGGGTGTGCGGGGACGTCCGACCCCACGCCGGTCGCCGCCGACACCCGGACGGTGAACGTCACGCTGTGCTTCGGAACGGCGTCGGACGCCGCCGCCGGCGGGCGCTGCAGCGACGCGTCGCTCACCGTGGCGCTGCCGACCGACTGACCGCCGCTCGGGACGGCGCTGGGGCGCTGCGCGGCGCGTCGCGTATCATGCGGCGCGCGTCCGCCCGCCCCGACGCGGCGCGGACCCGGGAGGGCACCGCATGACGAACCCCGACGCGCCGGCCCGCATCGCCGTGGCGCACGGCGACGGAATCGGCCCCGAAATCATGGACGCCACGCTGCAGATCCTCGAGGCGGCGGGCGCCGACCTCGACGTCGCCGAGGTCCGCCTCGGCAAGGCGGTCTACGAGGCGGGCGTGCCCTCGGGCATCGACCCCTCGGCGTGGGACGTCCTGCGCGACCGCGGGGTGCTGCTCAAGGCCCCCATCACCACGCCGCGCGGCGGCGGCTACAAGAGCCTCAACGTCACCCTCCGCAAGTCGTTGGGCCTGTTCGCGAACGTCCGTCCGGCGGTCGCCTACCACCCGTTCGTCGCGACGCGGCACCCCGGCATGGACGTGCTCGTGGTGCGCGAGAACGAGGAGGACCTGTACGCCGGGATCGAGCACCGCCAGACCGACGAGGTGGTGCAGTGCCTGAAGCTGATCACCCGCCCCGGTAGCGAGAAGATCGTGCGCTACGCCTTCGAGGAGGCGCGCGCGCAGGGCCGCAGCAAGGTCACGGCGCTCGTGAAGGACAACATCATGAAGATGACCGACGGGCTGTTCGCGTCGGTCTTCGAGGAGGTCGCGGCGGAGTACCCCGACCTCGAGCACGAACAGATGATCGTCGACATCGGTGCGGCGCGGTTGGCGGACACCCCCGAGGCGTTCGACGTCGTCGTGACGCCCAACCTGTACGGCGACATCCTGAGCGACGTCACCGCCCAACTCACCGGCAGCGTGGGGCTGGCCCCGTCGGCGAACGTCGGCGAGACGGTGTCGGCGTTCGAAGCGATCCACGGCTCCGCGCCCGACATCGCCGGCAAGGGGATCGCCAACCCCTCGGGGTTGCTGCTCGCCAGCGTGATGATGCTGCAGCACCTCGGCCGCGGCGCCGTCGCCGAACGCGTCCACAACGCCTGGTTGACGACCCTCGAGGACGGCGTGCATACCGGCGACGTCTACCGCGAGGACGTCAGCCGCGAGCGGGTCAACACCGCCGGCTTCACCGACGCGGTGATGCTGCGCTTGGGGGCGGAACCCAAGCACCTGCCGCCCGCCCGCTACGAGGGGCGGCCCGTCCCCCGCGTGCACGGCGCGACGCCCCGCCCGCCGGCGACGAAGGAGCTGCTGGGCGTCGACGTGTTCGTCGACTGGCGCGAGGAGAACCGCGACGCGGACGCCCTCGCCGCGCACCTCCGGGCGGAGGCGGCGCCGCTGGACCTGCAGGTGATCACCAACCGCGGCGTGAAGGTGTGGCCCGACGGGCTGCCCGAAACCTTCGCGACCGACCACTGGCGCTGCCGCTTCCTGCACCCGAGCGGCGACCCGGTCGACGCCGCGGAGGTCGTCGCGCTGCAGGGGCGGTTGGTCGCGGCCGGCCTCGACGTCATCAAGACCGAGAACCTCTACCGCTTCGACGGCGAGCGGGGCTTCTCGCAGGCGCAGGGCCAGTGAGTCGCCCGCCGTCGCCCGGGCGGGCGGCGGCGGGGCGGCTCGACCGCTACACTCCGGGCGTGACGCGCGATCGTCCCCCACCGCTCAGCGACGCGGCCGGCGACTACCTGAAGGCGATCTGGGTGCTCAGCGAGGACGGCCCCGCGAGCACGAACGCGATCGCGAAGGCGTTGGACCTGACCGCCGCCTCGGTGTCGGGGATGCTGGCCCGCCTCGCGGAGGCGGGCCTCATCGATCACGTGCGCTACTACGGCGCGACCCTGACCGACGCCGGCCGCCGCGAAGCGCTCCGGCTGGTGCGCCGGCACCGGCTGGTGGAAACCTTCATGATCCGCGAGCTCGGCTACGCGCTCGACGAGGTGCACGACGAAGCGGAGGCGCTCGAACACACGATCAGCGACCGCTTCGCCGAACGCCTCGCCGGCCTCCTGGACGACCCGAGCCACGATCCGCACGGCGACCCGATCCCGCGCGCCGACGGCGCCGTCCCCCCCACCCCCGACGCCGACCTGCACGCCGTCGCGGACGGGGGGGCGTTGCGCGTCGCGCGACTCAAGAGCCAGGACCCGACCGTCCTCGCCGCGCTCCTCGCGCGGGGCGTGGGGCCGGGCGCGACGGTGCGCGTCGGGACGCCCGGCGACGCGGAGCGCACCTGGCGCCTGGAGGTCGACGGGCGCCCCTGCGACCTGCCCGACGCGCTCGCCCGCACGGTGCGCGGCGACGTCGTCGCGGACGGCGCATGAGCGCACCCGCGCGCGAGCGCCGGCGTCCGACGCCGGTGGCGTTGAGCGACCGCGAGGCGCTCCGCCGCGCGATCTACCTCGTCAGCCTCCTGCTCGCCATCCCGATCTTCGTCGGCGTCGGGCGGATCGAGTGGGACGACCCCGCGACCCGCTACCCGTACCTCGCGATCGTGGCGTGGCTGCTGCCGGCGGGGGCGACGCTGTGGGCGCGGCCGGGATCGCTGCGCGCCGTCGAGCGGGGCACGGCGTTGTTCATGGCGGGGACGTGGATCGCGCGGACCGGCGTCGCGATGTTCACCCAACCGGTCGCGATGGACGCCGTCGACGCGTTGGCGCCGTCGATCACGCTCGGCACGGTCATGGTCATGCTGCTTCTGCACTTCACCTTCCCGACGCGGCACGCGACGTTCGCGATCCTCGCCTTCCTCGCCGTGACGTCCAGCCTCGGCGCGCTGCGCTTCGCGCCCGAACCCGCCGGCCTCGCGAGCGTGGAGTTCGTCCGCCACCAGTTCTTCCTGCTGGTGCTGACCGGCTTCCTGTACGTGCTCTCGACGGAGCAGCAGGCCCGCGCCCGCGCCGAAGCGGAACGCGAACGCCTCCGCGCCGAGGCGTACCGCGACGCCCTGACCGGCCTCCCGAACCGCCGCTACCTCGACGAGACGCTCGAGACGGCGGTGGCGGACGCCCGCCGGACCGGCGAACCGCTGTCGGTCGTCGTCTTCGACCTCGACCGCTTCAAGCGGCTGAACGACACGTACGGGCACGACGTCGGCGACGCCGCCCTCGTGCGCGTCGCGACCGCCGTCCGGCCGTTGGTCCGCGAACGCGACGTCGTCGGTCGGTTCGGCGGGGAGGAGTTCCTGATCGTCGTTCCGCACGCCGACCACACCGTCGCGGCGACGGTCGCCGAACGCTGCCGGGAGGCGATCGCCCGCGTCCAGCTCGATCCGGGCGGGCCGGTCACGGCGAGCTTCGGGGTGGCGTCGCTGCGCGACGGCGACGAGGGCAGCGACCTCGTCCGCCGCGCCGACGCGCGGCTGTACCGCGCGAAGCGCGCCGGGCGGAACCGGGTCGACGCCGAGGCGCTCGACGACCCCACCCCCGCCTGACGACCGTGGCCTCGGCCTCAGCGACGGCGGGCGGCGGGCGGCTACGCTGGCGCGCGTGGATGCGCTCGCCCCCGCCCCCGCCACCGCCGACCCGCACGACCCGGCCGCCCTCGAGGCCGCCGCCGACGCGCTCGCGGCGTTCCTCGACGGACGCCGCGCGCTCGTGTTGAGCGGCGCGGGGGTCAGCACCGATTCCGGCATCCCCGACTACCGCGGGCCGGGGCGGGTGCGGCGCGACCCGATGCGCTACCAGCAGTTCGTCGGCGCCGCCGCGCAGCGGCGTCGCTACTGGGCGCGCAGTTCGGTCGGGTGGCCGTACACCGCCGCCGCCCGCCCGAACGCCGTGCACGGCGCGGTCGCGCGGCTGGAGCGGCGCGGGGTGGCGGCGGCGGTGTTGACGCAGAACGTCGACGGCCTGCACCAGCGGGCCGGGTCGCGCCGGGTGCTGGAGCTGCACGGCAGCCTCGCGACGGTCGTCTGCCTGGGGTGCGGGGCGCGTTCGGCGCGGGCGCGGTTCCAGGAGCGCCTGGTGGCGGCGAACCCGCGCTTCGCGGCGCGCTACCTGCCGACCGAGCTGGGGCCCGACGACGTCGCGCCGGACGGCGACGTCGAGATCCCCGATGCGGCGGCGGACGACCTGGTCGTGCCGGCGTGCGAGGCGTGCGGGGGCGTGTTGAAGCCGGACGTGACCTTCTTCGGGGAGAACGTCCCCAAGCCGCGGGTGGAGCGCGCCTTCGCGCTGGCCGACGCCGCCGACGCGCTCGTGGTGTTGGGGTCGTCGCTGACGGTGTACAGCGGCTACCGCTTCGTGCGCCGGGCGAAGGCGGCGGGGCGGCCGGTCGCGATCGTGAACGACGGCGCGACGCGCGGCGACGGCGACGCCGACCTGCGCCTGCACGCGCGCCTGGCGCCGCTGCTGGAGCGGGTCGCGGCGCACCTCGGCGCGGCGTAGGCGCCGCGGGGCGCGCGGCCGCGCCGCTTGACAGGGGGGCGCGGCGGACCTACGATGACCGCTATGTTTAGGACGTCCGAAACTTTTCCGGGGCGTGCGCGGCGGCGGGTCCTCCCCCGCCCCCTCCGAGCCACCGTCCGCGCCACCGTCCTCGCCACCGTCCTCGCGACCCTCCTCGCCGGCCCCCTCCGTGCCCCCGCCCACGCCCAGGACGCCACCGTCGAGCCGCTCCGCGTCGTCGCGACCGTCGGCATGGTCGGCGACCTCGCCGCGCGCATCGCCGGCCCGTGCGGCGAGGTGACGACGTTGATGGGTCCCGGCGTCGATCCGCACCTCTACCAGGCCACCTCCGGCGACGTGCGCGCGCTCGGGCGCGCCGACCTGATCCTCTACGCCGGCCTCTCCCTCGAGGGCCAACTCGGTGCGGTGCTGGACCGCTTCGGGGCGCGCGTCCCGACCGTCGCCGTCGCCGAGACCGCCGTCGGGGAGGCGAATCGCATCGAGGCGGGCGAGGGGTACGCCTACGACCCGCACGTCTGGATGGACGTCGGCCTCTGGACGGACGCCGTCCCGGTGCTCCGCGACGCGATGGCGGACCTCCGCCCCGCCTGCGCCGACGCCCTCGCGCGCCGCGCCGAGGTCCTGACCGCCGACATGGAGGCGATGGACGCCTGGATCGCATCGGCGGTCGCCACCGTCCCCGAGCCGCAACGGGTCCTCGTCACCGCGCACGACGCCTTCGCGTACTACGGTCGGGCCTACGACCTGGCGCTGCAGGGGGTCCAGGGCATCAGCACCGAATCGGAGGCCTCGATCGCCGACATCCGCACCACCGCCCGCTCGATCGCCGACCGCGGCGTCCCCGCCGTCTTCATCGAGAGCACGATCAACCCCCGCACCGTCCAGGCGGTCCTCGACGCCGCGCGGGACCTCGGCGCGGAGGTGACGATCGGCGGGACGCTGTACGGCGACGCGCTCGGCGAAGCCGGCACCCTCGAGGGCAGCTACCTCGGCATGATGTACGTCACCACCCGCCGCATCGTCGAGGGGCTGGGCGGCGACCCACCGCCCCTCCCCGCGGCGCTCGACGACTGGCGCGACCGCCGCGGCCTGCGCGACGGCGCCGCCCTCGACGCCGCCTACGAGGCCGCCTCGTGAGCGGCGGGGCCGCCGAGCGCGCCGGTGGGCCGGGTGGCCCCGTCCACGAGCCCGACCTCGCGGTCCACGTCGAGGACCTCACCGTCACGTACGGCAGCCGCCCCGCCCTGTGGGACGTCGACCTCGACGTCCCCCCCGGCGTGATGGCGGCGATCGTCGGCCCGAACGGCGCCGGCAAGTCCACCCTCCTCGAGGCGATCCTCGGCCTCACGCCGACCACCGCCGGGCACGTCTACGTCGGGGGACGCCGCCTGCGCGAGGCCCGCGGCCGCATCGGCTACGTCCCGCAACGCACCGCGGTCGATTGGGACTTCCCCACCCGCGTCCTCGACGTCGTCACGATGGGCCTCTACGGACGGCTCGGCTGGTTGCGGCGGCCCGGCGCGAAGGAACGCCGCCTGGCGGAAACCGCCCTCGAGCGGGTCGGCATGGCCGACTACCGCGACCGCCAGATCGCGCAGCTGTCCGGCGGGCAACAGCAACGCACCTTCCTCGCCCGCGCCCTCGTCCAGGACGCCGACGTCTACTTCCTCGACGAACCGATGGCCGGCGTCGACGCCACCAGCGAAGCGGCGATCCTCGACGTGCTGCGCGACCTGCGCGCCGAGGGCCGGACGCTGCTCGTCGTGCACCACGACCTGCAGACGGTGCGCACGACGTTCGATTGGGTGGTGCTCCTCAACGTCCGCGTCCTCGCGCAGGGGCCGGTCGAGACGACCTACACCGCGGACAACCTGCGCGCCACCTACGGCGGCGACGTCGCGCTGCTGTCCGGCGCCGCCGACCCCACCGCCAACGCGGACGGAGCCCCCGACCCGACCCCCGACCCCGCGTACGCACCCCACGAAGGAACGCGGGACGCCTGACGTGGACCTCGCGACGCTGGCCGGCGACTACACGGTCCGGACCGTCGTCGCCGGCGCCGCCCTGCTGGGCATCGTCAGCGGGGTGCTGGGCACCTTCGCCGTCCTCCGCCGCCAGAGCCTGCTCGGGGACGCCCTCGCCCACGCCGCCCTCCCCGGCATCGCGCTCGGGTTCCTGGTCGCCGGCCAGCGGGCGCTGCCCGCCCTGCTCGCCGGCGCGCTCGCCAGCGCCGTCGCCGCCGCCCTCCTCGTCGCCCTGCTGGTGCGGCGGACGCGCCTCAAGGGCGACGCCGCCATCGGCCTCGCCCTCAGCCTCTTCTTCGCCGTCGGCGTGATCCTGCTCAGCTTCGTGCAGGGGCGCGCCGGCGCCGGCCAGGCCGGCCTGGAGACGTTCCTGTTCGGCCAAGCGGCCGCCATCCTGCGTAGCGACCTGTGGGTGATGGCCGCCCTCGCCGGGGTCGCGCTCGCCAGCGTCGCGGCGCTCTGGAAGGAGTTCGAGCTCGTCACCTTCGACCCCACGTACGCCGCCGCGCTCGGCCTCCCGGTCGCGGTCCTCGACGTCACCCTCACCGCCCTCGTCGCCGTCGCGGTCGTCCTGGGGCTGCAGCTGGTCGGCGTCGTCCTCATGTCCGCGATGCTCATCGCCCCCGCCGTCGCCGCGCGGCAGTGGACGCACCGGCTGGGCCGCGTCGCGATCCTCGCCGCCCTCTTCGGGGCGGCCTCCGGCGTCCTCGGGGCGACCGTCAGCGCCGGCGCGCGCGGCCTGGCGACCGGCCCCCTGATCGTCCTCGCCCTCTCCGCCTTCACCGCCCTCTCGCTCGTGTTCGCCCCCACCCGCGGTCTGCTCCCCACCGCCCTGCGGCGGCGCGCCGACCGCGCCGGCCACCGCGACCGCGACGTCCTGCGGGCGCTCGACACCCTCCGGCGTCGCCACGACGACCCCACCTACGCCGCGGAGCGCGGCATGGTCGACGCCACCGTCGGGCACCCGACCGGCCGGACGCTGCGCACCCTCGAGCGCCGCGGGCTCGTCGAACGCGTCCGCCACCGCCCGGAGGAGGGCCGCCACTGGCGCCTCCTCGAGGCGGGCGAAGCCGCGCTGGAACGCGGCCGCGACGGCCCGGACGCGCCGGAGGGGCGGGCGTGAACGCCATCGCCCTGCAGATCGTGGCGACCGGCGCGCTGGTGGGCGTCGCGGCGTCGACGTTGGGGACGTTCCTGGTGCTGCGCGGGCGGGCGCTGGCGAGCGACGCGATCGGTCACGCGATCGTCCTCGGCATCGTGCTGGTGTGGCTCGCGACCGGCGCGACGTCCGGCCCCCTGCAACTCGTCGGGGCGGCCGCGGCGGGGGTCGCGACGGTCTGGATCGCCGACGCGCTGGGGCGGACCCGCCGCGTCGCCGACGACGCGGCGATCGGCCTGACCTTCCCCGCCCTGTTCGCGCTCGGCGTGCTGCTGCTCAACGTCTACGCCCGCGACGTGCACATCGACGCCCACACGGTCCTGCTCGGCGAGATCGGCTTCGTTTGGCTCGACACCGTCCCGGTCTTCGGGGTCGCCGTGCCCGACGCCCTGCTCTGGCTGAGCGTCGTGACGCTCCTCAACGTGGGGTTCGTCGCCACGTTCTTCAAGGAGCTCGAACTCGGCACCTTCGACCCCGCCCTCGCGACCGCCTTCGGCTTCGCACCGGGCGCCCTCGGGGGCGCCCTGCTGGCGCTCACCAGCGTCACCGCGGTCGCCTCGTTCGACGCGGTCGGCGTGGTGCTGTTCGTCGCCTTCACGATCGTGCCGGCCGCCACCGGCTACCTGCTGGTCGACCGCCTCGCCCGCATCCTCTGGATCGCCGCGGGCGTCGCGGTCGCCTCGAGCGTCCTCGGCTACCTCGCCGCCAGCGCCGCGGACGTCTCGATCGGCGGCGGCATGGCCGCCGCCACCGGCGTCTTCTTCGCCCTGGCGTTGGCGTTCGGGCCCCGCTACGGGCTGGTCGCGCAACGCATCCGCCGGCGCAGCGAACGCGACGTCCACGAGAACCGGGCGTTGGCGGTGCACCTCTTCCAGCACGCGGGCACCCGCGAGGCGGGGGAGGAGAACGTCGTCGGGGCGCTCCGCGACCACCTGCGCTGGAGCGAACGCAAGGCCCGCGACGTCGTCGCGCGCAGCCTCGACGCGGGCTGGGTCGACCGGGACGGCGAACGCCTCGCGCTCACCGAACGGGGTCGCGCCGCCGCCCGCGAGATCCTCCACCCCGAGCGTCGCGACGCCCCGTCGGCCCGCTGACGCGGCGCTACAGCACCGACCCGAGGCCGGTCAGCACCATCTCCGCGGCGATCATGATCAGCAGCATCCCCATGAGGCGCTCGACCGCCTCGAGGCCGCGCTTGCGCAGCAGCTTGAACAACAGCGGCGAGGCGAGCAGCACGACGGCGGTCACGACCCAGGCGATCGCGACGGCGCCCGCGCCGTGCACCACCCCGTTCGTCTTCGCCATCAGGATCACCGTCGCCATCGCCGACGGCCCCGCGATCAGCGGCACGGCGAGCGGCACGATGAACGGCTCGCCGCCGGGCGTCGTGCCGGCCGGTCCCGCGTCGGGCCGCGGGAAGATCATGCGCAGCCCGATGACGCCCAGCACGATCCCGCCGGCGATCGTGACCGATTCGGGCTGCAGGCCCAGGAAGCGCAGGATCGCCTCGCCGGCGACGAGGAACAACGCCAACACCCCGAGCGCGATCAACAGCTCGCGCACGATGATTCGGCGACGGCGCGCGGGCTCGACGTCCTTGAGGAGCGACACCACCAGCGGCATGTTCCCGAACGGGTCCATCACGAACAACAACACCGTCGCGGACGACGCGACGCTCATCCCCAGTTCCACGAAGCCTCCCTCGCGTCGGCCGGCTTCGCGGCCCGCTCGACGCCGGGCGACAGGGTAGCCGACCGCGGGAACGGGGACCCGCGTTGCATACACACGTTGCGTTTCGTACAGTGCAGCGGTTCCATCCTGTACATGGAGGTTTCGTCGTGCAACGTTCCCACTTTCGCCGTCCCGCCCCCCTCGGGCTCGCATCGACATTCGCGCTATTACTCGTACTCAACGGATGTTCGGATCCCGAACCCACTGCCGACCCCCCCGCACCGGCGCTCAGCCTTTCCCCCACGTCCATCACCTTCGAGGTGGACGAATCGCGCAATGTCATCGTATCCGTGACACCGAGCGACGCCGCCGTGGCGTGGCCTCCCGCCTCCGCCACCGACGTGGTGACGTGGGTCGCGTCCGAGGAGGGACGTCGCCTCGCGCTGACCGCCGTCCGCGCCGGGACCGACACGCTCTCCGCAACGCACGCCGACGACCCCACCATCACCGCCACGCTCGACGTACGCGTCCTCACGCCCTCGCCCAGCGACGACCCGGCGCCCGAGCCGGACCCCGAGCCGGAGCCGACGCCCGACGCTCCCTCCGACCCGGACGAGGGCGACACGGCGCCCGACGTCAACCAGGTGCTCGCCCAGATCCCGGACCTGGCGACGGAGTTGCCCGCCAGCCTCGACGGCGGCGCCGGAAGCCAGGCCCTCGCGCCCCTCGGTCTCGGCCCCGCCGCGACGGTGTCCGCCACGGGCACGATCGTGACCGCCGACGACCTCCCCGGCATCCGCTCCGAGTCCTGGTCCCGGCTGCGCGAGCGCTCCCAAGTCCCGCAGCCGTACATCCAACTGGTCGGGGCGTTCCGTGACCTCGCCAACGCGGGAACCCTCGTGCCCGGCGAGATCGTCGACGTCGGACCGCTCACCTTCACGAGCCCGGTCGGGACCCTCCCCATCGACGGGGGCAAACTGCGCCTCGAGGCGACCGGCGAGAACACGTTCACGATGCACTGGAGGCTGGCGTTCCCCAGGAACCCCGAGGACCCGGATGCCGGTACCGACCCGCTGTACACCAAGTGGACCTTCGACGTCGTCGACGGCGAGTGGACGAACGAACTCGTCGTCCGCATTCAGACCCCCATGAACGACGTCGCCTTCTGGGCGCGCAACGACACCGCCGCCGGAGAACTCCTCGTCGTCGAATCGAGCACCGACCTCATCCGGACCGACGCCGGACTACAACCCCTCGCGTACGAACGCCTCATGGCCAGCCACGCGACCGACACCGAGACCACCATCTACTCGCGGCAGGCGGCGGAAACGCCCAGCGGAACCGACGAGTGGCTCGTCCTCGGGTGGGGCGACGACGCCAACGGCGGCCTCGCCGACGTCTCGACCTGGCTCGGGGAGACGTACCTCTACCGCGACTACTACGCCCAGGGCGGTGAACTCCTGAAGCAGCAGTACGGCTACGTCCAGACCATCGCGGAACTTGACGCGCTCTACGGGTGGGTGGAAAACGATCCGGGCTTCTTCGACGCCACCACGTACTGCCCGAACGTCACGACCGCACCCGACCCCGATCTGTACGTCCTCCGAGCCGCCGACGTCTCCGCGAACGACGTCGTGTGGATCGCCTGCGACGTATCCCCCGTCGACGGGCAGGTGGGGTCCTTCACGACGACGACCTCCGCCTCCGACGTCGCCACCGGGGTCGCACCGTGGACCTACGGCGCCTACGCCAAAGTGGGCGGCGCATGGGGCCCCGGCGCCGTCCTGTTCGACGTCGACGCAGTGACACCCGCGGCGACCGTCTCCTTCCCCGACTCGGTACCCCTGTACCCCATCGACGTCATCGCGCTCACCCCCTTCGACACCGTCCCCGCGCCCGCCCCCGTCTACGGCACGAACTTCGCGCTGCAGAACCGCTACCCCCTCAAGCACGTGCTGCCCACGAACGAGGAGGTGTGGCGGGCCAACCTGCCCTGCGACGAGGTCGGCTGCGCCGACCCGTCGGCCACCGACGCACCGGTGTACTACCTCGAGGCGTCGTCGTCCACCGACGCGGGGTACGGCACGTTCACGCGCAGCGAGGATCGCGAGCTGAGCGTCCGGAACGAGACGTACTTCGCCTACGACGCCCAAACCGACACGCTGACCGAAACCGTCGCGCCGTTCCTGTGGACGAGCTCGGAGCAGATGCCCGCGCCCTACGAGGCCCCCAACGGCGCGGCCGAAGCCACCGTCGACGGCGGATTGAGCGCCGCCCACGCCTCCGCGACGGACGCGGAGTTCACGATTGAGACGTACGCCGACCGGCTCGAAGACCTCGCCAACGACCCCGCCTTCGACGACCTCATGGACTGACCCCCACCCCTACGCCCCCCGAGGACCGCGGGCCGCCCAGGCGGCCCGCGGTACGCTTTCCTCATGCGCACGATCGGCCTGCTGGGCGGCATGAGTTGGGAGAGCACCGCGCTGTACTACCGGCGCATCAACGAGGCGGTCCGCGACGCGCTCGGCGGGCTGCACTCCGCGAAGATCGCGATGCGCAGCGTCGACTTCGCGGAGATCGAAGCGATGCAGCGGGCCGGCGACTGGGACGCCGCCGGCGCCGCCCTCGCCGACGAGGCCCGCCACCTCGAAGCGGCCGGCGCCGACGCGATCGTGCTGTGCACGAACACCATGCACCAGGTCGCCCCGGCGATCGAGGCGGCGACGTCGCTGCCCCTCCTGCACCTCGCCGACGCCACCGCCCGCCGCGTCCGCGCCGCGGGCGCCACCCCGGTCGGGCTGCTCGGAACGCGCTTCACGATGGAGCGCGCCTTCTACCGCGACCGCCTCGAGGCGCACGACCTCACCGTCCTCGTGCCCGACGAGGACGACCGCGCGCTCGTGCACGAGGTGATCTACGGCGAGTTGGTGCGCGGCGTCGTGCGCGACGCCTCGCGCCGCGCGGTCGCCGACGTCGTGGACCGCCTCGCCGCACGCGGCGCGCGCGGCGTGATCGAGGGCTGCACCGAAATCACGATGCTGGAGCTGGGGGCGTACGTCGACCTCCCCCGCTTCGACACGACCGCGATCCACGCCGAGGACGCCGCGGCGTGGGCGCTGGCGGGACGCACCACGCCCTAGACGCGCTCGAACACGGTGGCGTTGCTCATCCCGCCGCCCTCGCACATCACCTGCAGGCCCACCGCCCCGCCGGTCTCGCGCAACGCCGACAACAACGTCGTCGTGAGCTTCGCGCCCGACGCGCCGAGCGGGTGCCCGTTCGCGATCGCTCCCCCGCGCACGTTGACCCTGTCGGGGTCCGCCCCGACGTCCGCGAGCCACGCCAGCACCACCGACGCGAACGCCTCGTTGACCTCGAACAGGTCGACGTCGTCCAGCGTCATGCCGGCGCGCGCCAGGGCGCGCTCGGTGGCGGGGATGACGCCGGTCAGGTTCAGGATCGGGTCCGCCCCCACCGCCACGCTGCTCGCGACCCGCGCGAGCGGCGTCATGCCGCGCGCGTCGGCCCGCGCCCGCGAGGTCAGCAGCAGCGCCGCCGCGCCGTCGGAGAGCTGCGAGGCGTTGCCGGCGTGCACGTGCCAACGCAGCTCGGGGAAGCGCACCTGCCAGGTGGGGTCCCAGAACGCCGGCTGCAACTGCGCGAGCGCCTCGGTGGTCGTGCCCGGGCGGACCCCCTCGTCCGCCGTCAGGGGGGCGCCCTCGCCCCCGTCGTCGCCCGCGCCACCGGTGCCACCGTCGCCGCGATCGATGGCGACCGGTAGGAGTTCGTCCGCCAGCGCGCCCCGCGCCGCGGCGTCGGCGGCGCGCTGGTGCGAGCGCACCGCCCACGCGTCGAGGTCGGCGCGCGCGAGGTCCCAGCGCGCCGCGATGATCTCCGCGGAGATCCCCTGCGGCACCAGCCCCCCGGCGAAGCGCGCGGCGACGCGCGGGCCGTACGGGTCGGCGCCGGCGGCGGCGGACCCCATCGGGACGCGCGACATCGATTCGACGCCGGCGACCAGGATCGCGTCGGCGTCGCCGGCCCGAATCGCTTGCGACGCCGCCTGCAGCGCCTGCTGCGACGACCCGCACTGCCGATCGATCGTCGCGGCGGGCACGTCGACCGGCAGGCCGGCGGCGAGCGCCGCGTTCCGGCCGACGTTGTACGCCTGCTCGCCCGCCTGCCCGACGCACCCCACCAGGACGTCGTCGAGGTCGCGGGGTTTCACCCGGTCGGGGTCGCGGCCGGCGCGCCGCAGCGCACCGCGCATCGCCTCCGCGGCGAGGTCGACCGGGTGCCAGCCGTGCAGCGCCCCGCCGGGCTTCCCCGGTCGGGCGGGCCGCCCCTTGCCGACCGGCGTGCGCACGGCGGCGACGACCACCGCGTCGCGCGGCCCGTGCGGACCGCGGGCGCTCACGCGCCCCCCCGCGGGCGGACGCCGGTCCAGCGGGCGAGGAAGTGGGCCAACGTCCGCGTGACCTCGTGCACGCTGTCCAGGTCCACCCACTCGTCGACGCCGTGGATCGACCCGGCGGTCGGGCCGTAGCAGGTCGTCGGCGTGCCGCCCACCAGGCCGAGGATGCGGGCGTCGGTCGTCGCGGTGCTCGCCAACGTCGCCGGCGGCGCGCCGGCGAACGCCGCGTGCACCTCCGCCAACCCCCGCCAGGCGGGGTGGTCGGCGGGCGGTTCGTACGGCTCCGCCTGGAAGCCGACGTACGTCAGGCGCGGCGGCGCGTCCTTCAGCACCGGGTGGGCCTCGACGAAGCGGGCTAGGTGCGCCTCGACGCGGGCCTTCATGTCGGCCACGGACGTCCCCGGGAAGAACCCGAAGCGCACGTCGAACGTGCACGAGGCCGGCACCGACGACGTCCACTCGCCCCCCTCGATGCGGCCGACGTTGACGTTGATCGGGTGGGGCGCGTCGGCGTACGCCGCGGGGCGTTCCTCGGGGGCGTTCATCCTTGCCTCGAGGTCGCGGAAGCTCTCCGCGATCTCGCCGGCGAGGCGGATCGCGTCGACCCCCGCGGTCGCCTCGAGGACGTGGGTGGGGCGGCCCTCGACGGTGACGCGGGCCCACAGGACCCCCAGTTGCGCGGTGAGGATCGTGCGGTCGAACGGCTCGGGGATGATCGCCGCGTCGCACACGTCGCCCGCCAGGACGGCGGCGAGCGCCCCGTTGCCGGTGCACTCCTCCTCGACGACGCTCTGCAGCACGACCGTCGAGGCGGGCTCGAGGCCGGCGTCGTGGAGCGCCGTGACGGCGTGCAGCATCGCGGCGAGGCCGGCCTTCATGTCGCCCGCCCCGCGGCCGTACATGCGGCCGTCCTCGACGACCGCCCCGAACGGCGGGTGGCGCCACAGGTGCTCGGGCCCGGTCGGGACGACGTCGACGTGCGCGTTCAGCAGCAGCGACCGCCCCGCCGCCTCGTTCACGACGTGGCGGCCGACGACGACCTCGCGGCCGTCCTCCGGCCAGTCGACCGGCGAGAAGCCGGGGCGCGTCGCGAGGTCGGCGTAGTCGAGGGGGATCGTCTCCACCGCCAGGCCGGCCGCCGCGAAGGCGTCGGCGACGCGCGCCTGGACGGCGTGCTCGCGACCGAGGGTCGACGCGAACCGCACGAGCTCGCGCAGCAGCTCCGTGCGGGCGTCGCGACCGGCGTCGACGGCGGCGTCGATCGCGGCCAGCTGCGCGTCGGTCGGGCGGGCGTCGGGACGGACGTCGAACGGGTCGCTCACGGGATCGTCGCTCCTTCCTCGGGGGCGGCCGCGCCGCCCCACGGGCGGACGCGGTCGAAGGCGACCGGCGCGTCGGTCGCCGCGCGGACGTCGGCCGCCTCCACGCCGGGCGCCAGTTCGAGCACGTCGAAGCGGTCGCCGGCCGGTGCGAGGACCGCCAACTCGGTGACGATGCGCTGCACGACGCCGCGCGCGGTGCGCGGGAGGCGGCAGCGCCCCACGAGCTTCGCGCCGCCCGCCTTGTCGCGGTGCAGGGTCGCCACGATCACGCGCGGGACCCGCTGCGCGAGCTCCATGCCGCCGCCCACGCCGGGCGAGGTGCGGCCCGGCACCCGCCAGTTCGCGAGGTCGCCGTGCACGTCCACCTCGAACGCCCCCAGCACGCACGTCCGCACCCGGCCGTTGCGGACCAACGCGAAGGCGGTGACGCTGTCGAGGTACGCCCCACCGGGCGCCACCCCGACGTAGCGCCCGCCGGCGTCGATGCGGTCGGGGTCCTCCGCGCCGGGGGGCGCGTCGGGCCCCATGCCCACCATGCCGTTCTCCGCGTGCAACCACACCGGCTCCGCCGGCCCGCCGCCGCGCCCGTCGGGGCCGTCGGGGCCCGGCAGGTGCCGCGCGACCTCGGTCGGCAGGCCGATCCCGAGGTTCACGACCTCGCCGGGCGCGAGGTCGAGGGCGACGCGCGCGGCGATCCGCTCGCGGGCCTCCGCGACGCTCACCGGAGCGCCTCCCCGCGCCGCAGGCGCGCCGCCTTCGTGCCGGGGTCGTAGCCGGCGGGCACCTCGAGGACGGCGTCGACCGTCGCGCCGGGCGTGACGACGGCGTCGGGGTCCAGGGGGCCGTCGACGATCCGGTCCACGCTCGCCCAGGTGCGCTCCGCGGCGAGCGCCATCGCCGGCGCGAAGTTGCGGGCGGTGGCGTGGTAGCGGAGGTTGCCGTAGCGGTCGGCCTCCGCGGCGTGGATCAGCGCGACGTCGCCGCGCAGGGCGGGCTCGACGGTGTACGTCGCGCCGGCCCAGGTGACGACGTCGCGCGGCGGGTCGGTCGGGGGCAACAGCTCCGGATCGAGGTCGGCGAGGAACGCCGGGAGGCCCGCCCCGCCGCAGCGGATGCGTTCCGCCAGCAGGCCCTGCGGGTGGATCTCGACGTCGAGGTCGCCCGCCTCCCAGGCCGCCATCAGGTCGCGGTTCAGCCCCACGTGCGTCGCGACGAGGCGCCGCATGCGGCCGGCCTCCAGCAGCCGCCCGACCCCGACCCCCGGCTCGTTCGCGTCGTTCTTGACGACCGTCAGGTCGCCGCCGCCGTGCTCCGCGAGGGCGTCGACGAGCAGGAACGGCGTGCCGGGCTCCCCGAACCCCGAGATGAGGACGGTCGCGCCGGGCGCGACCTCCGCCGCGAGGGTCGCAGCGAGGGCGGGGGCGTCGGCGGCGTCGGCGACCCTCATGCGACGGAGGCCAACGCCGCCTCGCTGCGCGCGAGCGCGCGGTCGAGGCGGGCGAGGAGTTCGTCGAGTTCGTCGTCGCGGGTGACGAGGGGCGGGGCGACGAGCACGTGGTCGCCCATCAGGCCGCCGCCCCCGCGGCGGGGGTAGATCAGCAGGTCCTCCTCGGCCGCGGCGACGGTGACGCGCCGCGCGACGTCGAGATCGAAGGCGTACGGCGTGCGGGTGGCGGGGTCCGCGACGAACTCGAGGCCCCACAACAGCCCCTTGCCGCGGACGTCGCCGACGAACGGGTGGCGGTCGGCGAGCTCGCGGAGGCCGGCCCCCAAGCGCTCGCCGAGCTCCGCGGCGCGGGCGACGAGGCCCTCCCCCTCGAGGACGTCGAGGACCGCGACGCCGACCGCGGCGGAGAGCGGGTTGCCGGCGTAGCTGAAGCCGTGCGGGAAGGCGCCGGCGTCGAGGACGGTGTCCGCCACCTCGCCGCGGGTGACGACCGCCCCGAGCGGCGTGTAGCCCGCCCCGAGCCCCTTGCTGAGCGCGAGGACGTCCGGCGCCGCCTCGCCCTCCCAGTGTTGGTAGGCGGCGAAGGCGCCGGTCCGTCCGGCGCCGGTCATCACCTCGTCGTAGATCGTCAGGATGCCGTGCCGCCGCGCGATCTCGGTGATCGTGGCGAAGTACCCGTCGGGCGGCACGATCGCGCCGGTGGACGCCCCCCCGATCGGTTCCAGCAGGAAGGCCGCGACGGTGGAGGGGTCGAGCGCCTCGAGGGTGCGCTCGAGGTCGGTCGCACAGGCGAGTTCGCACGAGGGGTAGGACAGCCCAAACGGGCAGCGGTAGCAGGTCGGCGCGCTCACGTGGTTCTGTTCGACCATCATCGGGGCGTAGCCGTCGGTCAACGGCCGGTAGCCGGTCGCCGCCAACGCCCCGAGCGTGGAGCCGTGGTAGCTGGGGAAGCGACTCACGATGCGGTAGCGGGCCTCGTCGCCCCGCGCGGCGTGGTAGCTGCGCGCCAGCTTGATGGCGGTCTCGACCGCCTCCGAGCCGCCGGAGACGAGGAACGTCCGGTCGAGGCCCTGGCTCAGCTGCCCCGCGAGCTTGTGCCCCAGCTCGACGGCGGGCCCGTTCTCGAACTGCGTGCGGTAGGCGAACGTGACGCGTTCCGCCTGCGTGCGCATCGCCTCGAGCACCCGCGGGTGGCCGTGCCCCAGGTTGGCGACCACCGCCCCCGAACAGCCGTCCAGGACGCGCCGCCCGTCGGTCGTCCAGAGCCATACGCCCTCGCCGCGGTCCACCATCGGGAGGTTCGCCCGCGTCTGGTAGAACAGCGGACCGTCCGTCTCGCCTGTCTGCGCCATGGGGCAGCCTACTCCCGCGACACCGGCCACGACCAGTGGGTGGGGCGTCGGGCCCCCCACTCGTGACGCCGGACCGCCCCCGCACCCCCACGATCGGCGCGACGAAGCCCGTCGCACACGAGTGTGAAGCATCCGACAATCGCGTGACCGGCGCGACGGGGCGTGCTAGCCTCCCCGTCCGACGGGTCTCAGGTCGGATGGGGCATCGTTCCCATACGCAATCGAAGACGTCGACGAAGGGAAGGTGGCCGCCTTGCGGCAAACGAACGAACGAAACGAAAGGATCGTCCCGCGCCTCCTGCGCGCGGCCGCGACACTGCTCCTCGCGTCGTGGTTCGCGGGGGCGACGGCACAGACGACGCTGAGCATTTCGGACGTGACGCCCGACTACGGGGACACCGTCACGATCTCCGCCACCGGAAACGCGTTCAGCTCGGACACGGACTACCGCATCGGGTTCCTGTTGATCTACGGCGATCAGGAGATGTCTCGGACGGATCGCACCGTCATCGCGGACACGATCAAGATCGTCTCGGCGAGCGACTCGGGGATCTCCCCTACGTCGTTCGAGATCGACTGGACGAAGGACGCCTTCGAGCTGTCCGACACCGACGCGTGGAGCGAAGCCGACCTCGGGCGACTCCCGATGAAGTTGTTCGTCTCCGACGTCGATGCTGCGCTTCCGAGTGACAACGCGACGCTCGGAAACGCGATCTCGTCCACCGTACAAATCCTGCCCGGCCTCGACAACGCAGCGGGCACCCTGACGCCGTCGGGCCTCGGGTACGACGACGCCCCGCAGGGGTACGTTTCCGGCCTCGACGTCGTGCTCGACTTCGACGACGTCGGCGGGAGCAACGGCGCGGGCACGGTCGGGACGGGCGCCACCGAAGTAGTCACCTTCGACGCGTCGAGCACGTCGGCGAGCGACGCGATTTGGAACGCCTTCTACACGGGCGCGAGCGAGACGTTGGCGACGTACGAGGTCGACGCCGACGGGAGTTTCCGCGCCGAGGGAACGGTGCCGTCGCTCGCGGTCGAGGACGTCGCGCTCCTGCGCTGGTACGAGGCCGGGACCACGATCGGCTACACCGTCGAGACGGATACGTCCGTCACCCCGTCCGACGCGGCTGTGATCACGACCAGCCCGCAGGACGTGACCGTCTTCGAAGTGTCGCCTGCGGACTTCACCGTCTCCGCCACCACCAGCGCCGGTGACGTGACCTTCACCTGGCAGGTCAGTGCCGCCGACGCGACGGCGTGGACCGACGTCCAGAGTGGGACCGACACCACGTACACGATCTCCCCCACCGAGGAAAGCGACGACGGCACCTCCGTGCGCGTGCTCGTCACGAACGAGGAGGACGGCAAGGGCCCGCGCCAGATCGTCTCGCGGGTCGCGACCCTGACCGTCAGCCCCGTCGCCGTCATTCCCGTCATCACCGAACAACCCGAGGACCAGAGCGTGGTGGCCGGTGGGGATGCCACGTTCACCGTCGCGGTTTCGCCGAGCGACGGGGAGACGTTCTCCTACCAGTGGTTCGAGAACCCGGTCGGGGCGGGCACGTGGTCGAGGATCGACGGCGCCACGACGACCACGCTCACGATCGAGAACGTCGTTCTCCTGGACGACGACGGGACGCAGTACCGTCTCGAGGTGACGTCCGAAGAGGCCGGCAAAGCGACGCGCTCCGCGACGTCGGACGCCGCCACCCTCCACGTGAACTCCGTCGGGGCCCCGAGCGACGTGCGCGTGTTCACCGACGCCGGCAACGCGTGGGTGACCTTCGAAGCCCCCACCACCGGCGGCATCGACGTGACGACCTACCAGTACGAACTGGACGGCAGCGGCACCTGGACCGACGTCGACGCCACGCAGGGGTACTTCGCGATCGAAAACGGCATCGAGGACGGCGAGACCTACACGCTGCGCCTCCGGGCCTTCACCACGAACATCGGTGCAGGCGCGGTGTCCTCGCCCACCGAGTTCACGGTCGCGGACGTCAGCAAGCCCGACGCGACCGTCGAGGTCGTCGAGGCCTCCGAACCGGTCGAGGCGACCGTCACCGACGGCGTCGCCGAATTCACGTTCGACGTCACGGTCGCGTACGCCGGCGACGAGCCCGCGAACGACGTCTGGGTCGACCCGCGCGACCTGGTCGAGGGCGAGGCGATTGCGACGATCGAGACGATCAACAGCGACGGCAACGTCTCGCAGGTCGGTCCCGCCTGGTTGTGGCGCGACGCGAACCTGCAGAAGGACGACACCGCTACGCTTCGATTCACCGTGACCATCGAGGTGACCGAATGAACGCGCTTCGTACCCGCTTCGTCGGCCTGGCGCTCTTGGGGGCCCTGGTCGCCCTGACGCTCGCCGGTTGTGGGAGCAACTCGAGTCCCGCATCCAGCGAGCCCACCGCGCAAACCTTCGACGCCACCGTGTGTCTCTCGTTCACGCCCGAAGCCGCGACCGACAAGGACGCCTGCTTCGACGTCGCCACGGAGTACGTGATTCCCGCGGAGTAACCCGAGCGGCGATCCACTCCGGCAACGTAGACGCGCCCCCGCCGTTCGGCGGGGGCGCGTTCGTAGGGACCCTGGGTCCCCACGAAGACGGGCGCCCGACCGGAGTCGGGCGCCCGAGGTGTCCTAGGTACGTCGA
>CAJXOA010000040.1 GCA_913057685.1 uncultured Trueperaceae bacterium
CCCGCCGACGGCCTGCCGCCCGTCGAGCTCGCCGACCTCGGGACGGTCCTGGCGCACCTCGACCTCGACGACCGGGCTGCGCCGGTCGCCGCGGAGGTCGGCGGCGAACGCGCCGCCGACGCCCGCTTCGAGCGGTTCCTCGCGGACCGCTTCGCGGCGTACGCCGCGCACCGCAACCAACCGCAGACCGACGACGTCAGCCACCTCAGCAAGGCGCTGCGGTACGGGCACCTGTCGGTCGTCGACGTCGCGCTGCGCGCGCGGGAGGCGGCGCGCGACGCCGCGTCGCTCGAGGCGTTCCTCGAGGAGCTCGTCGTGCGGCGCGAGCTGGCGATCAACTTCGTCGCCTTCTCCGGCGACTACGACGCCTACGCCACCCTCCCGCCGTGGGCCCGCACGACCCTCGCGGAGCACGCGGACGACGCGCGGGAGGTGACGTACGACGCGGCGACGTTCGAGGCCGCACGGACGCACGACCCGTACTGGAACGCCGCGATGCGGGAGATGCGCGCGACGGGCTACATGCACAACTACATGCGGATGTACTGGGGCAAGAAGGTCCTCGAGTGGACGCCCGACCCCGAGACCGGCTTCGAGCTGCTGCGGACCCTCAACGACCGCTGGTTCCTCGACGGGCGCTCCCCCAACGGCTACGCCGGGGTCGCGTGGACGTTCGGCCTGCACGACCGCGCCTGGACCGAGCGGGCGGTGTTCGGCAAGGTCCGCTACATGAACGCGAACGGCCTCAAGCGCAAGGCCGACCCCGACGCGTACGTCGCGAAGGTCGCGCGGCTCGAGGCGGACGCGCACGCCGCGGACGCCACCCGCTTCCGCCCCTGAGGGCACCGCTGCGTCCGCCCCACGCGCCGCGACCGGCGGGGACGCTCCCCCCGGGTAGACTCGCGCCGTGAAGCGCTTCACCGTCCGCGGCACCAACCAGGGCTTCGTCTGCGCGCACTGCGGCGCGGACGTCGCACCGCTCGCCGGGGGGTCGGTCCGCAACCACTGCCCCGCCTGCCTGTGGTCGCTGCACGTCGACGTCGATCCCGGCGACCGCGCCTCCGACTGCGGTGGGCCGCTCGCCCCCGTCGGCGCGGAATCGATGGGCGCGAAGGGCTGGCGGATCGTGCACCGCTGCACCGTCTGCGGCGCGGAACGCCGCAACAAGGCGGCGTTGGACGACCCCGTCCAACCCGACGACTACGACGCGCTCATCGCCCTCACCCTCCCGGCGGGGGCACGGGAGGTCCCCACGTGACGCACGCCCCCACGGTCCCCGACCCCGACCCCACCTTCGATCCGCTCCGCGACCGCCTGTTCGTCGCCGACGCCGTCCGCACCCTCGAGGACGGCGTGCCGGCCGGCGCGGCGGAGGGGAACGCCGTCGCGGTCCGCGGCGGCCGCATCCTCGCCGTCGGGACGGCGGCGGACGTCGCCGCCCACCTCGCGCCCGGCCACGAGCGCATCGACCTGCCCGGCGCGACGTTGACGCCCGGCTTCCACGATGCGCACGTCCACCTCGGCTACCACGGCCTCGAGCGCGCGCAGGTGGCGCTCGCCGACACGACGTCGTTCGAGGAGGCGATCGCCCGCCTCGCCGCGCGCGCCGCGACGTTGCCGGCGGGCACGTGGGTGGAGGGGGCCGGCTTCGCGCTGCAACGCTGGGGGATCCGCCGTCCCGACCGCGCGCCGCTCGACGCGGCGCTCCCCGACCACCCGGTGCTGCTGCGCAGCCAGGACCACCACAGCGCCCTCGTGAACGCCGCCGCCCTCGCCGCCGCCGGCGTGGACGCCGGTACGCCCGACCCAGGCGGCGGCGAGATCGTGCGCCGCGACGACCGCACGCCCACCGGCGAACTGCTCGAGCGCGCCGTCGAGCTCGTCGCCGCCGCCGTCCCCGCCCCCAGCGACGCGGCGCTCGCCGCGGCGCTGTACGACGGCGCGACGCACTTGGCGTCGCTCGGGATCACGACCGTCCACCACATGGCGTACGAGCCGGCCCGGAACCACCGCGCCATCGCCCGCGAAGCGAGCCGACCGACGTTCCCGCTGCGCGTGTGGGCGTGCCTGATGCAGGAGGACCTCGAGGCCGCCGAAACCCTCGGGGTCGCCACCGGCCAGGGCGGCGACCGCTACGAGGTCGGCGGCGCGAAGTTCTTCGTCGACGGCGCCCTCGGGAGCCTCACCGCCTGGATGGAGGCCCCCTACCTCGGGGGCGACGACGCCGGCCGGGTGGTGACCGGGCCGGACGTCCTGCACGAGCGGGTCGGGCGCGCGATCGCGGCGGGCCTCACCCCGGTCGGGCACGCGATCGGCGACGCGGCGGTCGGGGCGCTGCTCGACGCCTTCGAGGCGCACGCGCCCGCCTGGCGCGCCGCCGGCCTGCGGCCCCGCGTCGAGCACGCCCAGCACGTCGCGCCCCGCGACGTCGCGCGCCTCGGGGGGTTGGGCCTCGTCGCCTCCATGCAGCCGCTACACCTAACGTTCGACGCCCCCACGATCCACCGCGAGCTCGCCGACCGCATCGATCGCGCCTACCCGGTGCGGAGTCTCGCGGCGGCCGGCGCGACCGTCGCCTTCGGAAGCGACACGCCGGTCGCGCCGCCCGACGTCGTCGCGACGTTGCGGGCCGCCACCGAACGGCGGGGCCTGGAGGACCTCGTCGTCGGGCCGGACGAGGCGCTCACGCCGCTCGAAGCGGTGCGGGCGTACACGCGCGGGGCGGCGGCCGCCATCGGGCGGGGCGACCGCTCCGGCGTGCTGCGGCCCGGCGCGCACGCCGACCTGACCGCCTGGAGCGCCGACCCGACGGCCGGCGCCTTCGACGGCCTCCACGCCGTCGCGACCGTGCTGGGCGGGCGGGTCGCCTACCGCACCTGACGGCGCCCCGGGGACGGCGTCAGGCGCCGACCCGGAGTTCCGCGACGCGGCCGCCCGCGCTGCGGGTCGCGAGGAACCACAGGCCGTCGGCGACGGCCAGCGGCGCGATCCACGCCGAGCGGTCGGCGTCCGGCATCGCCTCGCGGTTCGCGGGGGTATCCAGGGTGCCCTCCACCACCAGCGTCGCGACGTCCACGCCGCGCGGCCCGACCTCCGCGGCGACCGACCGCAGGTACGCCTCCAGCGCCGCCTTCGAGGCGGCGTACGCGGGCAGCTTCGCGGTGCCCCGCGCCGCACCGGCCGACACGCCGACGACGTGCCCGCGGCCGGCCTCGACGAGGTCGGGCAGGAACGCGGTGGAGAGCGTGGCGGCGGTCACGAGGTTGATGTCGAGCTGCGCGCGCAACGCCTTCGGCGTCAGCTCGAGCGCCGACCCGGCGGCGAAGCCTCCGGCGACGTTCAGGACGGTGTCGACGGGACCGACCTCGGCGCGGGCGCGGTCGGCGACGCGGGCGGCGTCGTCCGCGTCGAGCAGGTCCGCCTCCAGCACGTACGCGTCGGGGAAGGCGGTCCGCACCTCGTCGGCGCGGTCGTAGACCGGCAGCACGAGGGTGCATCCTTCGGCGGCGAACCGTTCGGCGACGACGGGACCGAGGTTCCCGGTCGCGCCGCTCAGGACGACGGTGCGGGGCGGGATGGGCGCGCCGCGTGGCGGCGTGGCGTTCGGGTGGGGTGCGTCGCTGGGCATGCGTCCCTCCTTCGCGGGGAGGCTACCCGACCGCCGGCGCGCGCCGCGTGGCGTGCGCCGCGCTATCCTGCCGGCATGGACGCCGCACCCACCCCCGACGCCCGCCCCGCCGACGACGTCGCGGCGACGTTGTCCGCCCTCCTCGCCGACGCCCGCGCGGCGCAGGGGGCGTTGCCCGACGGTCCGCGCGACGCCGGCCTCCGCGCGATGGCGGAGGCGTTGCGCGCCGATACCGCCGCCATCGTCGCCGCGAACGCCGGCGACGTCGACCGCGCCCGCGCGGCGGGCACCCCCGACGCGCTCGTCGACCGCTTGCGCCTCGACGAGGCCCGCGTCGAGGCGATCGCCGCGGCGTGCGAAGCGGTCGCCGACCTGCCCGACCCGCTGCATCGCGTGCGGTCGGGGTGGCGCCTCGAGGCCGGCCCGGAGGTGCGCGAGGTGACGGTGCCGTTCGGCGTGATCGGCATGATCTACGAGTCGCGCCCCAACGTCACGGTCGACGCCGCCGCCCTCGCGCTGAAGGCGGGCAGCGCCGCGGTGTTGCGCGGGAGCGCGACGGCGCACGCCAGCAACGTTGCGTTGGTCGCCGCGATGCGGCGGGGGCTGGCGGCCGCCGGGCTGCCCGAAGCGGTCGTGCAGTCGATCGAGGATCCCGACCGGGCGTACGTCGGGGCGCTCCTCGCCGCGCGCGGTGAGGTCGACCTGGTGATCCCGCGCGGGGGCGCGTCGTTGATCCGCCACGTCGTCGAGCACGCCCGCGTGCCGGTGATCGAGACCGGGGTGGGGGTGTGCCACCTGTACCTGCATGCGGACGCCGACCCCGACGTCGCCGAAGCGATCGCGGTGAACGCGAAGGTGCAGCGCCCGGGCGTCTGCAACGCCATCGAGACGCTGCTCGTCGACGAAGCGGCCGCCCCGGCGCTGCTGCCGCGGGTCGCGGCGGCGCTGGCGGAGCGCGGGGTGGCGTTGCGCGGCGACGCCCGCGCCCAGGCGCTCGCCCCCATGGACGCCGCGACGGAGGCGGATTGGGCGGAGGAGTACCTCGACCTCACCCTCGCGGTGCGGGTGGTGCCGGACCTCGATGCGGCCCTCGCGCACGTCGCGCGGTACGGGACGGGCCACAGCGAAGCGATCGTGACGGGGTCGCGGGAGGCGGCCCGCCGCTTCCAGCGGGAGGTGGACGCCGCCGCGGTGTACGTCAACGCCTCGACGCGGTTCACCGACGGTTTCGAGTTCGGGTTCGGTGCGGAGATCGGGATCAGCACCCAGAAGCTGCACGCGCGCGGTCCGATGGGGCTCGCGCAGTTGGTGACGACGAAGTACCTGATCGAGGGGGCGGGGGAGACGCGCGACTGACCTCGCGGCCGTCCCCCCGCGAGACCGGGCACCGACCGCGCGACCGCCCCTGCGAACGACCGCACGACCGATCGTGCGTCCGGCCCTCGCGCAGGTCCCGATGAAGGCCCCCACGGAGACCCCGACGAAGATCCCGACGAAGATCCCGGCGAAGGCCCCTCCCGAGACGGCATTTGTTTCGTCCTGGACGGCACTCGTGGTTTGACCGGAGGGGCGTCGGCGGGGTATCCTGCCCCGTTGGGCGGCGCACGCCGTCCGCCTGGGAGGGCATCCTTTGAGCGAGTACACCGCAGACAACATCCGCGTCCTGAAGGGCCTCGAGGGCGTGCGCATGCGCCCCGCCATGTACGTCCAGGGCGGCACCGGCGTCGATGGGTACCACCAGCTGCTGACCGAGATCATCGACAACGCCATCGACGAGGCGCTCGCCGGGTTCGCGACGACCGTGCAGGTCAGCCTCCTGCCCGACGGCAGCGCCCGCGTGCGCGACGACGGGCGCGGCATCCCCGTCGACGTCATGGAGGACGAGGGCCGGCCCGCCCTCGAAGTGATCTTCACGGAGTTGCACGCCGGCGGGAAGTTCGACAGCAACGCCTACAAGGTGTCCGGCGGCCTGCACGGCGTCGGCTCCTCGGTCGTGAACGCCCTGTCGACCTTCCTCGAGGCGGAGGTCGTCAAGGACGGCACCCGCTACAAACTGCGGTTCGACGAGGGCGCGGTGACGCACCCGGTCGAAGCGGTCGGCAGCGCCCCGAAGAAGGAGCACGGCTCCACCGTCACCTTCCAGCCCGACGCGTCGATCTTCAAGGACGTCGACGGCTTCGAGTACGACCGCATCCGCCGTCGCCTCCGCGAACTGGCGTTCCTGACGGGCGGCGTGAAGATCGAGCTGGAGGACCTCCGCTACGACGAGCCCAAGCGCGAGACGTTCCTCGAGCGCGGCGGCGTCGCGGCGTACGCCGACGCGCTGGCGGGCGGATCCGCGCGGCTGTACGACGCGCCGGTCCACCTCGCCGCCACGACGGTCGTCGAGCAGGACGGCGTCGAGCACGAGGTCGAGGTCGAGGTCGGGCTGGTGCACACCAGCAGCTACGGCCAGGAGATCGTCGCGTACGCCAACATGATCACGAACCGCGACGGAGGCACCCACCAGACCGGCTTCAAGACCGCCTACACGCGGGTGTTGAACCAGTACGCGAAGACGAAGAAGCTCGTGAAGCAGGGCGACGTCCAACCGACCGGCGAGGACTTCCTCGAAGGCATCCACTGCGTCATCAGCGTCAAGTTGGGCGACCCGCAGTTCGAGAGCCAAGCGAAGGTGAAGCTGCTGAACCCCGAAGCGCAGACGGCGGTCGCGCGCGTCGTCGGCGACAAGCTCGGCGAGCACCTCGAGGAACACCCGAAGGTCGGCAAGGTCATCATCGAGAAGGCGGCGCAGGCCGCGAAGGCGCGGGAGGCGGCGAAGAAGGCGCGCGAGCTCGTGCGGCGCGCCAACCCGCTCGACAACGACGAACTGCCCGGCAAGCTCGCCGACTGCAGTAGCGGCGACCCGTCGGTCAGCGAGATCTACATCGTCGAGGGGGACTCCGCGGGCGGCAGCGCGAAGCAGGGGCGCGAACGGCGCTTCCAAGCGATCCTCCCGCTGCGCGGCAAGATCCTGAACGTCGAGCGAGCGCAAATGAACAAGGTCCTGCAGAACGCGGAGATCCGCGCCATGATCGGCGCGATCGGGGCGGGCATCGAGGGGACGGGCGGTGAACGGCAGTTCGACCTCGAAGCGGTCCGCTACCACCGCATCATCATCATGACCGACGCCGACGTCGACGGCAGCCACATCCGGACGTTGCTGCTGACGTTCTTCTACCGCTTCATGCGGCCCCTGATCGACGAGGGCTACCTGTTCATCGCGCAACCGCCCCTCTACGGCATTCGCGAGGGCCGCAAGAAGGACCTGTTGTACCTGTTCGACGACGAGGCGCTCGAGACGTACCACCGCGAGCACAAGGGCAAGTCCTACGAGGTGCAGCGCTTCAAGGGCCTCGGGGAGATGAACCCCGAGCAGTTGTGGGAGACGACCATGAACCCCGAAACGCGCGTCCTGAAGCGCGTGACGGTCGAGGACGCCCTCGAGGCGTCCGAGGTGTTCGAGATGCTGATGGGGTCCGAGGTGCCGCCCCGCCGCGCCTTCATCGAGGACAACGCGCACGTCGCGGAACTCGACGTCTGACGCCCCCCACCACGCCCGTCACGGTCCCGCCGCCCGCCCCTGCGGGCGGCGGTCGCGTGGGGCCTACGGCGTCGGGGCGACCGCCAGGTGCGGCACCGTGCCGCCCGCGGCGACCGCGATCACGGCGTCGGCGACCATGCCCGCCATCTCCGCGCGGGTGTCGGTCGTCGCCGACCCCAGGTGCGGCGCGAGGACGACGTTCGGTTGCTCGGCGAGGCCGGCGGCGAGCGCCGGCTCGCGCTCGAACACGTCGAGGCCCGCCCCCGCGATCGCGCCGCTCCGGAGCGCCGCGACGAGCGCCGCTTCGTCGATCACCGTCCCCCGCGCCGTGTTGATCAGCAACGCCGTCGGCTTCATCGCGTCGAGCGCCGCCGCGTCGATCAGGTGGTGCGTCTCCGGCGTGCCCGGCGTGTGCAGGCTCACGACGTCCGCGGTACGCAGCAGCGTCTCGAGGGGGAGGTGCTGCGCCCCGAGCGCCGCCTCCGCCTCCGGCTTCGGGGTGCGGGCGGCGTACGCGACCTCCATCCCGAACCCGGTCGCGCGGCGGGCGGCGGCCTGCCCGATGCGGCCGAAGCCGACCACCCCGAACCGCCGTCCCGACAACGACGTCCCCAGCAGCTGGTCGGGCGCCCAGCCGCCCCACCGGCCCGACCGCACGAGCGCGTCGCCCTCCACCACCCGCCGCGCGACGGCGAGCAGCAGCGCCCACGCCATGTCCGCCGTCGCGTCGCTGAGCACGTCCGGCGTGTGCGCCACCGCGACGCCCCGCGCGCGGCAGGCGTCGAGGTCGACGTTGTCGAGGCCGACCGCGTAGTTCGCGACGACCCGAAGCGACGGGCCGGCGGCGTCGAGGAGGGCGGCGTCGACGCGGTCGGAGAGGAGGGTCACGAGGCCGGTCGCGCCGGCCACCGCGTCGAGGACCGCCTCGCGGGTCGGGGGGCCGTCCGCATCGAGCGTGACGACGTCGAAGCCGGCGTCGCGAAGGCGCGCGTCGGCGGGGCCGGGCAGGGCGTGGGTCAGGACGACGGTCGGCATGCCGCACGATACCTGCCCCCCACGCGAAACGCGCCGGCCCGAAGGCCGGCGCGCGTGCGGTCGGTCGGGCGCGCGTGCGCCGCGACGTCAGTCGAGGGTGGGGCGGAGCTCGAGCACGTCGGTGGCGGCGAGGCCCTCGCCCTGCGCGGCGGCGACCTCGTCGGGCGTGAACGGCTCGAACGTCGCGTCCAACGCGCCCGCGTTGTCCCAGGCGTTGGTGACGTAGTTCAGGACCGCGGCGACCTCCGCGTCGGACAGCGTCGACCAGGCGGGCATCGCCCCGGCGTACGTCATGCCGTCCACGACGATCTGGCCCTGCAGGCCGTACAGGAGGCTCCGCACCAGGTAGGCGCGGCCCCCCTCGGCGTTCGCGAGGGCGGCGGCGTGCCCGCCGTTCAGCGGCGGGAAGGCGCCGGGCACGCCCGCGCCGGACGCCTGGTGGCAGCTTGCGCAGACGCTGGCGTACACCGCTTCGCCGTCCACCGCGGCCGCCTGCGCCGTCGCGTCGTCCGCGGCGGCGTCCGCCGCGGCGTCGGGCAGGGGCGTATCGAGCGCGTACAACTCCAGGTCGACGCCGCGTTCGGCGACGAGCGCCATGGCGTGCTCGATGTCGAGGCGGGCGCGGTCGTCCCCGACCCGCTCGAAGCCCTCGAGGTCCTCCGTCGCGGTCGCGAGGGTCGTTTCGTACTGGGTGTCGTCCAGCGCCTCGAACTGGCCCTGCGGGCGGGCGGTCGCGAGGATCAGGATCGCGACGATCACCGCGACCATCCCGACGCCGGTCGCGATGAAGGCGTTGCGGACGCCCCGGCGGGTCACCAGCATGCGGTCGTCGTTCCCGGCGTCAGGCATGCGGTTCCGCTCCCTTCAGGCGCGGGTCGTGGACGGGCAACACCGGGTGGGCGGCGAGGCGCCGCAGGTAGAAGAACGCCCACACCCCCCCGATCCCGACGAAGATCGCGGCGTCCGCGAGGGTCAGCGGGAAGCCGCCCCGCTCGAAGGCGGGCACGACGAAGTACACGAGGTTGACGACCATCACCGCGAGCGCCCAGACCGCGACGATCGACAGCGCCCCACGCTTGCGTTTCACCCAGCGGGAGAACAGGATCACGAACGGCGCGAGGAACCCGAACGCCAGCAGGAAGCCCCCGACCGCCAACCAGCCGGGCCCGAGGCGGACGGTGTACCAGCCGGCGAGCTCGGAGATGTTGCCGCTCCAGATGATGATCAACTGCGAGAAGGAGACGTACGCCCAGAACATCAGGAACGCCATCAGGAAGTTCCCGAGGTCCTGCAGGCGCGTCTCGGTCAACGCCGCATCGACGGCGGCGTTGCGGCCGGCGAGCGCGACGACCGTGAGGATGACGAGCGCGACGGCGCTGATCGCTTGGCCGGACATGAGGATGACGGCGTAGATGCCCGACCACCACTCCGGCGTGAGCGACATCGCCCAATCGCGACCGGCGAACGTCATGGTGAGCACGTACAGCACCAACCACAAGCCCGACTGGCGCTTGAGGTCGTAGCCGATGCGGCCGCTGGCCTCCGGGTCGCGGTCCTGCCGGGCGGAGCCCCGCAGGTACAGCCAGGCGGCGAGGATCCACAAGCCGAAGTAGATCGCGGCGCGCGCGACGAAGAACGGCGTGTTGAGGTACGCGGTCTTCGCCGCGACCAGCGGGTGGTCGGCGACGTAGGCGGCGTCGGTCCACAGGAACAACGCGTTCATGCCGAACAGGACCGGCAGGAACAACAGCGCCATGATCGGCAGCAGCGACACGCTCGCCTCGAGGGGGCGTTGCACGACGGCGCTCCAGCCGCCGCCCGCCATGTGCCCCACGACGAGCATCACGAGGCTGCCGAGCGACAGGCCGACCCAGAACAGGAAGGCCAACAACCACGACTGGTAGACGAGGTCGCCGCTGGCGAGCAGCACCCCGCCGACCAGCCCGACCGCGCCGAGCAGGAGCGCAACGATCGGCGCGCGGTTCACGTCGACGTGTTCCATGTCAGCGCACCTCCCCGGTGGCGGCGTCGAGCTCCTCGAGGATCTCCGCCGGCACGTCGTCCAACGTCGCGTTCTGCGAGAGTTGCAACGCGCGGACGTACGCCACGATCGCCCAGCGGTCCTCGACCGGGATGCGCGACGCGTAGCTGTACATGCGGCCGAAGCCGTTCGTGATGGCGTTGTAGTAGTACCCGGCGGGGGAGTCGAGGAGCCGCTGTTCGTGGAACGAGGCGGGCTGCACGAAGCCCTTCTGCACGATCATGCCGTTGCCGTCACCGTTGTAGTTGTGGCAGACGGAACAGAAGATGTCGTAGCGTTCCTGCCCGCGGCGCAGCAGGCCCTCGCTGACCTCGATCGGCAGTTCGCTCACGAACCCGCCGTCCCCCATGCCGGTCAGGTAGACGGGATCGATCGCGCCGCGCTCGCGGGAGATCGTGCCCTCCGGCAGCGGCCGCGAGGACGCCCCGTCGGCGAAGAACGGGCTGGCTTCGTACGTTTCCGCCTTGGGTTGGTCGTACATGTTGCGCCCGCACGCCGACAGCACGAGGGCGGCGGCGAGCGCGAACGCCAGGAGGCGCCACGGGCGGCTCATTTGGCGACCTCGCTCACCTGCAGCGGGCCCTGCGTCTCCAGGAACGACCGCGTCTCGCGCGGGTCGAACTGCGGGTCGTCCGCCTCGATGCACAAGAAGAAGCGGTCGCGGGTGGCGCGCTCGAAGTTCGGGGCGTTGAAGATCGGGTGGTAGGGCCGCGGCAGGCCGTTGCGGCCCAGCATGAACAGGCCGGCGGAGAAGGCGCTGAACAACACCGTGATCTCGAACGTGATGACGATCCAGTTCGGCCAGCTGTTGAGCGGCTTCCCGCCGATGTTCAGCGGGTAGTAGATGACGTTGGCGTAGTACTGCATGAAGAAGCCCAACAGCGCGCCGGTGATGCCGGCGGCGAGGACGATCCACCCGAGCCGGGTGGGGGTCATCCCGAGCTTCTCGTCGAGGCCTTCGACGGGGTACGGCGTGTAGGCGTCCATCTTCGCGTAGCCCGCGTCGCGGGCGGCGTCGGCGGCGGCCTCGAGGCCTTCGACCGCCTCGAACTCCGCGACGAGGCCGTGCAGCGCCTCGGGCGCGACGGTGGCGTCGGGTCCGGCTTCGCTCACGACGCCCCTCCCTTCTCCGCGACCGCGTCGGCGCGGATCTCCTCGAACGGGTCCGAGCCGTGGTGCGCGTCGTGGTGCGCGAGCTCCTTCATCTCGGTCGTGGCGATCGAGGGGAGGAGCCGGATGAACAACAGGAACAGCGTGCCGAACACCCCGAAGGTGCCCAGGTACAACGACCAATCCCAGAAGGTGCTGACGTAGTCCCCCCAGCTGCTCGGCAGGAAGTCCTTCGTGAGCGTCACCGCGACGATCACGAAGCGCTCCAGCCACATGCCGATGCTGACGATGACGGCGATCACGAACAACGCCAGCGGGTTGCGGCGGATGCTGCGGAACCACAGCGGTTGGATGGCGACGCCGTTGGCGAGGATCAGCAGCCAGAACGCCCAGCCGTGGTCCGCCCCGAACACGCGGTTGAGGGCCATGAAGCGCTCGAACTCGAGGCCGGAGTACCAGGCGTCGAACAGCTCGACGCCGTAGCCGTAGACGACGATCATGCCGGTCGCCAGCATCAACTTCGCGGAGTTGTCCAGGTGCCGCATGGTGATGAGGTTCTCGAGGCCGAACGCCTTGCGCAGCGGGATCGCCAGGATCAACACCATCGCGAAGCCGGCGAACACCGCGCCGGCGACGAAGTAGGGCGGCATGATCGTGTTGTTCCAGCCGGGCACCTGACTGACGGCGAAGTCCATGGCGATCGTCGAGTGGACCGACAACACCAGCGGGAACGACAGCGCCGCGAGCAGCAGGTAGGCGCGCTGGTAGCGCTGCCACGCCTTCGCCGAGCCGTTCCACCCCAGCGCGAGGGTGGCGTACAGGAGGCGCTGGAACTTCGTGGTGGCGCGGTCGCGGAGCGTCGCGAGGTCGGGGATGAGGCCGATGAACCAGAACAGGACCGAGACGCTGGCGTACGTCCCGATCGCGAACAGGTCCCAATCCAAGGGGCTGCGGAACTGCGGGAACAACCCGTACGTGTTCGGGTAGGGCAGCAGCCAGTAGAAGACCCACGGGCGGCCCAGGTGGAGGATGGGGTAGAGGCCGGCGTTGACGACCGCGAAGATCGTCATCGCTTCGGCGAAGCGGTTGATCGAGGTGCGCCACGGCTGCCGGAACAACAACAGCGCGGCGCTGATCAACGTCCCGGCGTGGCCGATGCCGATCCACCACACGAAGTTGATGATCGGCATGCCCCAGGCGACGGGGACGTTGTTCCCCCAGATGCCGGTCCCGACGGTGATGAGCACGACGATGGAGACCAGGTACACCCCGAGCAACGCGAGGGAGATCCCCATGCCGATCCACCACCAGCGGGGGGTGCTGCCGACGCCGCCCAGGACCGGGGCGTTGACGACGTCGTCGATGCCCGCCGACGTTTGGCCGCGCCCGATGACGCGGTGGGTTTCGGGGATGCGGGGGCTGCGGACGCTCATCCGTGGCTCCCGCCGTCCTCGGCGAGGGTCGGGTGCGGGTTGCGGACGTGCGCGAGGTAGCTGGTGCGCGGCACCGTGTTGAGCTCCTCGAGGACCGCGTAGTTCAGCACCGAACGCTTGGTGGCGACGACCCGGCTTTCGGGGTCGTTGAGGTCCCCGAACTGGATCGCTTCGGTCGGGCAGGCCGCCTGGCAGGCGGTGACGACCTCGCCGTCCTGGATGCGCCGGTCCTCGTTGTTCGCTTGGATCCGGGCGCGGCTGATGCGTTGCGTGCAGTACGTGCACTTCTCCATCACGCCGCGGCTGCGGACGGTGACGTCGGGGTTGTTCGCGAGCGACATCTCCGTCGCGTTCGCGTCCAGCTCGGCGTACTGCAGGTAGTTGAAGCGCCGCACCTTGTACGGGCAGTTGTTCGAGCAGTAGCGCGTCCCGACGCAGCGGTTGTAGACCATGACGTTCAGGCCCTCGTGGTCGTGCACCGTCGCGCCGACCGGGCAGACCGGTTCGCAGGGCGCCTTCTCGCAGTGCTGGCAGGCCATCGGCATCGAGTAGAAGCTGGGGTCGTCGATGTCGCCGGCGTAGTAGCCGTCGACGCGGATCCAGTGCATCTCGCGGCCGACGAGGACCTGGTCCTTGCCGACGATCGGGACGTTGTTCTCGCTCTGGCAGGCGGTGACGCAGGCGTTGCAGCCGGTGCACACCGACATGTCGACGACCATGCCCCACGCGTACGACTCGTAGACGTAGTCGTCGTACAGGTCGTAATCGTGGTGCTTCACGGGGTGCACGAACGTCGGGTCGTCCGGCTCCGCCTGCAGGTCGGCGAGGGTGCCGTGCCGCACGATGTGGCGGCGTTCGCCGGTGCCCTCGAGGGCGTTGTGCAGCTGCGTGGAGGCGAGCTTGTGGCGGCCGCGCACCTTGCGGGCGTCGATCGCCGCCGCCTCGCTGGCGGGGCCCCGCAGCAGCGGGTAGGCGTCGACGCCGACGCCGGCGGCGACCTGGCCGGCCGCCTCGCGTCCGAACCCGAGGTGCAGCTGCACGACGCCGTCCGCCTGGCCGGGCAGGATCCACACCGGCGCGGTGACGCGGGTGCCGTCCCGCTCGATCTCGAGGAGGTCCTCGTTGCGCACGCCCAGCGCCTCCGCCGTGCGGGCGCTCACGAGCGCGGCGTTGTCCCACGTGAGCTTCGTGAACGGTTTGGGGAGCTCCTGCAGCCAGCCGTTGTTCGCCCAGCGACCGTCCTCGATGCTGGGGTCGGGCCGCAGCCACAGCACCAGCTCGCCCGCGTCGCGCGGCAGCGCCTCGGGGGCGCGGGGCGGATCGGTGATCGTGGTGGGCGCCGCGGTGCCGGGGATGGCGCCGCGGTGCACGGCGTCGCGCCAGAAGGCGTCGAACGGCCCGTCGACCTGCGCCTCCCACGTCGCGCGCACCAGGTCGTGCGCGGTCGCGTCGGGCGTGCCGGTCAGCAGCGCCAGCAGCTCCAGCGGCGAACGTCCGCCGTAGAACGGTTGGATGATCGGTTGTTGGATCGCCGCCGTCCCGTCGAACGCGCGGGCGTCGCCCCACGTCTCCAGGTGGTGCGCCATCGGCACGTGCCAGCGGGCGGCCAACGCCGTCTCGTCGCGGTAGAGGCCCATGTGCACGACGTTCGCGACGTTCGCGAGGGCGCCGGGCAGGTCGGCGTCGGCGGGGGCGGTCGCGACCGGGTTCGCGCCGATCACGATCAACGTCTCGACGTCGCCCGCGCGCATCGCATCCGCCAACGCGCGGATCGACGCGCCGTGGTCCTCCGGCTTGACCTCGACCGGTTCGTGGACCGTGACCGGCCCCCCGAACGCGTCGAGCGCGTGGTTCATGGCGTGCGCCAGGGCGTGCACGGCGGCGGGCTGTTGCGGCCCGGCGATCACGACCGCCGCCCCGCGGTGCGCCTCGAGGTCGGCGACGAGGGCGTCGACCCACGCCGGGTCGACGGCGGCGGGCAGCTCCGCGGCGGGCGCGTCGACGCCGAGGCGGGCGGCGACGACCGCGGCGAGCGCCGCGACGTCGGCGGGCGCGAGCGCCAGCCGGTGGTCGGCGAGCGACCCGGTCGGCGACGGCGCGACCTCCGCCATCCACAGGCGGTTCATGGCGTCCTCGGCGCTGCGGACGCGCCGCTTCGCGGCGAAGTCCTTGGCGTGCGCCAGGCGGCCGGGGCCCTCGTTCGTGAAGTCGGCGTCGAGGCCGAAGACGACGTCGGCGGCGTCGAAGTGGTGGACGACCGTGACGTCGCGACCGAACGCCTGCCGCGCCCCGAGGATCGCGCCGTCGGCGTGCCGGGGGTCGTACTGGTGCCACCGGAGGCCGGGGTAGGCGGCCTGCAGGTCGGCGATGCCGCGCGCCATCGAGGGGCTGGTGACCGTCTCGGTCAACAGCGCGACGCGGGAGCCGTCCCCGAGGTCGTCGAGGGCGGCGGCGAGGTCGCTCCAGTCGCGCATCGCGCCGTCCTCGGTGATCGCTTGGCTGCGTTCGGGGTCGTACAGCTGCAGGACGGTCGCCTGCGTCGTCGCCGACGTCGCCCCGCGGCTGGCGGGGTGGTCGGGGTTCCCCTCGACCTTCGTCGGGCGGCCCTGGTGGCTTTCCGCCAGGAGGCCTTCGGCGTAGCCGCCGTGATCGATGGTGGTGGCGAAGAACAGCGGGCGTCCGGGGACGATCTCCTCGGGCGCCTCGACGTACGGCACGATCTTTTCGTTGGGCAGCGTCGGGCGGGCGCAGCTGGAGAGCCCGGCGAGCGCCAGCGACGCCCCCAGCAGCTTCATGAAGTCGCGCCGCCGCAACGACGCCTCGAGGGGCGCCGCCTGCCGCGGGAACTCCTTCGCCATGAACGACTGGAACGCTTCGGTGTCGGCGAGCTCGTCGAGACCGCGCCAGTACTCCGCGCCGCTCGTGGACTGCAGGCGCTCGCGGATCGCTTCGACCGACGGGGACGCCTGCAGGGCGTCGACGTCGGGGGTCGGGGCGTCGTTCGGGCCGCCGTCGCGCGCGTCGCGCGGCGCGTCGCTCATCGGTGGCACGTCGAGCATTGCGGGAGCTTTTCGGTGTTCACGTGGTAGGCCTCCACCAGCTCGGTTCCGAGCGCAGCCTGGTCGCTGGGGCGTTCGTACTCCATGTTGAAGACTTCGCTGCGGGGACGGAGGTACTCCTCGGGCGCCTTGTGGCACTCGAGGCACCACCCCATCGTCAGGGGTTCGTTCTTCCAGATCTCCGCCATCTCCTGCACCGAGCCGTGGCAGTCGCTACAGCCGACGCCGGAGTTGATGTGCGCGGAGTGGTTGAAATACACGTAGTCGGCGAGGTCGTGCACGCGGTTCCATTCGATCGGCGTGCCGGTATCCCACGACGCCTGGACGGCCGCGAGTTGCGGGTCGCCGACCCGGATCTGCGAGTGGCAGGTCATGCACGTTTCGGTCGGGGGGACCGACGCGGTCGCCTCGACCTCGACGGAGGTGTGGCAGTAGCGGCAGTCGATGCCCAACTGTTCGGCGTGCAGGTTGTGCTGGAAGGCGACCGGTTGGTCGACCGGCACGCCGACGGCGTTGTTCGTCACGCGGGCGTAGAACGCCAGCGCGATCATCAAGGCGACGACGAACACCGAGCCGCCGAGCACCAACCACTTCGCGAACGCGTTGGCGTTGCGCGGAAAGTACTGCGGCATCAGCGACTCCCGGCCCGGGGGCGGCGGGGCGCCGCGCCGGGTCGCGTCGAGGGGGAACGTTCACGTCGTAGCGTCAATGCTGCAGACCTCCTGACCCGTCCGGTCGGGCGTGGGTGCGCCGCGAGGGACGTGCCTGCGGGCCGGGGGGCGCCGCGTCGGCAATCCCGCGAAATGTACCACGGCTCTCACACCGCGTTCATGAGTTCACGAGCGTCGTGACGTCCCGAAAACGCCCGGCCGCCCCGAGGGGCGCGCCGGGCGCGTGGGTGGTGGAGCCTGCCGGACTCGAACCGGCGACCCTCTGCTTGCAAAGCAGATGCTCTCCCAACTGAGCTAAGGCCCCGCACGGCGGCGCGTGCGCCGCGTCGCGGAGGATACGCGCGGACGGGGAATGGGTCAAGACGACGTGCGGGTCACGACGGCGTGCGGGTCACGACGACGTGCGGGTCACGACGCCCGGCCGGCCGGAGGGGACGCCTCGGTCGCCTCGCGCGCCGGTTTGGCGAACACCATCCGCCCCACCTGCGTCTGCAGCGTCGACGTGACCGCCACGTGCAGGGCGCTCCCGACGTGCGCCGCGGCGTCCTCGACGACGACCATCGTGCCGTCGTCGAGGTACGCGAGGCCCTGCCCCGGCTCCTTGCCGGGCCGCACGATCTCGACGTGCAGCGTCTCGCCCGGCAGGTGCGCGGCCTTCACCGCGTCCGCCAAGCGGTTCGGGTTCAGGACCCGGACCCCCTGCAGTTGCGCGACCTGGTGCAGGTTCGCGTCGGTCGTCACCAGGTCGGCGCCGGCGCGGCGCGCGAGCGCCACCAGGCGGTCGTCGACCGGCCCGTCGGGCAGGTCGGCGGTCGCGGCGTCGTCGAGGACCTCCAGCTCGAGGCTCCGCAGTTCCCCGAGCCGCTCGAGCATCGCCAGCCCGCGCCGCCCGCGCCGGCGGCGGGTCGCATCGTCGTCGTCGGCGATGCCCTGCACCTCGCGCAGCACGAACGCCGGCACCCACGCCCGCCCCTGCAGGAAGTTCGCGTCGGCGACGTCGGCGATGCGCCCGTCGATGATGGCGCTGGCGTCCAGCACGCGGATGGGGCGGACGTCGTCGGCGGTGGCGGGCGCGCCCGCGCGGGGGAGGGGCAAAAGCCGGCGGTTGGCGACGAAGAAGGCCACGAAGGTCGCGCTGAGCCCCGTCGCGAGCGCCAACGAGATCCCCCAGTTCATGCCGGGGATTCGCTCGAGGACGTCGTCGAGGAGGACGGTCAACAACAGCGCCAGCGTCGCGCCCGCCGTCCCGGCGAGCACCGCGTCGGGCGGCCAGGCGGCGATGCGCCGCGCGACGCCGCGAATGGCGCGCGCCGCCCCCCGCGCCGGCCAGGCGCTCACCAACCAACCGACCAGGAACCCCAGCAACGCCAGGTAGATGCGGTTGGCGGGCCCCACCAGCACGCCGCTCGCGAGCCACCGTTCGGCGAGCACGAGACCGACGCCGGCGAGGAACACCGACGCCGCCCCGCGCAGCAGCACCGTCGTCGCGGTGGAGGGGCCGGGCGGACGGCTCACGCGGTCGCCGCCCGTTCCCGCCCGCCGGCGGCGGCGAGCGCCTCGCGCAGGCGGGCGTACCCGCCGCCGGCGAGCGCCTCGTGGCGCGGCCCGAGCAACGTCGCGAAGCCCGCCCGGTCGGCCTCCGCGCGGCGGCGCTCGAGGTGCGCGACGCTGCGGATCTCCCCCGCGAGCCCGATCTCGCCGACGACCGCCGCGTCGCTCGGCAGGGCGCGGTTCGTGACCGCCGACCAGACCGCCATCGCGACGGCGAGGTCGGCGCCGGGGTCGGTGAGGCGCAAGCCCCCCGCGACGTTCACGAACACGTCGAGCCCGTCGAGCGGTAGGTCGGCGCGGCGCTCGAGGACGGCGAGGACGACGTCGACGCGGCGGGCGTCGAGGCCCTGCACGACCCGCTTGGGGGTGGCGTAGGGGCTCTTGCTGGCGAGCGCCTGCACCTCGAGCAACAGCGAGCGTTGCCCCTCGAGGGCGGCGACGACGACCGACCCGGGGACGCCCGCGGGGCGTTCGGCGAGGAACGCCGCCGACGGGTTCGCGACCGCCCGCATGCCGTCCTCGCGCATGTCGAAGACGCCGACCTCGCCGACGGGACCGAAGCGGTTCTTGTGCGCCCGCAACACCCGGAAGCCGGCGGCGGACTCCAGCGCGAAGGTGGCGTCCACCATGTGCTCGACGACCTTCGGGCCGGCGATCGTGCCCTGTTTCGTGACGTGCCCGATGAACAGCACGGTGCTGCCCGCCGCCTTCGCGGCGGCGGCGACGACGGCGGTACCGTCGCGCACCTGCGTGGGGCTGCCGGGCACCCCGTCGTCGCCGACGCGCAGCGTCTGGATGCTGTCGACGACCACCATCGCCGGCGCCTCCTGGGTGACGTGCGCGGCGATGGCGTGCGCGTCGGTCTCGCGCGTGACGCGCAGTTCGCCCGCCACCCCGACGCGGCTGGCGCGGAGCTTGACCTGCTCGAGCGACTCCTCGCCCGCGACGTACGTGACGCTGCGCCCGGCGTCCGCAGCGTGCTTGGCGAGCTGCAGCAGGAGGGTGGACTTGCCGACCCCCGGGTCGCCGGCCAACAACAGCGCCGCGCCCGGCACCCAGCCCCCACCGAGCACCCGGTCGACCTCCGCGTCACCGGACGGCGTGCGGGCGTGCGCGGCGTCCCCGACCTCGTCGAGGCGGGTGACGCGCGCGGCGGGGGCGCCGCCGCGCGGGCCGGCCGGCCCCCCGGCGGGCGGCCCGTCGCGCGGGGGAGCGACCTCGCGCATCGTGTCCCAGGCGCCGCACGACGGACAGCGACCGAGCGGCGCGGGGGACTTCGCGCCGCAGGCGTCGCAGACGTACTCGCTCAACGCTTTCGCCATGCCGCCTCCCGGGAACGCACGGCGCCAGTGTAGCGCGGCGTCCGGCGTCCCCGCCGCGCAGGGGGCGTCAGACGACCGGGACCGGGCGGGAGAAGCGCAGTTCGTCCTCCTCGACCGTGACGACGATCGGTTCCTCGCTGCCGCCGGCGAGCAGCTCGAGGGAGAGGGGGTCCTCGACGTGCTGGCGCAGCACCGCCCGCAACGGCCGGGCGCTTTCGCCGGCCGGCATGCGTTCGACCAGCCAGCCGGCGACCTCCGGCGCGAAGGTGACGTCGACGTCGCGGGACTGCAGCTCCGCGCGGATCTCGTCGAGCATCTGTCCGGTGATGTGCAGGATGCCGGCGCGATCGAAGGTCTTGAAGGCGATCACTTCGTCGAGGCGGTCGAGGAACTCCGGCGAGAAGATCGTGCCGAGCGGCGCCTCGACGTCGCGCACGCCCTCGTCCTGGAAGCCGACCGCCGGCCCGCGGTTGAAGCCGGTGTTGCTCGTCATGATCAGGATCACCCGGCGGAAGTCGACCATGCGGCCCTGCCCGTCGGTGAGGCGGCCGTCGTCGAGGACCTGCAAAAAAGTGTTGTAGACGTCGGGGTGCGCCTTCTCGATCTCGTCGAGCAGGACGACGCTGAACGGTTGCCGGCGGACCGCCTCCGTCAGGCGGCCGCCCTGTTCGTGCCCGACGTACCCGGGGGGCGCCCCGATGAGTTTGCTGGTGGCGTGCGCCTCCTGGTACTCGCTCATGTCGAGGCGGACGAGGGCCCGTTCGCTGCCGAACAGGTGCACCGCCAACTGTTTCGCGAGGAAGGTCTTGCCGACGCCGGACGGCCCGACGAACAGGAACGAGGCGGAGACCCGAGCCCGCCCCCCGAGGCCGACGCGGGCGCGGCGCAGGGCGGAGGCGAGCGCGTCGATGGCGTCGTCCTGCCCGACGACGCTGCGTCGCAGCGCCTCGTCGATGCCGGCGAGCTTGTGGCCGTCGTCGTCCCCCTCGTAGATGCCGCCCCACGCCTCGACGACCGCCTCGAGGTCCTCGCGGCCGACGATGGGCGTGCCGTCCTCCTCGGTGGGGACGGGGAAGCCGAGGCTGACGTTCAGGCGGGCGCGGGAGGCGGCCTCGTCGATGAGGTCGATCGCCTTGTCGGGGAAGTTGCGTCCCGGCAGGCTCCGTTCGCCGTAGCGGACCGACGCCTCGAGGATGGCGGGGGGGAGGACGACGCCGTGGTGGCTCTCGTACTTCTCGCGCAGGCCGTGCAGGATCTCGAGCGCCTCCTCGGGGGTCGGCTCGAGCACGAGGACCGGTTGGAAGCGGCGCTCGAGCGCCGCGTCCTTCTCGATGTAGCGGTGGTACTCGCCGGTCGTCGTCGCGCCGATCACCTGCACCTCGCCGCGCGACAACGGCGGCTTGAGGATGTTGGCGGCGTCGAGGGTGCCCTCCGCCCCGCCGGCCCCGACGAGGGTGTGCAGCTCGTCGATGAAGGCGACGACCTTCGCGGTCTTGAGCTCCTCGATGATCGTGCGCAGGCGCTCCTCGAACTCGCCGCGGTACTTCGTGCCGGCGACGACGTTGCTGAGGTCGATCGACAACACCCGCATCGACTCGAGGTTCGGCGGCACGCGGCCGTCGACGACCGCCTGCGCGAGGCCCTCGACGATCGCGGTCTTGCCGACCCCCGGCTCGCCGATGAGGACGGGGGTGTTCTTCGTGCGGCGCGAGAGGATCTGGATGACGCGGCGGATCTCCT
>CAJXOA010000041.1 GCA_913057685.1 uncultured Trueperaceae bacterium
TCCTCGCGCTGACCGCTCATGAACGCCTCCTCGCCGAAGTAGTCGCCGGGCAGGACGTGGCGGACGGTGAGGATGCGGCCCTCGGGCGTCATGCGGGTGATGCGCACCAGGCCGCTCTCGACGCGGAACACCGCGGTGGCGGCGTCGCCGTGGTGGTAGAGCGCCTGCTTGCGGTGGAACGCCAGGCGTTGCGCGACGTTCGTGGCGGACTCCTGGACGGCGTTCGGGGGGGTGGCGGCGCCGGCGCGTTCGTGGAGTTGGCTAGCCATGGCGGTTCCTCCTTCGGCCTTGCGGCCTGGGTGGGGGGTGCTCCGGTGCGCGGCACCGGACGGGGGGGCGGAGCGTGCGGGGGACGGGCGGTCGGGGGTCGGGGGGTCGGGGCGCCGGCTCACGAGGCACCGTCCTGCCGGGGGGCGGGGGCGTCGACCGACGCGGTGCCGGCCGCGACGAGGTGGTCGAAGCGGGCGACGGCGTCGACGACGTTGCCGGAGAGGTAGGTCCCGCCGAGCCGGTCGGCGGCGGCGGGGTCGGCGTCGAAGGCGGCGCCGCCGTAGTAGACGGGGGTCGCGAGCGACGCGAGGGCGTCGCGGCCCGCCTCGAGCGCGCGGATGGAGTCGCCGGTGCTGGCGGACACCATCAGGGCGGTCGGGGCGTGCTCGCGCACGAGGGTGGCGAGGTCGTCGGTGGGGGTGTCGGGCCCGACGTAGATGACGCGGTAGCCGTTGCGACGCAGCAGCACCGCGAGCATCAACGCCCCGAGTTCGTGGTGGTCGTGGGGGGCGCAGGCGATGACGACCTTGGGGTTGGCGTGGTGCGCACCGGTCAGGGCCAGCAGGCCGCGGAGCTTGCCGTGCACGTAGTTGCTGGCGACGTGCTCGGTGGTGGTGGGGATCTCGCCGTCGTGCCAGCGGCGCCCGAGGTCGGTCATGGTGGGCGCGATGACGTCGACGAGGACCGTTTCGATCGGGTGCAGCGCGTACGCTTCGCCGAGCACCTGGTCGGCGCCGACCTCGTCGAGGTCGAGCATGGCGTGGATGAGGTCGTTGCGCAGCGCGTCGGTGGGGCGCGCTTCGCCGCGGGCGGGGGTGGGGCGTTGCGCGAGCTCCGCAGCGCGGCTGGCGGGGACGCCGTCGTCGATGTGGTCCTTCATGACGGCGATGCCGCGCAGGTCGTCCTCGCTGTAGAGGCGGTAGCCGGACGACGAGCGCTCGGGGCAGGGGTAGCCGTAGCGGCGTTCCCACTGCCGCAGGGTCGCGGCGGGCACGCCCGTGCGGTCCTCGACTTCGTTGACGGTGAACTTGCCGTGTCCCATGGGGACCTCCGCCGGTGAGGGCGCGTCGGTGAGGGCGCGTCGGATGGGGCGAGGGGTGGGGCTCGGCGCGAACGCGCGAGCGGCGTGTTCAAGAAGCGTACGCCCTTTGTCCAATCCTTGTCAAGGCTTGGTTCAGTGTGCGTTCACCCCGGCCTCGGCGGCGGCCGGGTCGCCCCCGGCCGACGCCGCCCCCCCGCCCCCGCCCCGCCGAGCGAACGGGTAGCCTCGGGGCATGACCCGCAAGCACGTCACGATCTGGACCGACGGCTCCTGCGACACCGGGAGCGGGGACGGCGGCTGGGGCTACCGCATGCGCTACGGCGACCACGTCCGCGAGGACGCCGCCTTCGAGGCGAACACCACCAACAACCGCATGGAGCTCACCGCCGCCGTCGAAGCGCTCTCCGCGCTCAACGAGCCGTGCGACGTGACGCTGGTGACCGACTCGCAGTACCTCAAGAAGGCGTTCACCGACGGGTGGCTCGACACCTGGCAACGCAACGGCTGGACGACCTCGTCGCGCACGCCGGTCAAGAACCGCGACCTGTGGGAGGCCCTCCTCGACCTCACCGACCGGCACGAGGTCGACTGGCGCTGGACCCGCGGGCACGACGGCCACGCCGAAAACGAGCGGGTCGACCGACTCGCGCTGCAGGCGCGCCGCGAACGGCTCCGCCGCCGCGACGCCCGCTGACGCCCGCGCCGCGCCGCTCAGGCGCCGTCCGCGATCCGCTCCAGTAGCGCCTCGAGCGCCGCGAGGCCGTCGGCGAGCGACGACGGGTCCGCCCACTCGCTCTCGCGGTGCGCGTCCCCCCCGCGGTACACCCCCAGGCACAACGCCGGGATCCCCGCCGCCATCGCCGCGTTCGCGTCGGTGCTGCTCGCCCCGGTCCGCGCCTCCAAGCCCCGCTCCCGCAGGACCGCCGTCGCCAGGCGCGCCCACCGCCCGTCGTCGCTGCGGCCGGCCGGCCGGTGCCCGAGCTCCGTCACCTCCGCCCCCACGTCGTGGCGTCGCGCCACGCTGCGGATCCGCTTCTCCGCCTCCGCCCGCAACCGGTCCAGGACGGCGTCGTCGACGCTGCGCACCTCCAGGGTCGCCTCCGCCGTTTCCGCGATCGCGTTCACGCCCCGCCCGCCGGCGACCTGCCCGACGTTCACGGTGCTGCGCGGCGCGTCGGGCAGCGGCAGCCGCGTCACCGCGTGCACCGCATCCCCGAGCGCGTGCACCGCGCTCGGGGAGGGGAAGTCGCCCCACGCGTGCCCCCCCTTGGCGGTGAACGCCATTCGCGCCCGCCACGAACCGACGCCGGCGTCGACGACCGAGCCCAGGTGCCCGTCGATCGCCAGGAACAGGTCGATCCCCGCCCCCTCGTCCTCCACGAGGGCGCGCGCGCCGCGCAGGTTCCCGAGCCCCTCCTCCCCCACCGTGAACGCCAGCAGGAGCGGCGGGTGGGCCGGCGCCAGGCCGGCCACCGCGCGGCCCGCGAGGTGCACGAGCGCCGCGACGCTCGCGGCGTTGTCGCCGATGCCCGGCGCCGCCCAGTGCCCCGCGTCGGTCTCCCGCACGCGCACGTCGACGTCGGGCCCGAACACCGTGTCGAGGTGCGCCACCAACGCCGTGCGCGGCGCCCCCGGCACGCCGCCGGGCAGCTCCACCAGGACGTTGCCGACCCGGTCGCGGCGCGGCGCCAGCCCGACCCGCCGCAGCTCGTCCGCCACCGCATCGCCGCGCGCCCCCTCGGCACCGGTCGGCGCGGGCACCTCGCACAGGGCGCGCCACGTCGCGCGCAGCGCCGGCGCGTCGATCGCCGCCGCCCCCGCGGACGGCGCGTCGCTCACGACGGGGCCTCCGGCCGCACCGCCGCGAGCGGCGCCCAGGGGTCGTCCGCGTCCGTCGCGCGCCACACGCAGAACGGCGCGGCGTCGTCCGGCGCCACCCGGTGCGGGCACGTCGGGCACTCGGGGTACGCCAACTCCAGGTAGGCCAGCGACGCCTCCTCCGCCGGCCCGCGCCGCTCCCGCCCGCACCCGGCCCGGAAGCGGCGCTCGCTCACTCCGAGGTGTCCTGCAGCGTCGCGATGCCCTCGCGCAGGGCGTACAACGCCGCCTGCGTGCGGTTGTTCAGGCGCAACTTGCTGAAGACCTCCGACAAGCGGTTGCGGACCGTCTTCTCGCTGACGTCGAGGGCGGTGGCGATCTCCTGGTTCGTCGCCCCCTGCGCCAGGTGCCGCAGGATCTCCTCCTCGCGGTCGGTGAGCTCCCGCACCCGGTGCTCGGGGTGCTCCGGCGCCGCCTGCGCGGTGCGGAACTCCTCGAGGATGCTGGCGGCCAACTCGGCGTTCAACAACGTCTCGCCGCCGGCGACGCGACGGATCGCGTCCACCAGGTCGCCGCTGTCGGCGTCCTTCAGCATGTAGCCGCGCGCGCCCGCCTTGATCGCCTCGAAGACGTAGCGGTCCTGGCGGTACATCGTGAGGATGATGACGTGCACGTCCGGCGCTTCGCTCAGGATCTCCTTCGTCGCCGCGACCCCGTCGAGCTCCGGCATCTGGATGTCCATCAGCACCACGTCCGGCAGCGTCTCCAGGGCGTAGCGCACCGCCTCCCGACCGGTGGCGGCCTCGCCGATGATCCGGACGTCGTCCTCGGTCTCGAGGATGCTCCGCAGGCCCTGCCGGAACATCGCGTGGTCGTCGCACAGCAGCAGGCGTGTCATGCCGCCATCCTAGCGCAACGACGCCGTGCTACCGTGCCCCGCGGATGTCGGACGGCACGCGCCGCGCGGGTGCCGCCCGACATGCACGAAGGAGTGTTCATGGCCCACCCGAAAGGCGTCCTCATCGAACGCCTCCAGCACGAGGGGCGACAGCCCCGTTTCGTCACGAACGTCGACGGACCCGATCACGAACCCACCTTCCACGCCGAGGTCGTCGTCGAAGGCGACGTCCTGGGGCGCGGCGAAGGGGGCACGAAACGCACCGCGGAACGCCGCGCCGCCGAGGAGGCGCTCGCCGCCCTCGACGGCGGCGACGCGGCACCGCCGGACGCGGCGGAGGAACCCACCGAAGCGCCGCCGAAGAAGAGCCGCCGGCGCGGCAGCCGCGGCGGGAAGCGCAGCGGTGGTGGGGCGTCCGACGCGACGCCCGACGCGACGCCCGACGTAGCGACCGCCGACGCGGCGGCGCCGGTCGCGCCCGACGACGCGCCGTTCGACGGTCCGTGGCCGGTCTTCGAGGAGGTCCTCGCCAGTAGCGTCCGCGTCGCCCACGAACGCGTCGCCGTCGGCCTGCACGGCGAGGAGGCCCGCGAGGCGGTCGGCCACTTCGCCCTGCGCCTCTACAAGGACCTCCTCCTCGACCTCGGCGAGATCGCCTGGGACGACGAGGACGACGCGACCGACGCCGCCTGAGGGCGGCGCACGGTCACGGTGCGGCCCGACGGTCGGCCGCGCCGTTCAGGCGTCGTCGCCCGCCGCCGCCTCGGCGCGGGTCCGCGCCCACCGCTCGATGCGGTTGAGGTCGGACGCGGCCTTCTCCTGCACCATCATGCGGCGCATGCGTTCGCCGCCCGGCATGTCGCCGCCCTGCGCCTCGACGAGCTCCACCATCTTCGCGCCGAACGCCCGGAGGGGGACGGTCGCTTCGAGGTCGCCGGCGTTGTCGGCGGTGGGGGCCTCGAGGATCAACAGGTCCGGATCGAGGCCGGCCCGGTCTTCGGGGATGCGCACGAGCACCTGCCCGTGATCGGTGGTGACGAGAAATCGGCGTTCCACGCCGGACGCTAGCACGGGGTGCGCCGGACCGACGTGGCATGATGACGCCATGGCCGGGCTCCTCTCGACCTCTCCGGGCCTCGCCATCGCGACCGTCGTCGCGCTCGGCGCCCTCTCGCAATGGATCGCCTGGCGCATCGGCCTCCCCGCCATCCTGCCGCTCCTGCTGGTCGGCTTCACCGTCGGGCCGGTCCTCGGCCTCGTCGACCCCACCACCTTCATCGGCGAGGACCTGCTGTTCCCCGCCGTCTCCCTCGCCGTCGGGCTGATCCTGTTCGAGGGCGGCCTGACGCTGAACCTCCGCGACCTCCGCGAAAGCCGCAGCATCGTGCTGCGGCTCGTCAGCGTCGGGGCGCTCGTCACCTGGATCCTGGGCGCCTTCGCCGCCTGGTGGCTCGTCGACCTGCCCCCCTCGCTGGCGCTGTTGTTCGGGGCGTTGATCATCGTCACCGGCCCCACCGTCATCGGGCCCCTACTGCGCACCGTCCGGCCGTCGGCGCGCGTCGCCAACGTCCTCAAGTGGGAGGGCGTCCTCATCGACGCCGTCGGCGCGATGGTCGCCGTCCTCGTCTTCGAGTTCCTCCTCATCGAGAACCGCGACCAGGCGCCGCTGCAGACCGCCCTGTTGTTCCTCCGCTTCGTCGCCGCCGGCAGCGTCGTCGGCGTCGTCTCCGGCGCCGCGCTCGCCTGGCTGCTCCGCCGCCGCCTCGTGCCCGACTTCCTGACGAACCTCGTCGCCCTCGCCGCCGTGTTCGCCGCCTTCGCCGTCGCCGGCGCCCTCGCCCCCGAAGCGGGGCTGCTCGCGACGATCCTGATGGGGATGGTGATCGCGAACCGCGGGGTACCGAACATCAACGACCTCCTCAGCTTCAAGGAGGACCTCACCGTCCTCTTCATCAGCCTGCTGTTCATCGTGCTCGCCGCGAACGTCGACCTCGCGTCGTTCCTCGACGCCCTCGGGCTCGGCAGCCTCCTGCTCCTGCTCGCCATCCTCTTCGTCGTGCGCCCCGCCGCCGTGTGGGCGTCGACGGTCGGCAGTCCCCTCGCGTGGAACGAGAAGGCGTTCCTCGCCTGGGTCGCCCCGCGCGGCATCGTCGCCGCCGCCGTCAGCTCCCTGTTCGCCTCGAAGCTCGTCGCCGCCGGCGTCGACGGCGCCGCCGCCCTCGTCCCCCTGGTGTTCCTCGTGATCGTCGGGACGGTCCTGCTCGCCAGCCTGACGGCGAAACCGTTCGCGACCGCGGTCGGCGTCGCGGAACCCGACCCGCAGGGGTTCCTGATCCTCGGCGCGAACCGGCTCGCGCGGACGATCGCCCGCGACCTGCAGGAGCGCCGCATCCCCGTGCAGTTGGCCGACACGAACTGGTCGAACGTCGCCGCCGCCCGCCTCGAGGGCCTGCCCGCCTACTACGGCAGCCTCCTCTCCGACCGCAGCGACGACGAGGTGCGCCTCTCCGGCCTCGGTCGCCTGTTGGCCCTGACCCGCAACGACGAGGCGAACGCCCTCGCGGCCCTCAAGTACGCCCGCACCTTCGATTCGCAGCACGTCTTCCAGCTCGCGCCGTCGCGCAACGGCAGCACCCGCGAGGGCCTGTCCGACGATCAGCGCGGGCGGTTGGCGTTCGGGCCCGACGTCGATTACGACCGGCTCGACGCCCTCCTCGAGCGCGGCGCGACGCTGCAGACGCGCCCGCTGCCCGACCGCCGCACCCCCGAGCGCCTCGCGGCGAAGGGGGGCGACGGCGACGTCCCGCTGTTCCTGGTGCGCGGGGGCGTGGTGACGGTGCTCTGCGACGTCACGACCGCACCCCCCGAGGACGCGCAACTCGTGTGGCTGGCCGGGCCGGACGCCCCGGAGGGGTCGCTGCCCGCCGACGCGGAGCGCCCCCCGAACGACGCCGCGAACGACGAAGCGGACGACGGAGCGGACGCGGCCGCGTAGGCCCCCGCGGCCCGCTGCGGCCGCCGCGACGGCTCAGTCGTCGCCCGCCGCGAGGTACGCCGCGAGCGCCTCGCGATCGACGACGATCGGCGTCCGCCGGCGCCGCACCGCGCCGACCTCCAGCAACCGCGTCAGGCCGTGCGACACCGTCTCCCGGGTCGCCCCGATCATCTTCGCTAGGTCCTGCTGGGTGAGGCCGAGATCGATCTCGACGCCCCGCTCGACCTCCACCCCGAACTCGTGCGCGAGGCGGGCGAGCAGGTTCGCGAGGCGTTGCGGCGCCTCGAACGCCCCGACCTCCGCCTGCCACTGTTGCGCCTGCCAGAGGCGCGTCGACATCACCTGGATGAACTTCAGCGCGATGTCCGGCTGCTCCCGCAACAGCGTCTGGAAGTCGCTCTCCGGCATGACGATCAGGCGGGTGTCGCGCAGCGCCTCCGCCTGGTTGGGGCGCCGTTCGCTCGGCAGCAGCAGCAACTCCCCGAAGACGTCGTACTGCCCCAACACCCCCAGGATCATCTCCTTGCCGTTCGGGAAGTACACCGACACCTTCACCATGCCCTCGCGCACGAAGTACAGCGCGTCGGCGGGGTCCTCCATGCGGTAGATCACGTCGCCGGCCGCGTACGACCGGTACGGCGTGATCTCCGCCAAGCGGCTCAGGTCCTCCTCGGACAGGTCCTCGAACAGCTGCGTGTTCTTGAGGTGCCAGACGAGGCTCGGGTACTCCTGCATGGGCGCGAGTCTAGCGCGCGGCGTCCCCCTCGCGCACCTCCCCGACCGCCGTCGCGAGCCGGACCAGGCGCGCGTAGCCCTCCTCGGACGACACGTCGTTCAGGCGGTAGCCGCCCACGAACACCGACGGGGTGCCCTGCAGCCCGAGGTTCACCGCGCGGTCGGTGGCGTCGCGCACGACCTGCGTCGCGCCGCCGTCCGCCAGGCACCCCTCGACCGCGGCGCGGGCCTCCGCCGCCCCACCGGCCGCCTCCACGACTGCGGGGACCTCCTCGGTGAGGCGCACGAAGTACGGCTCCGGGTCGCCCAGCTGCCCCCACGCGTCCAGGCGCTCGAAGATCGCGTCGTGGTACGGCCAGAACGCCTCCCCGTACAGGTCCCGGACGCACTGCGCCGCCGCCGCGGCGGGCGTGGCGTTCGGGTGGATCGACGTCAACGGGAAGTGGTGGAAGGCGAAGTTCACGGAGCCGTCCCCGAGCAGCCCCTCCTCCAGCATCGGCATGACCTGCTGCGCGTAGCGTTGGCAGAACGGACACTGGAAGTCGCTGAACACCCGCACCGTGACGGGGGCGTCGGGATCGCCCAGCGTCGCGGCGGGCGTCCCGAACGCGTCGCTCGGGACCCGCGGGCGCACCAACCGCATCGTGCCGGCGGGAGCGTCGAGGCTCGCGCCGAACGCCACGTCGACCTCCATGCCGAGGTCGGCGACGCCGACCCCCACCGTCCCCTGCCCGGCGAGCCCGGGCAGGTTCTCCGTCAGGTACGACGCGATCGGTTCGCGGATCGCTTCGCCGTACCCGCTCGCGACGGCGAACACCTCCGCCGTCTTCGCGACGGCGTCGGCGTCGAACGTCCCCTCGACCTCCACCGCCTCCAGGATCGCGCCGGCGGTCTCGATGCGCACGTCGAGGTCGCCCGCGACGTAGGCGTCGCCCGCCGCCTCGACGTCGGCGGTGGCGAGGAACGCGTCGGCGTCGTCGCCGATCGCTTGCGCGGCGGCGGGCCCCGTCGCGAACGCCGCCGCGGCGACCAGGAGCATCGCGGCGAGCGGGCGGCGGGCGCGGCGGCCGGGGGCCGCCGCGACGGACGGAACGGCGGGGTGGGGGTGGGGGGCGTCGAACATGGGACCTCCAGGGCGCCTCGGGCGCAGGGCAGGGGGGAACGTCGTACGTGCGCCCGTCATCGTGCCACGCCGGCGCGCCCGGGGGCGTCCGCGCCGCGTCGTCCGCCCGGCCCGCGCCCGCCGGGGCGGCGACCGGCGGCCGTGCTACCGTCTGCGGTCATGAGCGACGCCCCCCACCGCATCGCCTTCCAGGGCGTCCGTGGCGCCTTCAGCGAACAGGCCGCCCTCGAGTGGGCGCCCGGCGCGGACGCCGTCGGGTACGACACGTTCGAGGGCGCCTTCGACGCCGCCGTCCGGGGCGACGCCGACTACGCCGTCCTGCCGGTCGAGAACAGCCTCGCCGGCTCGATCAACGCCACCTACGACCTCCTGACCGATTCGGTCCTGCACGTCGTCGGCGAGCGGATCGTGCGGGTGCACCACAACCTCCTGGCGAAGCCGGGGACGCGGTTCGAGGACGTCGAGCGGGTGTACAGCCACCCGCAGGCGCTCGCGCAGTGCCAGGGGTACCTGCGTCGGCACCGGTTCGAGGCGGTCACCGACTTCGATACCGCCGGCGCCGCGAAGCTGTTGTCGGAGAACGGCGACGCGTCGGGACGCGCGCGCGCCGCGATCGCCAGCCGCGCCGCGGCGGAGGCGTACGGCCTCGAGGTGCTCGATGCGCACGTCGAGGACCTGCCGTACAACTACACCCGCTTCTTCGTGCTCGGGGCCGACGAGGCGGCGCCCGGCGAAGGGCCGCACAAGACCAGCCTGGTGCTGGCGACCAAGCACCGCCCGGGCGACCTGGTGTCGTGCCTCGAGGAGTTCCCGAAGCACGAGGTCAACATGACGAAGCTCGAGTCCCGCCCGCGGCGCGACAAGCCGTGGAGCTACCTGTTCTACGTCGACGTCGAGGGGCACGTGGGCGACGCGAACGTCGCGGCGGCCCTGACCGGCCTGATGCGCAAGGCGGCGTTCGTGAAGTACTTGGGGTCGTACCCCGCCGCCGACCTCGTCGAGGTCGAGTGACGGGCGACGACCGCCGCCCGGCGCCCGGCGCCGCGCCCGCCGACGCGCCCGGGGACGCGCCCGGAGACGGTGCGGAGGACACGCTGCCGCTCAGTGCGGCGCTGCAGCTCGCCGGCTTCGCGGAGACCGGCGGCCAAGCGAAACGGATGATCCAGGCGGGGGACGTGCGCGTCAACGGCGCGGTGGAGACCCGCCGCAAACGCCGCCTCGTGCCCGGCGACGCCATCGAGGTCGGGGACGACGCGTTCGTCCTCGAGCTCGACGACGACTGACCCGCAGGCGATCGGAGGCCGCCCCCACGGCGCGCTGGGATCCGCCGTGGGGCACGCCACGGGGCGCAGCGCGTGCTACCATCTCGCGACTGCGAGGGGGCCGCCATGCCGAAGCGCGACGACATCCACACCATCCTGATCCTGGGCAGCGGACCGATCCAGATCGGTCAGGCGGCGGAGTTCGACTACTCCGGCACCCAGGCGTGCAAGGCGCTGCGGGCGGCCGGCTACCGGGTGGTGCTGGTGAACAGCAACCCCGCGACGATCATGACCGACCCCGACGTCGCCGACCGGACGTACGTCGAGCCGCTCGACCCGGCGCACGTCGAGGCGATCCTCGCCGCGGAACGCCCCGACGCGCTGCTGCCGACCCTCGGCGGGCAGACCGCGCTCAACCTCGCCAAGACCCTGTGGGAGACCGGCGTCCTGGAACGCCACGGCGTGGAGCTGATCGGCGCGAACTACGACGCGATCCACAAGGGCGAGGACCGCCGCGCCTTCCAGGAGGCGATGGCCCACATCGGCATCGATACGCCCGCCGGCCGCATGGTGTCCACCCTCGACGAGGCGCTGGCGTTCGCCGGCGAGATCGGCTACCCCGCCATCATCCGTCCCTCCTACACGCTCGGGGGGAGCGGCGGCGGCGTCGCGCACGACGAGGCGGAGTTCCGCCGCATCGTGCGGCAGGGCCTGCACGACAGTCCGGTCCACACCGTCCTCGTCGAGGAGTCGGTGCTGGGGTGGAAGGAGTACGAACTCGAGGTGATGCGCGACCACAACGACACGGTCGTCATCATCTGCAGCATCGAGAACCTCGACCCGATGGGGGTGCACACCGGCGACAGCCTCACCGTCGCCCCCGCCCAGACGCTGTCGGACAAGGAGTACCAGACGCTCCGCGACCACAGCATCGCGATCATTCGCGAGATCGGGGTGGATACCGGCGGGTCGAACATCCAGTTCGCCGTCGACCCCACCACCGGCCGCGTGATCGTCATCGAGATGAACCCGCGCGTCTCGCGGTCGTCGGCGCTGGCGTCGAAGGCGACCGGCTACCCGATCGCGAAGATCGCGGCGTTGCTCGCGGTCGGCTACCACCTCGACGAACTCCCCAACGACATCACGGCGGAGACCCGCGCGGCGTTCGAACCGTCGATCGACTACGTCGTGACGAAGATCCCCCGCTTCGCCTTCGAGAAGTTCCCCGGCGCCCGCCACGACCTGGGGACGCAGATGCGCAGCGTCGGGGAGGTCATGGCGATCGGCCGGACGTTCAAGGAGAGCCTGCAGAAGGCGCTCCGCTCCCTCGAGCTCGACGTCCGCTCGGGCCTGCGCGACGTCTCCGACGCCGACCTCGAAGCGCGCTGGGTGCCCGGCCCGACCCGCATCCTGGCGCTCCTCGAGGGGCTACGGCGGGGCGTCACCCCGCAGGCGCTGCACGAACGCACCGCGGTCGACCCGTGGTTCCTCGCGCAACTCGCGGAGATCATCGAAGCGGAGCGGGAACTGTCCTGCCTCGCCGCCCCCACCCTCTGGACGCCGGAGGTGTGGCGGGAGGTGAAGCGCCTCGGGTTCTCCGACGCGCACCTGGCGGACCTCACCGGAAGCGACGAAGCGTCGATCCGCGCCGCCCGCATCGCGGCCGGCGGGACGCCGGTCTTCAAGACGGTCGACACGTGCGCCGCGGAGTTCGAGGCGTACACCCCGTACCACTACGCCGCCTACGAGGTGGAGGACGAGGTCGCGCCGTCCGACAAACCGAAGGTCGTGATCCTCGGGTCCGGACCGAACCGCATCGGGCAGGGCGTCGAGTTCGACTACGCCACGGTGCACGCCGTGTGGGCGCTCAAGGAGGCGGGCTTCGAGACGATCATGATCAACTCGAACCCCGAGACCGTCTCCACCGACTACGACACCGCCGACCGCCTGTACTTCGAACCGCTGACGTTCGAGGACGTCCTCAACGTCGTCGACCGCGAAGCGCCCGAGGGCGTCATCGTGCAGTTGGGGGGCCAGACGCCGCTCAAGCTCGCCGGCCGCCTCGAGGCGGCCGGCGTGCCGATCTGGGGGACGCCCGCCGCCGCCATCGACCGCGCGGAGGACCGCGACGGCTTCCTGGCGCTCTGCCGCGAGGTGGGCGTCGCGAACCCCGAGGGGGGCGTCGCGACGTCGCCCGAGGAGGCCCGCACCCTCGCGCAGCGGATCGGCTACCCGGTGATGGTCCGCCCCAGCTACGTGCTCGGGGGGCGCGCGATGCAGGTCGTCCGTAGCGACGCGGAGCTCGCCGCCTACCTGGACGACGTCTATGCCGAACTCGAGGGGACCCCCACCATCCTCGTCGACGCCTTCCTCGAGGGCGCCACGGAGCTCGACGTCGACGCCCTCTCCGACGGCGAAACGACGGTCGTCGCCGGCGTCATGGAGCACGTCGAGGGCGCCGGCGTGCACTCCGGCGATTCCGCCTGCATCGTGCCGCCCGTCGGCCTCGACGCGGCGTTGCTGGACGAGGTCCGCGACGCCGCGATCCGCCTGACCGACGCGATCGGCGTGCGGGGCCTCATCAACCTCCAGTTCGTCGTGAAGGACGGCCGGGTGTACGTCATCGAAGCGAACCCACGCGCGAGCCGGACGGTGCCGTACCTCTCGAAGGCGATCGGGCACCCCCTCGCGAAGTACGCCGCGCTGATCTCCGCCGGGCGCACCCTCCGCGACCTCGGCTTCACGGCGACCCCCACCCCGCCGCTGTACGCGGTGAAGGAGGTCGTCCTGCCGTTCCACAAGTTCGTCGGGGTCGCCCCGATCCTCGGGCCGGAGATGCGCTCGACCGGCGAAAGCATGGGCCTCGACGCGGACCCGTGGCGGGCGTACGAGAAGGCGCAACGCGGCGCGGGGCAGGTGCTCCCCCACGGCGGCCGGGTTCGCCTCGTCGGCGACGGGCTCGACGACGTCGCGGACGCCTTCGCGGCGCTCGCGTTCGACGTGAGCCGCGGTCCCCTCGATCCCGGGGACGAGGTCGCCACCGACCTGCTGATCGACGTCACGGGCGGGCCGGACCTGCGCCGCGCCCTCGAGGCGGGCGTGCCGTACGTCTCGACGCGGGACGCGGCCCGCTGGACGGTGGAGGCGATCCGCGCGACGCGCGACGCGCCGTTACGCGTCGCCGCCCTCCAGGATCTCGGCGCCGCCTGACGGCGCGCCGTCGCCACGCAGCTCGACGCGGCGCGCCGCCGCCGGCCGCCCGCCCCCCAGCCGGGCGGTCGCGGCGTCGTGGACCGCCGTGAAGGCGTCGCGCACGTCGGCGCGCACCCGCACCCGCCCGTCCTCCACGCGCTCGACGGCGAACCACGGCGCGCCGGCGAGGTGCGCGAGCGCTTCGCGGACCGCAGCGACCGGCACCCGCGCGTCGGCGAGGGCGGCGGGCTCGACGAGGCTCCCCACCGGCCGCGACGCCACGCGCGCGACGACCTCCCAGAAGCGCTCGCGGTCGGCGCGGCGGGTCGCGAGGCGCGCCTCGAACCGCTCGAACGCCGCACCGTGCAGCCCGCCGGCCTCCACCAACGCCGCGAGATCCGCGACGCTCACGTCCCCCGCGCGGGCGTCCTCCGCGAGGCGCTCGAGGGCGTCCCACGGCACGAGGCTCACGCCGGCCGAGCGCACGTACCGGGCGTAGGGCGCCAGGTCCTCCCACGCGCCGGCGAGCGCGAGGCGGCCGGCGCCCTCGGCGCGAGCTTCGTCGAGGACCTCCTGCCAGGCGGGCGCCGCCCCCGCCGGCACGAGGCGGACGTGCAGGCGGGTGGGGCCGCCCTCGAGCGGCAGGAGGGCGGCCACGCCGGTGCGACCCGCGGGGGCGGCGTCGAGCCCGAAGGCCTCCAGCGCGCGGTGCGCGCGCAACTGCGCGGGGTCGGTGGGCGCCGGGTCGCGGGCGGGCGGGCGGTCCGGCGCGGGCGGGTCGGCCGCCGGCCGGCCGAGGGGGTCGGTGACGCGCGGTGCGCCGACGCGCCCCCAGCGACCGGCGCGCCGCTCGAGGTCGGGGGCGGCGGCGAGCGCCGCCTCGAGCGGCGCGTCCGCCGGCAGGCCGTAGGCGTCCCGGAGCTCCTCGACACTCTGCGGTGGGGCGCCCTCCACGAGCGCCTGCACGGCGCGCCGGAGCGCGCGTTCCCCGTGCGCGCCGCCCGCCCCGCTCCGCCGCAACGCGAGCGTGGCGGGGCCGGCGGTGGGGGCGTGCACGATCACCTCGTCGTTCACGATCGCTCCGTGCCGGGTCAAGAACGGTCCCAGCCCGTCGACGACGCCGCCCTCGATGCGCAGCGTCCACGTCTCCCCCGTCGCGTCGTCGTGCACCTCGAGCGTCCCGGCGGGGAGCGCCGCGCGGGCGCGAGCGGGGAGGCGCACCCGCCCCGTCCGGACGCACACGCGCGTCAGCGTCAGCCGGACCGGGCCGGCGTCCGGCCCGCGTTCCGAGCCGCGACGTGCGTCCCGCACGTCAGGACCCCCAGACGTCCTTGCGGCCGAACACGAGGCGGCGACGCCGCTTCGGGCGGGCGGCGGCGTCCTTCGCGGCGGACGTGCCGCGCGACGCCTGGGCGGTCGGGGTCGCCTTCGCGCCCTTGCCGGCGGTTCCCTTGCCGGCCGCACCCTTGCCGGCGGCCGCCTTCCCCGCCCCGGCCTTCGCGGCGGCGTCCTTCTTCGTTCCCTTGCCGTTCTTCGCCTTCGCCGCCGGGCGGGCGTCGTCCCGCGCGAGGTTCGGGGCGTCGTCCGCCCCGCCGATCGGGGTCTTCACGGTCTTGGGCGCCTTGCTGCGCTTGACGACCTCGTCGCTGGTCGCCTCGGGCATGTCGGCGCCCTTGGGGATCAGGTCGATCTGCCGGGCGGTGGGGTTCGCCTGGTAGATCGTGACGTCGATCCGGTCGCCCATGCGGTACTTCTTCTTCGACGACTTGCCGAGCAACGCCAAGGAATCCTCGAGGAAGACGTAGTAGTCGTCCCCGAGGTGCGAGACGTGCAAAAGCCCCTCGACGCCGTTGGGGAGGCTCACGAACAGCCCGAACCCGGTGACGCCGTTGATCGTCGCGGAGAAGCTCTCCCCCAGGTGCTCGCGCGCCCAGCGGGCGTGGTAGTACTTCGCCAGGTCCCGCTCCGCCTTCTCCGCCTGCCGCTCCCGTTCGCTGGTGTGCGTCGCGAGGTCGGGGAAGTCGCTCTTCATCCGCTCCTTCAGGGTCGGACTGAGGCGGTGTTGCAGCAGCGCCCGCACCGCCCGGTGCACGACCAGGTCGGGGTAGCGGCGGATGGGGCTGGTGAAGTGCAGGTAGTTCTCGAACGCCAAGCCGAAGTGCCCCAAGTTCTCCGCGGCGTAGCGCGCCTGCTTGAGGCTGCGCAACAGCAGCGTGTTCACCAACTGCGACTCCGGCTTCCCCGCCGCCGCCTTCAGGATCCCTTGCAGGTCCTTGGGCGTCGCGTGGTGGACGTCCAGTTCGTACCCGAGGCGCGCCAGCGCCTTCTGCAACGCGTCGATCTTCGCTTCGCTCGGGTCCTCGTGGACGCGGTAGAGGGCCGGGACGTCCTTCTTCTCGAGTTCCGTCGCCACCATCCGGTTCGCGAGGAGCATCAACTCCTCGACGAGGTTGCGTGCGGCGTTGCTGCGGATGGGGCGGAGCTCCATCTCACCGTCGTCCCCGACGTCGACCTTCGCTTCGGTGAAGTCGAAATCGAGCGCGCCCGCCCCGAGCCGCGCCTCGCGCAGCTTCGCGGACAGGCCCAGCAACACCTTCACGTCGCGTTCGAGCTTGCGTTTGCCTTGCGGAAGGCGGTCGCCGTCGGCGAACCCCTGCACCTGGTCGTACGTCAGGCGCGCGTCCGACTCGATGACGGTCTCCTTGAACTTGACCGCCTTCACCTCCCCGTCGCGGGTGACGTCGACCAGGACCGACAACGCCAGCCGGGGTTCGCCCTCGACGAGGCTGCAGATGCCGTTGCTGAGCTCCTCGGGCAGCATCGGCAGGACCTTGCCGGGGAGGTACACCGTCGTCGCGCGCTCCATCGCTTCGCGGTCGAGGCTGGTGCCCTCCGCGACGTAGTAGGAGACGTCCGCGATGTGCACCCCGACGCGCAACAACCCGCGGTTGCCGGCCTTGCCGCCCTTCTTGTCCGGGAGCCGCTCGACGCTCAGGGCGTCGTCGAAATCCTTGGCGTCCGCGCCGTCGATGGTGAAGGTCGGGACCGACCGCAGGTCGGTCCGACCCTCCATCATGTCGCCGGTCACGACGTCCGGCACGGACGTCGCCTCCGCGAGGGTCGCCTCGTCGTAGGCGTCCTTGAGGTCGTAGTTGACGATCACCGCGCGGGTCTCGACCTCGGGGTCGTCCTGTTCGCCGAGCACCTCGACGACCTCCCCGAACGGGTCGCGCTCGCCGCTCTCCTCCGGCCAGATCAGGCGAACGACGATGCGCATCCCGGCGTCCAACCGCCCGACGCTGTCGGGCGTCAACAGGATGCGTTCCTTCAGGCGGGGGCTGTCGGGCCGCAGGATGGCGTACCCCCGGGCGTACTCGAGGGTCCCCACCAGGCGCGTGTTGGCGCGTTCGGTGATGCGGACGATCTCCCCCGCCGGCTTCTCCTCGTCCGCCTTCTTCCCGCTCGGGCGGACGAGGACCCGGTCGCCGTCCCACGCGTCGCCCAACTTGTCGGCGGGCACGAACACGTCCTTGCCCTCCCCCGAATCGCGGATGACGAACCCGTACCCGCCGGCCGCCACCTGCAGGCGCCCGGAGATCAGGTTCATCTCCTGCGGCAGCCCGTAGGTCCGTCGGCGCGTCCGCACGAGCGTTCCGTCGCCGACGAGATCGTCGAGCTGGCGTTTCAACTCCGCGCGATCGTCGACGCCCAACGACTTCTGCACGTCTTGGACGTGCCATGGGCGTTCGGGATGGTCGCGGAAGAACTGCAGAAGGTCGGACGTACTGGCTTCGCTCACACGGGAGGGTACCGCATCCCACGCCGGCTACGCGTGCCCCGCTCGGCCAAGCGAACCTTGCACCCGCCGCACCAACGCCACCCTTGCGACGTGGCTGGGCAAACGGTTGCCACCCGACGGCTTCGCGAGAGCGAACATAAAGCGTGGCAGTGACACGCGTTTGAAACGGTGTGATGCGAACCTGCCAGCCATGGGAACCTTCCTCAGCCCCGACCGTCGCCGAACGCCGCACCCCACCATGACACCGAGTCTCCGAACGGCGTATCTGCGACGGGTCGTGCGGGTGGGCATCGTGGTGATCGGCGCTTTCGTCGTGCACGTGGGGGTCGCGAGCGCGACGACGTGGATTGGAGGGGAGGCACCACCTAGCGTGTACGCGAGTACGGAGGCGGAACTGAATCCAAACACCAAGCCTTGCAGAAGTGTGAGCGAAAAGGGGGGGATTGACGACCAATGGCACTTCATCGGCATTAACGTGAACGCTGGCGGTGACACATGCATCAGTGAAGTAGGCAGCAGCGGTGACGTTTCCGAAAAAGCGGGGTACTACGGTGTCCGGATCGACTCCACAGATTCAACAGCACTGATTGAAAATGGCGAAAAAGTGCAGACGGGCCTCGATGATGGGGACAATGGCCTCTTCAATAACGGTTCGGTCCTCACGTCGGCAGCGGGGTACGGGTACGTTGGGTACTACATCGATTCAGGCGGAGATGTGGATATCAGCGTTGGATGCGTCGATCTCTTCGCCGACGTTCGTGTGTCAGCGAGCGACGCCAGCGGCGGGACCGTGGGGGGCCCGATGCAGGTCGAGGTTCGCTTCAACCGCCTGACGGACTTCGTCCCCAACGATGATTTGACGGTGACCGACGACGGCGCCATCGTTGGTCCCCTGACGTGGACCAAATCGTCCAATCGGACGGTTAACTCGGGACCGCAGGCGCTGGACGCCTGGCGTTCCTCCACCATCACGCCCGACGCATCCGGCGACGTTGTTTTCGCTCTTTCAGAAAGCGCCGTCAAAGAGTCGGAGTGCTTCAACGGCGGTTCGGAGAATCCGGCGGATAGCGTCGCGCTGACCGTCGATCTGCTACCGCAGGCGGTTGAGGGTGGGTTCGATGCGGTGGCGGGGTCGGTGGATGGTTCTTCGACGTCGAGTGATGGGACGGATGGGTCGGTGACGGTGTCGGGGGGGTTCGACGTGCAGGTGGAGTTGGATCGGGTGGTGATGCCGCTGGAGGTGGCGGACTTCGCGGTCATGCAGGATGGGTCGGTCGTGTCGGGTGTGGCGGAGGTCGTGCGTGTCGAGCCTACGGAGCCGAGTGATTCGTTCACGGTGCGGGTGACGCCGCTGGCGGAGGGCACGTTCGATCTGGTGTTGCAGCCGGGTGGGGTGCATCGCGTGAAGAACGATGGGGTGTCGGAGGACACGACGTCGCCGTTGGCAGGTCCGTTGTCGCTCGAGGTGACGGCCCAGAATTTGGCGCCGTCGTTGGGAAGTGCGGAAGTGTCGCCCACCGGCGTGGTGGGGATTGGGGAACGCGTGCAGGTGCGCCTTCCCGTCTCGCAAAGCGTGACGTGGGGTGGAGTGAACGTGCCGTCGTTGGACGTACGGGTGGGCGGGGAGTCCCTGGGTGTGTCGTTCGTGGAGGACGCCGGTCGCGTGAGTGGGGGGGCGTACGAGGCGTTGGTGTTCGAGGGGGTCGTCCCGGAGGGCCTGCAAGGAAGCGTGAGTGTTGCGAGTGACGCGTTCACACTGAACGATGCGGAGTTCACGGGCACCGTCCAACCCGCACGCTTGGGGGACGTCGCGAGTGGCTTGAACGTCGGAGCGTTGGTCGGGTCGTTGCAGGTCGATGGCGTACGTCCGAGTGTGTCGGGTGGTTCGGTCGTGGGGAGTGGGAGTGGTGTGGGGGGCGTGTCGGTGGTGGGGGATGTGGTGGGTGTGGGGGTGTCGGTGAGTGAAGCGGTGTGG
>CAJXOA010000042.1 GCA_913057685.1 uncultured Trueperaceae bacterium
ACCCCCGTTCGGGGTGGCTGCGCCCCGCCTACCTGGCGTCGCTGCTGTTGGTCGCGGCGAGCCTGACGGGGGCGCGGTACGAGGCGGCGAACGACCGGGTGGTGTCCGCGGAACGGTTGGGGGTCGCGGTGCGGAGCGTGACGGGGGACGTCGGGGCGCGGGGGCTCGACGCGACGCGGACCTGGCGCCTGGCGTGGTGGGGGGACGTCGTGGCGTACACCGTGGGCGGTCCCCACCGCTGGACGGGGAAGGGGTTCGGCGTGAACCTCGCGGACGTCGACGGGTACCAGGTGCACGCCGACCGGTCGCTCCGCAGCCCCCACAACGTCACGGTGACCTTCCTGGCGCGCGCCGGCCTCCCGGGGGCGGTCGCGTGGGTGGCGTTCGTGGCTTCGCTCCTGGTCGCCCTCACGGCCGCCTGGCGCGCCCGCCGCCGGGAGGCGGCGGGCGGCGACCCGGAGGCCGCGGCGTGGACGGCGTTGAACGCGACGCTGCTGGTGTACCTGACGGCGTTCCTGGTGAACGCCAGCCTGGACGTGTACCTGGAGGGCCCGCAGGGCGGCATCTGGTTCTGGAGCGTCGTGGGGGTCGCCCTGGCGGCGCTCCGGCACCAGGCCCCCGCCGCGCGGGACGGAGGCCCGGCGGCGGGGTCGCGCTAGGGGGCGACGAGCTGCAGGAAGGCGTCGTCCCCCCCGGCGTTGGGGACGTCGAGGGGCGCTTGGGTCTCGCCGGCGAGGACGAGCCAGCCGTCCTCGGTGACGGCGACGTCGTGCACGATGGTGTCGTAGCCCAGGCCCACCTGCCACGTGCGCAGGAGCGTCGGGGCGCCGGACGGCGGAACGTCGACGATGGCGACGAACCCGGCCGGCGGTTCGTCGGTGTACGCGTCGGCCCCGATTCGCTCGTCGGACTGCCCGACGATCACCAGTTCGCCCGTCGGGAGCACCGCGACGGCTCTGGGGTGGGCGTCGTCCTTGTCGCCCCCCAGCAGGTAGGCGTCGACGGGGGAGGTGCCGGCCGGCGCGTCCGGGTCGTACGTCGCCACCAGCAGTTCGCTGTTGGACCCGGGCTCGGCGCTCCCGACGACGGCGAAGCGGCCGTCGGGGAGCTGCACCACCCCCCTCGCGATCTCCGACCTCAGGCTGGGGTCGGCGCCGGCGAGGCCGGACGCGAGATCGGTCGGAGAGAGCCGCACCGTACCGTCCGCCTCGAAGGCCGTGAGGGTGCCGAAGAAGGGCTCCTCGTCTCCGAGAACGACGCGACCCGCGCCGACGAGGAGGGGAGCCTCCCCGCCGTCGGGATCGACGGCGACGTCGAAGAGGGCGGCGGCGAACATGTCCGTCTCGGAGATCTGCGCGGCGTTCGGGAAGGTCGTGGGACTGATCGTGGCGAGCGCCTCCAGGTTCGTCCGGTCGGCCGACCAGAAGGCGGCGGTCGTCCGGGTCAGCGTGTCGGTGCTGGCGTCGACGCTGCCGACGAGGGCAAGGCCCAGGTGGCCGGCCGGCTCGATCGCCCAGGCCGCCGCGTTCGGGCTCGTGGAGAGGGGGATGGGCGCGCCCACGGACGTGCCGGCGGCGTCGACGAAGCGGAGGGAGCCACCGATCTCGGGGAAGACGCCGCCGGTGCCGGACACCGTGACGTTCGAGGTCAGCAACCCCTCGGGAACGACCGTGACGTCCCGCGTCTCGATGAAGCGCCCCTGCGGGTCGGCGGTGTCGGTGACGAACGTGACCTCCCCCGCCGGCGTGACGCCCGCGAGAAGGGCGCGGGAGGCGGCCGCATCGGCCGCCGTCGCGAACATCTCCCACTCCCCGAAGGCGCCGCCCAGGACCAGCGTCCCGTCGGGGGCGACGGTCACGGCGTAGCCGACGTCGTCCTGCTCGGTCCCGAACTGCCGGGTCCACGCCACCTCACCCGACGCGAGGACGGCGAGGGGCGTGCCGGCCTCCAGGCCGGGCGCCGCGACGCTGGTCGCGGAGACCACCACGTCGCCGGGCGCGACCGCCGTGACGACGCCGTTCGCGTCGACCGTCGCGACCGACGGGTCGCTGCTGCTCCACGTCACCCCCACGGGGGCGCCGTGCACGGTGGTGACGTCGGCGGCGAGCGTCCACGTGCCGCCCGGTAGCCCCAACGGGAAGGTGGGGGCGTCGAGGGTGACGCCGGTCGCGCCGGCCACCCGAACGACGACCTCGTCGTAGGTCGCGGGGTCGTTCGCGCCGGCCGCGCGGACGGTGGCGGCCCCGGGGGCGACGGCGGTGAGGGCCCCCGCCGCGTCGACGGTGACGACCCCCGGGTCGTCGCTCGTCCAGGTGAGGGCGTCGCCGCCCTCGCCGACGAAGACGGTCGTCACCGACGGCGTGACGGTGGTGCCGACGTCGAGGGTGAGCGACTCGGGCGCGACGTCGACGGACAGCAGCCGCGCGTCGCTCGTGGGCGACACGATGCGGTAGCCGACCTCCACGCCCTGCACGCCGCCACGGGTGCGGCCCTGCAGCCACAGCGCCGCGTCGCCGGGCGCCTCGCGCCCGGCGGGGGCGACGTCGCCGCGCGCGACGCCGTCCTCGCCGACGGGGAGCAGGGCGAGGGGCCGGGCGCCGCCGACCCGCCAGGCCTCGACGGCGGTGCCCGGCGCGAACCCGGTCGCGGCGACCCGGAGGGCGCCGTCGGTGGGGACCCCCAGCACGCCGTTGGTGGCGGCGACGTCGAGGGGGCGGGCGTCGGCGTCGACGGCGGCGAGCTCGACGCGGACCGGATCGAGTCCGGGGGGCGGCCCCACCGGATCACGGTCGTCGCAGTCGAGCGTCGGGTCGTCGCCGGCGCCGGGCGGGGCGGGCACGTCGAGGCGGAGGGCGCCGTCGGCGCGGCAGCGCGCGACCACGCTCCCGCCGCCGGCGGGGTCGACCGCGTCGCCCGGTGCGGGGGCGTCGCCCGTCCGGGTGGGCGGCGCGGTGGACGTCGCGACGTCGGTGGGGGAGCTCCACGGCCCGACCCCACCGGCTCCGCGTAACGCCGCGCGGAAGCGCAGCGGCGTGAAGTCGGTCAGCGACGTCACGCGGACGCGGCCGGAGGCCGCGGCGGGGGTGGCGGCGGCGTCGGCCGGCGCGAGGCGGGCGTCGCGCCAGGTCGTTTCGCCCGCGCGGCGGACCTGCACCGCGACGTCGGGGGCGCCCGCCGCCTCCGGTGCGCTCCAGGCCAGCTCGACGGCCCCCCCGAGCCCCCGCACGTCGAGGGTGGTGGGGGCCGCCTCGGGGGGCGACGCCGGCGCGGAGCAGGCCGCGAGGGCGAGGAGAGCCCCGACCGCGAGGGCGGGGCGGGGACGGAAGGTGGGAACGAATCGACGCACGGCAGCCTCCAGGGAACGAACGAAGTGGGACGAACGTTACCCCGGCGCGTGTCGTTTCATGAAACGTCGTGGTTGGAGCCTGGGGGAGGATTTGGGGGAGGACGCGGGGGAGGACGTGGGGTCGGGTGCGGGGCTGGACCCGGTGGGGCGCCTGCCGTCGAATCGGCCCGCGAGGCGGGCGATGCGCCGCGGTACACCGCCTCGAGCGCCGCGACGTGGCGCGCCGGCGTGAGGTCCGCCTCGTACGCCGCGCGGGCCGCGCGGGCCTGCGCGGCGTAGCGGGGGGCGTCGTCGAGCAGGTCACGCACCGCCGCCGCCCAGGCGGCGGGGTCGGTCGCGGGGACGCGCGCCCCGACGGCGTCCGGCACGAGCTCCGCCAGCGACCCGAGGTCGCTGGCGACGACCGGCGTGCCGGCCGCGAACGCCTCGGCGAGGACGAGGGGGAACCCCTCGTACCAGCGCGAGGGCACCACCACCACCGACGCCGTGCGCAGGGCGCGGGCGACGTCCGCCGCCGGCCGCCGCCCGGCGAACGTCACGCCTCCGGGGGCGTCCCCGGCGCGGAGGTCCGCGGCCGCCGCCGCGAGGGCGTCCCGATCGGGGCCGTCCCCCAGGATCCGCAGCGGCGGTAAGGACGCGCCCCCGAGCCGCCAGGCGTCGAGCAGCGTCGCGACCCCCTTCTCCTCCGCCAGCCGCCCGAGGAAGAGCGCGGGGCCGCCGCGCTTGCGCGTGAGCGCCGCGTCGCTCGCGTCCGGTGCGGCGACCGGCCCGCCGCCGGGGGTCCCCACGAGGTTGGGGACCCGCCAGGTGCGCTCCGGCGGCAGCCCCCCGCGCGCCAGGGTGCGGCCGGCGAACGCGGTGAGGACCACGAACGCGTCGACGGTCCGCGCGTACGTCCCGAGCGCCCGGTGGAGCGCCTGCTTGCCGGCGACCAGCGCGGACGCCGCGCGGCTCCCGCGGTAGCAGGCGTGCACGATCGCGGGCACGGCGAAGGGCAGGCCGACGCACGCCTCGCACGGCCCGCCGTCCCGGTAGAGGGTCGCGGCGGGACAGACGTAGCGGTAGTTGTGCAGCGTCCAGACCGTCCGCACGCCGGCCCGCCGGCCGGCGGCGAACACCGCCGGAGAGAGGGTGGGTTGTTCGTTGTGGACGTGCAGGACGTCCGCACCGACGTCGCGCAGGTGCGCCTCCAGCTCCCGCGCCGCCGCGGGGTTCCAGACCGCCCGGGCGGCGGTGGCGACGGCCGGCGCGCCGTCCGCGAGCGGCGGCACGAGGTGGGTGTGCACCCGGTGCCCCGCCGCCCGGAGGGCGGCCGCCTCGCGCGCCACGACGCCGCCCTCGCCGCCCGCCGTGCGGTAGCGGGCGTGCGCCAGCACGACGGTGAGGGCGGGGGCGCTCACGGGGCGTCCGGGGGGAGGCCCGCGAGGCGGGTGGCGGCCTCGACGTCGCGGTCCGCGGCGGCGTCGAACCAGGCTTGGACGGCGTCGCGCTCCATGCGTTTCGTCACGGCCGCATCGCCCTGCAGCCGTTCGTTGTCCGCCCAGGTGTCGGCGTCGGGGTGCCACCAGTCGTTGCGGCCGTGCTCGGGGTGCGCCCACGCGACGTGGTTGTCGGTCGCGACGGCGTCCCCGAAGGCGGGGTCGTCGGCGTGGTTCCAGACGTACAGCCCGACGTTCTGCGCCGCGAGGGGGGTGTCGTCCACGACGCCCGACCCCACGACGACGTTGTCGCGGAGCGCCATGTCGCGCCCGCCGCTGATCGCGACGCCGTAGTTCGTGGTGTTCACGACCGTATTGGCGTACGCCACCTGGTGCGCACCACCCCCGTCGCCCAGCATGATGCCGCCCCCGCTGAAGTCGTCGGTCGCGGGGTCGGACGGGAAGGCGCCCTGCACCAGGTTGTGGTGGACGCGGATCGGGTCGCCGGGACGGCCGGACGACTTGAACAGGCTGACGACGTCCTCGACGCGGGAGGCGCCGGGCTCGTTGACGATGCGGTTCCAGGCGATCTCGGTGTCGCGCAGGCGGGTGCCGGCGTTCAGCTGCACGAACTGCACGTAGTGCACGCCGTCGTACCCGCCGTCCCCGTCGGCGAGGCGACCGTCGACGTTCACCGCGAGGTTGCCCGTCACCCGGACCGTCGCACCCGGGTGGGAGGCGTTCAGGTAGATCCCGGACGTCCCCACCATCACGCTGTCCTCGACGACGACGTGGTGGTAGCCCTCGGCGTGCAGGAAGCGGCCGGCGGGCTCGCCGGCCACCGTGGGGTAGGTCGCTTCGCCGCGGGCGTGGCGGATGGTGAGGTCGACGTCGCTCCACGGGGCGTGGACCAACGCACCGGGCCCGCGCAGGACGACGTCCTCGAGGACGACCGGTTCGTCGGTGAGGACGGTGACGGCGGGGACGCTGGTGGCGTGCGAGACGTACGTGCCGGTGTACGTCCCGCCCTTCGTGATGACGAGCGGGTCCTCCGCGACGGTGGAGGCGTCGCTCGGGTGATCGACGGTGCGGGTGTTGCGGAGCGCGCGTTCGGCGAGGTGGTCGGACGCCTTCGCGACCGGGGTCGCGCCGAACAGGCCCGTGAGGAGGACGACCGGCAGCGCGACGAGGCGCGCGACCCAACGATGCACCGACCCGACGAGCAGGAGCGCGACGCCCGCCGCGAGCGGAACGAGTCGGTCCGGGCCGTCCATGGTGCATCCCCTCCGGGCGCGCGCCGTCGCCCGCGACCCGGCGGGGTCGGGGCGCCGCTCGGACGCCCGGCCGGGGGCGGGCGGGGCGCCGTCGCGCCTCCCCCCAGGTGTACGCCCGGAACCGCCCCCGCGGGGGTACGGACGCTACGGCGGGCCCCGCCGCGGGGGGAGGCGGGCGTGACCCGCGCCCCGGCGCGGGCGGCGGGGCGCCCTAGCCTGGGGCATGGAGCGACCGCCCCCCGCACGCCGGATCCTGGGGCACCGGGTCGACGCGACGACGTACGCCGACGCCGCAGCGCGCACCGTGGCGTGGGCGCAGGCGCTGGAGGCCAGCGCGGCGTGCGGGGCGTCGGAGCCGGGGCCCGTGCACGGCCGGACGGTGCTGGTGGCGAACACGCACATGCTGGACCTCGCCGCGCGCGATGCGGCGTTGGCGTCCGCCCTCGACGGCGCGGACCTGGTGACGCCGGACGGCGTTCCGGTCGTGTGGGCCCTGCGGGCGTTGGGGGTACGGACCGCGACGCGGGTGTACGGGCCCGACCTGACCCTCGCCACCTGCGCCGCCGCCGCGGCGGCGGGCGTGCCGGTCGGGCTCCACGGCGGGCGGCCGGAGGTCCTGCGCGACCTCGTCGCGCGCCTCACGGCGGAACGGCCGGACCTGCGCGTCGCCTACGCCGACGCGCCGCCGCGGCGGCCCGCCACGCCGGTGGACACCGCCGCGGAGGCGCGCGAGGCGGCCGCGATCCGCGCGTCGGGGGCGCGCATCGTGTTCATCGGGCTGGGCTGCCCGAAACAGGAGGCGTGGATGGCGCGGCAGGTGGTGCGGATCCCCGCCGTCCTGATCGGGGTGGGGGCGGCGTTCGACCTGCTGGCGGGGCACGTGCGCCAGGCGCCGGCGTGGCTGCAGCGCGCCGGCCTGGAGTGGGCGTTCCGCCTGGCGATGGAGCCGCGCCGGCTCGCGGGGCGCTACCTCCGCCACAACCCCCGCTTCGCGGTGCGGTTCGCGGGGCAGCTGGTGCGCGGGGAGCGCTGAACGACTCAGCGCAGCGCCTCGAGCCACCGTTCCGCCTGCGCCCGGACGTCGCTGCCGGGCGCCACGAAGCGGACTTGGGCGCCCAGGTCCTGGGCGCAACCGGGGTAGCGGTGGTCGTGGTCGTCCGCTCCGCACGTCCGCCACTCGTCGAAGGTGAGGCCGCGGTCGCCCCACGTCCAGGCGTCGGCGTTCGGGTCCTCGAGGAGGTACAGGTTGCCCTCGAAGCGGTTGTTCGCGGCGTCCGTGTAGACGCCGTCGAGGCCGCCCGCTTGGGAGATGCCGGCGACCGCCTGCACCCCGCCGCCCTGCCCGGGGAGGTCCTGCGGCCCCATCCCGCGCGGGTGGTAGGGGAGGTGGACGACGTTGTCGTGGACGTGGAGGTTCGCGAGGGTCCAGGGGCCGTACAGGCCGGTGCCGCGGTCGTGCATGAGGCCGTTGATGCCGTTCCAGTTGCCGACGACGACGTTGTTGCGCACCTCGACGTTCGGGGAGTTGTAGACCAGGATGCCGGACCCGAAGACGTACGCGTAGGCGCTCTCGCCGAGGTAGCGGCCGTTGTCGACGACCTCGTTGTGCTCGATCAGGGCGCCGTAGCTGATCTCGTGGAAGATGCCGGTGCTGGCGTTGCCGACCACGCGGTTGCCGACGTAGTGCGCCCCGACGTTGTCGCGGTCGCACCAGATGCCGGGCCCGTGGTTGTGGTGCACGACGTTGTCGCGGATCACCAGGTCGCGCGTGTCGCGGAACTTCGTGCCGGCCCCCTCCCAGTGGAAGGTGAAGCGCGCGAGGTTGTTGTGGGCGATCTCGTTGCGCACCACGCGGGTGCCCTGCCCCCCCTGGCTCATGATCCCCAGTTGGCCGTTGCGCAGCGCCCGCGAGTCGGCGATCACCGCACCGTAGCCGGCCATCAGGCCGACGCCGTGGTTGGCGTCGGCGGTGACGCGGCGGATCTCCCAGGCGTGGCCCGGCGTGACGGGGAGGCGGTCGCCGTAGGCGTGGATGGCGCCGCGTTGCGCGGGGTTGGCGAAGTGGCGGACGGTGAGGTCCTCGATGCGGACGTGGTTGGCGTTCCCGCGGAGGGCGGCCTCCGCCACCCCGAGCGCGGCGGTGCGGCCGGCGGGATCCTCGCCGATCAGGATGCGGTTCGCGTCGAAGTCGTACGTCCACCGTCCGGGCCCCAGGTGCTCGGTCGACGCGACGTGCAGGAGGGGGTCGCCGTCCAGGTACAGGTCCTGCCGGTAGTCGCAGCGCAGGAACGCCGCCATGCAGCTCCCGTGCTGATCCCCGTCGTAGGGCGGTGGGTCGTCGATCGTCCAGACGTCCCCGTGGCGTTCGGCGGGGGGGAGGACGACGGAGCCGTCGAGGATCGTGCCGCCCCGCGCGAGGGCGTCGGCGGCGTCGGGGTCGGGCGGCGTGCCGAGGAACGCGTCGTGCGGGGCGGGCACGATCGGCGTCGTGAGGCGGTAGACGCCGGGCGCAAAGCGGAAGGTCGTGCCGGCCGGGGCGGCCGCCACGATGCGCACGACGTCGTCGCCGGGCGCCACCTCGACGACGCCGCCCGCCGCCCCACCCGCCGGCCCGCCCGCCGGTGCGGCGGGCGCCCCGTCGGGGGCCGCCTGGCCCCAGGCGACCGGCGCCAGCGCGAGGGTGGCGGCGAGGGCGGCCCTGCGGACGGCGGTACGGGCGGCGGCGCGGGTGCGCCGGGCGCCGGTCACCGTCCGCCCTCCGGTCGGGCGAAGGGGGCGGGGACGGCGCTGCCGATCGGCCAGGCCGCCTCGGGCGGTGGGGGCGCGTGGTGCGCGGCGAGCGGCGCGAACGCGGCCGTGGTCCGCCGGAGGCCGTCCTCCAGCGCGACCGTGGGGCGCCAGTCCAGCAACGCCGCGGCGCGGGCGACGTCGGGTTGGCGGCGGACGGGGTCGTGCACGGGGCGGGGGAGGTACGTCACGCCGGCGGTCGATCCGGTGACCTCGCGCACGAGGTCGACGAGGGCGAGGAGGGTGCGTTCGTCGGGCCGCCCGACGTTGACGGGGGCGTGGACGCCGTCGCGGTCGGCGGGGGCGTTCAGGAGCCGGACGAGCGCCTCGACGGTGTCGTCGACGTAGCAGAACGAGCGGGTCTGCGTCCCGTCGCCGAACACCGTGAACGGCTCGTTGCGCAGGCCCTGCAGGACGAAGGTGCTGACGACCCGCCCGTCGCCGGGCCGCATGCGGGGGCCGTACGTGTTGAAGATGCGGGCGATGCGCACGTCCACCCCGACCTGGTGGCCGGCGATCCAGGCGTAGGTTTCCGCGACGCGTTTCCCTTCGTCGTAGCAGGCGCGGGGGCCCTGCGTGGCGACCGCCCCGCGGTAGCGCTCGGGCTGCGGGTGGACGTCGGGGTCGCCGTACACCTCGCTGCTCGAAGCGAGCAGGAACCGGGCGCCGTGGGCGGCGGCGAGGTCGACCACCGCGCGCGTCCCGATCGTCTGGACGTCGAGGGTGCGCATGGGGTCGCGCTGGTAGTGCAGCGGGCTGGCGGGGCAGGCGAGGTGCGCGATGGCGTCGACGTCGAGGTCGGGCATCTCGCGGACGTCCCCGATCCGCACGTCGAGGCGCGGGTGGCCCTCGACGCCGCGCAGGTTCGCGCGGTCGCCGGTCGACAGGTCGTCGAGGACCGTGACGCGGTCGCCGTCGTGCAGTAGGCGCTCGACGAGGTGCGACCCGAGGAAGCCGGCGCCGCCGGTCACGAGGACGTGCCGGGGGCGGGTGCGGGTACGGGGCATGGCGCCTCCTCGCGACCCCGGAAGCGGCGGGGTCACGCCCCCAGAACAGCACGCGTCGCGCGCCCCGGCGGGCGCATTCGGCACAACCGTCGTGGGGGGATGCGGGGGCGTGCGGGGGCGTGCGGGGGCGTACGGGGGTGTGCCGAGGTGTGCGGGGACGTGACGTGGAGGCGTGACGGAGGGGATCGGCGGCCCACCGCCGCCGTCAGGGGCCGCTGGGCGGCTCCGCGAGGCGCGTCGGGGTGGGGGTGTCGTCGAGCGTGGCGTCGGCGGTGGCGCCGTCCGCTCCGGCGCCCCACAGCCAGGCGCGCCCGCGATCGTCGCGCGCGGCGGCGGTCTCCGGCCCCGCGAAGACGCGGGTGAAGGTCGGTGCGAGCCCGAGGGGGGTCGGGGGCAGGTAGGCGACGGCGTCGTCGACGTCGCCGAGCGCGTCGGCGTCCAGCCCGAGCGTCCCGTCGCGATGGCCCCACACCCACAGGCGCCCGCGCGTATCGACGGCGAGGGTGACCCGCGTGTCGTCGACGTTCGACCGGGTGCCACCGGCCGCGACGTCGACGATCGACACGCCCTCGGGTAGGTCGACGGGCCCGGGGACGTCGGGGGCGCCCGACGTGCGGCCGATCGGCGCGAGGGCGTCCCCCCACGTCCACACGACCCCATCCTCGTCGAGTGCGGCACCGTGCGCACCGCCGGCCGACGCGACGCGGAACCGCCCACCCGTCGGGTGATCGATGCGGCCTGGGGTCGCGTCCGATGCCCCTCCCGCCGCGTCGCGTCCCAACTGCCCCGCATCGTCGCCGCCCCACGTCCAGAGGGCGCCGGTCCGGTCGACCGCGACCCCGAAGCGATCGGTGGTGAACGCCCCGCTCGACAGGTCGGCGTCGACGAGGGAGGTACCGGCGGGAACCGCGATGCGGGTCGGTTCCGCCACATCCGACGTCGCCCCGGTCCCGAGCGCGCCGTCGGTGCCGGTCCCCCACGCCCAGCCGCGCCCGGAGGCGTCGAGCGCCAGAGCGGTGCCCCGGCCCGCGGCGACGGAGACGACGTCGGGCGCGTCGAGGGTGGGAACCCGGGTCGGCACGCCCGCCCCGGCGTCCCCGGTGCGGCCCTGCGCGCCCTCCCCCCACGTCCAGACGTCTCCGGCGGCGTCGGCGAGCACGCCGTGCAGGAAGCCGCCGGCAACGGCGACCGCGTCGGGCTCGGACGGGGGACGGGCCGTGGGGACGGGGACGGTCGCCGGCCACCCGGGCACGCCGGCCCCGCGGAGCGTGCCGCGCGCCCAGGCGCGGCCTTCGTCGTCGAGCGCGAGCAGCCGGTCGTGCGCCACCGCGACGGTAGTGAACGTCACGTCGGCCGGCGAGAGGACGCGCTGCGGCGTGGGGGAGGCGACCTGGGTGCCGTCGGGTGCCTCGTTGGCGACGTCGCGACCCCACCACCACACCCGCCCTTGGGCGTCGACGGCGGCGGCACGCCGGGCCCCGACGTCGACGTCGACGATGGACACGGCTTCGGGGAAGTCGACGGACACCGGCACGTCGCGGTCGGTCGTCGTACCGTCCCCGAGCTGACCGAGGTCGTTGGCGCCCCACGCGGACACGCGACCGTCGGCGTGCCGCGCCAGCGCGAACGTCGAGGCGACCGCCACTTCCACCGCGGAGATGCCGATGGCGCGCGGGTACGCCGAGGCGTCCGTGGCGGACCCCAGCAGGGCGCCGTTGCACGGGGTCCCCCAGGCGTACACGTCACCCGACGTCGTCCGCGCCACGCTCACGCCGGTGCCGATGCACGTCGCGTCGACCGGGCCGCGACCCGCCGCCACCACCGTGGCGTACGTGCGGGTGGAGGTCGGGCTCAGCTGGACCGGCTCGTCCGACGGCGGGCTGTCCCCGGCTCCGTCGTCCCCCCACACCCAGAGGGCGCCCGATCCGTCGATCGCGACGCCGTGGTCGCTTCCGGTGGCGACGTCGTTGAAGGAGGGGAGGGGGGCCGTTCCGTCGCCCGCGACGTCCACGGGGACGGCGTACCGCTGGGCGTCGGCGCCGACGGTGCCGAGGCGATCGCCGGAGACGCCCTGCGCTTGCCGGTCGAGGGCCTCGCCGAGCCCCCACGTGAAGATCGCGCCGCCGCCGAGGGCCGCACCGTAGGTACGGGCGAGGGCGACGTCGCTCAGCGCGGGCGTCGCACCGGAACCGGGGGCGGCCGGCCCCTCGAACGCGGTGACCTGCGTGGGGTAGCGGGCGCTCGCAGGGAACGTCGTCGCGCCGCTCGCCGCCCCCTGCGCAAGCAGAGCGCTCGCCACGGGGGTCCTCTCTGCGGTGGAGTCGCCTCCCAGACTAGGGCGGGGTTCGACCCCCCACGTCCATAGGGATCCATCGTCGCCCACGCCGGCGAACGCGTCGGAAAACGCGTCGCCCGCCGTGGTGAGGGTGGTGAAGGGGGGCGGGGCGCCCCCGACGCGGTGGAACGCAGGTTCGTACGCGGTGCGGTCCCGCCCCTGCTGTGGGGCGGCCCCTACGGTGTAGGTCCGGCCCTCGTACGTCACGTGGGTCGCCGTGGTCCCGAGACCGATCGACGCGCGCCCCGAGACGCGCAGCGCGAAGGCGTCGGTCGCGACGGGCGTCGCGACGCTCGACGCCCGAATCGTCGTGGTGCCCGCCGCGACGGCGGTCAGGCGGCCGTCGTCACCCACGCGCGCGACCCCGTCGTCGTCGGACGACCAGACGACGTCGCGGGTGGCGTCGCCCTGTACCGTGACCTGCGCGGCGAGGACGGCGGTCTGCCCGACCCACGCGTGCGCGACGGACGACACGATCGTCACGTCCACCGCCGCCGGGTCGGCGCCGACGACGACCTGGCGTTCGCCGGCCGCGCCGGCGTCGATCGTCACGACGCCGAGGTCGACCTCTTCCCCGACCGCGACGTCCAGCACGTGCCCGACCGACCCGGCGGGCGTGACGTCGGTCACGCTCACGCCGGCGCTGGTGGCGACGTTCGGAGCGGGGAGGGTGCCGTTGCCGGCGTTGCCGAGCACCACCGTCGCGGAGGCACCCGGCACGGCGGTGACCCGCCGAGGTGCGGCGACGAGGGACGGCGGCAGCCGGTCGTCGACCCACTTCCGCAGGCCCAGCCACACGTCGTAGTCCGTGACCGCGCCGTTCCCGTCGAGGTCGGCGTGGTAGCGCTGGAAGTCGCTGGGCGAGGCGATCGCGCCCGATGCGATGCGGCCGATGGTGATGACGTCGGGGGCGCCGACGGCGTACCCCGCTTCCGGCCCTCCTTCGCCGGCGGCGGCACCGAGCGGGTAGGCGGCGAAGCTGGGGTCGACCGGCATCGGCGTAGGCGCGGCCGCCAGCGGAGCGAGGGGCGGCGGCGCCGCAGACACCCGCGCCGTGGGCGTGACGGCCGCATCCAGCGTCACGTCGCGCGCGACGAGTTCGGCGTCCCAGAGGGTACCCGTCGCGGCGAACCTCGTGGGAAGCGCAGCATCGCCCACCCGGGTCCAGCGGAGGTAGGCGGCGGAGGTCTCGCGCGCCTCGCCCCCGCGCCGGGCGAAGGCGACGACCACCTGCGCGCCGCCCGTGCGGGCGTCGCTCCTCGTGACGGTGTCCGCGAGGGTCCCGCGCCCCGCGTCGGCGCCGACGAAGCGAGCGACGGACGGGTCGTAGGGGATGGTGTACGTACCGGCTGCGGTGGGCGCGGCGGGCGTCAGGGCGACCTCGACGCGGTCGACGTCGGGGGGCCCGCCGCCGGGAGGGCGGGCGTCCGCCTCGGTGGGGGCGTCGCTGCATCCGACCCCCACCCACAGCGCGACGGCGACGAACGTGGGGACCCATGCCCGCCGGTCGATGGACGCTCGACGATCGTGGACTCCCCGGCAAGAAGACGTCACGTCGGCACGCTAGCAGGACGAGGGGACGTTCACGCCGTGCGGCCTCCCGGGGACGTCAGCGGTCGGGGAACGCCAAGTAGCGCGGGAGGGTGGGGAGCGCGACGTTGGTGTCGACGGTGAACAGCAGCGACAGGATCTGCCCGAGGCCGGGACCGGGGCCGGTGAAGGCGACCGACGCGAAGGCGTCGCCTGCGGCAGGCGGCCAGGTGCGTTCGAGGGCGGCGGCCTCCTGGCCGTCGGGGACGGCGAGGCGGACCGTCGTGCCGCCGACCGCGAGCAGCTCCAGGCCCGCACCGACGTTGCCGAGGTAGTACCCGAGGACCGCGTCGCGGTCGGCGGCCATCCAGGCGTCGACCGTCCAGGCGCACGTCGAGAGCTCGTCGAGCACCGCGGCGTCGGCGCGCCCGCCGGGCAACGGCGCATGCGGGACGGGGGCGACGAGGAGGCGGGCGACCGGCGTCCAGTTCCACACGACGACCGCGAACGCGGCGGCCTCCGGCGCGTCGGTGCGGCGGGCGAACAGCGCGAGCGGGCGGACGTGGGCGGCGCCGTGCGCGAGCGCGGCGCCGGCCTCGCGCAGCAGCGTCGCGCGACCCAGGTCGCCGGACGTCGGGAGCGGCGCCGCGCCGTAGGGCGCCTGGAGGGGCGCGAGGAGCGCCGCCCAGCGGTCGGGGGTCAGGACGGCGGCGTCCCAGTCGCGGGGGAGGCGCCCGCGGGCGGCGAGCCAGGCGGCGTCGGGGTCGCCGTCGAGCGCGGCGCGCTCGGGTCGGCCGGGCCGGGCCGGCAGCGCCGGCTCGAGCGCTTCGGTGGCGCGGCGGACGATCGCGGTCGCGAGCCGGGGGGTGGGGACCGGGCCGTCGGCGTCGGCGCGGTGCGCGGCGGCGGCCAACGGCGCGCGGCAGACGGGGTCGGGCGCCGGCGTCTCGGGGGGCGGCGCGGGCGCCTGCGCGAAGGCCAGCGTCGTGACGACCGCCGCGAGGCACGTCGTGGCGAGGCGAACCGCGGGGTGGGAGCGGCCGGCGGGCATGCCGGCACGATAGCGGAGGGGGTGGGGGGCGTGCCGGCGCAAAGGGGCACGACACCGATACGACGTGGCGACACGCGTAGGGTGGGGGTGTGATGCATTGGAACCGCTGGCTGCGTTCGGTCGACCGTTCGCCCCACCCCACCCGGACGATCCTGGCCGCCCTCACCGTCGCCGCCGCCCTCCTCGCCGGGTGCGGTGGGACCGGTGGGACGGACGGCGGCGACGCCCCACCCGAGCGCGGCACCGTGACCGTCACGCGGGCGGGCGACGGGGCCGGCACCGTCACGAGCGACCCGGCCGGCATCGACTGCGGCGGGGCGTGTTCCGCCCCCTTCGACGTCGGGACGACCGTCACCCTCACCGCGACGGCGGCCCCCGACGCGACGTTCGACGGCTGGACCGGCTGCCCGGTTGCGGACGGCACCGCGTGCACCCTCACGGTCGAGGGGGACGCGACCGTCACCGCCACCTTCGCTGCGGTCCCGAGCGAGCCCCCGCCGCCCGAGGAGGCCACCCTCGCCCTCGACCCGGTCGCCTGCGACCGCCCGGTGCCGGTCGGCGAAACGTGCACCGTCGCGGTGCGCCTCGCGAACGACGCGCGCACCTGGGGCGGTGCCGTCTTCGACGTCGACGCCGTCGGCGCGGCGCTCGACGACGCCCGCCTCGCCGACCCCGCCGCCCCCTGCCGCCTCCGCGTCGGAACGGCGCGCGTCGCCCTCGTGTGTTCGTCCGCCCGCCCGGGCGACGGCGCCTGGCTGGAGCTCGACCTGCGCCGCACCAGCGCCGACCCCGCCTCCGCGGCCCTGGACGGCGCCCACCTCCTCCCCTTCGACGGCGGCCTCACCGCGGTCTCGGGCGGCGACGTCGACCTGGACGCCGCCACGCCCGACACCGCCACGCCCGACGCGGGGACACCCGATGCGGGGACGCCATGAGCGCCCGCGGCGGGATCCGCGGACGGACGCCGCGCCGGGCGCTCGCGCGGGTCCAGGGGCGGGTCCCGCACCTGGCCTTGGCGCTGGTCCTCGCCCTCGCCCTCGCCGACGGTGCGGGCGCGCAGCCCGGCCCGGCGATCGACCGCCTCGACGCCGCCGTGGCGTCGGGCGGCACCGCCGCGGTGCACGTGACCCTGACCCTGCCGACCCGCCCCGAGGGCGCCCTGGGCGCCGCATCGGTCCGCGCCCAGCGAAGCGCCATCCGGACCGCCCAAGCCGACGTCGTCGCCGCCCTCCCCGCCGGACAGGCGGTCGTCCACCGCCTCACGACGACGCCCGGGCTGGCGCTCCGCGTCGACGCCCCCGGCCTCGCCGCCCTCCGCGCGGACCCGCGCGTCGCGGACGTCGCGCCGGCGATCCGGCTGCAGCGGTTCCTCCCCCAGAGCGTGCCGGCCATCCAGGCACCCGACGCCTGGGCTACGCGATCGGACGGCAGCCCCGGCTTCGACGGGACCGGCACCGCGATCGCGATCCTCGACGACGGCGTCGACGACGACCACCCCCACTTCGGTGGGGCGACGGTGCGCGAAGCGTGCTTCTCGGGGAGCGGCGATCCCGCGGCGTCGTTGTGCCCGAACGGAACGACGGAACAGATCGGCGACGGCGCGTCGGTCGAGACGTCCGGCCACGGCACCCACGTCGCCGGCACCGCCCTGAGCCGCGACGCGACGTATCGCGGCGTCGCCCCCGACGCCGACCTGATCGACGTCCAGGTGTTCACCAGCACGAGCGATGGGACGTTCGCCTCCAGCCTCGACCTGAACGCCGCCCTCGACTACCTGAACGCCAACGCCGACGCGTTCGACCTCGCCGCCGTGAACCTGAGCCTCGGTGGCGCGGCTCGCGCCGGCGTCTGCGACGACGAGATCCCTACCGTCACGGCGGTGATGGAGGACCTCACGAACAAGGGGGTCGCCGTCGTCGCCGCCAGCGGCAACGAGGGCGTGACGGACGGTATCGCTTGGCCCGCCTGCATCGGCGCGGCGGTCTCCGTCGGGGCGACCGGCGACGGCGGGAGCGGGTGGCCGCTCGACGAGGTCGCTTGGTTCAGCAACGGCGCGGCGTTCCTCGACCTCCTCGCGCCGGGCGCCCTCATCACCGCCGCCCACCTGGGTGGCGTCGACTCGCTTGCGGGGACCTCGATGGCCACCCCCCACGTCGCCGGCGCCTTCGCGATCCTCCGCGACCGCGACGGCACGGCGAGCGTCGCGACGCACCGCGCGGACCTCGCGGCGAACGGCGTCCCGGTCGTCGACACCCGCGACGGCGTGAACCGCACCCACCCCCGCCTCGACCTCGCCTTCCTCGCCCCCGACCCCCCCGAGGGGCCCGACCTCGCCTTCGACGGCCCGATCGACGTCGCGCCGCTCCCCTCCCTCGCGGGCGACGCGACGGAGGCCTGCTTCGCCTGGACGAACCGCGGGGACGCGCCGGTCGAGGTCGGCGGCGGCCTGGTGGTCGCCCGCGCCTGGTTCGACGGGCTCGACGACCCCGCGGCGGTCGTCACGTCCGACGCCGACCTGACGCTCACCACCGACCTCGCCCCCGGCGAGGGCGGGACGCACTGCGTGACGCTCACCCCGTCGGTCAGCGACGGGACGCACGCCGTCCACGTCCGCCTCGACCCGGACGACGCCGTCGACGAGACCGACGAGGCGAACCTCGCCGACGCGTCGTTCGACACCGCGCTCCACCCCGCGAACGACGCCTTCCAGGACGCCGCCATCCTGCCGGCGCGCGCCGTGGGCACCGAGGCCCGCACCCGCAACGCGACGGCGGAACCGGGCGAGCCGGCGCACGCCGGGGCGCCCGCCGCCGCGTCGGTGTGGTGGACCTGGACGCCCGAGGCCAGCGGGCGCACGACCCTCGACGCGACCGCGAGCGGGTTCCCCGCCCGCCTCGCGGTGTACCGCGGGACCGCCGTCGACGCCCTCACGCCGGTCGCCTCCGCGACGGACGCGGCCGCGGGGGCGCGCGCGACGTTCCTCGCCGGCCGCGGCGTGACGTACCGCGTCGCCGTCGACGGCGTGGCGGGCGCGACCGGCGACGCGACCCTCATGCGAAGCACGCAGGCGCCCACCTGCCCCGCCGACGCGACCGACCTGCGCCCGCTCGGGGACGTCGACGGCGACGGCGACGTCACCGCCGCCGACGCGCTGCGGATCCTGCGCATCGCGGACGGCAGTTGGCCGGTGCCGGAGGGCGTCCTCGCCGTACGCCACGCCGACCTCACCGGCGACGGGACCGTGGACACCGCGGACGTCGACGCGTCGCTCGCGCAGGTCGTGGACGCCCCCGACCCCCGGCTGCACGTCGCGCCGCGCAGCCTCCCCGTCGCGGTGGGCGCCCACGCCTGCCTGTACGTCGGCAACGCCGGCGGCGGGACGCTGCCCACCCCGACGTTCGACCCGCCCGTCGGCGTCCGCGTCGTCGACGTCACGCCGGACGGCGCGACCGGGCGGGCGTACGCCGTCCTGCGGCTCGACGGCTTCCCCGTCGGCGCAGGCGAGCTCGGCGTGG
>CAJXOA010000043.1 GCA_913057685.1 uncultured Trueperaceae bacterium
CTGGGTCGGGGTCGGGATCGGATGCGTCGTCCGACGGTCCCGAGGGGTCGGGGGCGGGCGCGGGCTCCGGATCGGGTGGGGCGTCCGGCGCCGCTGCGACGTCGACCCCGTCCGCCGGTGGGGGCGGATCCGGGAGGGCCGTCACGCCCCAGGCAACGACGGGGGCGAGGCCGAACAGGAGGGCGGCGAGGGCGAGCGGACGCCACCACGCCCGGCTCGAGGGCGGGAGCGGTTCGCGGGCGGCGTCGCGCGCGACGCGGTCGCGCGTCGCCGCCCACCAGCCCTGCGGATCGTCGCGGTAGGGCGCCTCGAGGGCGACGTCGTAGGCGAGATCGAAGCGTTCCGCGACGCGGGCGCGCACCCATCCCTCCGCCCCCCGGACGGGCGCCAGGGCGGCGGCGAGGCCGGCCACCGCCGCGACGGCGGCCGCTACGGAGGCGGCGGTGGCGAGGGGCGCGAACGCCGCCAGGACCGGCGCGAGGACCGCCGCGCCCGCCACCGCCCACGCCACGCGGCGGCGGCGGACGTCGCGGCGCCGGCGCGCGAGCGCCCGGCGGTGCCACGCCAGGGACGCGTCGGCGGGCGGCGGGGTGGGGGGCATGGGGGAAGGCTACCGGCCGGATTCCGCCGTCGCGCGCGGGTAGGCGACGATGGCGCTCTCCACCGCGCGGCCCACCAGCCGGTTCACCGTCCGGCCGCCCGCCCACAACGTCGCCGACCCCCCGCTGTCCAGCCGCAACGCGGCCTCCGCCCCGAGGTCCAGGAACACGTCGACGAGGTCTTCGGCGACCATGGTTTCCGCGACGACGAACAGGACGGCGCCGTCCGCCGTCACGCCCAGGCCCGCCTGTTGCGTCGGGGCGTCGAGGATGCGGACGCCCCGCGCGAACGCTTCGCGCTCGGGTTCGAACGCCGGGCGGGCGTCGGCGACGAGGAGGGGGCCGGCCTCGACCGCCCACGCGGTCGCGTCGAGGGCGGCGGGCACGAGGCGCGCCTCGATCTCGAGGCGTTCGCCGGGCTCGACCAACGCCAACGCGCGGAGGTCGGGTTGGTAGGTCAGGACCGACCCGCCGTCGGGCACCTCGACCGGCCCGACGCCGTTGCGCAGGACGACGCCCGCGCCGTCGAGGGTGAGGGCGCCCTGGCGGGCGGAGCCGACGCGGAGGCCCGCCTGCGCGCTCCAGCCGAGGGGGTGCCCGCCCCGCGTGCGGACGTCCAGCAGGACCTCGGTCCCGCGCACGATCCGGGCGTGGACCTCCGCGCGGGCGATGACGACGCCGCCGCCCCCGAACCCCACCGCCGCCCGCCCACGGGACGGCCACGCGAGGAGGCGCCCGTCGGCGCGGCGGAGGCCGATCGGTCGGTAGTCGCTCGGCACGAAGTAGCCGGCGTTGATCGCGGCGACCGCGCCGTCGGCGAGCGCCGCGACGCTCGCGCCGCGCCCGGCGGCGTAGGCCACCTCGAACGTCGCGGCGCCCGGCGCGATCTCGACGACGTGCACGGGCGTCGGGCCCGCCGAGCCGGTCGCCTGGAAGGTTCGGTACGTCACGCCCGGCGCGCCGGGCAGCGGCGTCGCGCCGTCGCCCGCGTCGGCGCCGGGCGCGGCGCGGGCCGGGGGCGCGAGATCGACGACGTAGCGGAGGGGGGCGGGCAGCGCGAAGGCGGTGAGGCGCGCCGCGGGGCTGCGGACGTCGAGGCGGGTGACGGCGGCCGCGTCGTCGTGCCGCAGCTGGAGCGCGACTCCGCCGTCGGCGGTGGGCGTGCGGGTGGGGAGCGCGAGCGGGGGGAGGGTCGCGCGCCAGGGGGCGTCGGCCGTGACGTCGGCGGCGGCGTCCGCCGGGAGGTCGGCGGTGCCGGCGGACAGGCCGGCGAGGTCGAGGACGGTGCGGACGGTGCCGCCCTGCAGGCCGCGCCGGACGGCGGTGACGCGGGGCAGGTCGAGGGCGGACACGGTGGGTTCGGCGAGGCGGACGCGCCCGTCGTCGGTGCGTTCGGGGGGCGGCCCGACGGCGCCCGACCAACCGAGGCCGGGCACGTACGTCGCGGTCGCGCCGGGCGCCTCGATGCGGACGCCGTCGGCGCCGTCGGGCGTCCAGGCGCGCGGCAGCGTCCAGGCGGCCTCCTGCGCGGTCGCGACCGACGTCAGGGCGGCGAGGACGACGGCCAGGAGGGGGGCGGCGCGGTTCACGGGGCGTGCAGGACGTCGAGGAACGGCTCGGCGTCCACGCGCTCCCCGAGGACCGCCTGGATGGCGGCCGCCACCCGGTGCGCCTCGACGTCCGCCCACGGGACGCTCGCGGCGCCCGCCGCCCGTGCGGCGCGGCGCCAGTCGCCGGGTAGGTCGGGGGCGACGTCGACGAGGGTGAGGTGCGGCCCGAACCAGGTGCCGTCGGGGGGGAGCAGGTCCTCGCCGCGCACGACCGCGTCGGCGCGGGCGAGGAGGTCGGGGAGGGCCGGGTCGCGGCGCGCGACCGCCGCCCCGTGCGCGCCGGCGGGGAGGGCCGGGAGGGCGCGTTCGGCGGCGGGGGCGTCGCGCCCGACGACCGTGAGTTCGCTGGCACCGGCGGCGGCGAGCTCGGCGAGGAGCGACGCGGTGCCGGCGTCGTCGCCGATCGCGACGATCCGCGCGCCGCGCGGGTCCCAGCCGGCGTGGCGGAGGCCGTCGACGACCGCCGCGTCGCCGACCGCGTCGACGAGGGTGGCGTCCCCGACGACCGTCACGACGTCGCCGCCGTCCGCGCCGACGTGGTGGGCGGTGCGGGTCGCGACGTGCGCCGCGTCGCGGCGGGCGTCGTCGCCGAACACGAGGGCGCCGGCGAAGCCGAGCCACGGGAGGGCGGGCACCGCCCGCTCGACGGGGGTGTGGGGGAGGGCCTGCAGCCAGTAGCGTCCGCCCGCGTCGCGGTGGCGGGCGAGGGCGTGGGCGGTGGGGGTGGCACCGAGCACGGCGATCAACTGCATCGCGGCGAGAATACCGCGGGGGCCGACGTGCTAGCCTTCATGGTCATGCACGTCACCCTTCCCGACGACACCGAACTCACCGTGCCCGCGCACGCGACCGGCCGCGACGTGGCCGAAACGATCGGGCCGGGGCTCGCGAAAGCGGCGCTGGGCACGGTCGTGAACGGCGCGCTGTCCGACCTCATGAGCGAGGTGCCCGACGGCGCCCACGTGCGGATCCTCACGAAGCGCGACGACGAATGGATCGACCTGGCGCGGCACACGTTGGCGCACGTCATGGCGCAGGCGGTGCGGGAGATGCTGGTCGAGGAGGGGTACCCCCCCGAGGCCGCGAAGTTGGCGATCGGTCCGGTCATCGAGCACGGGTTCTACTACGACATGGACCTCCCGCGGCCGCTCAGCGCGGACGACCTGCCGGCCCTCGAGGAGCGCATGCGGGCGATCGTGAAGGCCGACCTCGGCTTGCGCACGTACGTCCTGCCGCGCGAGGAGGCGCTGGCGCGCTACGAGGCGGCCGGCGACCCGTACAAGACCGAACTGATCCGGGACCTGCCCGACGACGAACCGATCCGCTTCTACGAACAGGGGGGCGAGGCGGGCTTCACCGACCTGTGCCGCGGGCCGCACGTGCCGTCGACCGGCGCGATCCCGCCGCACTTCAAACTCACCAGCGTCGCGGGCGCCTACTGGCGGGGGGACGAGTCCCGCCCGATGCTGCAGCGGGTGTACGGCGTCGCGTTCGCGACGGCGGACGCCCTCGAGCACCACCTGTGGCAGGTGGAGGAGGCCCGCAAGCGCGACCACCGGCGTTTGGGGCAGGACCTCGAGCTGTTCCGCCTCGACGAGGAGGTCGGGCCGGGCCTGCCGTTGTGGCTGCCGCGCGGTGCGGTGATGGTGGAGGAGATCGAGGCGCTCGCGAAGGAGATGGAACGCAAGGGCGGCTACCGGCGGGTTCGCTCGCCCCACCTGAGCAAGGAGGACCTGTTCCTCAAGAGCGGGCACCTGCCGTACTACGAGGACGCCATGTACCCCGCGATGGAGCTCGACGACGTCCGCTACTTCGTCAAGCCGATGAACTGTCCGTTCCACCACAAGATCTACGACGCCCGCCCGCGCAGCTACCGGGAGTTGCCGTTGCGCTTGGCGGAGTACGGCACCTGCTACCGCTACGAGGATTCCGGCGCGCTGATGGGCCTGATGCGGGTGCGCAGCATGCAGATGAACGACGCGCACGTCTACTGCACCGAAGCGCAGTTCGAGGAGGAGTTCCTCGCGGTCATCGACCTGTACAAGGCGTACTTCGAGCTGTTCGGCATCGAGACGTACGAGATGCGCCTCTCGAAGCACGCCGAGGCGGGCCTCGGGAAGAAGTACGTCGACGAACCGGAGTTGTGGCTGCGGACCGAAGCGATGGTCCGCAAGGTCCTCACCGAGCACGACGTGCCGTTCGTCGAGGCGGAGGACGAGGCGGCGTTCTACGGTCCGAAGATCGACGTGCAGATCACCAGCGCGATCGGGCGGGAGTTCACCCTCGCGACGAACCAGGTGGATTTCGCGCAGCCGGCGCGGTTCGGCCTGACGTACGCCGCGGAGGACGGCACCCTCAAGCAGCCGTTGTGCCTGCACCGCGCGCCGCTCTCGACGCACGAACGCCTGATCGGGTTCCTGATCGAGCACTACGCGGGGGACTTCCCGTTGTGGCTGGCGCCCGAGCAGGTACGGATCGTGCCGATCGCGGATCGGCACCTCGGGTACGCCGACGACGTCCGCGCGGCGCTCGAGGCGGTCGACCTCCGCGCGGAGGTCGACGCGCGCAGCGAACGCATGAACGCGAAGATCCGCGATGCGGAGTTGTTGAAGGTCCCCTACGTCGTGGTGGTCGGGGACGCGGAGGAGGCGGCCGGCGAGGTCAGCTTCCGCAGCCGCCGCGAACCGGACGGCAAGGGGGTCGCCCTCGACGCGTTCGTGGAGCACCTGCGCGAGGCGCGGGACGCGCGCGCCTCGGAGATCGCCCCGATCGCCTGACGGCGGGCGCGCGCCACGGACCGTACGAAGGGGCGGGCCACCGATTCGTGGCCCGCCCCTTCGTGCGTCGCCCGCCGGGTCAGCCGGTGGGGGTGGCGTAGACGTCGACGCGTTCGATGACGTCCGGTTCGGTGCCGCCGGGCGCCATGGGGTCGATGCGGGTGAGGGCGTCCAGGACCTCGAGGCCGTCCACGACGCGCCCGAAGACGGCGTGCCGGCCGTCGAGGTGCGGCGTGGCCCCGAAGGTGATGAAGAACTGGCTGCCGTTCGTGCCGGGGCCGGCGTTCGCCATGCTGAGGACGCCGGGACCGTCGTGCGTCAGGTCGGGGTGGAACTCGTCGTCGAAGCGGTAGCCGGGCCCGCCCCGGCCGGTCCCGGTCGGGTCGCCGGTCTGCGCCATGAAGCCGTCCAGCACGCGGTGGAAGACGACCCCTTCGTAGAAGCGGTGCAGCGCCAGGAACACGAAGTTGTTGACCGTCACCGGCGCGCGGTCCTGCTCGAGGTCGATGCGGAGGGTGCCGGCGCTGGTGACGAGGTCCGCCTGGTAGGCGGTGTCCGGCTGCAGGACCGGCGTGGCGGCCTCGAACCGGGTGGTGCGGTCGGGGTGCGGGGGGACGAGGGTGGGGGTGCTCACGAGGGGTCCTCCGTTCGGGGGCGGGCGTGGATGCTCACGCGGACGAGGCGGTCGGGGTCGGGGAAGAGGCCGAGGGCGGGCGTGCCGTTCGTCGCGCCGAGCACGCCGCGGAGCCCCGCGACGCGGAACCCGGACTCCCCGTCGGGGAGCGCACCGAGCTCGCGCTCCAGCCAGGCGCGGACGGTGCCGTCGACGTCGGCGGCGTCGACGCCCTCCGCGACGAGGTCGCGGGCGGGCGCGTCGAGGGGCGCGACGATCGTCGGCGTGCCGGGCTCGACGCGGGTCAGGCCCTGCAGGACGTCCAGGCCGCGCTCGACGGTCCCGAAGATCGTGTGGGCGCCGTCGAGCCACGGGGTGGGGCCGAACGTCACGAAGAACTGGCTGCCGTTCGTGTCCGGTCCGGCGTTCGCCATGCTGACGACGCCGGGCGCGTCGTGCGCGAGGCCGTCGACGATCTCGTCGCCGAAGCGGTAGCCGGGCCCGCCGCGACCGGTGCCGGTCGGGTCGCCGGTCTGCGCCATGAAGCCGTCGATGACGCGGTGGAACGGCACGCCGTCGTAGAAGCGGTGCAGCGCCAGGAACACGAAGTTGTTGACGGTGGTGGGCGTGCGGTCCTCGAACAGGTCGATCCGGACGGTGCCGTCGCTCGTCTCGAGCACCGCGACGTAGTCGAGGTCCGGCTCGAGCACGTCGCTGGCGCCGTCGAAGGTGCGGACCGGCGCGTCGGCCAGGTACGCGACCGGCGTGTAGCCCTCGACCCGCGGGAGGGGGCGGTTGGCGGCGGGCCCGGTCGGTCCGCCGTCCGCGGCGTCCGCCGCGTCCGCCGCGTCGTCCGCGCCGGGGGACGCGTCGGCCGACGTCGCCTCCGGGGCGGTGGCGTCGGGGGCGGTGGCAGCGGGGGTGGGCGCGGTCGCGCTCCGTTGCGAGGCGACCCAGAGGCCGCCCCCGAGGAGGGCGGCGACGGCGGCGAGGAGGGCGAGGCGGAGGATCGTCATGCCGGGGAAGGGTACCCCACGGGGGTTCAGAACGGGACGTCGGCGCGCGACGGGGCGTCGCCGCCCGCCCCCTCGCCCCCGCCGCGCCGGGGGGCGGGCCGTTCCGCCGCCAACAGGCGCGCGCGGTCGACGGTCACGCGGGTCGTGAGCCAGGGGCAGTGCGCCTCGAGGTCCTCGAGCGCGCCGGGGTCGACCCGCACGCCCTCCGCCGCCCACGTGACGTGCCCGCGGGGGGAGCGGAAGCGCAACTGGACGGGGGTCGTGCCGGCGCGTTCGTCGAGGAGGCTGCGCAACTCGAGGAGCTGGTGCTCGCCGATCTCGAACGGGTCGAAGTGGAGGACCGCGACCTCGGGCACCGCGCCGCGCGCGTCCCAACGGATGAGGCGTTCGGCGACGAGGCGGACGGCGTCCTCCTCCTCGGACGCTTCGGCGACGAGGACGACGGGCGCGTCCTCCTCGAGGTGCGCCGCGATCTCGTCGAAGACGCGACTGAAGGCGACGACCTCGCGGGCGCCGCTCTCGTCGGCCACCTCGAACCGCGCCATCATCGAGCCCTTGCGGGTGGGGCGCTTGACGACGTTCTGCACGATGCCGGACAGCACCACCCGGAGGCGGCCGCCGGTCGCGCCCTCGGCACGCCGTTCGGCGAGCCACCCCTCGAGGTCGGCGGCGCGGCAGCTGGCGGCCTCCGCGAGGCCGGGGTAGGACCCCATCGGGTGGGCGCTGATGTAGAGCCCCAACGCCTCCTTCTCCATGCGGAGGCGGTCGAGGTCCCCGAGCGGTTCGGCGGGGGTGAGGGGGGGCGGCAGGAGCTCCTCCTCGGCGAAGAGCGCCATCTGGCCGGCCGCGTGGCTCTCGCGGCGGGCGGCGCCCCACTTGAGGGCCGGCTCGAGGTTCGCGAGGAGGGTGCCGCGGTCGCCGAGCGCATCGAAGGCGCCGGCCTTGACGAGGTGCTCGAGGGCGCGCTTGTTGACGAGGGAGCCGTCGATGCGGCGGGTGAAGTCGAACAGGTCGTGGAACGGCCCGCGGGCCTCGCGTTCCTCGACGATCCGTTCGACCGCCGCGTCGCCGACGTTCTTGACGCCGTGCAGCCCGAACCGGACGACCCCGCCGACCGGCGTGAAGTCGCCACGCGACTCGTTGACGTCGGGGGGGAGCACCTCGATGCCCATGCGGCGGGTGTCGGCGACGTACTCCGCGACCTTGTCGCTGTCGCCCCGCTCGACCGTCAGAAGGGCCGCGGCGAACTCGACGGGGTAGTGCGCCTTCAGGTAGGCGGTCTGGAACGACAACTCCCCGTAGGCGGCGGAGTGGCTCTTGTTGAAGCCGTAGTTCGCGAACGCCTCGAGGAGGTCGAAGATGCGGTTGGCCTCCTCGCCGGGGATGCCGTTCTGCGCGGCACCGGCCTCGAAGATCTGGCGTTGCCGCTCCATCTCCTCGACCTTCTTCTTGCCCATCGCGCGGCGCAGCAGGTCCGCTTCCCCGAGGCTGTAGCCGGCGACCGCCTGCGCGATCTGCATGATCTGTTCCTGGTAGACGGGGATCCCGTACGTCTCCTCGAGGATCGGGGCGAGGCGGTCGGCGGCGGCGGGGTAGTCGTCGTAGCGGACCTCCTCCTGGCCGTGGTGCCGCCGAATGTACGTCGGGATGTTCTCCATGGGGCCGGGGCGGTACAGCGCGGAGACGGCGATGAGGTCCTGGATGCGGCGGGGCTTGAGCTTCTTGAGGGTGTCGACCATGCCGCCCGACTCGAACTGGAAGACGCCGGCGGCGTCGCCGCGCGACAGCAGCTCGAAGGTGGCGGGGTCGTCGTGCGGGAAGGTCGTCGGGTCGAGCCGTTCGCCGCGGGTCGCTTCGACGATGCGGACGGCGGCCTCGATGAACGACAGCGTCCGGAGCCCCAGGAAGTCCATCTTCAAGAACCCGAGGTCCTCGATCGAACTCATGTCGTACTGCGCGACGACCGGCCCGTCGCCGCTGCGGAAGACGGGCGCCAACTCCTGGACGGGGTCGCGGGAGATGATGACGCCGGCGGCGTGGACCGAGGCGTGGCGCGTGAGGCCCTCCAGCGACTGCGCGACGTCGACGTACTCGCGCGCGCCCCCGCGGTAGGCCTCCTGCAGTTCGGGGACCTCCTCGAGCGCCTGCGCGATGGGCACCGACCGCCCGAAGAGGGTGGGCACGAGTTTGCTGACGCGGTCCGCTTCGGAGAACGACGCCTCCATCACCCGGGCGGCGTCCTTGATCGCGGCGCGCGACGCCATCGTGCCGAACGTCGCGATGTGCGCGACGCGGTCCTCGCCGTACTTCGCGCGGACGTACTCGATGACCTCGTTGCGGCGCGCGTCGCTGAAGTCGACGTCGAAGTCGGGCATGCTGATGCGTTCGGGGTTCAGGAACCGCTCGAACAACAGCCCGAAGGCGAGCGGTTCGATGTCGGTGACGCGGATCGCGTACGCGACGATCGAGCCGGCCCCGGACCCGCGGCCGGGCCCGACGGCGATGCCCTGGTCCTTCGCCCAGTTGATGAAGTCCGCGACGATCAGGAAGTAGTCGGGGAAGCCCATCGCGATGATGACGCCGAGCTCGAACTCGGCGCGGGCGAGGATGGCGATCGGGTCCTCGTGCTCCGGGCGCTCGCCACCCACCTCTCCGCCCACGTCGCTGCCCACGTCGCCGCCCATCTCCTCGCGCAGGGCGTCCAGGTGGGGGTAGACGAACGTGTCGTAGGTCTGGCCTTCGACCTTCGGGGTGCGCCCCCGCTCCCCGGCCCGCGCGAGGTGCAGCACGACGTCGGCGAGGGGGGCGGTGTCGGCGTCGACGCCGAGCGGGCCGGCGTGCGCGTCGGCGGCGCGGGCGTAGCGGCGCAGCAGCGCCTCGTCGATCGCGTGCGGGTAGCGTTGCAGCAGGCCTTCGTACGTCTGGACGCGCAGTTGTTCGGCGAGGGTGCGGCCCTCGGGGATCGGTAGTTCCGGCATCTGGTAGACGCGCGCGTCGCCGACGGGCAGCTGCACGTCGCACATGTCGGCGACCGTGACGGTGTTGGCGAGGGCGGAGGGGTAGGCGCTTTCGGGGATGGCGACCGCCATCTCGTCGGGCGTCTTGACGTAGAACTCGTCGCACGGAAAGCGAAAGCGGTCCTCGTCCGACAGCGTCGTCTTCGTTTGGATCGCGAGGAGCGCCTCGTGCGCCTTGGCGTCCTCCTTGCGGACGTAGTGCCCGTCGTTCGTCGCGACCATCCCGAGGCCGTAGCGGTCCGCCAACGCCCGCAGTTGCGGGTTGAGGATCTTCTGTTCCTCGAGGCCGTGGTCCTGCAGCTCGACGAACAGGTTCTCCCCGAAGATGTCGAGGTGCTGGCGGAGGACCTCCTCGCCGGCCTCCTCGCCGACGTCGAGGAGGGTGCGGGGGAGTTGCGCGCCGAGGCAGCCGGTGAGGGCGATGACGCCCTCGGCGTGCTCGGCGAGGAGTTCGTGATCGACGCGCGGCTTCATGTAGAACCCCTCGAGCCAGGCGCGACTGTTGAGCTTCGCGAGGTTGCGGTAGCCCGTCATGTTCTTCGCGAGCAGCGTGAGGTGGAAGAACCCCCCGTCGAGGGTGCTGCTGGGTTTGCGTCGTTCGAAGCGGCTGCCGGGCGTGACGTACGCCTCGAACCCGAGGATCGGTTTGACGCCGTGCTTCACGGCGGTCTTGTAGAACTCGACGGCGCCGTGCATGTTGCCGTGGTCGGTCATGGCGACCGTCGGGTTCTCCGGCGTGACCTCGGCGACCCAGCGAATGAGGTCGTCGATGCGGGCGGCGCCGTCCAGGAGGCTGTAGGCGGTGTGTTGGTGCAGGTGCGCGAAGGGGCGGGGCGCGTCGGCCATGCCGCGAGTGTACCGAGGCGCGGGGCCGGCCTCCCTGCCCCCGCCGTCCCGGGCTCGGGCCCGGCCGCGATCCACGCTGCGCCCTCGTCCGGACCCCCACGTGTCCCGAACGTCCTGAACCAGTCCACGCCGTTGACAGGGGAGGGGGCGTGGGCTACGCTTTCTAGGCCTTGGCGCCGTAGCCAAGTGGTAAGGCAGAGGTCTGCAAAACCTCCATTCACCGGTTCGAATCCGGTCGGCGCCTCCACACGTTCGGTGCACAAGGTTCGTACGGACGACCCGTACGAGGGAATCGTGCGCAGGCGCGTAGCTCAGTGGGAGAGCGCTACATTGACACTGTAGAGGTCGGCGGTTCAATCCCGCCCGCGCCTACCAACGACGTCCGGCCCCACTTCGGTGGGGCCGGATGCGTGTCGGGACAAGGTGTGGCCCGGAGCGGGCGGAAGCAGGGACGGGGGCGCCTCGCGGCGCCGCGGGTCAGTCGACGAGTTCGGTGACGAACGCCGGCCAGGTGACCGGATCGAGGCCCAACGCCTCGTACACGCCGGGGGGAAAGCCCAGGTCGCCGACGAACACGCGTCCGCCGACCCCACCCGGGACGACCCCGTCCTTGGGGAGCGCCACGGCCAGCGTCAGGGTCGGCTGGACCGCTTCGCCGGGCACGTCGCCGCCGGGCACGCTCACGCCGGTCGGCACGTCGACGCTGATGACGGTGCAGCCGCCGTCCATCTTGTTGAGGACGGTGATGACGTCCAGCGTCCGGCCGCGGGGCGGCCCCTCGAGGCTCGTGCCGATCGCCGCGTCGATCACGACGGAGAACTTCATCTTCGGCAGGCTCGTCTTCACCCGCACGTTCGGGACGTGCTTCAACAACTCCAGCTGCTCGCGGGGCGTGCCGCTGTAGTTGTCCGCCTCGTGGGTCGGGACGACCCACACGCGACGCCCGCGGAGGCCCAGGAGGCGGGCGGCGGCCAGGCCGCCGGAGCCGTTCTCCCCGCGTCCCGCGACGACCAGGACCGGGCCCTCCGGCGCGTGCGCGTCCGCCAACTCGACGAGGTTCCGCCCGGTGTGCTCGACCAGCACGCGGGCGTCGAGCCCGAACTTGCCGGTCGCCAGGGAGACCGCCTGCTGCATCTGCGGCGCGGAGACCTTCGGCACGTCCTTCCACGCCAGGGTCGGGAACGCGTCCCGCGTCACGGCCGTCGTCACGAAGCACCTCCTGCGTAGACCGCGTCGTCGACCGCCGCCGGGTCGGCGGTGGTGTAGACGTTCTGTACGTCGTCGAGCTCCTCGAGCGCATCGACCATGCGCACGACCTTCGCGGCGTCGGCCGCCTCGAGGTCGGTGAGGGTCTGCGGTTCCTTCGTGAGTTGCGCCGCCTCGACGCGCGCGCCGGCCGCCTCCAGGCCGTCGGCGACGGCGTACAGGTCGGTCGGGGCGGTCGTCACGCTGAGCGTGCCGTCCTCCTGCACCTCGAGGTCGGTCGCGCCGAGGTCGATCGCCGCCTCCTGCGTCGCCTCGTCGGCGGGGGTGACGAGCAGCGCACCGATCGGGTCGAACTGCCAGGCGGTGGAGCCGGACAGGTTCCCCCCGTGCTTCGTGAAGACGTGGCGGACCTCCGCGACGGTGCGGTTGCGGTTGTCGGTCAACGCCTCGACGAGGAACGCGACGCCGGCCGGGCCGTACCCCTCGTACGCCACGGCGTCGAACGCCGCGGCGCCCTCGCCGCCCTGCGCCCGCTCGATGGCGCGCTCGATGTTGTCGGCGGGCACGTCGTCGGCCCGCGCACCCCCGAGCGCGTTCTTGAGCGCGAGGTTGGAGGACGGGTCCGCACCCCCCTCGCGCACGGCGCTTTGGATGGCGCGGATGTGCTTGCTGATGATCTTGCCGCGTTGCTTGTCGTTGGCCGCCTTCTTACGCTTGATCTGCGACCACTTGTTGTGACCTGCCAAGCCGGGACCTCCCTCGTACCGCGCTCCAGCATACCGCACGCGGGAGGTCCCGAGGACGTCAGCGGCGTTCAGCGCACGTAGAACGCGGTTTCCGCGACGTCGGTCGCGTCGAACGGCGCGAGATCGAGGCGCAACGCCGCCGTCCAGTCGCCCTCACCGAAGCGGCCCTCGAGGCGGGCGGTGGCGGTCGACGCCGGCTCCGGCGAGAAGCTGGCGCGCACGCGATGCCAGCCGCTCGGCCCGCCGACCACGAAGCGCGCGCCGACCTGCGTACCGTCGAGCACCTCGGTGCGGTGGGCGCGGACCCGCAGGTTCCGGGCGACGACGGCGACCTCGCCGTCGGGGTTCAGGCGACTGAGGGTGACGTAGCCGTCGCGCCGGGCGCGGAGCGAGAAGGCGACGTCGTCACCCCGCCGGTAGGTCGCGTCCGGTCCGCGGGTGGGCTCGAAGACGGCGATGATGCCGCGCACGCCGGCGCTGGCGCCCTCCCCACCGGTGAACGTCACGGTGCACCCGCCGAGCAGCAGGGCGGCGGCGAGGACGGCGAGCGAACGCCGCAGCGCCCGCGTCACGGCGTCCCTCCCACGACCCCGGCGCCGTGGACACCGGTCGGGGTGGCGGACGGTGCGTAGGTCCCACCGCCGGCGCGGGGCGCCGACGGCGCGAGCGAGAACGACTCCGGCACGTGCATGGTTCGGCGGGTCACGGCCTCACCTCCACGCGCGACGCTAGCACGCGCTCGCGTGGCCTCCGGTGACGCGAACCGCCCCCCGCGGTGGGTAGCATGCGGGCGTGCCCGACGCCCCCCGCGACCCCTACGCCGTGCTCGGTGTCGAGCGCACCGCGACCGACGCGGAGATCAAGGCCGCCTACCGCAAGCGGGCGATGCGCGACCACCCCGATCGCAACCCGGGCGACCCGGCGGCGGAGGAGCGCTTCAAGGCGGCGAGCGAGGCGTACGCGACGCTGCGCGACCCGCAGAAGCGGGCGTGGGTGGACCGAGGGGGTGCGGCCTCCGGCGGGACGACCCCGGACTTCGGGGACGTCGATTGGCGGACGGTGTTCCAGGAGGCCGACCTGCGCGTCGACCTGAGTGAGGGCGTGCCGCGCACCGGCAACGCGGTGTTCGACGCGCTGTTCGGGGCGATGGGGACGGTGATGCGGCAGCAGGGGTTGCTGCCCGGCGAGGACGTCCAGGCCCGCGTCCGCATCCCCTGGGATCTGGCGCGCACGGGGGGCACGACGACCGTCCGGATCCCCGGCGTCGCGACGTGCGCGGTGTGCCGCGGCAGCCGCCTCGACGACACCGGGCGCCCCTGCCCGGCGTGCGGGGGGACCGGCAAGCGGCGCGGCAACCGCGTCGAGGTCCGCATTCCGCAGGGGGTACGCCCCGGCACGGTGTTGCGGTTGCGGGGCCTCGGGGGGGTGGGCGCCCCGCCGGGCGACGCGCGGGTGACGGTCGACGTCGCCCTCCCGCCCGGCGTCGAGCGGGTCGGGGACGAGGTCCACGCCGACCTGGCGGTCACGCCGCGCGAGGCGCGGCGGGGCACCCGGACCGCGCTGCACGGTGCGGACGTCGTGGTGCCGCCCGGCACGCCGGACGGCGCGACGCTGCGGGTGCCGGGTGGGGGGCTGGCGGGCGACGACCTGGTGGTGCGGGTCCGGCACGCGGTGTGGCGTGGCCTCGGCCGCTGGGTCCGTGACAAGATGGTGGGCGAGGGAGGCACATCGTGAGCGACGACGCGGACCACGAACTTCCGCGCGAGGACGGCGCCGAAGGGGGCGCATCGAGCGTCGATCGGGACAAGCCGCTGTACGTGATCAGCGTCGCGGCGGAGCTGGTGGACATGCACCCGCAGACCCTGCGGCTGTACGAACGCAAGGGCCTGATCGAACCGAGCCGGAGCGCCGGCAAGACCCGGCTGTACTCGCAACGCAACATCGAGCAACTGCGCGAGATCCGGCGCCTGACGCAGGAGTTGGGCGTCAACCTGGCGGGCGTCGAGGAGATCATCAAGTTGCGCGACAAGCTCGACGACCTGCAGGCCAGCATGGAGCGCCGCATCGGGCACCTGCAGGGCCGCCTCGAGGAGCGCATGGGCGGCGTCCGCGGGGCGTTGCCCGCCGCCATCCACGACCTCGCGCGGGAGATGAACCGCGAGGGGCCCGAGGCGCCCCCACCGACCGACGAGGACGACGAGGACGACGACGACTGAGGGCGGGAGCGGCGGCGGTGGGGCGCGGGGGGCGTGGTAGCCTCCCGGCCATGACGACGCCGCTACCGCGCCTCCTCGACGAGCGACGCGACGCGCACCTCGAGCAGTTGTTCGAGTTCCTGCGCATCCCGTCGGTGTCCACCGACCCCGCCCACGCCGGCGACGTCCGCCGCGCCGCGACGTTCCTGCGCGACGACCTGGCCGACCACGGCTTCGAGGCGCGCCTGCTGGAGACCGACGGGCATCCGGCGGTCCTGGCGAAGCGGACGGTGGACGCCGACGCGCCGACGGTCCTGATCTACGGGCACTACGACGTCCAACCGCCGGAACCCCTGGAGGGGTGGGACACGGATCCGTTCGAGCCGACCGTGCGCGACGGCGCCGTGTACGCGCGCGGCGCGAGCGACGACAAGGGGCAGGTGTTCGCGCACGTCAAGGGCGTCCAGGCGCTGTTCGACGCCGAACCGGACACGCCGGTCAACGTGACCTTCCTCATCGAGGGGGAGGAGGAGGTCGGCAGCCTGCACCTGGCGGACGCCCTGGAGGCGCACCGCGACGAGCTCGCCGCGGACGTCGTCGTCGTCAGCGACGGCGCGATGCTGGCCGGCCCGACGCCGACCCTGACGTACGGCCTGAAGGGCATGGCGTACCTCGAGGTGCGCGTGCGCAGCGCGGCGCGCGACCTGCACTCCGGGGCCTACGGCGGCGGCGTCCCGAACGCCGCGATGGCGCTCGCGACGCTCCTCGCGGGCCTGAAGGACGCGGACGGGCGGATCACCGTCCCGGGGTTCTACGACGACGTGCGCGAGATCTCCGACGCGGAGCGCGCCCGCTTCGCGGAGGTGCCGTTCGACGCCGACGCGTTCGCCGACGGGATCGGCGTGAAGGCGACGCCGGGCGAGCCCGGTCGCGACCTGCTCGAGCGCCTGTGGGCCCGCCCGACGTTGGACGTCAACGGCATCGGTGGGGGGTTCCAGGGGGACGGCTCGAAGACCGTCATTCCGGCCGAGGCGATGGCGAAGGTGTCCAGTCGGTTGGTGCCCGACCAGGACCCCGAACGCATCGCGGACCTCATGGAGGCGCACCTGCGGGCGTTGGCGCCGGACGACGTCGAGGTCGACGTGATCCGGCACGCGACCGCCCCGTGGGCGCTCGCCGACCTCGAGGGCGACGCGGTGGGGGCGGCGGCGGAGGCGATCCGGCGGGTCGACGGGCGCGACCCGGTGTTCGTCCGCACGGGCGGCACCATCCCCGTCGTCGCGGCGTTCCAGTCGCTGTTGGGGGCGGACGTGGTGCTGCTCGACATGGGCCTCGAGGACGACCGGGTGCACGCCCCGAACGAGAAGTTCGAGGTGGACCTGTTCCATCGCGGCGTGCACGTGAGCGCGGAGCTCCTGCGCGCCCTCGCGCGCGGCTGACGCCGGGGTCCGGGTGCGCCTCGAGCGACTGTCGATCCACGGCTTCAAGAGTTTCGGGGACCGCGTCACCCTGGAGTTCGCGCCCGGCATCAGTGCCGTCGTCGGACCGAACGGGTCGGGGAAGTCGAACGTCCTCGACGCCCTGCGCTGGGCGACCGGCGGGGGGCGGGCGCAGAGCTTCCGGGCGGGGGAGAAGACCGACCTGATCTTCCACGGGGCGGCCGGCAAGCGTCGCTTGGGCCGCGCCGAGGTCGAGGTGGAGTTGACGACGCGCGACGGGCGCCACAAGATCCGCCGCAGCCTCGACCGCGACGGCGAAACGAAACTGACGTTGAACGGGCGCGGCGCGCGCTTCCTCGACGTCGACGAGGCGCTCGCCGGCAGCGGCTTGGGGCGCGGCAGCCTGGCGATCATCGGGCAGGGGGAGGTCAGTGGGGTCCTGATGGCCGACCCGGCGCGGCTGTTGTCGTACGTCGCGGAAGCGGCCGGCGTCGCCCGCCTGTCGGAGCGGCGGGAGCGGACCGAAGCGCGGCTCGAGACCGCCCGCGGGCACCTGGAGGCGCTCGAAGCGAAGCTGGCGGAGGACGACGAACGCCTCGAGGCGCTCCGCGCGGAGGCGGACGCCGCCCGCCGTCACGACGCCCTCCGCGCGGAGGTGCAGCGCCTGCGCTACACCGTCGCGGTGGCGCGCGTCGCGTCGATCCGCGGGGAGCTCGAGGGGATCGATGCGCAGGTCGCGCGGCTCGAGGCGGACCTCGCCGACGGGCGCGCCGACGTCGAGGACCTGCGCGGCCGGGTGGCGGAGGCGCGACGGGCGGACGCCGCAGCGGAGGCCGCCCACCGCGAAGCGACCGCGGAGCACGCGCGCGCGGCGGCGGAGGTCCGCATCGCCGAGCACGCCCTCGACGCCGCCACGACCCGCACCGCCGACCTCGAGCGCGACCGGGAACGCACCGAAACCGAACGCGCCAACCTGCTGGCGCAGGCGCCGCCCGACGCGCCCGACGACGACCTGGCGGCGCTCCGTGCGGCGGACGAGGCCGCGCGGACGGCGTGGGAGGCGGCGCAAGCGACGCGCGCCGCCGCCGAGGCGGACGCCGACGCCGCGCGCGAAGCGCGCGAGGCGGCGGAGGCGGACGCCGCGCGGCGGGCGCGCGCCGTCGCCGACGCCGACGCGCGGCGCGAAGCGTGGGAACGCCAACGCGACGCGTTGGCGGCGCGCCTCGCGGAGGTCCAAGGCTCCGCGGAGGAGGCGGCGGAGGGGCAGGATCCCGGCGCCGCGGAGGCGGACGCGGAAGCGGAGCTCGAGGCGGCGGAGGCGGAGCTCGCCGACGTCCGCAGCACCCTCGAGGCGGCGCAGGGCAGGCTCGCCGACGCCGCGGCGGAGGCGCGCGCCCGAACGCGCGACGCGGAGCGGCAGCGGGCCGCGTTCGCCGCGCGGCGCGGGTACGCCGAGGGGCCCCGCCAGGCGCTCACGAGCGGCATCGACGGGGTCCTGGGCTCCGTCGCCGACCTGCTGCGGGTCGAGCCGGGGTACGAGGAGGCGATCCAACTCGCCTTGGCGCGCCGCGCGGAGTTCGTCGTCGTCGAGAACGAGGCGGTCGCGCGGGAGGTCCTCGCGCACGTCCGGGAGGCGGGCGGCTGGGTGACGCTGTTGCCGCTCGACCTGGTGCGGGGCCGCGAAGCGCCGGTCGACGCCGACCTGCTCGCCGCCGACGGCGTGCTGGGGCGCGCGACCGACGTGGTTCACGTCGACGCCCGCTTCCAGGTTGTCGCCGACGATTTGCTCAGCGGCACGGTGTTGGTCGAGACGACCGAGCGCGCCACCGCGCTGGCGCGGGGTGCCGCGTCGCGCCCGCGGCTCGTGACGTTGGAGGGCGCCGTCCTCGATCCCGGCGGGGCGTTGTCCGGCGGGAAGCGACAGGGGCGCACCGCGGTCGTCGGCGCCGCGGCGGAGGTGGAGGCGGCGGAGGCCGACGCCGACACCGCTTCCGCTGCGGAAGCCGAGGCGCGCACCGCGGTGGAGGCCGCCCAAGCGGCGTTCGAAGCGGCGGCGGGGCGCGCCATGCGGGCGCGCGACGCCGCCCGCACC
>CAJXOA010000044.1 GCA_913057685.1 uncultured Trueperaceae bacterium
CCCACGACCGGCAGGCGAGCGCCTGCCGCAACGCATCGACCGCCGCGTCGTCGCGCCCCTCGCGCAGGTAGGCGTCGCTCACCGCCGTCCAGGCGTCCACCGCAGTGCGCGCCACCCGCTCGCGGAGCGCATCGACCCACTCGTCGAACTCGGGTGCGTCGGCGAAGCTGAAGCCGGGCAGGACCGGCGCACTGCCGTCGGGCCCCGCCGGCCGCTCCCCGGCCGGCGCCTCGTACCGCGCCCACGCCTCGAACGCCGCGAGGTCGTCCTCGTACGCGACGTCGGGCCGTAGCCGCACTACCCGGCGATCGGCGTCGAGCACGTCCCCGATCTTCTTGCGGACGTCGGCGAGGGCGAGGCGGAGGGCGTTCTTCGCGCGTGCTTCGTCGGCATCCGGCCAGAACAACGCGGCGAGGTCGCTCCGCGCGACCGCGCGCGCTTCGGCGGCCAGGTAGAACACCAACGCCGAGGACTTCCGGTAGCGAACGCCCACCGGGTGCCCCTCGTCGTCCAGGATGGTGCCGTCGAAGTAGGCCAGCCGCATGCGTCCTCCCGTCCCGACAGTGTACCGCGACGTCACATCGTGGACGCCCGCGGCGCGGTGGGCGCCCGCCGTACCGGAGCGGTCGGCGTGACCGTTCGGTGACGCACGTCCCGGCGGTCGGTCGGTACCCTTCCCGCATGCCGCCCCGCCCTCCGGCGCCCCCCGCCGACGCCCGCACGACGGCGGACCGCCTCGCGCGCTACGACCGCCCCGGGCCGCGCTACACCTCCTACCCGACCGCCGTCGAGTTCCACGACGGGTTCGGGCCCGACGCGTACGCCGCGAAGCTCGCGGCCGCCGCCCGCCGCCCCCAGGACCCGCTGTCGGCGTACGTCCACCTGCCCTTCTGCAGCGAACGCTGCGCCTTCTGCGGCTGCAACGTCATCATCGGTCGCGACCAGGGGTTGGCCGACCGCTACCTCGACCACCTCGAGCGCGAGATCGCCCTCGTCGCCGCCGCGCTCGGCGAGCGCCGCACCGTCGTGCAGCTGCACTGGGGCGGCGGGACGCCGACCTTCTTCACGACCGCGCAAATGGCGCGCCTGATGGACGCCTTCGAGGCGGCGTTCGCCCTCGCGCCCGGCGCGGAGGTCGCCATCGAGGTCGACCCCCGCGTCACCACCCCCGAACAGGTCGCCTGGCTGGCGGAGCGCGGCTTCACGCGCGTCTCGATGGGCGTCCAGGATTTCGACGCCGGCGTGCAGGACGCGATCGGGCGGCACCAGACCGCGGTGCAGACGACGGCGCTCTACCGCCGCTTCCGCGCGGCGGGGATCGCGTCGATCAACCTCGACCTCGTCTACGGCCTCCCCGCGCAGGACCTCGCGACGTTCGACGCGACCCTGGACCGCACCCTCGAGCTACGCCCCGACCGGGTCGCGGTCTACGGCTACGCGCACCTCCCCCGCGCGCAGAAGAACCAAACCCGCATCGACGACGCCCTCCTCCCGGCGCAGGAGACGCGCCTACTGTTGTTCGCGCAGGCGCGCGAGCGGTTCCTGGCGGCGGGGTACGTCCCGATCGGCATGGATCACTTCGCGCTGCCCGACGACGGCCTCGCGCAGGCCGCGCACGACCGCACGCTGCACCGCAACTTCATGGGGTACACGACCAAGCTCGCGCCGGACACCGTCGCGTTCGGCACCAGCGCGATCGGGGAGGTCGACGGGGCGTTCGCGCAGAACACGAAGAAACTGAACCGCTACGAGGCCGCCCTCGCCGAGGACCGCTTCCCCGTCGAGCGGGGGTACGCCCGCACGGCGGACGACGCGCTGCGCAGCGACGTCATTCGGGCGTTGATGGTGAACCTGCACCTCGACGTCCGCGACGTCGAGCGGCGGCACGGCATCGACTTCCCCGCCTACTTCGCCGACGCCCTCGAGGACCTCCGGGCGGGCCCGGAGGCGGACGGCTTCGTGCGGATCTCGGACGACGCGATCGACGTCACCGAGGACGGCCGCCTGTTCGTCCGCAACGTCGCGATGGCGTTCGATGCGCACCTCGCGAAGCACCAGGGCCAGGGCCGCTTCTCCCGCACCGTCTGAACGCGGCGCCCCGGGGGACTCCCCCGGGGCGCCGCGCCCGCACGCACCGTCTCGGGTCAGCCGGACAGCGCGGTGCGCAACGCCTGGTCGAGATCTTCGATCAGGTCGTCCTCGTGCTCGAGGCCGGTCGCGACGCGGATCATGCCGGGCCCGACGCCGGCCGCCGCCAGCTCCGCCTCGGAGAGCTGCGCGTGGGTGGTGCTGGCGGGGTGCGTGACGCTGGTCTTCGAGTCGCCCAGGTTCACGAGCCGCGAGCACAACTGCAGGGCGTCGAGGAAGCGCTTGCCGGGCTCCAGGCCGCCCTCGACCTCGAACGTCAGGACGCCGCCCGCCCCGCGCGGGAACAACCGCTGGGCGCGGGCGTGGTCGGGGTGGTCGGGCAGGTCGGGGTGGTTCACCGCCCGCACGCCGTCGCGGGCCTGCAACCAGGTCGCCAGCCGCCGCGTCGTCGCCACCGTCCGCTCCGCGCGGAGGCTGAGGGTCTCCAGGCCCTGCAGGTGCGTCCAGGCGGCGTGCGGCGACAGCGAGGCGCCCAAGTCCCGGAGGCCTTCGACGCGGGCGCGGATCGCGAAGGCGACGTTCCCGAACGGTCCGCCCTCCCCGAACGTCTCCCAGAAGTTCAGGCCGTGGTAGCTGGGGCTGGGGTCGGTGAACAGCGGGTAGCGGCCGTTCCCCCAATCCATCGTGCCGGCGTCGATCGCGACGCCGCCGATGCCGGCGCCGTGCCCGTTGATCCACTTCGTGGCGCTGTGCAGCACGACGTCCGCGCCGTGCTCGATCGGCCGCAGCAGGTACCCGCCCATGCCGGCGGTGTTGTCGACGAACACCGCGACGCCGCGCGCGTGCGCGGCCTCGGCGATGGCGTCCAGGTCGACGATGCGGAGCGACGGGTTGGGGAGGCTCTCGAGGTACACCGCGCGGGTGCGGTCGTCGATCAGGGCGTCGAACGCCTCCGGCGTCGCGCTGGGGTCGGTGAAGCGCACGTCGATCCCGAGGCGGGGGAGGGTGACGGCGAACATGTTGCGCGTCCCGCCGTACAGGTGGGGGCTGGCGACGACGTTGTCGCCCGCCTGCGCGACGGTCGTGATCGCCAGGAACTCCGCGGCGTGCCCGCTGGCGACCGCGACCGCCATCGCGCCCCCCTCGAGCGCCGCGAGGCGCTTCTCCAGCACGTCGTTCGTGGGGTTCATGATGCGGCTGTAGATGTTGCCGAACTCCTGCAGCGCGAACAGGCGGGCGGCGTGGTCGGCGTCGTCGAACGCGTACGCGGTCGTGGGGTGGATGGGGACGGTCGCGGACTTCGTGGTGGGGTCGACGGTCTCGTACCCGGCGTGCACCTGCAGGGTCTCGAACTTCGGCATGACGATCCTCCTCGCGCCCCAGCGGGGCGCGACCCCCGGACGGGCCGGGGCGAGCGCGGTGGGGGCGGACGCCCCCGGACGGCTTACGGGCGAACGGGGCCGGCGGCCGCAGTGCGGCGCGCCGGGCGCGGCATTCGCCGTACGCCTCCGCGCGGACGAACGGATGGGACCCCAAGAACGACGTGCATGCTCGCCTCCCTTCCGCTCCGACGGGAGCGGGGGACGAAGACGAGGCGTTTCGCCCCTATCTTCCCGGACCGGTCCGCCATCGTAGCGGCCGGTGCGGCTGGACGGAGCACCCGCGGACATGATCGCGGGCTGCCGCCGGGTCGTCGGGCCAGGTCCCTCGCCGGCTCTCGATAGGCGGCGCCGAAGCGCCTAGGGGAATGTACCCCGCGGCCGGGGGCCGCGCGCCACCCCCTGCGCGACGTGCGTGCGGGGGTGGCACAGAGGGCGGCGCGGGGGTGACACCGAGGCTGGCGCGGCGGTCGTGCAGAGGATGGCGCGCTAGTGGGCGCGCAAGGGGGGGTCCCGGCGGGGCGGACGCGCGACGCCGTTCAGGCGACGTCGGCGAAGGCGTCGGCCGCCGCGGTCACGACCTCCTCGACCATCGCGTCGCTCAACGCGAGGCTGGGGAACGCCGCCTCGAACTGCGACGGCGGCCACCACACGCCGCGCGCCAGGAGGGCGTGGAACCAACGTCCGAACGCGGCGGTGTCGGACGCGGCGGCGTCGTCGAAGTCGCGGACCTCGCCGTCGCGGAAGAACACCGTCGCCATCGCCCCCACCTGGTTCACCGTCACCGGCACGCCGGCGCGCGCCGCGCCGTCGCGCAGGCCGTCGGCGAGCGCCGCGCCGATCGCGTCGAGGCGGGCGTACGCGTCGGGCGTCGCGTCGATCGCGTCGAGCGTCGCGACGCCGGCCGCCATCGCCAGCGGGTTCCCCGACAGCGTGCCCGCCTGGTAGACCTTCCCGAGGGGGGAGACGTGATCCATCGCGGCGGCGGTCCCCCCGAACCCCCCGACCGGCAGGCCGCCCCCGAGCACCTTCCCCCACGCGACCAGGTCCGGCGTCCAGCCGTGCCGCTGGATCGCTCCGCCGCGCGCGAGGCGGAAGCCGGTCATGACCTCGTCGACCACCAACAGCGCGCCGTGCCGGCGCGGCACCTCGTGCAACGCCGCGCGGAACGCGGGGGTGGGCTCGACGACCCCCATGTTCCCCGACACCGGCTCGACGATGACCGCCGCGATGGCGTCGCCGTGCTCCGCGAACGTCGCCTCGAGGGCGGCGGGGTCGTTGAACGGCGCGACGAGGGTCTGCGCCGCGACCGGTGCGGGCACCCCCGCGGAGGACGGCACGCCGGTCGTCATGGCGCCCGACCCGGCGGCGACCAGGAGGCCGTCGGCGTGCCCGTGGTACTGCCCGACGAACTTCACGACCTTGTCGCGACCGGTCGCGCCGCGCGCGACCCGCAGGGCGCTCATCGTCGCTTCGGTCCCGGAGTTCGTGAAGCGCAACCGGTCGACGAACGCATAGCGGTCGACGACCCGGTCGGCGAGCTCCAGCTCGCGGGTCGTGGGCGCCCCGAACGAGGTGCCGTGCCGCAGGGCGGCCTCCACCGCCCGCTCGACGTCGGGGTGGCGGTGCCCGAGGATCATCGGGCCCCAACTGCCGACCAGGTCCAGGTACCGCCCGCCGTCGACGTCGTAGACGTAGGGACCCTCGGCGCGCTCGACGAACCGGGGGGTCCCGCCGACCGACCCGAACGCCCGGACGGGCGAGTTCACGCCGCCGGGGAACCGCGCCTTGGAGCGCTCGAACGCCGCTTCGGAGCGGGGGCCGGCCTTCAGCGACCCGCTCACGCCGCGACCCCCGCCGGGGCGGCGGGCGCCGCCCCGGCGCCCTGGGCGTGGGCGTGCGCGAGGATGCGTTCGGCGAGGCGTTCGGCGTCCTCGACGATCGCGCCGACCGCGACGCCGCGGTAGGCGTTGCCCGCCACCTGCACGCCGGGGAGGGCGGCCAGGTGCCCTTCGATCGCCGCGACGCGGTCGTGGTGCCCGAGCTCGTACTGCGGGATGGCGTACGGCTGCCGCCACGTCCACGCCCGCTTCGGGGCTTCGCGCAGGCCGAGCGCCTGGTCGAGGACCCCGAGCGCCGTCTCGCGCAACGCCGCGTCGTCCTTCGCGACGACGTCGTCGCGGCCCGCGCCGCCCATGATCACGCGCACGAGGGTCGTGCCGGCGGGCGCGCGGTCGTCGAAGATGTTCGATTCGAACAGCGCCCCGAGCACGTCGACCGGTTCGCTGGGGGCGACCAGGAAGCCGTACCCCTCCGCGGGGCGTTCGAAGGCGGCGTCGTCGAACGCGAACGTCGCGATCGCCAGGTGCCCCGTCGGGATGGCGTCCAGCGCCCCCGCCAGGTCGGGGGCGGCGTCGGCGACGAGGGTGCGGGCGACCTGCGGCCCGACCGCCAGCACGACGGCGTCCGCCGTCTCGTCCTCGCCGTGCGGCGTCGCGAGGGTGTAGCCGCCCTCCGCCCGCCGCGCGAGGGCGGAGACGGGGGCGTTGAGGCGCACGACGTCGCCGCCGCCCCCCGCACCGCCCCCCGGGCCGTCCGCCGCGCCATCCGCCGGGCCGTCCGCCGCGCCGTCCCTTGGGGCGCCGGCGTTCAGGTCGTCGGCGAGGGCGTACAGCAGCTGCTGCATGCCGCCCCGGAACGTCCAGGTGGTCTTCCCGACCCGCTTGCGTTCCTTCGCGCCGGCGATCGCCGCGACGACCAACGAGCGGTGGTCGCGCTCCATCGTCTTCATGACGGGGAACGCCGCGTCGACCGACAGGCGGCGTACGTCCCCGCCGTACACGCCGCGCACCATCGTGCCGAGCAGGACCTCCGCCGCTTCCGCCCCGATGTGCCGCGCGGCGTACGCGAAGACCGACTCCTCGTCGGGTACGCGCCGCGCGACGAACGGCTCGAGGGCGATGCGCAGCCGCCCCTTCAGGCTCATGGGGCGGAACGACAGCAGCGTCCCGGGGCCGCTGGGCAGCTCGTGCAGCTGCCCCCCGTGCAGGATGAAGCGTTTCGAGGCGGCCTTCTTCGCTTCGAGGCGTTCCCCTTCGAGCCCGAGGCGGGCGACGAGGTCGGCGGTGGGGCCCGCCCCCGTCCGGAAGGCGTTCGCCGCCCAATCGAAGCGGACGCCGTCCTCGTCGACGGTCCGCAGTTGCCCCCCGACCTGGTCGGACGCCTCCAGCACCCGCAGGTCGACGTCGACGCCGGCCGCGTCGGCGTGCCGGCGGACGGCGTGCGCGGCGGTCAGGCCGGCGAGGCCGGCACCGACGACGCGCACGCGGTGGGGGACGCTCACCGGCCGCTCCCGTACAGCTTGCTTTCCTTCGACGGCGTCACCGCCGTCCGGGCGTACGGCGCGACGGGGTTGAGGATGTTGCGGCACTGCGGGTTGACGCAGCCGGGGCAGCGCAGGCCGTAGTTCGGGGTCGCCGCCTGGCCCGACGCGAGGTGGTCGGCGACGAGGTCGGCGATCGCGTCCTGGAACGACGGCAGGCCGTTCAGGGCGGGCGCGCGCCGGTACTCCTCGATGCCGACCTCGTGCGCGAGCTCGCCGTACTCGATGTCGAGCTCGTGCAGGGTCTCGATGTGGTCGCTCGTGAAGGCGATGGGGACGACCAGCACCCGCTTGCGTTTCTTGCTGCCGAGGTTCTCGATGACCTTCTCGGTGCTGGGCCCGAGCCAGCGGACCGGCCCGACCTCGGATTGGTAGCTGATCAGGTACTCGTTGCGGTAGCCGAGGCGGGACATGACCTCGTGCACGCTGGCGCCGACCTCCGCGGGGTAGGCGTCGCCGCGATCGACGATCGACAGCGGCAGCGAGTGCGCGCTGAACACCAGGACGACGTCCTTGCGGTCGGTCGCGTCGAACTGCTCGAGGCCCTCGCGGACGGTGTGCGTCATCGATTCGATGAAGCCGTCGTGCGTCGGCCAACGGTCGATGACGCTCCACGTGAAGCGGTCGGACAGGCCGGTGCGGCGAGCGGCGCGCCACAGCTCGTTCATGCTGGAGCCGGTCGTCGCGCAACTGAACTGCGGGTACTGCGTGAAGGCGACCGCCCGCTCGACGCCGTCCTCCGCCATCGCGCGGAGCGCGTCGTCGCTGGTGGGGTCGATGTAGCGGAAGGCGACGTAGAACTTGTGCGGCGCGGTGTCGGGCGACAGCGCGTCGAGGCGTTCCACCATCCCGCGGCCCTGCTCCTCGGTCCAGTGCAGGATGGGGCTGCCGCCGCCGATGTCCTCGTAGTTCTTCTGCACGCTCTTCGTGCGGCGGTTCGCGATGAACGGCCCGAGGCGGTTCTGCAGCGGCAGCTGGATGATCTCGCGGTCGGCGAACAGCGCCTTGAGGAACGGGTTGACGTCGTCGAGGTTCTTCGGTCCCCCGAGGTTCATCATCACGATGCCGGTGGGGGCCTTCTGGGGGTCGCTCATGGGTCCTCCTGACGGGAGTGGAGTGCGGGCGGGGTGCGGTGGATGCGGTCGGATCGGTGGTCGGATCGGGGGTCGGGTCGGTGGGCGGGCTTCGGTGGGGGGCGCGCGGCGCCCCCCGGGCGGCCCTCAGGGCGCCCGGTCGGCCGGGGGCCGTTCGGGCGGCCCGACGTCCCAGTCGTGGGGTTGGTAGAAGCCGAGCGCCGCCGCTTCGGGCGTGCCGGGCTCGGGGTGGTGGTCGAACCGCCACCCGGCCTGGGGCGGCATGGACATCAGGATCGCTTCGATGTTCCCGCCGGTCTGCAGGCCGAACGTGGTGCCGCGGTCGTACACGAGGTTGAACTCGACGTACCGCCCGCGCCGCAGCGCCTGCCAGGCGCGCTCGCGTTCGCCGTACGGGTCGCCGCGGTGCGCGTCGACCATCGGGAGGTAGCTCGGCAGTAGCGTCGCGACGCCGTCGCGGACGCAGGCGAGGTCCGCTTCGAAGTCGTGGTCGGGTGCCTCGGGGCTCGTGAGTTCGTCGAAGAACACGCCGCCCACCCCGCGCATTTCGCCGCGGTGGCGGACGGTGAAGTAGTCGTCGCACGTCGCCTTCCAGGTGGGGTAGTCCGCCTGGTCGTGCCGCGCGCACCAGCTCGCGAGTTCGGCGTGGAAGGCGCGGACCTCGTCCTCGACCGGGTAGGCGGGCGTCAGGTCGGACCCGCCCCCGAACCACCAGGCGTACGGCGTCGCATCGTCCACGGAACCGTGGTCCGCGGCACCGCCCACGTCCGTCCCCCCGCCCACCTCGAAGTAGCGGAAGTTCGCGTGGAAGGCGGGCACGAACGGGTTGCGGGGGTGCAGCACCATCGACACGCCGGTCGCGAAGAAGGGGCGGCCCTCCGTCCCCGGGTGCTCCGCCGCGAGGCTCGGGGGGACCCGCGCACCGAGGACCGCGGAGACGTTCACGCCGCCGCGCTCGAAGACGCGACCCTCCTCGATGACGCGGGCGCGTCCCCCGCCGCCGTTCGGGCGGGTCCAGACGTGCTCCGCGAAGCGGACCGGGTCGCCGTCGCCCGCCCCCGCCGCGTCCCGCGCGACGAGCGCTTCGGTGGCGGCGGTCGCCTCGATCGCCTCGAAGGCGTCCACCAACGTCGTTTGCGCCGCGTGCATCGTCGCCAGCACCCGCGCGCGCCGGTGCGACAGGTCCGCCGGCGCGTACGGCAGCGCCCGCGCGACCGCCGGGTCGGGCGCGAGGTCCGCAGCGGACGTCACGGCCGCTCCGCGTGCCGGTCGAACGCCCGCACGACGTCCAGCAGGGCCGCCACCCGGTCGGGGTTCGTCGCGGGGAAGATCCCGTGCCCCAGGTTGAAGACGTGCGCGCCGCCCACCCCCTCGCGCAGGACCCGGCAGGCGTCCTCGGCGAGGGCGTCCTCCGGCCCGAGGAGGGCGGCGGGATCGAGGTTGCCCTGCAGCACCCGGCCGGGGGCGACGTCGCGCCAGACCGACAACGGCCGACGCCAATCGACCGACAACGCTTCGGCCGGCAGCGCCGCGACGGCGCGCTCGAGGTGCGCCGCGTCGAGCGCCAGGTAGATGCGGGGCACGCCCAGGTCGGCGAGCTGGTCGAGGACCCGCGCGGCGTACGCCGCACCGAACGTCGCGTACGTCGCTTCGTCGTGCAGGCCGGCCCACGAGTCGAACAGCTGGACCGCCTGCACGCCCGCCTCCACCTGCATGCGGAGGTACGCCGCGGTCGTGTCCGCCATCTTCGCGAGCAGCGCGTGGGCGGCGTCCGGTTCGGCCCGCAGGAACGCCCGGAGGGTCGGGTACTCCTTGCTGCCCGCCCCCTCCACGGCGTACGTCGCGAGGGTGAGCGGCGCCCCGCCGAACCCCAACAGGGGTGGCGGCGCGCCGTCGGGGTCGCCGCCCGCCCGCAGGCCGGCCAGTTCGCCGCGCAGTTGACGGATGGCCTCCCCGACGAACGGCGCGATGGCGTCCGCCTCGGGGACCCGCAACCGCTCGACGGCGGCGGCGTCGCGCACCGGCTCGCGCAGGACCGGCCCCGGCGCGAAGTCCAGGTCGAGGCCCATCGCGGGGAGGGGCGTCATGATGTCGCTGAACAGGATCGCGCCGTCCATCGCGTAGCGGCGGACCGGCTGCAGCGTCACTTCGGTCGTGAGGTCCGGCGTGCGCGCCAACGTCCAGAAGTCGTGGCGTTCCTTGAGGGCGCGGTACTCCGGCAGGTGCCGGCCCGCCTGCCGCATGATCCAGACGGGGGCGGTGGGGGTGTCCTCGCCCCGCAGGGCGCGCAACAACAAACTCATTTCAGGGGGCCCTCCGGTTCGGGCGTGAAGCGGTAGCCGACCCCCCACACCGTGTGCAGGTGCACCGGCGTGCTGGGGTCGGGTTCGAGGAGGCGCCGGAGGCGCATCACGACGTTGTCGATCGTGCGGCTGGAGGGGAAGGCGTCGTCGCCCCACACCTCGTCGAGGATGTCGTCGCGGGGCACGACCTCGCCGGCGCGCTCCACCAGCAGCCTCAGGATGCCGCGCTCGCGCTCGCCGAGGTGCTCGAGGGTCCCGTCGGGCCGCGTGAGGGTCCAGGCGCGCAGGTCGACGTCGCAGCCGGCGACCTGCAGCCGGTGGGCGTGCCCGCGCGGCGCGCCGCGGCGGAGCAGCGCCTCGACGCGCAGCAGGAACTCGGGGAGGTGGAACGGTTTCGTGAGGTAGTCGTCGCCGCCCGCCGCGAGGCCGCGCACGCGGTCTTCCGCCTCCCCGCGGGCGGAGAGGAACAGGACCGGCGTCGCGTCGCCCGCCGCCCGCCGCCGCTCGCAGATCGCGAAGCCGTCGCGGCCCGGCAGCATCACGTCGAGGACGACCAGGTCGGCGGCCCCGCGGCGCCACGCCGCTTCGCCCTGCAGGCCGTCGGGGGCGACCTCGACGGCGTACCCTTCGGCCTCCAGGTTGTCGCGCAGGACCTCCGCCATGACCGCTTCGTCCTCGACGACGAGGATGCGCGGCGCGTCGGGGCGGGCGCCGGCCGGGCTCACGAGCCCGCCCCCGCCGTCGCGGCGTCGGGCCCGTCGCCCGCCGCGTCGCCCACCGTCCCACCGGCGGTCGACCCACCGGCGGTCGTCCCGCCGGTCGTCGTGCCGCCCGGCACGGCGTCGTCCCCGACGCGGCGGGGGAGGTGGATCGTGAAGCGCGCCCCGCCGCCCGGGGCGTCCGCCACCGCGACCCAGCCGTTCATCGCCTGCACGGCGTTGCGCACCAGGTGCAGCCCCAACCCCACCCCGGCGCTGGTGCGCGTCATTTCGTCGCCGGCGCGGTAGAAGCGATCGAAGATCTTGCCGCGTTCCCCGGCCGGCACGCCGGGGCCGGCGTCGTCGACGTGCACCCGCAACGGGTCGCCGCTCGCGTCGACGCGCACCACGATCCGCTTGCGCTCCCCCGGCGTGTACTTCAGGGCGTTCTCCAGCAGGTTCCCGAGCGCCAACGCGAAGCTCTCCGGCGCCAGGCTGACGGGCGCGGGGCCGTCCATCGGTTCGACGCGGAGGTCCGCCCCGCGCGCCTCCAGCCCACCGCGCAACCGCTCGACGGTGCGGCGGACGGCGTCCCCGAGGTCGGCGGCCTCGAGGACGGGCGGGGCGCCCGACGTCTCCAACCGCGCGGCGGCGAGCACCTCGTCGCTGGTCTTCTCCAGCCGCGCGAGTTCGCCGTCGATGCGCGCCAGGTAGTCGGCGCGCTTCGCGGCCGGCACGTCGCGGTAGCGCAGCGTCTCGAGCAGCAACCGCAACGTCCCGATCGGCGTCTTGAACTCGTGCGTCACGGCGCTCAGGAAGTTCTGTTGGCGTTGCTTCAGTTCGCGTTCGGTGCGCAGGCTGCCGGCGATCAACGCCAACATCAACAGGATCACGACCGCGAAGAACGGCCCCTCGAACGCCAGCATGCGGCGTTGCCCCGCCGCCTCCTCGCGGGCGGCGGCGGCGACGGCGGGGTCGACCGCGACGGTGGGTCCGTCCGCTCCCGCGACGCTGCGCAGGTGCGGGTAGCGCGCCAGCAGGGCGTCGAGCGCGCCCGGGTCGCGGGCCAACACCTCGTTGGCGGTGGCGACGTCCCGCGCCCACGCTTCGCTGCGTTCGCGGGCGGCGTCGTCCAGGAGGCGGGTTTGGAACACCAGCCACCAGGTGACCTGCGCCAGCACGAACGTCACGATCACCGCGAAGGCGATGCGGGTCGCCACGCGGCGCGAGGGGCGGCGGGGGGGACGGCGGGTCACGCGCCCCAGCCTCCCTCGGCGGCGGCGACGGCGTGGTAGCTCAGGATCAGGTCGGCGCCCGCCCGGCGCATCGCCAGCAGCGACTCGGTGACGGCCGGCACGCGCGCGAGGACGCCGGCGGCGACCGCCGCCTCGAGCATCGCGTACTCGCCCGACACCTGGTACGCCGCGACCGGGAGCGACGTCGCCTCCCGCACGCGGCGGAGGACGTCGAGGTACGGCCCCGCCGGCTTGACCATCACCAGGTCGGCGCCCTCCGCGGCGTCGAGGGCCACCTCGACGTCCGCGGCGCGGGATGCGGCGGGATCCATCTGGTACGTCCGCCGGTCGTCGGGGGCGGCGTGGTGGTCGTGCCCCCCCTGCGGGGCGGACCCCGCCGCATCGCGGAACGGCCCGTAGAACGCCGAGGCGTACTTCACCGCGTACGACAACACCGCGGTGTCCTCGAACCCCGCGGCGTCGAGGCCCGCGCGGAGGGCGGCGACGCGGCCGTCCATCATGTCGCTCGGTGCGACGACGTCCGCGCCGGCCTCCGCGTGGCGGACCGCCATCTCCGCCAGCCGCGGCAGCGTCGCGTCGTTCGCGACCCGCGCGACCGCCCCGCCGGGGCGGGGCGGCGCGAGGACGCCGCAGTGCCCGTGGTCGGTGTAGCCGCACAGGCACACGTCGGTCATGAGGACCAGGTCGTCGCCGAACGCCGCGCGGGCCTCGCGCAGGGCTCGCGGGACCGGCCCGTCGGGGTCGCTCGCGGCGGACCCGAGGGGGTCCTTCGCGCCGTCGCCGACGACGCCGAACAGCATCACGCCGCGCACGCCGGCGGCGTGCGCCCGCGCGAGTTCGGGTAGGAGCCGGTCGACGCTGTAGCGCTGCACGCCGGGCAGGGACGCGACCGGTTCGGCGCGATCCTCGCCGGGCACCACGAACGTCGGCCACACCAGGTTCGCGGGGTGCAGCCGCACGTCGCGGACCAGCTCCCGCATCGCCGGCGTCGTGCGCAGGCGGCGGGGGCGGTGCAGGGGCGGCCCGGCGCTCACGCCGCCCCTCCCGCCGGCGCGTCGGGGCCGCGCAGCACCGCGACGACGCCGGCCTCCGTCGGTTCGTGCGCCTCGCGGGCGGCGAAGCCGCGGTCGCGGATCGCGGCGGCGGTCGTCGGGCCGATCGCCACGAGCGTCGCGGCGCGCGCGACGGCGTCGGGCAGCGCCGCGACGGCGGAGGGGGAGGCCAGCACGACGGCGTCGACCTCCACGCCGTCGGGCCACGCCGCCGCGCGCGTCGCGTACAGCGTCGCGGTGCGCACGACGACGCCGGCGCGCTGCAGGATGCCCTTGACGTCGGTCCGCCCCCGGTCGCCGCGCACGAGGCCGACGACGTCGCCGCGGCGGGGGCCGCCGGGCTGCGCGAGGAGCTCCTTCGCGAGCGCCTCCCCCGTCGCGCGGGTCGGGGTGAAGGCGACGTCCGCGCCGGCGGCGCGCAGGGCGTCGGCGGTGCCGGGCCCGACCGCGGCGATCCGCGCGCGGTCGTCGAAGGCGAGGCCCTGCCGCGTCCACGCCTCCACCGCGCTGCGGCTGGGGTACAGCCGCCAGGCGAGGTCGCGCAGGGCGCGGGCCGCGTCGGGGTCGTCCAGGGGGTGCGTGTGCACGAGCGGCGCGCGCACGACGTCCGCGCCGAGCGCGGCGAGCTGCGCGTCGAGCCCCTCGAGGCGGCCGGGGCTGGTGGTGATCGCGACCCTCACGCCCGCCCTCCCGCGGGGCCGTCGACGGGCGCGCCGTTCGCGTCGCGGACCGGCGCCCCGAGCGCGTCGAAGGCGGCGCGGGCGGCGGCCTCCGGGCCGCCCTCGCGCACGTCGACGCGGGTCCCTTCGAACCAGGCGGCGAGGGCGACGGCGCCGCCGTCGCGCACGGCGTGCGCGCCGAACGGCAGTTGGCAACCGGCGTCGAGCAGCGTCAGCAGCGCCCGTTCCGCCGCGACCGGCGGGAAGCCGGGCACGTCGTGCAGGTCGGCGAGGGCGTCCCCGAGCGGGTCGCCGCGCCGGATCTCGAGGGCGAGCGCCCCCTGCGCGGGGGCGGGCACGAGCGTGTCGGGGTCCAGGTCGACGCGCACCAGGTCGCCGACGTCCAACGCCAGCCGGTCGAGGCCGGCGGCGGCCAGCAGGACCGCGTCGACCTCGCGCGACGTCGCCTTCCCGACGCGGGTCGGGACGTTCCCGCGGAGGGGAACGGTCGTCACGTCCGGCCGCACCGCCGCGAGTTGGTGGGTGCGGCGCACCGCGCCGGTCCCGACGGTCGCGCCCTCGGCGAGGGCGAGCGGTCCGGCGGCGCGGTCGTGCGCGTGCGGCGCGACGAGGAGGACGTCGTGGACCGGGCCGCGCGGGGGGACCGCGGCGATCTCCAGGCCGGGCGTGGGCGCCCCGGGGAGGTCCTTGAAGCTGTGCACCGCGACGTCGGCGTGCCCCTCGAGGACGGCGTCCTGGACGGCCTTGACGAACACGCCGACGCCGAGCTCGGCGATGGGGGCGGCGGACGCGTCGCCGCGCGTCGTGACCTCGACGAGCTCCGCGTCGCGGCCGAAGCGGCGGAGTTCCCGCTGCACGTACCGCGCCTGCCACAACGCCAGGTCGCTGGCGCGCGTGGCGATGCGCACGGGCCCGCCGCTCACGCCGCCCCCCGCGTCAGGACCGGCGCGTCGACGTCGTCGCGGTCCCCGGCCCGGTCGTCGTCGTCCGCGCCTGCCGCGTCGCCGTTCCCCGCCTCCTGGGCCCCTTCGTCGGGCTCCCCGGTGAGGCCGGTCTCGGCGAGGAAGGTGTAGGCGGCGTCGACGCCGTGCTCCCGCGCGACCGCGCGGAGGCCCTTGACGGGGACGTGCGCGAGGCGGCGGGCGAGGGTCGCGGCGGTCGCGTCGTCGATCTCCCCCTCGAGGGTCTCGCGCAACCAGGTGGTCATCGCCCGGATCGCCGGCCCGAGGCGGGCCTCCGCCCAGGCCGCCATCTCCGCGTCGACGCCGGCGCGGAGGGTGCGTTCCGCCTCGGCCAGGTGGTCCTCGAGCTCCGCGCGGCGGGCGGCGCCGTCCGCCTCGAGCGCGTCGACGTCGATCACCCGCCGGCCGCGGGCGCGGCCGGCGACCGCGTCGACGGCGCGCGGCATGCCGAGGTCGACGAGCAGCGTCGTGTCGGCCGCCGCGTCGAGCCAGGCGGCGTCGACCTGCAGCCCCCCGCCGGTCGCGGCGATCAGGGCGTGCGCGGCGGGGGGGTCGGCGTGGGCGGCGTCGAGCGTCGTCGCGCGGACCGCGCCGACGCGCGGCCGGAGGTCGTCGGCGAGCGCTTCGGCGCGCGCGAGGGTGCGGTTGACGACGACGACCGTGAGGTCGTCGCGGGCCGGCAACGCCCGGGCGACGACGCGCGCCATGTCGCCCGCCCCGAGCAGCGCCACGGTCGGCGCCTCGGTCGCGTCCAGGTGCGCGTCGACCGCGGGCCGCGCGAGGCTGTAGAGCGACGTGTCGCGCGGCGCGAGGGTCACCTCGCGGCGGACGGTCTTCGCGACGCGCAGCGCAGCGTCGATCGCGAAGGAGAGGGTGGCGTCGACGCGGTTCGTCTGCCGCGCCGCCTTCGCCGCGTCGCGCACCTGCCGCATCACCTGGTCCTCGCCGGGGTTGAGGGCGTCGAGGGACGCCGCGATGCGGGCGAGCTGCTCGAACGCCGCTTCGCCGTCGTACAGGTACGGCCGGCGCGGGGCGCCGGCCGGGGTGAGGGCGTCGCGCACTTGTTCGGCGGTCACGCCGCCGGGGCGGTGCACGACCACGTCGACGCGGTTGCAGGTCGCCAGCACGAGGGAGGTGGTCACGCCGGCGTCCGCGAGGCGCGCTTCGACGGGGCGTTCGGCGTACGCGCGTCCGTACGCCTCCAACGCCTCGCCGCCCCCACGACGGTGCGACACCCCGACCAACGTCAGCCCTTCCATCGGCCGCCAAGGGTACCGGCGGGCGCCGGGACGTGTGTCACCGAAGCGTCACGCGGCGTGGTGCAGCCTACGATGTCCGTCGAGGTTCTGCGTGCCTAGGTTCTGCGTTCGTCGCCGAGCATGGGACGGCGCACCCACGCCCACGCGCCCCCGACCACCGCCCCGACCGCGAACGCGGCGGCCAAGAGCAGCGGCGTCGAGGCGTCGGGGAACGCGAAGTGCAGGACCGTCCCGAGGGTCGCGGCGAACGCCGCGCCGACGCCGACGGCGTAGCCGACCGGGTGGGTGGAGGGGGCGTCCGAAGCCATGCCCTCAGCCTACCGCGGGCGCCGCCGCAGCCCGGCGGATCGCGTCCGCCACGGCGTCGGCGAGGGCGTGGACCTGCGCATCGTCGCGGCCCTCCACCATGACGCGGAGGCGCGCCTCGGTCCCGCTCGGGCGGAGGTTCACGCGGCCGTCGTCGCCGAGCGTCGCTTCGGCGTCGGCGACGGCGGCGAGGACGGCCGCGTCGCGCGCGAGGTCCGCCTTGCGGCCGGCCGGCACGTCGACGCTGCGCAGCGTCTGGGGGTAGACGGGGATGGCGTCCATCCACGCCTCCAACGGCGCGCCGGAGGCGCGCACCGCGGCGAGCGTCCGGAGCGCGGTCAACAGCCCGTCGCCGGTCGGGGCGACGTCGAGCATCAGCACGTGCCCGGAGGGTTCCCCCCCGAGGCGCAGGTCGCGGGCGACGAGGGCGTCGCGGACGTAGCGGTCGCCGACCTGCGTGCGGTGCATCGTCACGCCCCGCTCCGCCAACCAGCGTTCGATCCCCAGGTTGCTCATGACCGTCCCGACGACCTCCCGGTCGCCGCGGACGCGCGCCAGGATCGCGAGGACGTGATCGCCGGTCACGATGCGCCCCTTCGCGTCGACGAGGAGGGCGCGGTCGGCGTCGCCGTCGAGGGCGATCCCGACCTCGAAGCCGCCCTCCAGGACGTGCCGACGGAGGGCGTCGGGGTGCGTCGAGCCGCAGGCGACGTTGATGTTCACGCCGTCCGGGTCGACGTGCAGGGCGGCGAGGCGCGCGCCGAGCCGCTCGAACGTCGGTCGCACCAGGGCGCTGGCCGCCCCGTGCGCCGCGTCGACGGCGACGCGCGCGCCGTCGAGGTACGGCGCGTGCTCCAGGAGGAACGCCAGGTAGGGGTCCGCCCCGTCGAGGGCGGTGCGCCGCCCGATCGCCGCGCCGGTCGGGGCGGCGTCGTCCGCCGCGCCGTCCGCGCCGCCGGACGTCCCCCGCGCCCGCAGGCGGGCTTCGACGTCGGCCTCCTCGGCGTCGGCGAGCTTCGCGCCGCCGGGCCCGAACAGTTTGATGCCGTTGTCCTCGAACGGGTTGTGCGAGGCGCTGACGACGACCCCGCCGTCGGCGCCCTCGTGGCGGACGAGGAAGGCGACGGCGGGCGTGGGGAGCACGCCGGCGTCGAGCACCTGCCCGCCGCGCGCCATCGCGCCGGCGGCGAAGGCGTGCGCCAGCATGTCGCCGCTGTGGCGGGTGTCGCGCCCCATCACCCAGCGCGGGGCGGCCCCGAGCGCGGCGCGGCGCGCGTCGGTCGCCGCGACGCCGAGCGCGAAGGCGTCCTCGGCGCGCATGGGCGCGCGCCCCGCCACGCCCCGCACGCCGTCGGTCCCGAACGTCACGTCGCTCATGGACGGGAGTCTATCCCGCGTCGCGGCCCTCGGGCCGGCGGAGGGTGGCGACGAGGAGCGGGGGGCGGTGCTCGAGGCGGACCGGGGCGAGGCCGGCCGCCAGGATCTCGTCGGTGAGCGCGTCGGCGGTCGGCAGGTCGACGCCGCCCGCGCGCAGGAGCGGCGCGAGGGCGCGGGTGGGGCCGGCCCCCCGCACCGACGCCATCAGGAACGCCCGCCCGCCGGGCCGCAGCACCCGCGCGATCTCGGCGAGGG
>CAJXOA010000045.1 GCA_913057685.1 uncultured Trueperaceae bacterium
CGGCGCGCCGCGGACGTCGTCCAGCGCCGCAGCGGCGCGGCGCAGTTCCTCGACGCCCTCGGCTTCGTCGCCGCCGTGGAGCGCCGCCAGGCCCCGCACGAACGCCCGCCGTGCGCCGGACGCGGTGAGGCGCTCGACGAAGCCCAGGGAGGGCGGCGCCCCGCGGCCGCCCGGGGCGCCGCCCGGGGCGCCGCCCGGCCCACCGGCCCCGCCGCCGGAGCGGCCCGACCCACGAGATGCCTTACCGGAACCGCCGGAGCCGCCGGCCTCCGCCGTGTAGAAGAGCCCGGTGCCCGGCAGGCCGACGGTGCCGCGCGCGCCGCCCGGCCCGATCGTCGCCGCCGCACCGGTCGGCCCGGCGGACAGCGAGGCACCCGAGCGACTCAGGTTCACCCGCAGTCCGGGGGCGATGCGGACGCGTCGCCAGAAGCGAAAGCCCATGGCGCCACGCCTACCACGCGGCGGTCGCGGCACGCGAGGGCGCCGGGCACGACGGCGCGGTAGCCTTCCCGCCATGACGCTCGTCGCCAGCGCCCTCGTCCCGCTCGTGCTGCTGATCGCGGTCGGGGTGGCGCTGCGGCGGGGGCGGTTCCTCGCCGACGGCTTCTGGCCCGGCCTCGACCGCCTCAACTACTGGGTGTTCTTCCCCGCGTTGATCATCGAGAGCCTCGCGACGTCCGAGGTCGGGCTCGGCGGGAGCGGGCGGGTCGCGCTCGCCCTGTGGGGCGGCCTGGCGCTCGTGGCGCTCGCGACGTGGGGCGCACGGCGCGCCGTCGCGTCGGACGGGCCCGCCTTCACGTCGGTCTTCCAGGGCGCGGTGCGCTTCAACAGCTACGTCGCGTTCCTGGTCGTGCCCGTCCTCTACCCGGGCAGCGACGGCCTCGTCGCGCTGTTCGTCGCCCTCACGGTCCCGGTCGTGAACGTCCTCGCCGTCCTCGTCCTCGTGCGCTTCGCGGGCGTCACGGCGTTCGACGGGCGGACGCTCCTGCGCTCGATCGTCACGAACCCGCTGATCGCCGCGTCGCTCCTGGGGATCGCCCTGAACGCCGTGGGGGCGCCCCTGGGGCCGCTCGCGCGGGCGCTGGAACTGCTCGGGCAGGCCGCCCTCGCCGCGGGCCTGTTGTCGGTCGGCGCGGGCCTGCGCTTCCGCGAGGCGGGCCGGCGGGTGCGGCCGATCGCGGCGTCGATGGCGGCGAAGTTCGTCGCGCTCCCCGTCGCGACGTTCGCGGTCGGCAGCGCCCTGGGGGTGCCGGCCGCCTGGCTCGGGCCGTTGGTGCTGTTCCAGGCGATGCCGACCGCGTCCGCGTCGTACGTCCTGGCGCGCGCCATGGGCGGCGACGAGCGCCTGATGGCGTCGATCCTGGCGGTGCACACCCTCGCGGCGATCGGGGTGCTGCCCCTGGCCTACGCCGCGCTGCGCGCGGCGTTGGGGGGGTGAGCCGCCCCCCGGCGGGGGGGTAGGCTGGCGCATGGACACGATCCACGAGCACGCCACACGCCTGACCGAGAAGACCGTCGCCACCCGCCGCGACCTGCACATGCACCCCGAGACCGCCTTCCAGGAGGTCCGCACCGCCGGCGTCGTCGACGCCCGCCTGCGGGAGTTGGGCCTGACGCCGCGCACGGGGGTCGGGGGGACCGGCGTCGTCGCGGTGTGGGACTCCGGCCGGCCCGGCCCGACCGTCCTCGCTCGCGCCGACATGGACGCCCTCCCGGTGCCCGACGCGAAGGACGTCCCCTACGCCTCGCAGACCCCCGGCAACGCGCACGCCTGCGGGCACGACGGGCACACGGCGGTGCTGTTGTCGGTCGCCGAGACGGTGGTGGGGATGGGCGACGCGCTGGCGGGCCGGGTGGTGTTCGTCTTCCAACCCGCCGAGGAGGTCATGCCGGGCGGGGCGGAGGCGATGCTGAACGACGGGGCGCTCGACGGCCTCACCATCGATCACGTGACGGGGCTGCACCTGTCCAGCCAGTACCCGACCGGCACCGTCGCGCTGCGGGCGGGGCCGGCGATGGCGGCGACGGACACGTACGACCTGATCGTGCGGGGGCGCGGCGGGCACGCCGCCCGCCCGCAGGAGACGATCGATCCGATCGTCGCCGGCGCGGAGCTCGTGCAGGCGCTGCAGACCCTCGTCTCGCGCGAGCTCGACCCGATCGACCGGGCGGTGATCAGCGTGACGCGGTTCGAGGCGGGCAGCGCCTACAACGTCATCCCGCAGGAGGCGCACCTGGCCGGGACGCTGCGGACGTTCGAGGCCGACACCCGCGAGCGGCTGCGCGAACGCATCCACGAGGTCGCCGCGTCGGTCGCCGCGACGCACCGCGCGGAGGCGGACGTGCAGTGGACGTCGGGGTTCCCCGCCGTCGTCAACGACCCCGCGGAGGCGGATCGGTTGCGCGCCGTCGCGGCGCGCGTCGTCGGCCCCGAGCGGGTGCTGGAGATGGCGCCGATCATGGGCGGCGACGACATGGCGTACTGGTTGCAGGCTGCGCCCGGCTGCTACGCGTTCGTCGGTGCGTCGGGCGGCGAGGCGACCGCCTGGCCGCACCACCACCCGAACTTCGACGTCGACGAGGCGGCGCTGCCCATCGCGGTGGAGGTGCTCGCCTCGAGCGTCGTCGACGCGCTCGGCGGGCCGACCGGCTGAGCGACCGCCCTCAGTCGTCCGGGGCGACCGCCCAGCCGTAGGCCGCCGGCCACGGCGCGCGCACGCCGAGCGCTTCCGCGGCGTGCTGGACCCAGAACGGGTCGTGCAGCATGCCTTTGCCGATCAACACCAGGTCGGCGCGGCCGTCCTCGACGACCGACGCGGCGAGGACGGGGTCGTGCAGCCCCCCGACCGCGGCGGTCGCCACCGGCGCACCGCGGCGGATCGCCTCCGCCCACGGCACCTGCCCGCCCGGCCCGACGTCGGGCCGGGCGCCCGGCCGCACCCCGCCGCCCGACGCGTCGACGACGTCCGCCCCGAGCGGCGCGAGCTCGCCGGCGAGGCGGACGCTGTCCTCCACCGTCCAGCCGCCCTCGGCGCCGTCGACGGCGGAGAGGCGGACGAACAGCGGCTTGCCGGCCGGCCACACCTCCCGGACCGCCGCGACGACCTCCCGCACGAGGCGGGTGCGGCCGGCCCAGTCGCCCCCCCACCCGTCGGTGCGGGGGTTGCCGAGCGGCGAGAGGAACGAATGCAGCAGGTAGCCGTGCGCGGCGTGCACCTCGACGACGTCGACCCCGATCGCGTCGGCGCGGGCGGCGGCGTCGGCGAACGCCCGGACGATGCCCGCGAGGTCCGCCTCGCTCGCCGCGCGGGGGGCGGGGTCGCCCTCCCGGAACGGTACGTCGCTCGGGCCGACCGGCGTCCAGCCGCCCTCCGCCGCGGGCACCACCCCGCGCCGGGGGGCGCCGTAGGGGCGGTAGGTCGACGCCTTGCGGCCGGCGTGCGCCAGTTGGACGCCGATCGCCGCCCCGCCGGCGTGGACGGCGTCGACGACCGGGCGGAGGGCGGCGGCGTGCCCGTCGCTCCAGAGGCCCAGGTCCTCGGGGCTGATGCGGCCGTCCTCCGTGACCGACGTCGCTTCGGTGAACACCAGCCCGGCACCCCCGAGGGCGCGCGCGCCGAGGTGGGCGACGTGGAAGGGGGTCGCGAGGCCGTCGCGGGCCTCGCAGGCGTACATGCACATGGGCGAGACGCCCACGCGGTTGCGGAGGGTCAGGTCGCGCACCGGGAGGGGATCGAACAGGGTCGGCATGCGGGGAGGGTACCGCCCCGGGGGGCGTTGCACCCGTGACGCGCCGGTTGGTACGACGGGTCCGTGAGCGGCGCCGGCATCCTTCGTCCCCTGATCGCGACCGGCGTCGTCGTGCTCGTCGCGACGCTGCTCCTGGGCCTGGCGTCGGTCGACGGGGGACCCGACCCGGTCGTGGTGGTGGGGGGCCCGGAGGGCGGCTTCTTCGACGCCACCGCCCGCGACCTGGTCGCGGCGTTGGAGGCCCGCGGCATCCCCGCGGAGCTGCGCACGCGCGAGGACACCCTCGCGATCGTCCGCGACGTCGACGACCCCGCCACCCCCGCCGACATCGGCTTCGTCGCGCAACGCGTCGACGCCGCCGCCCTGCCCCGCACCGTGTCGCTGGGCTCCATCGTGCGCGAGCCGCTGCTCGCCTTCGCGAACACCGACGTCGAGGACGCAAACGACGTCACCGACCTCCGGGGGCGGCGGATCCAGGTGGGGCTCCCGGGATCGGGCGTCCGCCCCCTCGCCGAAGCGGTGCTCGGCGCGTACGGCATCGACGGCGCGAACGCGACGTTCCTGGCGGACGGCTACGACGCCGCGCGCACCGCGGTGCGGGCGGGCGACGCCGACGCCGTCTTCTTCCTCTACCCGCCCGACGTGCCGGTGATCGAGGCGATGGCGCGCGACCCGGCCCTCGAGCTCCTACCGATCCCCGACGCCGCGGTCGTCGCGGCACAGCTGGAGATCGTGCAACCGATGACGATCCCCGCGGGCGCCTTCGACCTCGTCGAGCGCGTCCCACCCCGCGACGTCGCGACGATCGGGCTGCCGGTGACGGTCGTGACGCACGAGGGGCTGCCCGACGGGGCGGCGTACGCGATCCTCGAGACGCTGCACGCCGCCTTCCGCGGGGGGTCGTTGAGCGCGGCGGCGGGGACCTTCCCCGCGTACGTCGACCGGCAACTCCCCTACGCCGACGTCGCGGCGCGCTTCGAGCGGGACGGCACGCCGTGGCGCTACCGGGCCCTCCCGCCCCGGCTGGCGGCGGCGTGGGAACGCATCGTGGTGATCGGTTCGCTGTTGCTCGCGGCCGGGACGCTGTACAAGTTCCTGGGCCCGAACCTGTACGACGTCGTGAACGACATCGTCCGCCCCCACCGTCGCGAGCGCTTCCTCGCGCGCCTCGAGGCCAAGGCGCGGACGGGCGAGCCGCTCGAGGCATCCGAGCGCCGCCGCCTTCGCCGCATGCTCGCGCGGGCGCAAGCGGCGGCGGCGTCACGGCGGCGGCTCGAGAGCCTGAGCGCCGGCGCGGTCGGGGGGGAGGCGGCGGTCGTCGCGCGGCTGCAGGCCGACGACGACGCGGCGGAGCCACCGCCCGAGGGCGCACCGCCGCCGGACGGGGGCGGCCCGTAGGCGTCGAACGTCACGCGGTCGCGGTCGAGGCCGCGCGCAGGGCGCTCCAGCGGGCGGTGGCCAGCATCGCGGCGACGAGGGCGACCTCGCCGACGTTGGCGAGCGGCGCGGCGTAGGGCCCGAACGCCGGGCCGGCGGCGGCGGCGAGGAACATGCCCGCCGCCGCGAGCGCCAGCCAGGGCCAGCCGCGCGCCCGCCACAGGGCGACGCCGGCCGCGAGCACCATCACCACCATCGCGATCGCGACGGTGGGGCCGGGACCGACCCGGTGCACCGCGTCGGTGGGCGCGCAGAGGTACGCCTCGCTGCGCGTCGCGGTGTAGCGCACGGCGTCCCCGATGCAGCCGATCACCAGCTCGACGTCGGGCAGCGGGCCCGCCCCGCCGGTCAGCAGCCCCGCGGCCCACGGAAGGTCGATCGCGAAGAGGGCGGTGACGACCGCCGCGATGAGGACGACGACCGGAGGGCGGCGCACGAAGCGGAGGCCGGCCTCGTCCAGCATCGCGACGGCGGCGAGCGCGAAGAGGGGCAGGACCGTCCAGTGCCAGGCGAGGGCGGGGACCGACAACGCGTACAGCGCGTCGCCCGGCCCGAGGGCGCGACCGAGGCCGGTACGGAGGTTCTCGAGCGGCAGCAACGCCGCGGGGATCAGTACCAGCACGAGCGCGCGGGGCGTCCGCCCGGTCCGGCGGGCGAGCGGCCCGACGAGGCGGACGCCCCACCCCCAGAGGGCGAGGTGCGCGGCGGCGGCGACCAGGTACAGCGCGGAGATCACGGGGAGGGGGCGGAGATCACGGGGAGGGGGCGGCCCGGCGTCCCCGGGCCGCCGTGCGGGTCGGTCGGGTCAGGGGGTGGCCTGCGCGAACCGCTCGAGCAGCGCGTTGAACGTCGCGCTGGGGCGCATCGCAGCGCGGGCCTTGGCGGGGTCGGGACGGTAGTAGCCGCCCAGGTCGACGGGGGCGCCCTGCGCCGCGGCGAGCTCGGCGAGGATCGTTTCGCCCTGCGCCTCGAGGTCGCGGGCGAGGTCGGCGAAGCGGGCGGCGAGGTCGGCGTCGTCCTCCTGCGCGGCGAGCTCCTGCGCCCAGTAGCGGGCGAGCCACACGTGGCTGTCGCGGTTGTCGGGCTCGCCGACCTTCCGCGAGGGCGAGCGGTTCTCCTGCAGGATGCGGGCGTTGGCGCGCTCGAGGGCGTCGGCCAGGACCTTCGCGCGGGGCGCGTCCGCCTGCCGGGCGTACGCCTCGAGGGCGGGCACGAGCGCGAGGAACTCCCCGAGGGAATCCCAGCGCAGGTGGCCCTCCTGGGTGAACTGCTGGACGTGCTTGGGCGCCGAGCCGCCGGCGCCGGTCTCGAACAACCCACCGCCGTTCATGAGGGGCACGATGCTGAGCATCTTGGCGCTGGTGCCGACCTCGAGGATGGGGAACAGGTCGGTGAGGTAGTCGCGCAGGACGTTGCCGGTCACCGCGATCGTGTCCTCGCCGGCGCGGAGGCGCGCGACGGTGTGGCGGGTCGCGTCGGTCGGGGCGAGGACGCGCAGGTCGAGGTCGTCGGTGTCGTGGCGCTCCAACTCGTCGTGCACGATGCGGAGGAGTTCCGCGTCGTGGGGGCGGTCGGCGTCCAGCCAGAAGACGGCGGGGGTGGCGCTCTCGCGGGCGCGGCGGACGGCGAGGCGGACCCAGTCGCGGACCGGCGCCTCCTGCGTGCGGCACATCCGCCACAGGTCGCCCGGTTCGACCGGCCGCTCGAGGAGGGTCGCGCCGTTCGCGCCGACGACGCGGATGCGGCCCGGCGCGTCGGCGACGAAGGTGGTGTCGTGCGAGCCGTACTCCTCCGCCTTCTTCGCCATCAGCCCGACGTTGGGGACCGACCCCATGGTGGTGGGGTCGTACGCGCCGTTCGCCTTGCAGTCCTCGACGACCGCCTGGTAGACGCCGGCGTAGGAGTGGTCGGGGATGACGAACTTCGCGTCGTGCATCGCGCCGTCGGGGCCCCACATGCGGCCCGAGGCGCGCAGCGCGGCGGGCATGCTGGCGTCGATGATGACGTCGCTGGGCACGTGCAGGTTCGTGATGCCGCGGTCGCTGTCGACCATCGCGAGGGCGGGGCCCTCGGCGAGGGCGGCGTCGAGGTCGGCGCGGACCTGCGCGCGTTCGTCGTCGTCCAGCGTCGCGATGCGCGCCTCGAGGGTGGCGAGGCCCGCTTCGGGCGCCACGCCGAGCCGTTCGAACGTCGCGGCGTGCCGCTCGAAGACGGGCGCGAAGAAGCGTTCGACCGCGGCCCCGAAGAGGATCGGGTCGCTGACCTTCATCATCGTGGCCTTGAGGTGGAGGCTGAACAGGACGCCCTGCCGTTTGGCGTCGGCGATCTCCCGGTCGAGGAACGCCTCGAGGGCGGCGCGCGACATCGTGGCGGCGTCGATCACGTCCCCCTCGGCGAGGGGAACGCCCTCCTTGAGGGTGCGGACCGTCCCGTCCGCCGCGACGTGCTCGATGCGCGCGTCGCCGGCGGCGTCGGCGGCGAGGGTGGTGGACACCTCGCTGCTGCGCAGGTCGCCCGTCTCCATCGTCGCGACGTGCGAGGCGGAGTCCGCGCTCCACGCCCCCATCGTGTGCGGGTGGGCGCGGGCGTACGCCTTGACGGAGGCGGGGGCGCGGCGGTCGCTGTTGCCCTCGCGGAGGACCGGGTTGACGGCGCTGCCCTTCACGCGGTCGTAGCGGGCCTTGATGTCGCGCTCGACGTCGGTGCGGGGGTCGTGGGGGTAGTCGGGAAGGTCGTAGCCCTGCGCCTGGAGTTCGCGGATGGCGGCCTCGAGCTGCGGCAGCGACGCGCTGATGTTCGGCAGCTTGACGATGTTCGCGTCGGGCGTCGTCGCCAGCGCACCGAGGTAGGCGAGGTCGTCCTCGACGCGGCGCTCGGGGGGAAGCCGGTCGGCGAACTGCGCCAGGATGCGGCCGGCGAGGGAGATGTCGCGGCTCTCGACGCGGACGCCGGCGGGGGCGGCGAACGCCTCGAGGATCGGTTGCAACGACCAACTGGCGAGGGCGGGGGCCTCGTCGACGAGGGTGTAGATCAGGGCGGGGTGGGGGGTGCGGTCGTCGGGGTCGGCCATGGGGGGGTCCTCTCGCTCGGGGGTAGGGCGCGTGGCGGCGGTGCGGTGGAGCCGGGGGCGGTGGGTGCGCGGTGGAACCGCGCAAGCGGCGGCATGGTACCGCGCGTCGGGGGGCCGTCCGCCGCCGGGCGCGCATCCCCACCCCCGTGATATACCCTATGGGGGTATCGGGCGCGAGGGTGTGCGCCCCAGGAGGTCGCGATGAGCGAACGTGCGAAACGACGCCGGGCCGGCTCCCGCGCCGCCCAGGCGGAACGAGGCAAGACCGGTGGGCGGGCGTTCCTGCTGGGCGGCATCGCCGTCGCCCTGGCCGCCGTGGCGCTGCTCGGCGCGGGCCTGGTCGGCGCGGCGCGCGCCGACCAGGCCCCGGACTTCGGCATGGTCGCCTACCAGGGCGAGGCCACGCTCGGCGGGCCGGAGGCGCGCCTGCACGACCTGATCGGCGACGGTACGCCGGTCGTCGTGAACTTCTGGGCGTCGTCCTGTCCCCCCTGCCGCGAGGAGATGCCCGGCTTCCAGCGGGTGCACGACGACCTGGGGGACGCCTTCCACCTGGTCGGCGTGGACGTCGGCGCCTTCACCGGCCTCGGGAGCCAGGCGGGGGCGCGCGACTTCCTGGTCGAGTACGCGATCGACTACCCCGCCGCCTACCTGCTCGACGACGGCGCCCTGCGCGACTACGAGGTACGCAGCATGCCGACGACCGTCTTCATCGACGGCAGCGGGCGGATCGTCGACAAGCACACCGGCTACCTCGCCGAGGCGCCCTTCCGCGAGCAGGTCGAAGCGCTGATCGAGGGGGCCGGCACGTGACCTGCCCCCTCGCCGTCCGCCGCTACGCCCCGACCGTCCTGGTCGCCCTCGCCACGCTCGCCGTCGCGGTCGTCGGGGCGTGGGCGACGCCGGGCAACGTCGGCGCGATCAACGAGGGGGTCGAAACCCTCGCGGCGGGCTCCAGCGGCGCGCTCGACGCGCTGGCGGCGGTCCTGCCGTTCGGCTTCGCGTTCGGCGCGGGGCTGGTGTCGGCGGTCAACCCGTGCGGCTTCGCGATGCTGCCCGCCTACTTGGGGCTGTTCCTGCAGCGCGGCGGCGCCGCGCCCACCGGTCTGCCTGCCCGCCTGGGGCAGGCGCTGCTCGTCGGCCTCGCGGTCACGGTCGGCTTCGGGGCGTTGTTCGGCGTCGCGGGCGTCGCCCTGGGCCTCGCGACGCGGACGGTCGGCGACGCGCTGCCCTGGTTGGGGCTCGGGACCGGCGTCCTCCTGGTGGGGGTCGGCGCCTGGACGGCGACCGGCGGCACCCTGTACGCCCGCTTCGGGGAGCGCCTGGCGCAGGGCGTCGCGGGCGCCAGCGCCGGGGACGGCGCGCGCGGACCGGGCCTGGGTGGGTACGTGGCGTTCGGGGTCGCCTACGGCCTGGCGTCGCTCAGCTGCACCCTGCCGATCTTCCTGGCGGTCGTCGGCTCCACCCTGACCCTCGACGGGCTCGCGACGACGCTGCAGCAACTGTTGGCGTTTTCGAGCGGCATGGGGGCGTTCGTCATCGCCTTGACGGTGTCGCTCGCCGTCGCGGAGGGCGCCCTGCTCGCCGCCACGCGCCGCGCCCTGAAGTGGGTCGGCCCCGTCAGCGCCGGCCTGCTGCTGCTGGCGGGGGCCTACATCGTCTACTACTGGTTGACGATCGGGGGCGTGGTGCGGGCCTGATCCGACGGCCACGTACCCGTTCCCGACGGAGCGTTCGGCGCAGTTCGGCGGCGTTCCTGCGCCATGGGGGTCGGTTCGTGGTATGCACGGGCCATGACGTCTTCCTACCGCACCCTCGCCCGCCCCTTCCTTGCGGTCATGGCGACCGCCGCCCTCCTGCTCTCCGCGTGCGCCCCGAGCGTCGCCGGCGAGGGCGCCAACGAGGAACCGCTGTTCGATGCCGCCTACGACGGGCCGATCGAAACGATCGCCGTCCTCCTCGACACCGACACGAACTACGACACCGACACCGAAACGGCGCTCGAGGACACGACGCTGTTCTCGCTGCTCGACCACCCGTACGCCTTCAAGCGCTTCGACGTCATCGAGCGGGAGCGCCTGAACAGCGTGCTCGACGAGTTCGATCTCGCCGAGAGCGGCCTCGTCGACCTGTCGTCCGCGGCGGAGGTCGGGCGCCTGCTCGGAGCCCAGTCGATCCTGTTGGCCAGCATCAACTCCGTGAGCGTCTCGGAGTACGGCGGCGTGTTGCGCGTCGTCGGTGGGGCCGCGTACGACGTGCGGGCGACGATCCAGATGCGCCTGGTCGACGTCGAAACCGGCCGCATCATCGCGGCGGCCCGTAGCCCGATGCAGCAGGTCGTGCCCGGCGCCATCGCCGTCGGCGGGATCGGCGCGTTCGGGGGGAGCCAGGAGGATGCGGCGCTGCTGAACCTGGTCAACGTCGGCGCGACGCGGACCGTGGACGACCTCATGCGCACCCTCGCGAGCCGCTGACCGCGCCGCAGGAACCGCGCGTGAGGACGCACCGCCCCCTCGTCCGCCGGATCCTTCCCTGGGTCGTCGGCCTCGGCCTCCTCTCGACCGGGGCGGCGCAGACGTTCGCCACGCCGTGCCTGCGCGCGGAGACGGTGGAGGCCAGCGGATTCGCCACCGATCCGGCGTCGGACGTCGCGCTCGACACCGCCGTGGTCGCTGCGCTCTCCAACGCGATCGCAGCCGTGCGCGGCGTCGAGATCACGAACGAGACGACCCTCGTGGACCGCTACCGGGAGACCGTCCGAACCGAGGGCGAGGGCACGCGCGTCGACGCGACGTCCAGCTCCCGCCTCGATACGCGGATCGAAACGCGTCTCGCCGGACACGTGCTCGGCTACGACCTGCTGGGCTCGGGGCCGGCCGACGGCGGCGCCGTCCGCGCCACGGTCCGCGCGACGGTGTGCACCGATCCGCGCATCGTGCTGTCGCTCCGGAGCGGCGGCGTCGTGTCCCCCGACCTCCTCGTCGACTCGCTCGCCAGCCGCCTCGCGCCGCAAGCGGAACGCCTCGGCTGGTGGCTGATCCCCCGGCACGTTCCCGGCCTCGATCTTCGGCGCGGGTTCGGTCTCGACGCCCTCTGGGATACCGGGGCGTCGGTCGTGCTGCAGGGGCGGCTGGCCGCCGAACGCCTCGACGCGGAGGGGGTCGCGTACGTGTACGACGTGTCGCTGGCCTACGACGTCGTCGACGTCGTCACGGGCGCGGTGTTGGCCAGCAACGCCGCGGTCACCGTCCGAGGTGCGGGCTACACCGAGGGGGCCGCCATCCAGGACGCCACCGACAAGATCGGTGCGGAGTTGGGTCGCAGCCTGACGCTCGCGCTGGTGCCCGAGGCCGCCGTTCCGGTCGCCACCCTCACCTTCGACCCCGTCCGCCGCTCCGGCTCGCGGTACACGATCGTCGATCGCCTCGAACGCCTCAACGGGGTCGTCGACGTCGAAGCGGCGTACCTCGAGAACCGTCGCTTGCGCATCGACGTGCGCCTGAACGCCGACGCGTGCAGCGTCGCCGAAGACCTCGCCGACTGGACCCGCATCCGGATGGTCGTCGAACGGTGTGGTGCCGCCGACGCCCACCTGCGCGTCCTCCGCGAATGACCTCCGCTCGCTGCCCCCGCACCCGCCGCGCGTTCCCGCCGACGTCCCCACCCCACCCGCCGTGCCCGTAGGAGGTTCCATGACCGCACCGATCCGCACGACCGCACTCGTTCTCGCCGCCGCGTTGCTGCCCCTCGCCGTGGCGCAAGCGCCCGAACCGCAAAGCCCCGAATCGTTCGTCCAGGAGGAGGGCGCGCCGACCTTCCGGTTGGCCGGTGACGGGCAGCTCTCCCCCGCCGACCTGCTGGAGCTGACCTACCAGTGCCTCGGTACCGCTGCGCAGACGAACGGCCCGAACCTGGTCGTCTACGGCTTCGATCAGATCGACGGTCGCCTCTACCGGCTGCAGGGGCCGCGCGCCCTCGAGGCGTCGCTGCGCCGCGCAGAACTGGACGCGAAGAGCCAAGCGGTCGAGTACTTCAACGCCGTCGTCGTCGAATCGCGCGACGCGGTGGGGGACCTGACCGTCGACACGGCGCAGGACTCGGTGACGACGACCGAGAACGGCGACCGCTTCTCCTCGCAACTCTCCAGCCAAACGACGTCGGTCCTCGCCTCCTACCAGGGGTCGTTCGTCGAGGGCAGCCTGCGTGGGGGTCGGATGACCGGCACGAAACTCATCAGCCTCGGGGACGAGGGGATGTGCGTCGGGATTCGCTACGAGGTGCCGTTCGACCAGTCCCCGAACGCCCGCCACGGCACGCCCACCCCGACCCCGCGGGGGTCGAGTGGGGCCGGGACGTCGACGTCGACCGACGATCCCGTGTACGAGGCGCCCCCCGCCGGCTCCATCGGCGACTTCTGATCCCGCGACCCGGTCGACTCCGCGTCCCCGTGCGGCTCGGCCGCGCGGGGACGCGCGCGTGTGCGGGCGGGCATCGGCCGCCGTACCGCGAGGATATTCGTCCCCCCGCGGCCGGCGTGGCTCCGCTATCGTCGGGCTATTGCGAATCTTTGCGATAGCGCCCGGAGGGGCGCCGTCGCCCTCGGAGGCGCCGTGCCCGACGACGACCCCCCAGCCCCCGCGCCCGCGACGACCGAGGTCCTCCCCGGACCCGACGCCGACCCCACCCCCTTCTGGGAGCGGGAGGCGACCGTCCGCCGCTTCGCCGACATGCCGGCCGACGACCGCACGATGGGCGAACTCGGCGGGCTGCGCGGGGCCCGCGTCCTCGACGTCGGCTGTGCGGGTGGCCGCAACGCCGTCGCCCTCGCCGCCGCCGGGCTCGACGTGTACGCCCTCGACGCCTCCGAAGCGATGGTCGACGAAACCCGCCGGCGGCTGGCGGCGTTCGTCGACGACCCCACCGAGCGGGTCCACCACGGACCGTTCGAGGACCTCGCGCGGTACCCCGACGCCCACGTCGACGCCGTCCTGGCGATCGGCGTCCTCCACATCCAACCGTCGATCGAGGCGTGGCGCGCCACCGCGAGACAGATCGCGCGGATCCTGCGGCCCGGCGGTCGGCTGCTGCTGAGCCACTTCACCCCGAACCCCGCCCCGGGCCACGCACCCCCCACGCCGGTCCCGGGGATGCCCCACGTCTACGACGACGTCATGCGCCACCGCCGCACGCTCCTCCTCACGCCCGACGAGGCCGACGCGGAACTCGCCGCCGTCGGCCTCGTCCCGCGCGTCGCGACGGTGGAGCACCCCATGACGTCGGTCACCGGCCACGCCATCACGCGCCTCGACGGCGACTACGTCCGCGCGGGGGCGCCCGGCGCGGGCGGCCCCCACGCCGACCCCACCGACGCCGACGGCACCGACGGGCCGTCGCGCGACGCACCCGAGGAGGGATCCGCATGACGCGACCGACCGCCCCCCACCGACCCGCCGCGGCGATCCTCGCCGCCCTCGCCGTCGCCGTCCTCGCCGTCCTCCCGGCCCACGCCCTCGCGCAGGGGACGGACGCGACCCCGGAGCGCGGCGGGACGTTGGTCGTGGCGATGTTCGACACCGTCGCGCACCTCAACCCCGCCATCACGACCGGCGGCTCCGTGCACGCCGTCGCCGACTCGGTGTTCGACGGCCTCGTCCGACTCGATGCCGACGGCACCCCGCACCCCGCCCTCGCCGCCGACTGGGAGGTGCTGGAGGACGGGCGCGTCTACCGCTTCGCCCTGCGCACCGACGTCACCTGGCACGACGGCGAACCGTTCACCGCCCACGACGTCCGGGTGACGTTCGAGGAGATCCTGCTGCGCTTCCACACCCGCACCCGCGGGGGGTTGGGGGACGTCCTGCGCGAGATTCGTACGCCGGACGCGCACACCGTCGAGTTCGTCTTCGACGCGCCCTACCCGGCGCTCCTGCAGCGCCTCGACGTCACCGAAGCGCCGATCCTGCCCGCGCACCTGTACGAGGGGCGCGACCCCCTGACGCACCCCGCCAACCGCGCGCCGGTCGGGACGGGACCGTTCGTCTTCGAGCGCTTCGAGCGCGACGACCGTATCGACCTGGTCCGCAACGACGCCTACTTCCGCGAGGGCCTCCCCTACCTGGACGGCGTGACGTTCCGGATCATCCCCGACCCGGTCACGCGCATGCTCGCGCTGCAGCGCGGCGAGGTCGACCACGTCCTCGGCTTCCCCGCGAGCGAGGTGGAGCGCGCCGGCGACGACGTCGTCGTGCGCACCGTGCCGCACAGCGCCGGCGGGTCGTACTGCATCTTCAAGCTGGCCTTCAACCTCGACCGCGCGCCGTTCGACGACGTGCGCGTCCGCCGCGCCTTCGCGCACGCCGTCGACCGCGCGACGTTCCTCGAGCGCGTCCTCTTCGGGCAGGGGCGCCTCGCGACCGGCCCGATCTCCAGCGACCTGGCGGCCTGGCACGAAGGCGACCTGCCGACCTACCCGCTCGACCCCGCACGCGCCGAAACCCTCCTCGACGAGGCCGGCCTGACGCCGGACGACGGCGGCGTCCGCCTCACCGCGGACTTCCTGCACTTCCCGATGTTCACCCGCCACGCCGAAACGATCCGCCAGGACCTCGCGGCGGTCGGCGTCGACCTGCGCATGGTCGCCCTCGACCGCGCCTCGTACGTCGCGCGCGTCTACGGCGACCGGGACTTCGACGTCGGCTTCATCAGCTCCTGCAACAACGCCGACCCGTCGATCGGCGTCGCGCCGATGCACGTCTCGAGCAACATCGCGCCCGCGCCGTTCTCGAACGCGCCCGCCTACCGCGACGACCGCGTCGATGCGCTCTTCGCCGACGCCGCGACCGAACCCGACCCGGAGCAACGGCGGGCGCTGTACGACGAGGTGCAACGCCGCCTGGTCGAGGACCTGCCCTACCTGTGGCTGGTCGAGCGCCGCTACCACCAGGCGTCGGCGCCGGACGTGCGGGACGTCGAGGCCCACCGCACGAGCGCCTTCACGCGCACCTGGCTGGACCGCTGAGGCCGACGTGGCCGCCTTCCTCGCGCGACGCCTGGCGCAGACGATTCCCCTGCTGCTGGGCGTCGCGGCGATCGTGTGGGGCCTCGTCGAGCTCGCCCCGGGCGACCCCATCGTCGCGATCGCCGGCGAGGACGGCGACCCCGCCTACTACGCCGAGATGCGCGAGCGCTTCGGGCTCGACCGGCCCGCGCCCGAGCGCTTCGCGGCGTACCTCGGGAACGTCGCGCGCGGCGACCTGGGGACCTCCTACCGCCTGCAGCGTCCCGCCGCCGCGGTCGTCCTCGAGGCCCTGCCCGCGACGCTCCTCCTCGTCGCGCCGGCGCTCGTGCTCGCGACGCTGCTCGGGACGACCCTCGGGACCCTCGCCGCCCGCCGGCACGGCGGGCGCGGCGACGCCGCGCTGAGCGCCCTGTCGCTGACGGGGCAGGCGCTGCCGGTCTTCTGGACGGCGCAACTGCTGGTCCTGATCTTCGCCTACCGCCTCCCCTGGTTCCCGGTGCAGGGCATGGAGAGCCTGCGCGGCGACGCGCAGGGCCTGGCCCGCCTCGCCGACGTCGCGCACCACATGGTGCTGCCGGTCGCGGCGTTGACGCTGCAGTACGCCGCGCCGGTCGCGCGCGTCGCCCGCGCGGGCGTCGTCGACGTCCTGCACCGCGACTACCTGCGCACCGCCCTCGCCAAGGGGCTCTCCGCGGGGCGGGTGTTGCGCGCGCACGCGCTCCGCACGGCGCTGCTCCCGGTCGTCACCGTCGTCGCGGCGCAGATGGGCTTCCTGGTGACCGGGTCGGTCCTGGTCGAAACGGTGTTCGCCTGGCCCGGCGTCGGGCGGCTGCTGCTCGGCGCGATGCTGGCCCGCGACCTGCCGGTCGTCACCGCCGCGCTGCTGCTGCTCGCGGTCGCGGTCGTCCTCGCGAACCTCCTCGCCGACCTGGCGTACGCGGCGCTCGATCCGCGGGTGCGCGATGCCTGAGCGCGGCCCCGGGGGGCTGCTCCACACCCCGCCGGGGTCGCACCCGCTCGGGCGGGCGCGCCGCGCCGCGCGGCGCGCGGCGGGCCTGGGGCGGGGCGGCCCGTCGCGGCGGATCGGGGCGGCGTTGACGCTCGCCTTCGTCGTCCTGGCGGTGGCGGGGCCGCACCTGCGGGGGGCGGACCCGTTCGCGGCGACCGGCGCCCCGTTCGTGCCGCCCTCCGCCGCGCACCCGTTCGGCACCGACGACCTGGGGCGGGACGTCCTGACCGGCGTGCTGCACGGCGCGTCGACGTCGCTGTCGGTCGGGGTGGCGGTCGCGCTCGCCTCGCTCGCGCTCGGGATCGTGGTGGGCGGCGTCGCGGGGTTCGTCGGTGGGGCCGTCGACGCGCTGCTGATGCGCCTCACCGAACTGACGCTGGTGCTCCCCCGCTTCTTCCTGGCGCTGACGGTCGTGGCGTTGTTCGGCGCGAGCCTGCCGAACCTGGTGGCGGTCCTGGCGCTCACGAGTTGGGGGGTGGTCGCCCGCGTCGTGCGCAGCGGCGTGCTGGCGGTGAAGGTCGAGGACCACGTCGCCGCCGCGCACGCGCTGGGGGCGGGCCCGGTGCGGCGGCTGGTGCGCCACGTGCTGCCGTTGGCCTTGGGGCCGGCCTTCGCCTACGCCGCGCTGCAGGTGGGCAACGCCATGCTCGTCGAGGCCGGGTTGTCGTTCCTGGGGTTCGGCGACCCGACCCGCGTCAGTTGGGGCTACCTGCTGGACGTCGCCAGCCCCTACCTGCACCGGGCGTGGTGGACGTCGGTGTTCCCCGGCGCGGCGTTGGCGGCGGCGGTGTTGGGCGTGAACCTGCTCGCCGACGGGCTGCGGACCGGGACGGGGGGCGGCGACCTGCTCCGCTGACCCGTCCCGGCCCGACGCCTCGCCCCCGACGCCCCGCCTCCGACGTCTCGCCCCCTCGCAAGCCGCCTGCGTTCAGCGTCGGCGTGCGGCGGGCGCGAGTCCACCGAGTGGACCCAGGCGGCGTGCCACGATGGGGGCGTGCCACGCAACCCCGCCGACCTCTACGACGAGCTGCTGGCGCGCGCCGGCGCGGCGCTCGGGACGACCTCCCCCCGGGAGACGCGGACGCGGCTCTACACCCTGCTGCGGCCCCACCGGCTGGCCGACGCGCCCGAGCTCCGCGCGGTCCTCGACGCCCTGGCGATCGGGCCCAGCTACGCCCGCAACCACCTGCTGTCGCTGGGCGGGTGGCCGGACGAC
>CAJXOA010000046.1 GCA_913057685.1 uncultured Trueperaceae bacterium
GGTGCTGGGCTCCGACCGGGTGGCCTGGCAGGCGCTCGCCCCGGTCGACCCGCCGCTCGACGCCCTCGAGGCCGCCGCCGTGCACCTCTACGGCCTGTGGGCGGCGCTCGACGTCCGTCACCGCAGGTGGGGCGGCGCCGCCGCCTGACCGGCCGACGCCCGCCCGACCGCCGCACGCCCGACCACCGAACGATGCTTGCCGTCGGGCGCGCCCGGGGTCAGCCCCCGCGGTGGTAGGGGTGGCCCGCCCGGATCGTCTCGACGCGGTAGAGCTGTTCGAGGGCGACGACCGCAGCGAGTTCGTGCGGCAGCGTCAGGTCGGAGAGGCGCCACGTCGCGTCGGCCTCCGCCACGAGCGCGGGATCGAGGCCGTCCGCCCCCCCGATCCACAGCGTGACGCGCGACGTGCCGCGCACCTCGAGGTCGGCGATCCGGCGCGCCAGCGCCTCGCTGGTGAAGCGCTCGCCGCGCTCGTCGAGCGCGACGACGTAGCCGTCCGCCTGGGCGCGCAGGGCGTCCGCCTCGCGCGCACGGACGCCGTTCACGTCCCCGCCGCGCCCGGCCTTGACGGGGATCACCTCGACCGGCGCGAGCTTCGCCAGGCGGCCCTCGTAGTGCGCGAGGGCGTCCCGCGCGAACCCGCGCGCCGGCACGCCGACGGGCACCAGGCGGTAGCGCACGCTCAGCCGGGGTCGGCGCGGGTCGGCTCGGCCGCCGCCCCGTCCGCCGCGTCGGTCGCGCTCTTGGGGGGCTCCGGGTCCAACCCGAGCTTGGTCAAGAGTTCGTTGCGGCGGCTCCGCCGCAACCCGCTCTCCTTGAGCGCGCTTCGGAGCGCTTCCTCGTCCAGCGCACCGCGCACCACGTCCAGCTCGCGGCGCGACAGCTGCCGCCCGTGCAGGACGTGCTCCTCGAACGCCTCGTAGGCGAGGGGCGCCACCGCCTTCGCGGCGGTGGCGAGCGCCTCGCCGTACGCCCGGATCTCGTACTGGGCGTGGTCGTCGAGCCGCAGCCGGAGGAAGTGCATCAGATTGTGCAGGTCGATCTGCCAGTACAGCTCGGTGTAGAGCGACACGGGCAGGTGGATGCGGGCCAGCTCCCGGGCGAGCCCCTCGTCGAGGATCGTCTCGTACTCCTCGTAGGCGCTCGCTTGCCCGGCCTTCAGGAGCGCCAGGACCCGCGCCTGCAGGTCCTCGGGGACCGCCTCGTCGCCGCGCCCCTGCTTGTTGCGCGTCGATTGCGGTCGCACCTGCTCGGGGTCGGGCAGGTAGAACTCGCCGGGCAGCACCGAGTAGCGTCCGCTGATCTCGTTCGCGCGGGCGGTGCGGTGCCGCATCCACTGCCGCGCGACGAAGATCGGCATCTTCAGGTGGAACGTCAGCACCACCTGCTCGAAGGGGCTGGTGTGGGCGTGCCGCAACAGGTAGTCGATCAGGGCGGCGTCCTCGCGGACGGTTTTGGTGCCGTCGCCGTAGCTGACGCGCGCGGACTGCACGATGCGGGCGTCCCCGCCGAGGTAGTCCACGAGGCGCACGAAGCCGTGGTCGAGGACGTCGAGTCGTTCGCCCAGGAGGGCGTCGGCGGCCGGGACGGAAGGGCGTTCCATGCCTGCGGAGCATAGCCTCCCGCGGGGGTCGAGACGGCGGTTCGGGGGCGGGCCCCGGCGGCGTCGTCCTGAAGGGGCGGCAGCCCTCCGGACCCCAGGGCCCGGCGTACGGTTCTTCACATTCGGCCGCGAGGCCGGGTTGCGCGCTCCTGGACGGGCCTCCCCGCGGGCGGGTGCGGTTGACCCGGCCCCCCGTTTCGTGCCATCATTCCCTCTGGTTTCGTCTGCCCGCGGAGTCGCACGAAAGGAGGTGCAACTCTCGACTCGGCTTCGCAGTGGGCGCACGAACCGCGACGGACGGGCACGCCCCGACAATGGAGGAGCGCGGTGGAGGAAACACGGACACTCGCCGCACGCCCCGCTGGGGATCCTCGCCGTCGCGCAGACCAATCCAAACGGTTGAGAGGTATCACCATGAAGAAACTCATTGCATTGCTGGCTGCGGCGACGCTGGCCGGTGGCGCCTTCGCGCAGAGCTTCCCGGACGTTCCGAGCGGGCACTGGGCCGAAGACGCCGTCGAGCAGATCGCCGAGCTGAACATCGTCATCGGCTTCCCCGACGGCACGTTCCGTGGGAACGAAGCCTTCACCCGCTACCAGGCGTCGCTCGTCATGAGCCGCATGCTCGGCGTCATCGACGCCGACATGGCGACCATGGACGCGCGCCTGTCCGCCGCCGAAAGCGCCATCGCCGGCCTGTCCGACGACGTCGACGCCGCGATGATGAGCGGCATGGACGGCGACGCCCTGCAGGACGTCCAGAACCAGGTCGCCGCCGCGCGCGTCGCGACCGACGCGAACGCCAGCGAGATCGCCGCCCTCGAGGAGTCCGTCTCCGACGACATGGCGAGCATCCGCGAGTTCGCGATCCTGCTGCGTCGCAACCAGGTCGCCCTCGGCGACCGCGTGACCGCGCTCGAAGAGCAGACCGCCGGCATCGGCGAGCTGGAGAGCCGCGTCGCGGAACTCGAGACGAACCCGCTCGGCCTGAGCGGCTCGATCGCCCTCGAGTACTACGTGGGTCGGAACAGCCTGCGCGACGCCGGTCTGGCTCCGTTCGACATCGACCGCGCCTACGGCGTGGGCATGGACCGCGACATGGGCGAGTCCTACTTCAGCACCGGCACGGATTCCGAAGCGAACCCCGCCGGTGACGAGGACGAGGTCGACGAGCCCGGCGAGTACGCGCAAGACCGTGGCGACATCAGCTACGGCAGCGACTTCACGAGCGAACTCTCCCTCGAGGCGAGCTACACGCTCGGCGGCGCCAGCGTCGACCGTGGCCTGAACTCGTTCGACGCCGTCGTGACCATCGCGCTCGACGAGTCGGACGAAGGCGTCGACGAGGACGCGCTCGACATCGACGCCGGTAATCTCGTCATCGACGACGTCACCTTCACGTACGACGGCATCGGCGCTGCGCCGCTGACCTTCAACTACGGTCGCGCCGTCACCGGCAGCTTCACGCCGTACACCCTCGAGCGTGAGGACGTCGGCTTCACCGCCGCCCTCGGCGCGCCCGACGCGCTGGCGTTCCTCGATCCGTCGCTCGACGTGGCCTACATCACGAGCGACGACGACGACGCGACGCTCGAAACCGCCAACGAGACCCTCGGTGTCCGCGGGCAGCTGTCCGCCATCGAAGGCCTGACCGGCGGCTTCAGCTTCGTCCGCCACCAGACCGACACGACCGACGGCAACCAGCCGGACGAGGACGACGACGCCACGACCATCTTCGGTCTCGACGGCGCCGGCGACCTCGATCTCGGTACCCTCGGCCTTTCGGTCGCCGGTGAGTACGCGAACGCCAGCACCTCGGTCGAGGGCGAAGACGCCATCGACGTGCTGTTCGTCGACGCCTCGACCACGGTCGACGTCCTCGGCGGCCTGACCCTCGGCGGCAACTACCGCGACATCGACGCGGGCTGGACCGGCGTCGTGAACGCCGACAACACCCTCGTGGACGCGGACGAGTTCCCGTACGCCGAGAACCAGCAGGGCTTCATGGTCGACGGCTCCGCGAGCGTCGCCATGGTGACGGTCGGCGGCTTCTTCGACCGCTGGGACTACGACGTCACCAACGACGCCGACGATCTCGTGCAGGCCTGGGGCGCCGACGCCTCCGCCGACCTGTTCGCCGGCTTCTCGGCCAGCGCCGCCTACACGACGGTCGACGTCGACGAAACGACCGTCGCCGACCTCGGCGCCTCCGCCGACCCCGACGAGAAGGAGTACGCGACGGAGATCACCGCGGGCATCGCCCACGACGGTGCTGCGTCCGACGCCCTCATCGCCAACCTGAACCTCGCGGCCAACTACACGATGGGCTACGAGGACGGCACCGAGGAGTTCTCGGAGACCGTCATCGACGCCAGCGCCGACTACACGCTGGACGTCGCGGGCGCGACCGTGACCCCGTACGCGTCGTTCGAAACCGTCGACGCCGACGGTGACGTGAACGACTCGCGGACCATCACGGCCGGCACCGGGCTCGTCACCGCTCCGCTCGACGTCGTCCTGGCGCCGAGCCTCGAGGCGGCCGTCAACTACATGCAGTCGACGCAGGTGTCGACCCGCGAGTACGACGCCAGCCAGCTCCAGTGGAGCGTCGGCCTGAACCTCGACGAGTTCCTCTTCCCGAACTCCTCGATGGCGGCCCGCTACGGCTCGTACACCGGCACGAACGTGTACTACGACGTCAACACGACCGATCTCGGTGAGAACCTCTCCGAGGGCATCGTGGACAACGGCGACACGACCGGTAGCGTGGCCGGCTTCGAGGTCGAGTGGAACTACTACGACCTGATGTTCGGCTTCGGTCAGTACACCAACGACGCCGACACCGACGACGACGACGACGTGACGGCGCAGGTCTTCAGCGTCGCCTACGAAGTCGCGTTCTAACGACCTCCACCGTCTAGGCCTTCGGGCCGACGAGCACGCGCGCCCCGCTCCGGCGGGGCGCGCGTTTTGGTGGCGGGGTGCGGGAGGATGGTCCGGTCAGGGCGCGCGGACGCGCAGGCTCGAAGGACGCACCCGAACCGAGAACGAGGTGGCGGGCGGGAACGCCTCGCCGTCCGCATGCCAGGTGCGCGGCGTCGCCGCCTCGATCCGTAGGTCCGTGACGCGGTGGTGGGCGACCTCCGGGTGGCCCAGGTGCCGGCCGAGCATCGCGCGGGGGAGGAGCCCCAGGGTGCCGGGGCGGGATAGATCGCCCGCCCGAATCAGGTCCAGCACGCCGTCGTCCACCGACGCGCTCGGTGCGAAGCGGAACGACCCGCCCGTCCGCGGGCCGTTCTGCACGCTGATCAACAACGACGGACCGTCGTGGAGCACGGCGTCCCCCGCAGGAGCGCGCGACGTGACGCGCATGCGTCCCACGTCGTGGTCGCGGAGCGCGACGGCGACCGCCCACAGGTAGGCGCCCACCCCCCGCAACGCCGGGGGTGCATCGTGCACCAACCGGCCGACCTCCGCGTCGAGGCCGACCCCCAACGCGTTCAGGAACGGTTCGCCGTTGCAGACGCCGGTATCGATCGTGCGGGTGCGGCCGTGCAGGAGCACCCGCAGGGCCGCCTCCGCGTCGTCGCGCGGCAACCCGAGCGCGAACGCCACGTCGTCACCCGACCCCACCGGCACGAGCGCCAGCGTGCGGGCGCTGCCCAGGATCCCCTTCGCCACCTCGTGCGTCGTGCCGTCCCCCCCGACCGCGACCACCGTCGCGCCGTCCGGCGTCGCGGCCGCCAACGCCGTCGCGTGGTGCGGACCGGTCGTCTCCTGCACGTCGAACGCGGCGCCCGCCGCCTCCAGGCCGGCGCGCACCTTCGGCCAGGTGGCGCGGGCGCGACCGCGCCCCGCGACGGGATTCACGATGACGTGCAGCACGGACGGAGTCTATCGCCCCCCGCCGCCCCGCGCGCACCGTTGCCACCGGCCGTACCGGCCGCGCCGTCCGCGCCTCCCCGCGCGGTATCCTCCCCGCATGCCGACGTTCGCGGAGTGGTTCGACCTCGCCGCACTCGGGGAGGTGCTCCGCGCACCCTTCGAGGCGGAGGGCGTCGACCCGGAGGCCCCCTGGACGGTGCTCGCGGGGCTGGACGCGGTCCTGCCGGGCCGGATCGAAGCCGACCTCGCGTCCGGCGCCGCGGAACCCGCGTCGGCCGCGACCCGCGCCGACGTCCACCCCACCGCGATCCTCGAGGGGGACGTCGCCCTACACCCCGGCGCGCAGGTGGGGCCGTACGCCTGGATCCAAGGGCCCGCCTGGATCGGCCCCGGAGCGCGGATCGGGCACGCCGCCGTCGTGCGGGGCGGCGCGATGCTCGGGGCGGACGTGAACGTCGGGCACGCCAGCGAGATCAAACGGTCGCTGCTGCTGCCGGGCGCGAAGGCCCCGCACTTCGCGTACGTGGGCGACGCCGTCCTCGGGCGCGACGTGAACCTCGGGGCGGGCGTGAAGGTCGCCAACCTCAAGCACGACGGCGGCAACGTCGCCGTCGACGGCGTCGACACCGGCCTCCGGAAGTTCGGCGCGTGCCTCGGGGACGGCGTCGCGGTGGGGTGCAACGCGGTGCTGGGTCCCGGCGCCGTCGTCGGGGCGCGCAGCCGCATCTACGCCGGCGCGGTCGTCGCCGGGCGCGTCCCGGCCGGTGTGATCGTCAAGCACCGCCCCCACCTCGAGACCGCCGCCCTCCGCTGACCCGTGCTGCCCGTCCGCGACCGCGCCCCCGCCCCCGGGCCCGCGCCCGTCACGCGCCTCCTGATCCTCGCCAACGTCGCGTCGTTCCTCGTGCAGATCCGCCTCCTCGGGGCGGGCCCGGCGTTGGCGTGGATGGAGCTCGCCGCGTTCGTGCCGCAACGCTTCCTGGCCGACCCGATCGGCTTCGCCCCCAGCCTCCTGCTGCACGCGTTCCTGCACGCCGACCCGCTGCACCTGATCGGCAACCTGTTCTTCCTCGCGGTGTTCGGGGACGACGTCGAGGTCCGCCTCGGGCGGGGCCGCTACCTGGCGTTCTACCTGGCCGGCGCGGTCGCGGCCGCCGCCGTGCACGCGGCGTTCGAGCCGTCGGGCTGGCGGCCGTTGGTCGGCGCGTCCGGCGCGATCGGGGCGCTCCTCGCCGCCTACGTCACGTGGTTCCCGCGCAGCGGCGTGCAGGCCTACGTCATCGTGCTCGCACCCCTCTGGTGGGCGCTGCGGCTAGTGCGTCGCCCGCCCCGCTTCTACCTCTGGTGGTTGCCCGCCTGGGCGTACGTCGGCTGGTGGGCGGTCGTGCAGGGCTGGCAGGCGGCCGGCACGCTCGCGGTGCGCGACGTCTCCGCACCCGGGGTGGCCTGGTGGGCGCACGTCGGCGGGTTCGCCTTCGGGCTGGTCGTGGCGGCGGTCCTGCGCGCGCGGCGGGGGAGCGGGTAGCGGCGGTGGACCTCGTCTCCGTGCACGTCCCCAAGGCGGCCGGCAACGCCGTCCGCCGCCTCCTCGTCCCGGCGTTCGGGGCGGGCGTCGCCTACCTCTACGACGACTTCCGGAGCGAGGGGGCGTTCGAGGAGCGTTGGCCCGCCCTGCGCGCCCGCGCGGCCGACGGCACCCTCGGCGCGGTCCACGGGCACGTGCCGCTGGACGCGCTCCGGGCGGCGTTCCCGGAGGCGGCGACGATGGTGTGGCTGCGCGACCCGGTGGACCGGGTGGCGTCCTACGCCGCCTACTGGGCCACCCGCCGCCGGCACGGCAACCCGAACCACGACGCCTTCCTGGACGGCGGCGCCGACCCGGTCGCGTTGGCGCGGAGGTTGCAGGGCGAGGTCGCGGGCTACCTCGGCGCGACGGCGATCGAGGACGTCGACTTCGTCGGCTTCACCGAGACGTTCACCGAGGACGCCGCGCGCTTCGAGGCGTTCCTCGCCGCGCGCACCCTCCCGCGCCGCGCGTGGCGTCGGCCGGTCGACCGCCTCGCCCGCGCCCGCCTCCGCGCGGAGGTCGCGCTCGCGCCGGTCGCCAACCGCACCCGCGTCCGCCCCGCCCTCGGCGCGGACGTTCGCGCCGAGCTCGAGGCGATCCTCGCCGACGAACGCGCGATCTACGAACGGGCCCGAGCGCATCACGCTCGGGCCCGATGAACGGCGTGCGGGGCCCGCGTCAGGCGGGTTCGATGATGCCGTAGTGCCCGTCCTCGCGCAGGTAGATCACCGACACCGCGTCGGTGTCGAGGTTGCGGAAGACGTAGAAGTCGTGACCCAAGGCGTCCATCTCCATCGCGGCGTCCTCCGGCGCCATGGGGCGCAGGACGTGCCGCTTGGTGCGGACGATGCGCGGCGGCTCCTCGACCTCCTCCTCCGCGGCGCCCTCGACGGGGGCGGGGGGCGGCTCGACCGGCTTCGCGTTGTCGCGCTTCGCCTCGTGGCGCCCCTTGACCTTCTTGAGCTGCCGCTCGAGCTTGTCGACGACCAGATCGACGGCGGCGTAGTGGTCGACCGCGCGCTCCTCGGCGCGCACCATGCCGTTGGCGACGTTGACCTGCACCTCGACCTTCGCCGGCTGCCCGCCGACCCGGTCGTTGTAGGACATGACGACCTTCGCGTCGATGATCTGTTCGCTGAACTTGTCGAGCTTCTGCAGCTTGTCCTCGGCGTACGTCCGCATCGCGTCGGTCACGTCGATGTTGCGGCCGATCGTCTGGTAGATGTTCATGGCGCCCCTTTCCTCGCGTCGCGCACCGCGCGACGTTGCGTACGTCCTTCGCGTTCCTCGCACGATACCACCGGCCTCGGCGGGGGCCCGGCCGCACCGCCCGTCCGCGGCGAGCGCCCGCCAGGACGCCATGGAGTGCGTGTAGGCCGGGCGTCTCCCGCGCTGGTGGGCGGGTGGTACGTTCCCTCCGTGCCGACCCGCTGCGCCGCTGCCGACCCCACCCACCCGACGCAACGCGCCATCTGCGTGCTGCAGGAGAAGTGGGTGCTGCACATCGTGCACGCGTTGCTCGACGGCCCCCGCGGCTTCAACGAGCTCGGGCGCGACGTCGGCGGGTGCAACCCCACCACCCTCCGGCAGCGCCTCGTCGCGCTGCAGGAGGTCGGCCTCGTCGCCCGCCGCAGTGGGGAGGAGGGCGCCGCCCGCGCCGTGTACGCCCTGACCCCCGCCGGGGAGGGCCTGCGCGACGTGATGCAGGCGATCCACACCTGGTCGCTGCAGCACCTGCACAGCACCCGCGTGCCGCACCCGGCACGCCCCGCGCAGGACGAACCTGCGCGCGCGCAGCCGACGCGCCGCTCGGGTGGCCCGCAGGCGCACGACGGCGCACCGATCGCCGCGCAGGCGGCGTCCGGCTCGCCCGACGGCACCTGACCTCGAACCGTATCCCGTCCTCGACGGCGTCCACGACCGCCCACGCGCTTGGGCCCCGGTCCCGCCCTCCGGTGTCGCGCGCAGGTGCGGCCCACGCGGTCGTTCCGACTCCGGCCTCGGGGCGTCCGGCGTGCCCGCCTCAGCGGCGGGTGCGCCCGCGGCGACCCAGGGCGGGCGACCCGCCCGCGTCGCCGGCCTCGTCCAGCGCGTCCAGCAACGCCGCGTTGCGCCGCTCGAGCTCCGCGATGCGGGCGTGCAACTCCGCCACTCGGGCCTCCGCCGCCCGCAACGCCCGCGCGAGCGACGCCGGGTCCTGCGCGGCGGGATTCGCGGCCTCCCCGTCGCTGGGGGCGTCCGCGGCGGGCGGCGTGCCGCCCGCGAGGGCGTACAGGCGCGCGGCGAGGTCCTTGCCGGCGAGCGGGCGGGGGAGGAGCAGGTCCGCGCCCGCCTCCCGCGCGCGGGCGTGCGCGTCCTCGCTGAGGCCCGCCTCGCCCTCGCCGTCGCCGTAGAGCACGACCGCCGTGCGCGCCAGCCGGGGGACCTCCCGCAGGCGGCGCGCGATCTCGTCGCCCGCGAGGTCGGGCAGGTCCAGGGCGATCAGGGCGGCGGCGGGGGTCGCGCCCTTCAGGTGCGCCAACGCCGCGTCCGCCGTCGCGACGAACGTCGCGGCGAACGGCATGGGGCTCAACAGGACGTCGAGGAGGTCGTGCTCGCGTTCGGGCGCGGCGACCAACAGGCCGACCGCGTCGTCGCCCGCCCCGCCGGTCGGGCGCCCCTCGGGCATCGGTCCGGCGGGCCCGTCCACGTGCGGTGCCTCAGCTCTCCAGGGGGAGGTTCGCGGTCATCACCATGTGGTCGCCCTGCTGCTCGAGGGTGACGTCGTAGCCGGACTCCTCGGTCGGGAAGTACTTCGAGAGCACCTCCATGAGTTCCGCCTTCAGGTCCTCCATGCGCCCGGGCGTCAACTTCGCGCGGTCGTAGGACAACACCATCTTCAGGCGTTCCTTCACCTGGTCCTTGCTCTTCTTGCGGCCCCCGAACAGGCGGAACATCAGCGGCCCCCGAACAGGCGACGGAGCCCCCCGAGGAAGCCGCCGGAGCTCTGCTCCAGCGCGGCGTAGGGGATCTCGTCGCCGGCGAGGCGGCGGGCGATGTTGCGGAACTCGTTCCCCGCCTTGTTGCTCTCGTCGAGGCTGGCGGGGCTCCCGAGGTTCGTCGAGACCAGGATCCGTTCGTCCTCCGGCACGATGCCGATCAGCTTCACGCCGAGGATCTCGAGGACGTCGTCGACCTCCAGCATGTCCCCGCGCTGCACCATCTCCGGCCGGAGGCGGTTGATGATGAGGCGGACCTCGTCCACCCCCCGCGCCTCGAGCAGCCCGATGATGCGGTCGGCGTCACGGACGCTGGACACCTCGGGGTTGACGACCACGAGCGCGCCCCCCGCGGCGCTCGCCGCGGTCTGGAAGCCCGACTCGATGCCGGCGGGGGAGTCGATCAACACCCGGTCGAAGCCCTCCTCCTCGATCAGCAGCCGGACGGTCTCCTGCATGCGTTCCTCGCTGAGCGCGCTCTTGTCCTTCGTCTGCGACGCGGCGACCAGGTGCAGGTTCTCGACCCGCTTGTCGCGAATCAGCGCCTGCTTGAGTTTGCACTCGCCCTCGAAGACGTCGATCAGGTCGTACACGACCCGCCCCTCGAGGCCCATGACGACGTCCAGGTTGCGGAGGCCGACGTCGGTGTCGATCACCGCGACCTTCTCCCCCGCCTTCGCGAGGGCCGCCCCGACGTTCGCGGTGGTGGTGGTCTTCCCGACGCCCCCCTTGCCGGACGTCACGACGATCGCTTTTGCGTCCACTCGATGTCCTCCCTCGGCGCGGTCCGCTGCCTCCGCGCTGCTGGAGGGCGAGCCTACCACGCGAGGGACGCCCCCCGAACCGCCGCCCCCGCCCGGGCGCGGGCGCGCGCGCCCGGCGTCGGGACGGCCCTCAGGCGTCCTGCAGGTTCGCGAACTTCGCCAACAACTTCTTCGCACCCGCCCCGTCGAACACGACCGTCAACTGCGCCTTCGGGCCCTCGCCCGAAACGCCGACGATCGTGCCGACGCCGTACTTCGGGTGGCGGACCTTCTCCCCCCCGCGGTAGGTCTTGACCTCCCCGCCGGTCGTCTCCACCTGCGTCGTCGCCGCCCCCCACCGGACCTTCGGGCGGAGCGGCGTCCGGTCGGGCTTCGCCAGCTCGTCGCCGAACGCGTCGACCTCCTGCAGGTCCTCGCGGGGGACGTCCTCGAGGAAGCGCGAGGGGCGCGCCGGCTCGGTCCGCCCGAACGTCATGCGGGTGTCGCAATGCACCAGGAACAACCGCTCCTGCGCCCGCGTCACCCCGACGTAGGCGAGGCGCCGCTCCTCCTCCACCTCCTGCAGGCTCGTCGTCGACCCCCGGTGGGGCAGCAGGCCCTCCTCGAGCCCGACGAGGAACACGACGGGGAACTCCAGGCCCTTCGCGTTGTGCAACGTCATCAGGGTCACCGCGTCGGTGGGGACCTCCCCGTCGTTCACCGCCGCGACCGCGCGGTCGTCGACCGACGCCATCAACGCCGCCTCGTCCAGGAACTCCTGGATGGTGCCGCCCTCCTGCGCCTCCCACTCCTCGACGGCGCTGGCGAGCTCCCCGAGGTTCTCGAGCCGCCCCTGCGCCTCGACGCCCGCCTCCTGCCGCAACGCCGCGACCATCCCGCTCGCGTCCAGCATGTGCGCGACGAACTGGCCGGCGGGCAGCGTCTCCGCCGCCTCCGCCAGGTCGCGCATCAACGCCGCGAAGGTCGCCACCTTCTTCTCCGCCGCGGTGCCCGCCAGCACCTCGTCGTAGCGGCGGACCGCCTCGGAGAAGGCGATCCCCTGCCGCGCGGCGAAGCCGGCGAGCTTGTCCTCGCTCGTCCCGCCGATCCCGCGCTTCGGGCGGTTCAGGATCCGCCGCCACGAGACGTCGTCCGCCGGGTTCAACGCCGCCCGGGCGTACGACAGCGCGTCCTTCACCTCGCGCCGTTCGTAGAAGCCGACGCCGCCCACGATGCGGGTCTCCAGCCCGGCGCGGCGCAACGCCTCCTCCAACGCCCGCGATTGCGCGTTCGTGCGGTACAGCACCGCGTAGCGGTCGAGGTCGCCGCCGTCCTCCGCGAGGAGGCGTTCGACGCTGCGCGCGACGAACTCCGCCTCCGCGCGGTGGTCCGCCGCGCGGTACAGCTGCACCGGGACGCCCTCGGCCTTCACCGGCCGAAGCGCCTTGGGGAGCCGCCCGCTGTTCGGTTCGATCAACGCGTTCGCGACCCGCAGGACGGCGGGGATGCTGCGGTAGTTGTGCTCGAGGCGGTAGGTGGCGGCGTCCTCGTAGTCGCGCTGGAAATCGAGGATGTTGCGGATGTCCGCCCCCCGGAAGGCGTAGATCCCCTGGTCGGGATCGCCGACCACCATGACGTTGCGGTACTTCTCCGCCAGCTGGTGGGTGAGCCGGTACTGCGCGGCGTTCGTGTCCTGGTACTCGTCGACGTGCACGAACACCGCGCGGTCCTGCACCCGGTCGAGGACGTCGGGGTGGTGCGTGAACAGCTCGACGGTGCGCCCGAGGATGTCGTTGAAGTCGACGGCGTTGGCGCGCTGTAGGCGCGCCTGGTAGCGCTCGTACACCTCGACGATCTGCTCGAGTTCGATCCCGCGGATCGCCGCGCCGTACGCCTCCACCCCCTCCTGCGCCAGCATGGCGGGACTCCACAGGTTCGATTTGGCGCGGTCGATGACCGCGCGCAACGTCCGCGGGTTCGCCTCCCCGAGGCCCACCACCGTCTTCTGGACCTCCTTGAGCAGGTCCAGTTGGTCGCCGTCGTCGTAGATCGCGAAGCCCGGCTCGAGGTCGATCGCCGCGCCGTACGCCCGCAGTACGCGCAGCGCGGCGGCGTGGAAGGTCGACACCCACAGGTCCCGCGCGCGGGGCCCGACGAGCGCCTCGACGCGCTCGCGCAGCTCCCCCGCCGCCTTGTTCGTGAACGTCACCGCCAGGATCTGTTGCGGGTAGACCTCGTGCGCGTCCATCAGGTGCGCGATGCGGTGGACGACGGTGCGGGTCTTGCCCGACCCCGCCCCCGCCAACACCAGGGCGGGCCCTTGGGCGTGCGCCGCGGCGGCGCGCTGTTCGTCGTTGAGGGCGTCGAGCAGGTCGGTCGGCATCGGCGGGGCAGTGTAGCGCGCCGTCCGCCGGTCCGCCCCGACCCGCAGGACCGAGCCGCCCCCCGCTCGCTTCGTACAATCTGCGCATGCCCGACCCCGTGACCTTCCGGCCCGACGACCCCGCCTTCCTGCACGACCCCTACCCCACCTACCGGCAGCTCCGCGAGACCGACCCCGTGCACTTCCACGCCCCGTGGAACGCGTGGGTCGTGACGCGCTACCGCGACGTCGACGCGCTGTTGCGCGACAAGCGCCTGGGGCGGGTGATGGACGGCGTGGAGAAGCGACCGGCGAACCCGGACCACGCGCCGTTCGACCGCATCCAGGCCGGCTCGCTGCTCGAGATCGAGCCGCCCGACCACACCCGCATCAAGACCGCGGTGCACGAGGTCTTCACGCCCAAGCACGTGCGCGCCCTCGGGGAACGCATCGAGGCGCTCGCCGCGCGGCAGGCGGACGCCCTCGCCGCGCGCATCGAGGAGGACGGCCGCGCCGACCTGATCCGCGTCTTCGCCGAACCGATCCCCGTCACCGTCATCGCCGACCTGCTCGGCGTGCCGGAGGCCGACCGACACCGGTTGCTGCCGTGGTCGAAGGGCATCATCCAGATGTTCGAACCCGAACGCACGCCCGAGCAGGAGCGCGAAGCGGTCGACGCCGCCCGCGACTTCGCGGCGTACGTCCGCTGGTTGGCCGCCCGCAAGATGGAGGCGCCCGCCGACGACCTCATCAGCCGCATGGTGGGGGTGCGCGAGGACGACCCGGAGCGCCTGAGCGAGGACGAGATGGTCGCCAACGCCATCCTGTTCCTCAACGCCGGCCACGAGGCGGTCGTCAACGTCCTCGGCAACGGCGTCAAGGCGCTCTTCGAGCATCCCGAGGCCCGCGCCGCGCTGCAGGACGACCGCGAGCTGCTGCCCCGCGCGGTGGAGGAGATGATGCGCTTCGACACCCCGCTGCAGTTCTTCGAGCGCTTCGCCCTCGAGGACCTGACGGTGACCGGCGACGACGGCGTCGAACGGCACTTCGAGGCGGGCACGAAGTTCGCGCTGTACTACGCCTCGGCGAACCACGACGCGGCGGTGTTCGAGGCGCCGGAACGCTTCGACGTTCGGCGGCACCCGAACCCGCACGTCGCCTTCGGCTTGGGGGTGCACTACTGCATCGGGGCGCCGCTGGCGCGCCTCGAGTTGACGCGCGCCGTGGACGCCCTCCTCACCCGCCTCCCCGACCTGGCGCCGGCCGAATCGACGTACGCGTACGTCCCGAAGAACGTCTTTCGCTACCTCGAGGCGCTGCCGGTCGGGCGCGCCTGAGGGCGGCCGACCGGCACGCCGTCAGGCGTCGTCGTCGGTCGCGGCGTCGGGCCGCCCGCCGTCGCGGGCGGCCGCGATGCGGTCGACCAGGTCGGGCGCCTTGTCGAACAGCGTCGCCAACGCCCCGCCCTTGCTGGGCACCGCGTGCACGTCGACTTCGCCGTCGCGCAGGATGATGAAGGCGGTCGGTTCGACGCGGACGCCGCCCCCGCCGCCGCTGCCGGTCGAGCCGTCGCCGTCCTCCGGCGCGTCGCCCGCCCCGGCACCGAGCCCGAGGGAGAGGGCGACGACCGGAACGATCACCGTGTCGCCCACCTGCATCGGTTCGCCCACCACCTGCTTCGTGGTGCCGATGTCGCGCAGGGCGCTCGCGAGGGTATCGAGGAGATCTTGGGTGGCCATGGTCGCCTCCTAGGAAGCGTCCGCGGGCGTCGCCCGCGGTCGAGAACGACGCCGCCCGGCGGGGGCGGCGGACGGTGCGGTGCGGCCCCCGGTCCGGCAGGCGCGCGCCGTCGCCCACGCGAGGCGGGCGGCGGGCGCTACGAGGCGGACCGGGCGGACGTGGAGGTGCGCCGTCGCCCGCCCGCGGGGCGCATCGGCGTTGAAGTCCGCCGTCACGCGGAAGGGGGCGTCGGCGGCGAGGACGTCGAGGTGCGGCCGGATTGCGTGCAGGGCGGCGAGGATCGTTCCGGTGCGGGCCGGGTCGCGCCCGTCGAGCACCAGGGCCCCGTCGACGCCACCCCCCACGAGGCGGAGCGCGCGGGCTTCGCGGCGGAGCGCCGCCGTCAGGCGCGCCCGGCGTGCGGCGGGGAGCCGCCACGGGCGGCAGTCCCACCCGCCGGGGCGGGCGCGGCGCGGGGCGGCCCCGTCGCGGTCCTCCTCGCTGGGGTCCTCGCTGGTGCCCGTGGAGCGGCGGGTGGGCCGGCGGAGCGGACGCGTGATCACCGGACGGCCGGCGAGCGCGACGGTGACGGTGCGGCGCAGCCCGTCGACGCGGACCTCGACCCATCCGCTGCGGACGCGCGCCTCCAGGGCGTTTCCCGCGTCGTCCGCGGCGGCGGTGACGGCGACGTGCAGGCGCGCCGCGAGGGCGGCGAACGCGGCGAGCGCCCCCGCGGCCAGGAGGCCGGCGAGGACGACGAGGAGGCCCGCCCCGAGCGTCCCCAGGACCTCCAGCCAGGGGCCGGCGTCGGTGGGCGTCACGGGCACCTCCGGGGTCGCATCGCCATGCCCCACGATAGTCGGGGCGGGCCGTCGGGGTGCGCTATGCTGCACGCATGGCTCAGCGAGACGGCGCGTTCTACGAAGCGTGGGCGGAACTCGTGCAGTGGATGCGCGACGTCGCCGACGCCCGCGAGGGGGTGCGCTTCGAGAAGGAGGCGGACTTCCCCGACTACATCTACCGCATGGAGCGCCCCTACGACCTCCCGACGACCGTGATGTCGGCCAGCCTCTCGCTGCCCGACGGGCGTCCGATCCTGCTCGCGTACGCCAGCCCGCGGCACGCGGTGTTCAAGGAGGTCGTCCTCCACCCGGTCGATTCGCACGCCTACCGGACGTTGACGCTCGCGAAGGAGGGTGGGGGCCTGGTCGAGGGCCGCCGGCCGTTCACGAAGGCCGCCCTCGAGCACCTCGCCGACGAACTCTTCGCCCTGCCCCGCATCTGACGTGCCCGGCCGAGCGGCCGGCGACCCCGCGGACGCCCTGGCGCGCGCGGCGCGCGGGGGGACGTGCGGGGGGTGTGCCTTCGCGCGCGCCGTGCCCAGCGCGTCCGGAGCGGTGTACCTGCGCTGCGACCACCCGCGACTCCCGAAGTACCCGCCCCAGCCGCTGCGTCGCTGCGCCGGCTTCGCCCCGCGCGAGGCCGAGCCCCCGTCAGCTTCGGGGGGGTAGGGCCCGCCAGGCGTCCGCGAGGCGGCGCGCCTCGAGCGCCGCGACGAGGAACCCCCGGCCGGCGAACGCCCCGAAGCTCCACACCCCCGGCGCGACCTCGCGCACGTCGGGGCGCGCCCCCTCGCGCTTGGCGCGAACCCCCGTCCAGGTCGACGCGACCCGCGCCGCCCCGAGCGCCGGCACCGACCACGCGACGGCGCGCCGGAGGTTCGCCGGGGCGTCCGGGTCGTCCACGTCGGGCGGGCGGTGCCCACCCCCGACCCACGCGCCGCCCGTCCCGTCGGCATGGTCGGGCGCGGCGTAGATCCCGCCCGCCAGCGGGCGGGGGAAGGGGACGGCGTCCCCTGCGCCCGGCCGAAGGTGCACCTCGTCGCCGCGCGTGCGGGTCCACGCCGGCCAGACGTCCCCCGCTCCGCCGACGTCGGGGCGGGCGACCTCCCC
>CAJXOA010000047.1 GCA_913057685.1 uncultured Trueperaceae bacterium
AGGCCGGTCAGCAGCCGCTCCAGCACGAGGGCGTCGGCGTTCAGGACCTCCCGCTCGCCCCCCTCGCCCCGAAGCCACGCCTTGATCGGGGGCGCGGTCAGGCGCGTGCCGTGCGGCCCCTCGGGGAGGTACGCCGCCGCGCTCGGGCCGGCCGCCAGGAACGGCGCGCCGTGCCAGTAGGCGGCGTTGTGGATCGCCTCGAGGCCGGGGCGGGCGTAGTTCGACACCTCGTAGCGCCGGTAGCCCGCCCCCTCGAGGGCGGCCTCCGCCGCCGCGAGGTCGTCCGCCGCGCGGTCCTCGTCGACCCGCACCCCGCGCCGCGCGAACGGCGTGAACGGCTCGATCGTCAGGCCGTACACCGACACGTGCCCGACCCCGCGTTCGGCGAGGCGGGCGACGTCGTCGTCCGGCGCGCGGCCGGCGATCCCGACGATCAGGTCGACCGCGACCCGCAGGTCCGCCGCGACCGCCGCCTCGACCGCCGCGAGGCCGGACGCCGCGTCGTGCGCGCGGCCGAGGAAGCGGAGGGTGGGGTCGTGCGCGCTCTGCAGGCCGATCGAGACGCGGTCGATGCCGGCCTCCCGGAAGCGCGCGAGGCGGGCGGCGTCGAACGTGCCGGGGTCCGCCTCGAGCGTCGTTTCCCGCCGCCCCAGCCCACGAAAGCCGCTGCGGATGGCGTGCAGGACCCGCGCGAGCTCGTCGTCGCGCAGGTGCGACGGCGTCCCGCCGCCCAGGTACACGGTGTCGAGCGGCCCGCCGTACCGCGCGGCGAGGTCCGCGATCTCGTCCTCGAGCCGGTCCAGGTAGCGCCCGACGAGCGCCTCGTCGCGGCGCATCTTGTGGAAGTCGCAGTAGGGACACACGTGCGGACAGAACGGCACGTGGACGTACAACGACGCGGGGGCGGACAGGGCGGGCACGTCCCCCAGGGTACGCGCGGGACCCCGCGAACGGGGTCGTGGCGGATCGCACGCGAGCGGCGGGGCCCGAGGGCCCCGCCGCATCGTCCCTACGGGAGGGGGAGGGTCACTCCATCGCGGAGAGCTGGTCGTCCAGGATCAGGTTGCTTTCCGACGTGAGGGTCGCGAGGACGCGCTCGACGTCGTCGCCGTCCATGATCGCCGCCATGTCGGACTCGACGTTGTCGCGCACGAAGTCGTAGCCGGGGACGGGGGGTTCGGTCGTGCCGTACGGCAGCAGATCGAACGCCGTGGCGTACGCCTCGTTCTCCGCGAAGTAGTCGCTGAGGCCGTCCGCGACGCTCTGGCGGACCGGGAAGTAGTTGCTGGCCTTCGCCCAGGTCGCCTGCGCTTCGGGGCTCGTGTAGTGCTTGATGAACAGCCAGGTCGCCAGGTCGGCCTCGGGGCTGTGGCCCGTGGGGATGGAGACGCTGGCGCCGTAGACGTTCATGACCGGATCCTCGGTCGTGCGGGGCAGCGGCGCGACGCTCCACGCGAAGTCCGCCCCCTCGCTCACGGCGCTGTCGTAGTACGGCAGGCCGGAGCTGGAGCCGACCGTGAACAGGAGGGTGCCCTGCCCGAAGTCGGTTTGGTCGCCGTAGCGCTCGGTGACGAAGTCGGCGCAGCCGTCCTCGAACAGGTCCTGCAGGTACGTCATCGCCTCGATCGCTTCGGGCGAATCGTACGCGTAGCGGTCGGCGTCGTAGTCGTAGACGTCCCCACCGAACGCGAACGTCCAGGAGGCGAAGCGGCTGGCGTCGGTGGACAGCTTGTAGCCGAGCGACGCATCGGCCAACGCACCGCTGAACGGCGTGTCGGTCGCGGCGCACGCCGCCTCGCGGAACTGCTCGGGGGTGGTGGGAGGACCGTCGAAGGAGATCGCGCCGGCGTCGGCCAGTTCGGCGAGCCAGTCGGCGTTGTAGTACATGACCTCCATCGAGCGGTTCGGCGGGAAGCCGAAACGCTGGTTGTCGAACGACGGGAAGATGTCCGCGGTGTAGAAGCCGGGGAAGAAGTCGGCCTTCTCCTCGTCGGTGAGGCCCCACCGCTCGCTCTCGACGAACGGCGTGAGGTCGGTCATCCCGTCGCCGATCGCGTACGTCGCCGCCTGGTTCTGGTACCCGACGACGAGGTTCGGGGCGCTGGAGGTGGAGAGGATCGGGAGCATCTTCTGGAAGATGTCGCCGTAGCCGCCCTGGTACTCCTGCTGGACGGTGATGCCCCATTCGTTCGTCGTGTTGAACTCCTCGATGATCGCGTCGAGCGCCTCGAGGCGTTCGGTGCTGTGCTGGTGCCAGAACATGACGGTCTGGCCCGACGGGTCGAGGGAGTCGACGTCCTGCGCGACGGACACCGTCACGGCGAGGCCGGCGAGGAGGGCGAAGAGGGTCTTCATGGGGGGCTCCTTTCGGGGGGAACGGGGGACGGAACGTACGACGCGAGGATGGCGCCCGTTCGTCATGGCGGTGCAAGGTGGCGGGGGCGGCCGTCCCGCACGGCGGCGCACCGCAGGCGGTGCGCGCGTCAGCCCTTCAGGCCGGAGGTCGCGATGCCCTCGGTGAACTGCTTTTGGGTGAAGAAGTAGATGATCAACACCGGCACGATCGTGATGACCGACCCCGCCATCAACAGGTGCGTCTCCGGTCCGGCTTCGGTGATGAAGGTGTAGAGCCCGACCCCCAACGGCCGCCAGGTGGGGGTGTAGGTGATCAACAGCGGCCAGAGGAACTCGTTCCAGGTGTTCACGAACGTCAGGAGCGCCCCGGTCGTGAGGACCGGACGGCTCATCGGAACGACGACCTGGACGAGGAAGCGGAGGTGCCCGGCGCCGTCGAGACGCGCGGCGTCCCACAACTCGTCGGGGATCTCGGCGAAGAACTGGCGGAAGAGGAAGATGATGAACGCCGTCGAGAAGAACGGGATCGTCAGTGCGGGGAGCGTGTCGAGCCAGTTGCCCCACGGGACGATGTCGCCGCGCACGAGGAGGAACTGGGGGATGAAGGTGACGGTGCCCGGAATCATCAACGTCGACAGCAAGATCGCGAAGATGACGTTGCGCCCGGGGAAGCGGATGCGCGCGAAGGCGTACCCCGCGAGGGTGCTGGTGAACAGCACCCCCAGGATCGTCACGACGCTGAGGATGATGCTGTTGCGCATGTACAGGTCGAACGAGGCGTTCGACCACGCCTCGACGTAGTTGCCCCACTGCGGAACGTCGGGGAGGAGTTGGCGGTTGATCGTCTCCCCGAGGTTCATCAACGAGGTCGACAGCATGTACGCGAACGGCGTGGCGGAGACGACCGCACCGAAGGTGAGCGCGACGTACACCGGCAGGTGCGCCAGGCGGAAGGCGGGGGGCGGGACGTCGAGGCGCACCTGCGCGTCGCGGGCGGGGGGCACGATCCCCGATCCGGTACGCCCGCGCCGGCCCGGTCGGTTCCTCATCGGGCGCCCCGCCCCCCCAGGACCCGCTGGTTGAAGAGGGTGAGGATCAGGATGATGACGAACAGCACGATCGACTGTGCGGCGGCGAGACTGAAGTCGTTGCGCTTGTAGAACGTGTCGAAGATCACCACGCTCGCGGTGTCCACCGCATCCCGCGTCGCGGGCACGCGCATGACGTAGAGGTGCGTGAACGCCTGGAACGTCCCGATGAACCCCAACACCGTGAGGTAGAACGTCACCGGCGACAGCATCGGGATGGTGACGTGCAGGAACCGCTGCCGGCCGTTGGCGCCGTCGATCTCCGCCGCCTCGTACAGGTCGCGCGGGATGTTCGCGAGGCCGGCGAGGAAGATCACGGCGTTGTAGCCGGTGTAGGTCCAGATCCCGAAGACGATGATCGTCACGAGCGCCAGGCTGGGGCCCGCCCAGAACCCGGACAACGCCACCTCGATCGGTTCCGTCCCCGCCAGCCGAGCGATGCGGGCGAGGACGCCGTTGGCGAGGAGCTCCAGCACCGGGTCGGTCTCGAACAGCCAATCCTGCGGCGGGATGCCGAACCAACCGAGCAGCGTGTTGATGGGGCGTTCGGGCCGGGGGCTGAAGAGCGCCGCGTACACCGCCGCGCCCGCCACGGCCGGGGTGACGTAGGGCAGGAAGAACAACATGCGGAAGGTCTCGCTGCCACGCAGGCGCTGGAACAGGAGGCTGGCGAGGATCAACGCCAAGACGATCTGGATGGGGACGCTGAGGAACCCGTAGTACGTCGTGCGGATCAACCCCCCGAGGAACCGGGCTTCGCCGGCCTCCACCATGCGGCTCCACCCGAGCGAGATCGCGATGCCGGCCGACGCCAGCGTGAGCGCGCCGACCAGGGGGCCGTACCGCCGCCAGCCGGCGTGCGCGCGAAAGGCGCGCGTCCACAGGTGGTGCGCGACGAGGATCAGCAGGAGCCCCCCGAAGAAGGCGGCGGCGCCCCCCCAATCGCCGAGGACCGTCTCGTAGTTGTCGAGCCCGACGAACCCCCCCTGGCGGATGCGCCACCGGTAGAGGCTCATGTAGATCGCGTACCCGATGGGGAACAGCCCGAAGATCGCGATGAGGGCCGTCGCGGGGAAGATCATCGCGTACGCGGTGATCCACTCCCCCCGCCAGCGCACGCGGCGGCGACGCGGACGGGGGGCGGGGGACGCCGGCGAAGCGGACTCCTGCACCCTCCCATCGTCACCCCCCCGACGTCAGGTCCTCGTCAGGACGCGGCCCGCCGCGCGCCCCGGTCGCGGGTACCCTGCCCGCATGCCCCCGACGTTCGGTGCGCCCGCCCCCTCCGGCCCCCGCTGGGAGCTCGAGGTGCGGCCCGGCCTCGCGCCGTTCGCCCGCGACGAGCTCGCCGCCCACCCGGGCGTGACGCCGTTGCCCCCGGAGGCGGCGGGCGAGACCGACGACGCGCACGCCGCCGCGGTGCCGTTCACCTGCGACGGGCCGCCCCCCGACCTGGCGACCCTCCGCACCGCGACGTCGCTGCAGCGCGTCGTGCCGTTCGACGTGCCGCGCCCCAAGGCGCTGCTGGGGGACGCCGCCCACCGCACCCTCGCCGCGGAACTCCGCGCCGTCCGCATGCGCGACGTCTTCCACGGCCTGCGCGTCGAGGCGGCCGGCGCCGACACGCCGGTCGTGCAGCGCCTGCGCGCCGCCTGGGGGGAGGCGGTCGGTCTGCCCGACGCGCCCGAGGACGGCGACCTGCGCGTCCGGTTGCGCCGCGCCCCGCCGGCGGTCGGGCGCGGCTGGGAGGTCCTGATCCGGACGACGCCGCGCCCCGCGTCGGTCCGCCCCTGGCGGGTCGTCGACCGACCCGGTGGGCTGGACGCCTGCGTCGCGGCGGCCGCCTGGCGGTGGGTGGGCACCCCCGCCGACCAGCGGGTCGTGAACCTCATGTGCGGCGGGGGGACCCTCCTCGCCGAGCGCGCCGCCCTCGGGCCCGCCGCCGCCCTCGTCGGGGTCGACCTCGACGCGGATGCTCTGGAGGCGGCCGCCGCGAACCTCGGGGCGGCGGGCCTGGCGGTCGACGGCGACCTGGGGCCGGCGCCCGACCGCGCGCCCGCCCGCGCCCGGGCGACCGTCCGCCTCCGCCTCGCCGACGCGACCGCGACCGACCTGCCGGACGCCGCCTTCGACGTCCTCGTCGCCGACCCGCCGTGGGGGGACGCGGTGGGCGCCGCCGACGACCTCCCCGACCTCTACGCCGGCCTCCTGCGCGAGGGCGCCCGCCTCGTCCGGCCCGGGGGGACGGCGGTCGTCGTGACGCACGCCCTCCGCGCCTTCGAGGCGGCGCTCGCGGCGGCCGGGGACGGCTGGCGGGCCGACGGCACGCTCCGCGTCTTCCAGGGCGGCCACCGGCCCGCCCTCCACCGCCTCCGCCGCGCCGGGGACGGCGGCACGCCGCCCCGGCGGCGCGAGGGGGACCTGCTAGACTCCGCGTCGTGAACGACGACGACGCCCGCGACGCTCGGGACGACGCCGCCCCGGCCGCCACCGAGCCGGCCGGGGGGCCGGCTGCGGAGGCCGGGCCCCCGGCGGGCCCGCGCTCCGTCACCGCGATCGAGATCGCCTGGCGCAGCGCGTGGGTGCGGGCCGCGACGTACGTCGCGCTGGCCGCCGTCCTGGTGACGCTCGCCTGGACCCTGCGCGACCGCTACGCCTTCGTGCTGCAGGTCGGCGTCATCGGGTTCGTCCTCGCGTACGTCCTCAACCCCCTCGTCGAGGCGCTGCAACGCATCCGCGTGCGCCGCTCGATCGGTGTGGCGCTCGTGTACGTCGTGCTGCTGCAACTGTTCGTGTTCGGCTCGCTGTTGTTCGGGCAGGTCGTCGTCGAGCTCACCCGCTTCGTGAACCTCATTCCCGGCGCGGTGCGCGCCCTGGGCGATCGCCTCGGGGCGCTCGGCGGGTGGTTCGAACGCCTCGTCGAGGGCCTCCCCCCGTCGGTCGCGGCGTTCCTCGACGAACGCCTCGGCCTCACGCCCGACGGCGACCTCGCCGCGCAGGCGCAGGAGCGCGTCGCGGGCCTCCTCGAGGCGCTCGTCGCGAACCTCCTGGAGGTGCTCGAGGGCTTCGCGACCGGCGGCCCCTCGATGCTCGTGTCGGGCGCGACCAGCCTCGTCTCCGCCACCCTGCAGGTGTTCCTGATCGTGCTGGTGAGCGCCTACTTCCTGTACGACTTTCCCCGCTTCGTGCGGAACTTCCGCGCGTACGTCCCGACCCGCTGGCGGCCGTTGGCCGACGACCTGACCCAGAAGGCCGACCGGGCGGTCGGGGGCTACCTGCGCGGCCAGATCCTGGTGACGATCCTGCTGGGGATCCTGATCTGGATCGGCCTGTCGCTCATCGGGATCCCGCTCGCGACCGCCATCAGTTTCCTCGCGGCGATCTTCAACCTCGTGCCGTACCTCGGGCCGATCGTCGGCACCATCCCCGCGGTCCTGTTGGGCTTCACGGTCGGGCCGTGGGCGCCGCTACTTGCGATCGTCGTGTTCGTCGTCGCCAACCAGATCGAAGCGAACGTCCTGGGCCCGATGATCCTCTCGCGCAGCGTGGACCTGCACCCCGTCACGGTGCTCCTCGCGATCCTCGCCGGCCTCGGCCTCCTCGGGATCCTCGGGGCGCTCCTCGCGGTGCCGCTCGTCGCGCTCACGAAGTTGATCCTCGAGGACCACCTGTTCACCCGGCCCGCCTACGCGCCGGCCGCCCCCGCGTCGGCCGCCCCATCCCCGTCCGAGGCCGACCCCCCGGCGTCCGGTGAGGACGCCTAGGACGGGTCGCGCCCGCGACCCGCGATAGACTTCGGCGTGGCTCGAAACCGTTCCCGCGGCACATCCTCGTCCTCCTCCTCCGGCCGCGCGTCGCGCGGTGGGCGGAAGGGGGGTGCGGCCGGGAAGGCCCGCAAGGGGGCGGCGCCGGGACGCAGTGTCGACCTCGAGGCGGTCGGCCTGGTCCTCCTCGCCGCCGGCGCGTCGTTCGCCGGCCTGCTGGTCCCCGCCCTCCCGACCGGGGAGCTCGGTGCGGCGGTCCGCGAGGCGGTCGTCGGTCGGCTCGGGCCGCCCGCCTACGCCCTCCCGGTGCCCCTCGTCCTGCTGGGCGGCACCTTCCTGGTCCGCCGCAACCCCGCCGGCTGGCCCCGCGTCCTGCTCGGGTACGCCCTCACCGTCGCCGCGACGTGGGCGACGTTGGCGGTCCTGCCGCCCGCGTGGGCGGGCGCCTGGGGCGCCGACCTCCGCGCGGCGTTGGGGGCCGGCGGCGCCGCCCTCGCCGTCCTCCCGGCGGTCGTCGCGGTCACGTTGGGGATCGAGACGATGCTCGCCTGGCGCCCCACCCGCATCCTCCGCACCGCGTTGGTCGCGACGGGCCGCGGCGTGGCGCGCACGGTGCGCACCCTCGCCGCGGCGCGCCGCACCGTGAAGGCCCGCGCGGCGTTCCGGGCGGACGTGGCGTTGGTCCGCACCGACGTGCGGCGCATCGAGCGGGAGCTCGACGCCCTCGCGGGCCTGTACCCCGGCAGTAGCGAACTCGGGCGCTGGCGCGAGCAGGTCGGGGGGCTGCGCGCCGCGCTGCGGGGGGTGGACGCCGCCCGCCTGGAGGAGGCGCGCGCCGACGTCGCGACGTGGCGGGCGGCGGTCGACGACTTCACCGCCGCGCGCGCCACCGACCTCGTCGGGCACCTCCGCGCCGAGGGCGTCCGCGACTTCGCGGAGTGGGTGGAGGCGCGCGGGCGGGACCTGCAACGCACCCTGGCGGGGCCCTCGCGCAGCGAAACGGCGTTCGATGCGCTGCGCAGCCGCTTGGCGTTGGACGTCACCGCGCTCCAGGCCCGCTACCGCCGCCTCACCCGCGAACGCGACCAGGCGGAGGCCGCCCTCCTGGAGGTCGACGCGCACGGCCTCGTGGCGGCCAGCGAGGCGCACGCCGCGCGCCTCGCGGCGTACCGCGAGGTGGCCGCCACCGCGGAGGCGCTCGAGGGGCACTGCGAACGCCTCGACGCCTGGCGCGGCCTCGTGGGGGAGGTCGGCGACCTCGTCGAGGCGTACGGCGACCAGGAGGAGGTCGCCGCCTTCGACGGCGCCCTCGCCGACGCCGCGAAGGCGCAGGGCACGGAGGTGCTCGGCGAGGAGGACGCCTGGCGGGAGGCGCTCCGCGACCTGCGGCCCCGCGCCGAAGCGCGGGCGTACGGCGGGGCGGTGGAGGCGGGCGGCGCGCCCGGCGACCCGGCCCCCCTCGACGCCGACGACCTCGCACACGACCTCGCGCACGACCCCGGGCACGACCTGGGACACGACCCCGGGGTGGACGGCGCGGCGGTCGACGACGGCGCGCCCCCCGCCGGCCCGCCGTTCGACGCGACCGACGTCGAGGGGGCCGCGGCGGACGACGACGCGGCGCTCGACGACCCGCGCCTCCCCAGCGTCCCCGGTGCGGGCGACGTCCCCGAGGTCGGCGGGATCCCGGTGCAACTCCCGCCGCTCGATCTCCTCGACCCCATCCCGCCCGGGGCGGGCGACCCCTCGGGGCAACGGCGGGAGGCGCAGGAACGCGTCGAGCGGATCGACGCGACCCTCGCGAACTTCAAGCTGCAGGGGCGCGTCGTGAGTTCGGTGCGGGGGCCGACCGTCACGCGCTTCGAGGTGGAGCCCGCGCCCGGCGAGAAGATCGCGCGGTTCGCGAACCTGTCCGACGACCTGGCGCTCGCGATGGCGGCCAGCTCCGTCCGCATCGAGGCGCCCATCCCCGGCAAGAGCGTCATCGGTCTCGAGGTCCCGAACGCCGACCGCGACCTCATCCGCTTCCGCGAAGCGATCGGCGCACCCAGCTACCAGCGGGCGCGGGCGCGCCTCCCGTTGATCCTGGGCAAGTCGATCGACGGGGAGATGACGGTCGCGGACCTCGCGAAGATGCCGCACCTGTTGATCGCCGGGTCGACCGGGTCGGGCAAGTCGGTCGCGGTGAACACCTTCATCGCCAGCCTCATCTACAAGTTCCTGCCGACCGACCTGCGCTTTTTGATGATCGACCCGAAGATGGTGGAGCTCACGCCGTTCGACGGGATCCCGCACCTCGTGCGGCCGGTCGTGACGAATCCCTCCGATGCGGCGGGGGTGCTGCTGGGGGCGGTGACGCACATGGAGCGCCGCTACAAGATGATGAGCCGCATCGGGGCGAAGAACCTGGACCAGTACAACGAGAAGGCCCGCAACCTGGACCTTCCGCAGCTGCCGTTCGTCGTCATCGTCATCGACGAGCTCGCCGACCTGATGATCACCAGCCCGAAGGAGGTCGAGTCGGCGATCATGCGCCTCGCGCAGATGGCGCGCGCGACCGGCATGCACCTGATCCTCGCGACGCAACGCCCGTCGGTGGACATCATCACCAGCCTCATCAAGGTGAACGTGCCCGCCCGCATGGCGTTCGCCGTCAGCTCCAGCCACGACTCCCGCACGATCCTCGACGCCATGGGCGCCGAACGCCTGGTGGGGAACGGCGACGCGCTGTTCTACCAGCCGGGCCTCGTCAAACCGGTCCGCCTCCAGGGGCCGTTCGTCAGCGAGGAGGAGATGGCGACCGTCGCGGCGTTCCTGCGGCGTCAGTACTTCGACGACGAGTTCGTCGAGGCGTACGCCGGCGATTTCGAGCCGGTCTCGCAGGACGACTCCGACGCGTCGGGGTTGGTCGATTGGAACGACGACAAACTCCGCGCCGCCGCGGAGCTCGTCATTCGCGAGGGCAACGCCAGCGTCAGTCGCTTGCAGCGGCGCATGCAGGTCGGGCACGCCCGCGCGGGCAAGTTGATGGATTCCCTCGAGGCGCTCGGCGTGGTCGGCCCGCACGTCGGCAGCAAACCGCGCGAGGTCCTCGTCGAGGAGAGCGAACTGCCGAACCTGTTCGGGTCGTGACGCCCGCCGCGCCCACGGCGCCCACGGCGCCCACTGCGCCCGCGGCGCCCGCTGGGCAGCGACGTCGGCGTCAGGCGTCGAGGCGCGTGACGCGCACCTGCGGCCGTAGGGCGTCGACGTCCTCGCGGCGGCACAGGTCGGTGCCCGGCGTCATGGCGGTCGCGGTGCCGCACGCCACCCCCAGCGCCAGCGCGTCGGCGGGGGAGGCGCCGTCGGCGCGGGCGGCGAGGACGCCCGCGAGGAGGGCGTCGCCCGCCCCGAGGGCGGAATCGACCTCCACCTCCGGTGCGGTGGCGTGCCAGTGGCCCTCCGGACCGGACCACAGCGCACCGTTCCGCCCGAGGCTCGTCACGACGACGTCGGCCCCCCGCGCGCGGGCGACGTCCGCCGCGTCGCGGGCGCTGGCGACGTCGTGCACCTCGCGCCCCGTGAGCCGCCCGAGCTCGTACGCGTTCGGTTTGATCAACGCCACCCCCGCCTCCAGCGCCGCACCGAGCTCCGCGTCGGCGTCGACGACGCTCGCGACGCCGTCCTCCGCCGCGCGCCGCGCGACGCGGGCGTACAGGTCGCTCGGGACGCCCGGCAGGAGGCTGCCGCTCAGGACCAGGAACGCCGGCGCGCGCAACTCGAACAGGCTGTCGATCAACGCCGCGACCTGGTCCGCGTCGATGCGCGGGCCCGGCCCGGAGATCCGCAGTTGCCGCCCCGCATCGTCCTGCACGATCGCGTTCGTGCGGGTGGGGGCGTCGTGCCGCGCGAACCAGGTGCGGACCCCCTCCGCGCGGAGCAGGTCCTCGATCTCGTCGCCCGCCCGCCCCCCGACGAACCCCATCGCGACCGTCGGGTGCCCGAGCCGCGTCGCGACCCGCGAGACGTTCACGCCCTTCCCCCCCGGCGCCCGCAGGACCTCCTGGGCGCGGACGGTGTCGTCGAAGGTGAGGCCCGGCACCCGGTAGGTGAGGTCCAGCGCCGGGTTGACGGTGACGGTGTGGATCACGTCGTCAGGGTCGCACGACCACGGCGCCGTCCTGGCCCACCGCGCACGCCTCCTCGCGGCCGTCCGGGCCGTCGCGACGCCACGCGAACGCCATCTGTGGGGTGTCGAACCCGTGCACGACCGTCCCGTCGCGCTGGAGCGCGATCAGGCCGCCCTCGCCCCCCGCCGCGCGGACGGCGGCGAGGCGGGCGCGGACGGCGTCGTCCGGCGGCACGTCCGCCGCCAGGTCGCACGCGAGCGCCCGCCCCGCGGCGGTCGTGAGGAACGCTTCGCCCTTGCCGGTGCAACTGACCGCGACGCGTTCGTCCGCCCACGTGCCCGCGCCGGGGATCGGCGCGTCGCCCACCCGGCCGGGGTGCTGCCCCAACACCCCACCGGTGCTGGTGGCCGCCGCGAGCCGGCCGGCGTCGTCGAGCGCCACCGCGCCGCACGTCGCGGACGCTTCGGGGTCGCCGCCCCGCGCCCGCCAGCGCTCCAGGTCGGCGCGCGCCGCGTCGGTCAGCAGCGTCTCGTTCGCGACCGGCGCAGGTTCCCAGGCCTCCGCGCCGGGCCCGACCAGCAGCACGTGGTTGCTCTCCTCGAGGATGCGGCGCGCGAGGGTGACGGGGTTGCGGACGTGCGCGACGCAGGCGACGGCGCCCGCCGCGCCGTCGCTGCGCATGACCGCCGCGTCGCACTCGACCGTCCCCGCCGACGTCGGGGCGCTGCCCGTCCCGGCGTTGAAGGCGTGCGGGTCGTCCTCCATGCGCCGGACCGCGGCGGTCACCGCGTCGGTCGCGTCGCCGCCCGCTTCGAGCGCCGCGAAGCCGGCATCGAGGGCGGCGGCGAGGCCCGCTTCGTACGCGGCGCGCCGGTCCTCGCGGATGCGGCCCGCCCCTCCGTGGATCAACAAGGTCGCCATGCCGCGAAGGCTACCCCAGGGTCGTGCGGCGTGCGGCGGCGGGGCGCGGTACGCTCTCGGGCGTGCGGATCGCCGCGTTCTACCTGACGCTCCTGCTCGCGCAAGGCCTGTTGTCCGGCCTGTTCGGCACGCTGCCCGCCCCGGACCTGTTCCTGGTCGCGGTGCTCACGTGGCTGGGGCGGCTCGCGCCCTGGCAGCTGCTGCTCGCGGCGTACGGGGTGGGGCTGCTGCAGGACGTCCTCGGGGCGGGGGTGCTGGGGAGCCACGCGATGCAGTTGGCCGGCGCGGCGCTCGCCGCGACCGTGGTGCGGATGCAGCTGTCCGGCTCCGGCATCCTCGAGCGGCTCGTGTTGATCCTCGCGGCGCAGGCCGGCAAGTGGGTCGTCGCCTTCGCGTTGCTGGCGTGGCTGTCCGGCGAACCGGTCGACGGCGTGCGCCTGCTCGCCGTCGCGATCAGCGAGACCGTCCTCACCAGCGCCGCGGCGTTGGCGGTGTGGCCGTGGGCGGAGGCGTCGTTCCGGCGGGCGGGCGCGCGGAGGCGGGCGACGTGATCTCGCGCATGCGCCTGTTGCTGGCGGTCGCCTGGACGATCCTCGCGATCTTCACGGGGCGGTTGGCGTGGCTGCAGTTGGCGCAGGAGGATCAGTTCCGCGATTTGTCGCAACGCAACGCCACCGAGCAACGCCGCATCCCCCCGCTGCGGGGCCGCATCCTGGCGCGCGACGGGACGGTGTTGGCCGGCAACCGCGTCGCGTACGACCTGATGTACCTCGGCGGTCCCCTCGAGGACTGGGGGCGCATCGAGCGGCTGTTGGGCCTGGACGGCCCGCCGGACCCGCCCGACCCGAGCGACCGGGAGGAGGCCCGCAACGGCGCGGTGGCGGCGTGGAACGTCCCCGACGCGCTCGTGCCCGCGCTCGAGGAGCGCGTGGCGGGCAGCGCGAACCTGGTGTTGCGCGAGCGGTTCGAGCGGATCTACCCCACGAACCTCGCGGCGCAAACGATCGGCTACACCGGCCTCGCCGACCCCGCGCGCGACCCCAGCTACGCGCCGGACGACATGGTGGGCGTCATGGGGTTGGAGGCGGGCCTGCAGGCGACCCTGTTCGGGCGGCCCGGCGTCGAGCTGGTGGAGGTCGACAACCGCGGGGTGGCGGTCCGGCGCCGGCAGTTGGTCGCGCCCCGCCCCGGGCGGGACGTGCGCACGACCCTGGACGTCGGCGCGCAGCGCGCGGCGGAGGACGCCCTGCGGGGCGCGAAACGTTACGTCGACGCCTACCGCGCCGAGGAGGGCCTCCCGCCGTTGGACGTCGTCCGCGGGGCGATCCTGGTGATGGACCTGGCGACCGGGGACGTGCTGGCGATGGCGTCCGCCCCGACGTTCGATCAGAACGTCTTCACGCACCGGCCCAGCGACCCCGAGGCGGTCGGGGCGATCCTCGCCGACGACGTCGCCAAGCCGCTGCAGAACCGGGCGGTGCAGGCGTACCCGCCCGCCTCGACGTTCAAGATGGTGAGTTCCTACGCGCTCCTCGAGCACGACTACGTCCGCGCGTCCACGACCCACCCGTGCAGCCCGTCGGTCACGTACGGCGGCATCACGTGGGAGAACTGGAGTCCCGTCTACCGCGGGGCGTACGACGTGACCGACGCGATCGGCGACAGCTGCAACACCTACTACTGGCACGCCGCGCTGGAGACGCCCGCCTTCGACGAGGGGTGGGGCCCCCTCGCGCAGGACCTGTACGACGACGGACGGCTGTTCGGGTACGGCGCGCGGGTGGGCGTGGGGCTGCCCGAGGAGCGCGCGGGCCGGCTGCCCGACCCCGCCTGGGTGCGCGAGGTGAAGGACACCGCCTGGTACCCCGGCTACACCCTCAACACGATGATCGGGCAGGGGGACGTGCTCGCCACGCCGCTGCAGACCCTCCGCGCGACGAGCGCGTTCGCGAACCGCGGCGAGCGGGTCGAGCCGCGCCTCGTCGCGGAGATCGGCGGCGTCGCGCAACCGGTCCGCTCCACCACCGTCCCCGGGGACGCCTGGCCCACGTTGGCGGAGGGGATGCGGGCGATGGTGACCGATTTCGGATCCAGCGAGTTCTTGGGCCCCGCCGCCGCCTTCCCGTTGTCCGTCTCGGGGAAGACCGGGACGGGACAGAACGCGGACGGCGACGGCTACGAACACGCCTGGTTCATGGCGTTCGCGCCGTCGGAGGCGCCGGAAATCGCCGTGGTAGCCTTCCTCGAGAACGCCGGGTCGAGCACGCGCACCGCCGTCCCGGTCGTCCGCGATTTTCTGGTGGACCACCTCGACCTGCCGGTCGGCGTGGTGGAGGGAGGCCGGCGCAGGTGAAGGTTCGTGGCATTCGCAGCGGCGTCCTGGTCCGCATCGACGCGGACGACGACGCCGCCTCGGTCGATGCCGGCCTCGGCGAGCACGCCGCCGCCCTCGCGGGCGACGTCGCCGTCGAGGTCGCCGGGCGGGTCGCCCCCGCCCTGCTGACGCGCATCGGTGCGGCGGTGGAGGCGGCCGGGGGAACGCTCAGCGACGTCCGGCCGCCCGCCGGCGGCGCCAGCGCGCCGCGCGGCGAGACCGTCGTCGTCGGGCGCACCGTCCGCTCCGGCGCGCGGGTGGAGTCCACCGCGTCGGTCGTCGTGATCGGGGACGTCAACGCCGGCGCGGAGGTCCTCGCCGCCGACGACATCATCGTGCTCGGGACGCTGCGCGGCCTCGCGCACGCCGGGGCGGCCGGCAACGACCGCGCGGTCGTGTGGGCGCAACGCATCGCCAGTCGGCAGCTGCGCATCGGGGCCGCCGTCGCGCAGGCGGACGGCGGCGAGGAGGCGTCGCGCGGCCCGGAGGTGGCGATGCTGCGCGACGGGCAGATCGTCCTGCGCCCCTGGAACCCCTGAGGCGCGGGCCGGCCTGGGCCGGCCCGGGGCGCCCGGTCCGATCCCGCTCCACACGAACGCGGCGCGCCCCGAGGGGCGCGCCGCGCGTCGTTCGAACGTCCGATCTTAGTGCGCGCCGACCGGATCCTCGCCGTCGGCGATCGACTTCTCGCGAGCGATCGCGTAGATCAGCAGACCGAAGCCGGCCTTCGCCAGGACGTCGGCGATCGTGTAGCCGAGCTGCAGCGTGACGACCGCGTCCGGGCCGCTGAAGCCCAGGAACGGCGCCATGTAGGCGATCGGGTACACGCCCCACGTGGCGAGCAGCAGGAGGCGCAGGTTGCGCACGAGGACGCGGACCTGGCCCGGCTGACGCTCGAGCGCCTGCCCGAGTTCGCCCCACAGGACCCAGAGGATGTAGACGAACGGGATGCTCGACAGCGTGCCCCAGAGGACGCGCGTGCCGGTCGAGTCGGCGATCTCGCCGGGGTACCCGAGCGCGATCATCAGCACCGCCGCGATCGAGAGGCGGGCGATCATCGAGTTCGCCTTCTCGCGCGCCAGCGCCAGCACCGCGACGGTCTCCACCAGCAGGAGCGGCACCGTCAGGAGCCAGTCGACGTAGCGGTACGCGTCGTTGAACGGGTCGCCGCTCGGCTGCGCCATGCCGCCCTCGAGGACGTACGCGCCGCCCCACGATTCGAAGATGCGCAGGTAGTGGTACGCGGCGACGAGCACGACGATCGCCGAGACCAACAGGGCGGGGCGGTACTTCGGAGCGACCTGGGTGCGCGCGGTCATGAAGAACACGAACGCGGCGCCCATGGCGGCGAAGCCGAAGGACAGCGAGTTGTAGACCAGATCGAACTGGCCTGCCGACAGAACGGGTAGATCCATTGTCTAGCCCTCCCTTTCGTACCCGTGCGCCATGCGCGCGGGACCTTGGACGTTCTCGCAGATTGTGAGCCACGTGAGACCCACGTCTCTGTGAGAAACCCCCCAAAGATACCGAAAATGCGTGTCCCACCCCCCATTTTCCGGGGCGATTCGGGGCGCGGCGTCCGAAATGGGCGCCCGAACGACGGCCTGCCGCCCGGTCGCCGGGTGTCCGCCGCC
>CAJXOA010000048.1 GCA_913057685.1 uncultured Trueperaceae bacterium
CGGGAGGGCACGACGTCGGACGCCACCGCCCCCGCCGGCGGACGGCCGGACGACCCCACCCCCGCGGCGTCCGCCCCATCCTCACCGTCGTCGACCGCCGACGGCGTCGAGGACGAACGGTCCACACCGGACGCCGCGACGGATGCGCCGTCGGACACCCCCTCGGACGCCCCGTCGGAGACGCCCGACGCCGACCGGGGCCGGGACGGGCGGGCCGAGGGGGCGCGCGACGACGGCAACGAGGCGGGCGGTGCGGCCGGCCGCGAGTTTGGGGGCGACGGCCCGCCGGAGGGGGACGCGACCGCCCCCCCGCCGGCGGACGCCCCACCCCCGCCCGACGGTGCTGCGGACGGCGCGACGGACGGCGATAGGGACGGTGCGGCGCCGCCCGACGCCGAAGCGCCTGCGACGCCCTCGGAGGGCGCGACGGGCGACGACGCCACCTCCGCGCCCGACGGCGCTCCCCAGGGTTCGACCGACGCACCGCCGGACGGCGGGTCGGCGCCCACGGGCGACGGCGCGCCCCGCGCCGCTCCGGACGGGGAGGCGGGCGCACGCTCGGAGGGCGACCCCGCCGCCCCGCCGCCGGACGGCCCGACGTCCTCGACGCCGGAGGGACCGCCGGGAGCCGCGGGGCCGGGGGCGGCCGCGGACGGCGGCCCCACCCCCGCGCCGGAGGACGCGTCGGACGCCGGGCGGGAGGGGGCGACCCAGGAGACGGTCGCTCCCGACCCCGACGCGGACGCGCCGCGCCGCACGCGGGAGGCGGACGGCGCGAGCGGGGAGCCGACGCCGGACGCGGGGGCGCCGACCGACGACGGCGCGCGCGGCGGTGCGGACGGCGCACCGCCGGACGGCGGCGCCGGAGGGGTGCTGGACGGTGGCGGGGAGGCGGGCCCGCTGCGCGAGGGCACCCCGCAAGACGCCCCCAGCTCCGAGCCGTCCCCCCCGGCCGGCGGGCCGTCCGACGACGACGCCGTCCGGCGCGCCCGGGAGGCGGAATTGCGTTCGATCCGTGAGAACCTGCCGGTCGGCTACCGCGACGTCATTCGCCGCTACTTCGAAGCGCCGTCCGGGACGCCAACCCCCTGACGACGTCGGGGGTCAGGGCGTCGAGGCCCTCCTCCCCCAACGCGCGGACGAGCGGGTCGTCGTTCCACGGGGGGAGGACCGGCTCCCCGTCGGTCGGCTCGAGGGTGCGGCGACCCGAGCGGGTCGGGCCGCGCCACGTCCGTACGACCTCCCCGTCGTCCGCCGCGACGAGGTCCAGGCGGAGGCGGACCGTCGCGGTTTCGTAGGGCGGCCCCGCGTCGGGCGTCACGAGCTCCCGCTCGCGCACCTCCCCGCGGACCGTCAGGGCGTACGCCGCACCGGTGCGGCGCGCCAAGCGCGGGACGGCCGCCTCGAGGGCGCCGTCCAGCAGGCCGCTGCGCACCTCCAGGAAGCGCAGCGTCGCGGCGGGCGCCAGGTCGAACGCCAGGTCGGCGTCCCGGAGGCGGGCGTCGAGCTCCGCGGCGGCGCCCGGCACGCGGGCGTCGGCCGGGACGGCGAACACGGCGATGCGCGGTGGGTCGGCCGGCCCGCTCGCGGGGGCGCACCCGACGACCGCCCAGGCGGCGAGGGCGGCGAACGCGACGGCGAGGGGGCGCCTCCGCCCCCGGATGGCGGTCGGGGATACCTGCGTCATGCCCCGACGATGGCACGCGTGCGGTCGGCGGTGGGGCGCGTGCCGCACGTCAGAGGGGAGCGTCCGGGGGTGCCTCGCCGACCTGCGCCGCGCCGTGCGTCGCGTCGGCGACGGCGTGGGTGACCGCCTCGCGGTCGTCGGTGCGGACCTCGGCGTCGACGTACGCCCCACCGGCGTCGAAGGCGGGTGGGGCGGCCCGCACGTGCGGGCGGTCGGCGAGGAGGCGGGTGAGGACGTCGACGTGCGCGTAGCCGACGCGAATGCGCAGGTGCGTCGTGGCGTGCACCGTCCGCGTGCCGGCGGCGTCGAGCGCCATCGCGGCGGTCCCCGCGTACGCGCGCACGAGGCCGCCCGCCCCGAGGCGTGTCCCCCCGAACCAACGGACGCACACGATCGCGGTGCGGTCCAGGTCGCGCTTGAGGAGGACCTCCAGCATCGGGCGGCCCGACGTGCCGCCCGGTTCGCCGTCGTCGTCCGCCCCCATCGCCTCCCCGAAGCGCCAGGCGCTGACGTGGTGCGTCGCGTCGGGGTGGTCGGCGCGGGCGGCCGCCAGGAGGGCGGCGGCGTCCTCCGCGGTGGCGAGCGGGGCGACCCGCGCGCGGAACCGCGACCCGCGGATCTCGCGCTCGCGTTCGGCGGACTCCGCGACGGTGCGGTAGGGCATGCGCGGACGCTACCACCGGCCTCGCCACGGGCGCGGTGGGGCGGGCGTGCTAGCCTCTGCGCATGTTCGGCTTCGCGTTCGCGCCCCGCCGATGTTCGCGCTGAGGCGCCCCGACGCCGGCCCGTCCCTTCGCGTTTCGAAGCACACCGGGCGCGCCGCTGCGCGCCCGGACCCCCCTGCGAGGTCCCCGTGTCCCTGACGCTCTACGACAGCATGACGCGCAGCAAACGCCCCTTCGACCCGGTCACGCCCGGGCACGCCGGCCTGTACTTCTGCGGGCCGACCGTCTACTCCGAACCCCACCTCGGGCACGCCCGCGGCCCGGTCGTCTTCGACGTCCTGCGCAACTGGTTGGAACACCTCGGCTACACCGTTCGCCTCGTGAGCAACGTCACCGACGTCGGTCACCTGGTGGACGACGCGGACGACGGCGAGGACAAGCTCGCCGCCCGCGCCGCCCTGGAACGGCTCGAACCCATGGAGGTCGCCGAGAAGTACTTCTGGGCGTACTTCGACGCGATGGCGAAGCTCGGGGTGCGCCGCCCCAGCGTCGTGCCCCGCGCGACCGGCCACATCCCCGAACAGATCGCCCTCGTCGAGGACCTCCTGCGGGCCGGCCTGGCGTACGAACGCGGCGGCAACGTCTACTTCGACGTCTCCGCCTGGAGCGATTACGGCGTCCTCTCCGGCCGCGACCCCGACGCGCTCCTGGAGGGAACGCGCGTCGAGACGCGCAGCGACAAGGACGACCCGCGCGACTTCGCGCTCTGGAAGCGCGCGGACGGCGGCCACATCATGCGCTGGGCGTCGCCGTGGGGCGAGGGCTTCCCCGGGTGGCACCTGGAGTGCTCGGTCATGAGCACGAAGTACCTCGGCGACGAGTTCGACGTGCACGGCGGGGGGTTGGACCTGATCTTCCCGCACCACGAGTGCGAGATCGCGCAGGCGCAGGGCGCCGGAAAACCGTTCGCGCGGACGTGGCTGCACTGGAACATGCTGACGCTCGGTGGCGAGAAGATGTCGAAATCGAAGGGGCACGTCGTCGAGTTGGCGGCCCTGTTCGAATCGACCGCGCCGGACGTCGTGCGCTTCCACCTGCTCCGCAGCCACTACCGCAGCGTCTCCGACTTCGGGGAGGACGCCCTCGCCGCCTCGGAGGGAGGCCTCCGGCGGTTGCGGGACGCCTACCGCGTCGCGCAGGAGGTGGCGGGCGACGCCGTCCCGGACGGCGGCTACGCCGCCGACGCCCGCGACGCGTTCGACGCGGCGATGAACGACGACCTGGCGACCCCGCAGGCGATCGCGGCGCTGTTCGATCTCGCTCGCGACGTCAACCGCGACGCGGCGGACCTGACGCCCGAACGCGCCGCCGACGCCGCCGACGCCCTCCGGACGCGCCTCGGAGGCGTCCTCGGCGTGTCGCCCGTCGGGGACGCCGCGAGCGAGGGCAGCGCCGCCCAGGAACGCTTCGAGGGCCTCGTGGCGATGGTGCTCGAGGCGCGCGCCGCAGCGCGCGAACGTCGCGACTTTGGTGCCGCGGACGCCCTCCGCGACCGCCTCGAAGCGCTCGGCATCGAGGTCGAGGACACCCCCGACGGCCCGCGGGTGCGGGTACACGGCGGGTAACGCGGCGCCCCACCTCGGCCGCTGCCGAGCCCGGCTCGGCCTTCCCCCCGGACCCTCCGGGCGCGAAGCCGAGCGTCCGGTCCCACGCCTTGCCGAGGGCGGTACCTTCGCGGCGTGGGGCAACCTCCTTTCGACGACGCCCGGGGCGCCCGCCCGAACGCCCCCGCCACGCCGCCGTCGCGCCCGGATCGCGCCCGCGCGTGGCCGCCCCACACCGCGCCGGACGCGCTCGCGCCCGAGGTTCACGCCTTCCTTCGCGCCTTCGCGAACGACGGCCCCCCGGGACCGCGAGCGCTCGCGCGGCTGCTCGATCACTACCCGACGCCGACCGCCGCATACGCCGCACTGCAGGGCGGCGACCTCCCCTCCGCCCTCGCCGACGTCGCGGCCGCCGTCCGGCCCGCCCTGACGGCGGCCGCGCAGGCGGACGCCGCCCGGTCGTTCGCCCGCCAAGCGGCGGCGGGCGACGCCGTCGTCGCGCTCGGCGAACGCCGCTACCCACCCTCCCTCGCCGCCATCCACGACCCACCCCCGCTCATGTACGTCCGCGGGGCGCTCCCCCCGACGCTCGCCGCCCCGGCCGGCCTTGCGCCAGCCGTCGCGATCGTGGGGACGCGCCGCGCCAGCCGCGGCGCCCTCGCCTTCGCGCGGCGCCTCGCGTACGACGTCGCCTCGACCGGCACGACCGTCGTCTCCGGCCTCGCGCTCGGCATCGACGGCGCCGCCCACGAGGGGGCGCTCGCCGCCGCGCCGGACGGCACCGTCGCGGTCCTCGCCACCCACCTCGGGGCGATCCACCCGCCGGTCCACACCGACCTCGCCCACCGCATCGCGCGGGAGGGGGCGCTGCTCAGCGACGTCCCCCGCCCCCGACGCACCCAGCGGCGCGCCTTCGTGCGCCGCAACCGCATCGTCTCCGGCCTCGCCCGCGCCGTCGTCGTCGTCGAGGCGCCGTTCCGCTCCGGGACGCGCCACACCGTGGACTTCGCGATGGAGCAGGGCCGCGACGTTTTCGTCGTCCCGCACGCCGCGACGCGGGAGGCGGGGCGCGCCGCCGCCGCCTGGCTGCGGGAGGGCGCGCGCCCCCTCGTGGACGCCGCCGACCTGTTCGACGGCGGGTAGGGCCGCCGGCGGGCGGCGACGGGGGGAATGGGGTACCCTCCCCGGCGTGAACCGCCGCGACCCCATCGCGACCGGAACGTACTTCGCGCTCGACGCGCGCGGCGCCGACCGCGCCGCCCTGCGCGACCCCGCCACCCTCGACGCGTGGCTGGCGGACGTCGCCGCGCGGCTCGAGGGGCGCGACCGGGCGACGCCGGTCCACCACGCCTTCGACGACGGCTCCAGCCACGCGGTGATCCTCGACGAGGCGTTCGCGATGCTGCACGCCTTCCCCGACGAGGGCCACCTGGCGTTCCTCGCCTTCCACCACCACGCGATCAGCGACGCCGACCTGCAGCGCGTCGTCGCCGACGCGTTCGACGCGACCCGCGTCGAGAGTTCGCTGCGGAGCCGCGCGACGAACATGCCGAGCGACCCTGCGGCGCTCGCGCGGCGGCTCGCCGGCGAGCGGGCGTGGGCCCGCGCGCGGCTCGTGCCCTCCCCCGTCCCCGAAGCGGACTGACGGCCCGCCGCCGCCGGGGGCGGTGGTAGCCTCCCGTGAGTTCGGGACCACCGACCGAAACGGAGGCGACCGTGGCCGACATCGTCCTCGCCCTCGACCAGGGCACCACCAGCTCCCGCGCGATCCTCTTCGACGCCGCCGGCGGCATCGTGTCCGTCGCGCAGAAGGAGTTCGAGCAGTTCTACCCGAAGCCCGGGTGGGTGGAGCACGACGCGCGCGAGATCTGGAGCACCCAATCCGGCGTCGCGACCGAAGCGCTCGCGCGGGCCGGCGTCCGCGCCGGCGACGTCGCCGCGATCGGCATCACCAACCAACGCGAAACGACGGTCCTGTGGGACCGCGCCACCCTGGAGCCGGTGCACCGCGCGATCGTCTGGCAGGACCGCCGCACCGCCGGCATGATCGACGACCTCGTCGCGAAGGGGGCCGGCGAGCGGATCACCGCGCACACCGGGCTGGTGCCCGACGCGTACTTCAGCGCCAGCAAACTCGCCTGGTTGCTTCGCTCCGACCCGGAGATCGCGCGGCGCGCCCGCGCCGGGGAGTTGGCGTTCGGAACGATCGACAGTTGGTTGATCGCCCGCCTCACGCGCGGGGAGGTGCACGTCACCGACGTCAGCAACGCCAGCCGCACGATGCTGTTCGACATCCACGCGCTCGACTGGAGCGACGAGCTGCTGGAGTTGTTCGACATCCCCCGCGCCGTGATGCCCGACGTCGTCGCCAGCAGCGGCGTGGTCGGGACCGTCCCCGCCGACCTGTTCGGTGCGGAGGTCCCCATCGCCGGGATCGCCGGCGACCAACAGGCCGCCACCTTCGGCCAGACCTGCTTCGAGCCCGGCATGGCGAAGAGCACGTACGGGACCGGCGGGTTCATGGTCATGAACACCGGCGAGACGCCGATCGCCTCCAGCAACCGCCTCCTCACCACCGTCGCGTGGGACCAGGACGGCGTCGATTACGCCCTCGAGGGCAGCATCTTCATCGCCGGCGCCGTCGTGCAGTGGCTTCGCGACGGGCTGGGCATCATCCGCGACAGCGGCGAGGTCGAGGCGTTGGCGCGCCGCGCGCCCGACAACGGCGGGGTGTACCTCGTGCCCGCCTTCGCCGGCCTCGGCGCCCCCCACTGGGACCCCTACGCCCGCGGGGGGATCTTCGGCCTGACGCGCGGGAGCGGCGCGCCGGAGATCGCTCGCGCCGCCCTGGAGGGGATCGCCTTCCAGGTGCACGACGTCATTCGCGCCATGGAGAACGACGCCGGCACGCCCCTCGCGGAACTCCGCGTCGACGGTGGCGCGTCGAACAACGACCTACTGATGCAGATCCAAGCGGACGTCCTCGGCGTGCCGGTCGTGCGCCCCACCATCACGGAAACGACCGCGCTCGGCGCGGCGTACCTCGCCGGCCTCGCCGTCGGGGTGTACGCCTCCCGCGCCGACCTCACCGCCCGCTGGGCGGAGGACGCGCGCTTCGACCCCACCCTCGACGACGCCGCACGCGACGCGCTGCTGCACGGCTGGAACCGAGCCGTCGACCGCACCCGCGCGTGGGCGGAAGGAGACGCATGAGCCCCACGCCCCGCGACGACCGCTGGACCGCCCTCACCTCGAATGCGTACGACCTGGTCGTCATCGGCGCCGGCGCGACCGGCGCCGGCGTCGCCCTCGACGCCGCCGCCCGCGGCCTCCGCGTCGCGCTCATCGAACGCGACGACGTCTCGGCCGGCACGAGCAGCCGCAGCACGAAACTCATCCACGGCGGCGTCCGCTACCTCGAGAAGGCCGTCAAGGAGTTCGACCGCACCCAGTTCAACCTCGTGCGCGACGCCCTCCACGAGCGCGCCACCCTCATTCGCATCGCACCGCACCTGGCGAAACCGATCCCGCTCGTCACGCCCCTCTACAACTGGTTGCAGGTGCCGTACTTCATGGCGGGCCTCAAGCTGTACGACGGCCTGGCGGGCCGCCAGAACCTCGCCCCCAGCCGCTTCATCGACGCGCAGGAGGCGAAACGACGCTTCCCGATGCTGCAAGCCGAGGGGCTGCGCGGGGGGGTGCTGTACTACGACGGGCAGTTCGACGACGCGCGCTTCAACGTCGCGATCGCCCTCACCGCCGAGGAGCAGGGCGCGACCGTCGTCAACCACGTCGCCGCGACCGGCTTCGACAAGGAGAACGGCGCCCTGAACGCGGTGCACGTCCGCGACACGCTCGACGGGCGCGAGGGCGTCGTCCGCACGAAGGCGGTGGTGAACGCCACGGGACCGTTCAGCGACGCGGTGCGGCGCATGGACGACCCGAACGTCGACCCGATGTTGAGCGTCAGCAGCGGCATCCACGTGATGCTCGACGCGCGCTTCAGTCCGCCCGAAACCGGGCTGCTGATCCCCGAAACCGAGGACGGGCGGGTGCTGTTCCTGTTGCCGTGGTTGGGGCACACCCTCGTCGGCACGACCGACAACCCGGCCGAGATCGAGCCGCACCCCAAGGCGCACGAGGACGACGTCGCGTACGTCCTGCGGCACGTCGAGAAGTACTTCGACATCCCCGTCTCCCGCGACGACGTCAAGGCCAGCTGGTCGGGCCTGCGCCCCCTCGTCGCCGACCCCGATTCCGACAGCACCGCCCGCCTCTCCCGCGACCACGTCATCGTCACCTCCCCCGCCGGCCTCGTGACGATCACCGGCGGGAAGTGGACGACCTACCGCCGCATGGCGGTCGAGGCGGTCGACGAGGCGCTCGCCGTCGCCGGCCTCGACGCGCCGGCGGTCAAGACCGACGAGCTGCCGCTCGTGGGCGGCGCGCACTTCACGCCGACCGGGGCGGGCGCCCTGCAGGAGGCGTACGGGTTCGACGCCGACGTCGCCGCGCACTTGCACACCGCGTACGGTGACCGCGCCGACGCCGTCGCGCAGCTCGCGCGGGAGCGGGGCCTGGAGGCGCGCCTCGCACCCGACCACCCGATCCTCGAGGCGGAGGTGCCCTGGGCGGCGGAGCACGAGCTGGCCGCCACGAGCGTCGACGTCCTCGCCCGCCGCACGCGCCTCGCGTTCCTCGACACCGACGCGGCCCTCGCGGCGCTCCCCCGCGTCGGGGAGCTCCTGCAGGCCAGCCTCGGGTGGGACGACGCCCGCCGCGACGAGGACCGCGCCGACGCGGTGGCGTATATCGTGTAGGCGCCCGCCGGGTGGGCCGCGCACGGCGGGTGCGGGCCGGGATGGCGGAATCGGTAGACGCTGCGGACTTAAAATCCGCTGCCCGTACGGGCGTGCGGGTTCGAGCCCCGCTCCCGGCACCACCCCGCCCGAGCACGCACGCGCGCGAGCACGAAGAACGACCCCGCCGAGGGCGGGGTCGTTCTCCTTGGACCTGGTAGCGATGCGGGGACTTGAACCCCGGACCTCACGATTATGAGTCGTGCGCTCTAACCAGCTGAGCTACATCGCCCCGCGGGCCGTGCCAGCATACCCACCGGGCCCGCCGGCGGCAAGGCGACGTGCGCGTTCGGGAGCGTGGGCACCCCCGCCGTTCGGCAGGCGCCCGACCGGCCGGGGACGGTGCTACCCTTCGCGCATGCCCACCGTGCCCCTCGACGCCGTCCACGAAGCCGCGGGCGCGCGCATGACGACGTTCGCCGGGACCCGTATGCCGCTGCAGTACGCCGGTATCCAGGAGGAACACCTCGCCGTCCGCGAGCACGCCGGCCTGTTCGACGTCAGCCACATGGCCGAACTCCGCATCGACGGTCCCGACGCCCTCGCGTTCCTGCGGTACGCGCTGCTGAACGACGCGAAGAAACTGCGGGTCGGGCGGTCGCACTACACGATGGTCCCCAACGACCACGGCGGCCTCGTCGACGACGCCTACCTCTACCGCCTCGACGACGCGGACTGGCTGCTGGTCGCGAACGCCGCGAACCGCCACGCGGTCGCCGACCGTCTCCAGGCGGTCGCTACGGCGTTCGAGGACGTGCAGGTGCGCGACGTCAGCGACGCCTGGGCCCTCCTCGCGCTGCAGGGGCCCGCCGCCGCCTCCCTCCTCGACCGCCACGTCGCCGCCGACCTCACGGACCTGCGCAAGAACGACACGCGCGCGACGACGTTCCACGGCGCCGCCGTTCGGCTCGCCCGGACCGGCTACACCGGCGAGGACGGCTTCGAGATCTTCGTGCCCCCCGCCGACGTCGCCACCGTCTGGCACGCCCTGATCGGCGACGGCGTCGCCCCCTGCGGCCTGGGGGCGCGCGACACCCTGCGGCTCGAGGCCGGCTTCCCGCTGTACGGCCACGAACTCGACGGCGAGCACGACCCGCGCTGCACCCCCTTCGCGTGGGTCGTCAAGGACAAGCCGTTCGCCGGCGACGACGGCTGGCCGTCCGCCCCCCCCTGCGGCCGACGCCTCGTCGGCGTGCGCCTCGACGAGCGCGGCATCGCGCGGGAGGGGTACGCCGTGCGGCGACCGGGCGGCGGCGCAGCCGGCACGGTCACCAGCGGCACGCTGTCGCCGCTCACCCGCGACGCGATCCTGTTCGCGTGGGTCGACGCCGACCTCGCGACGACCGGCACGCCGCTCGAGGTCGACGTGCGCGGCCGGGCGGTGCCCGCGACCGTCGTCGACCTTCCGTTCTTCGCCCCGGAGCGGTAGGTATCCTGGCGGCACGCGGCGCGACGCGCCCCGACGCCTACGCCCCGACGCCCCGAGGAGGCCCCCCATGGACATCCCCGCATCGCTGAGGTACGCCCGCACCCACGAATGGACGTCGGAACTCGAGGCCGACGTCGTCACCGTCGGCATCACCGACTTCGCGCAGGACCAGCTCGGGGACGTCGTGTTCGTCGAGCTGCCCGAGGAGGGCGCCCGCGTCGCGGCGGGGGACGCCCTCGCGGTCGTCGAGAGCGTCAAGACCGCCAGCGACATCTACGCCCCCGTCGCCGGCACCGTCAAGGCGGTGAACACCGAGCTGGAGGCCGCGCCGGAGAAGATCAACGAGGAACCCTACGGCGGCGGGTGGCTGTTCCGCATCGAACCGGACGACCCCGCCGACCGCGACACCCTGCTCGACGCCGACGCCTACCGAGTGGTGTGCGAGGAGGAGTCGTAGTGCGCTACACGCCGCACACGCAGGAGGACGTCCGCGCGGCGTTGGACGCCATCGGCGTCGACGACGTCCAGGCGTTGTTCGCCGACGTGCCCGACGCCCTGTTGGATCCGCCCCTCGACCTGCCCGCCCCCGCCGACGAGGCGACGCTGCTGCGGCACGTCCGCGCCCTCGCGGCGCGCACCGACGCGCACGGCCCGTCGTTCCTCGGGGGCGGCGTCCGCGCGCACTTCATGCCGAGCGTCACGAAGCACCTGGCGACCCAATCGGAGTTCGTCACCGCCTACACGCCGTACCAGGCGGAGGTGTCCCAGGGGGTCCTGCAGACCACCTTCGAGTTCCAGACGATGATGAGCGAGCTGACCGGCCTGCCGGTCTCGAACGCCAGCATGTACGACGGCGCCACCGCCGTCGCGGAGGCCGCCCTGCTCGCCCTGCGCGCGACGAAGCGCCGCCGCATCGTCGTCTCGCGCGGCGTGCACCCGCACGCCCGCGAGGTGCTCGCGACGTACCTGGCCCCCCTCGACGTCACCGTCGACGTCGTCGACCTCGACGCGCACCACGCCACGCCGGTCCCCACCGACCTGAGCGACGCCGCGGCGTGGATCGTGCAGAGCCCGAACCACCTCGGGACCGTCGAGGCCCTCCCGCCGCACGTCGAGGCGGCGCACGCCGCCGGCGCGCTGTCGGTCGCGGTCGCCGACCCGCTCTCCCTCGCCGTCCTGCGGTCGCCCGGCGAGGTCGGTGCGGACGTCGCGGTCGGCGACGGCCAGACGCTGGGCGTCCCCCCGCAGTTCGGGGGGCCGCACTTCGGCTACATGGTCGTGACCGAACGCCTGCTGCGGCAGCTGCCCGGCCGCCTGGTCGGCGAGACCCGCGACGTCGACGGGCGCCGCGGCTACGTCCTGACGCTGCAGGCGCGCGAGCAACACATCCGCCGCGGCAAGGCGAAGTCGAACATCTGCTCCAACCACCAGTTGGCGGCCGGCATGGCCACCATCAACCTCGCGGCGCTCGGGCCGGACGGCCTCCGGGAGATGGCGGAGGGCAGCGTTCGCAACGCCCACGCCCTCGCGGAGCGGCTGCGCCGCGAAGGGTACGACGTCGCCACCGGCGACCGTCCGTTCTTCGCGGAGTTCCCGGTCCGCGTCGACCGTGAGGCGACCGCGGTCCGGCGCGACCTGCACGCCGCCGGCGTCCGCGCCGGCGTGCCGGTGCCCGACGAATACGGGCTCGGGTCGGCCGTGCTGCTCGCGGCGACGGAGTCGACGACCGACGACGACGTCGAAGCGTTGGTCGCCGCGCTCGCGCGCGTCGCGCCGCCCGCGGAGGTGCCGGCGTGAACGGCCGACAGGACGAACTCCCGACGATCTTCGAACGCTCCGCACCGGGCCGGCGGGCCGCCCGCCCCCCGCGCGTCGAGGGCCCCGCGATGGCGGACCTGCTCGGCGCGGAGGTCCTGCGCTCCGCGCCACCGGCTCTGCCCGAGGTGTCGGAGTTGGACCTCGTGCGGCACTACACGAACCTCGCGCACCGGCAGACGTCGATCGACGGCAACGTCTACCCGCTCGGCAGCTGCACCATGAAGTACAACCCGAAGGTGCACGAGGAGGTCGCCGCGGCGTTCGAGGACCTCCACCCCGAACAGGACCCCAGCAGCGTGCAGGGCCTCCTGGAGCTGCTCGGGACGCTGCAGGACTGGTTGGGCACGATCACCGGCATGGACGACGTGACGTTGCAGCCGGCCGCCGGCGCGCACGGCGAACTGACCGGCATCCTGATGATCCGCGCCTTCCACGAGGCGAACGGCGAGGGGGCGCAACGCCGCAACGTGATCGTGCCCGACGCGGCGCACGGCACGAACCCGGCGACCGCCGGGATGGTCGGGTACGACGTCGTCGAGGTCCCCACCGCCGCGGACGGCGAGGTCGACCTCGCCGCGATGAAGGCGGCGCTCGGGCCGGACACCGCCGCGGTGATGCTGACGAACCCCAGCACCGTCGGGATCTTCGAGACCCGCATCCAGGAGATCGCCGACGCCGCGCACGCCGTCGGCGCGCAGCTGTACTACGACGGCGCGAACCTGAACGCGATCGTGGGCAAGGCCCGACCGGGCGACATGGGGTTCGACGTCGTGCACATGAACCTGCACAAGACCCTCACGACGCCCCACGGGGGCGGCGGCCCCGGCACCGGCCCGGTGGGCGTCAAGGCGCACCTGGCGCCGTACCTGCCCCTCCCCCGCGTCCGCCAGGAGGTGGACGGGACGTGGGGCCTCGAGGAGACGCGCTCGACGTCGATCGGGCGGATGCGCAGCTACTACGGCAACGTCGGCAACCTCGTGCGGGCGTACGCGTACATCCGCTCGCTCGGGGCGGAGGGCCTCGCGAACGTCGCGGAGATGGCGGTCCTCAACGCCAACTACCTGCGGGTCCGCATGCGCGAGGCGGGGTTCCAGCCTGCCTTCGACCGGACGTGCATGCACGAGTTCGTCGCGCGGCCGCCCGAGGGCATCTCCACGAACGACGTCGCGAAGGCGCTCCTGGACGAGGGGATGCACCCGATGACGGTGTACTTCCCGATGGTCGTCAAGGAGGCGATGATGGTCGAGCCGACCGAAACCGAGTCGCTGCAGACCCTCGACGCGTACGCCGACGCCCTCGCCCGCATCCTGCAGCGCGCCGCCCGCGACCCCGGCGCTCTCGCCGAGGCGCCCACCACGACCCCGGTGCGGCGTCTCGACGAGGTCGCCGCCGCCCGCCACCCGGTCCTACGCTGGTCGCCGCGCGACGAGGACGGCGAGGCGGCGGCCGCCGCCGACTGAGCGTTCTCCCTCCCCCTGCTCCGAGTGCCGACGACGACGGCCCCCGAACCTGCGTTCGGGGGCCGCATACGTCCCGGCCATGGGACGAGGGGTGCGTGAAGGACGCCGTGGGTCAGGTGGAGCAGCCGGCGCTGCCCTCCCCGTCCGGCGCGTCGGCGCCGTCGGTCCGGAAGCTGCTGCCGCAGCCGCAACTGCTGGAGGCGTTCGGGTTCGTCACGGAGAAGCCGCCGCCCATCATGTTCTCGACGTAGTCGACCTCGCTGCCGGCGAGCAGCGGCCAACTCATCTTGTCGACGACGACCTTGACGCCCTTGTCCTCGAACTCCTTGTCGCCGTCGAGGCGCCGCTCGTCGATCGCCATGCCGTACATGTAGCCCGAGCACCCGCCGGACTTCACGAACACGCGAATGGCGGCGCTGGGGTCGTCCGCTTCGGCCAACAGCGTCGCTGCACGCGCAGCGGCGCTGTCCGTCATCGTCATGCGGGCCGCGTCGGCGGCCGCGGGGGATTCCTGCATCGCGTCACCTCCGGCCTCCAGGATAGCAGACCCCCGCACTCGGACATTCCGGTCGGGCGACGCGCGCGACGGTGGGTGGCGGCCCTCCGCCCGGACGTGCTACGCTTTCGCGGCCGTGGGCGTATAGCTCAGTCGGTAGAGCGGCGGTCTCCAAAACCGTAGGTCGGGGGTTCGAGTCCTCCTGCGCCCGCCAGGCACGCGGCGGTCCCCATCCGGGACCGCCGCTTCGTGTTGGCTCGTGGTGGCCATGGTGGCGTCGTCGGCTCGCGTCGGTGCGTGTCGGGCGTGCGTTCGTGCCCTACCGCCCCCTGTGACGCGCACCCCTCGTGCTAGCATCCGGCCCGTGACGCCTGGCCTTCGTTCCCGTCCCCGGCGCGCGCGGCTGCGCCGCGTCCGCGCGGCCCTCGCCGCGGCGGTGCTTGCGCTCGTGGCCTCCGCCGCCGCGCAACCGTCGGACGCCGTGTGGATCCTGCCGATCGATACGCAGATCACGCCCGCGACTGCGCAGTTCGTCGCGTCGCGCATCGACGCCGCGAACCAGGCGCGCCCACTGGCGCTGCTGTTGCGCGTCGACACGCCCGGCGGGCGCGTCGATTCGATGGGCCGCATCGTCGACGCCGTCCTGAACGACGCGCAGGTCCCCGTCCTCGCCGTCGTCCAGAACGCCTTCAGCGCGGGAGCGCTGATCGCGATGTCGGCGGAGTCGATGGCGATGCTGCCGGGCGCGTCGATCGGGGCGGCGTTGCCGGTGACGTTGGGCCCGACCGGCACGAACCCGACCGACGAGAAGACGATCTCCGCGCTGCGCAGTCAGTTCCGCAGCGTCGCGGAGGCCCGCGACCGCAACGTGCAGGTGGCGGAGGCGATGGTCGACCCCGCCGTCACGATCCCCGACCTGGTGAACGACGAACAGCTCGTCACGCTCAGCGCCAACGAGGCGCTCGAGCGCGGCATCGCCGACGCCGTCGCGTCCGACGTCGGGGACGCCCTCGCGACCTTCGGGTACGGCGGGGCGACCACCGTGACGCTCGAACGCAACCTCACCGAACGCATCGGGACCTGGCTGTCGGGACCGATCGTGGCCGGCATCCTGCTGGTGCTCGGGATCGGTGGGCTGGTCCTGGAGTTCTTCAGTCCCGGGTTCGGGATCCCCGGCGCGATCGGCGTGCTCGCCCTCGCCCTGTTCGCCACCAGCGCCTTCGTCGCGACGCCCGCCGGCATCGTCGACGCCCTCCTGATCCTCGCCGGCATCCTGCTCCTGTTCGCCGAAGCGTTCGTCATCCCCGGCTTCGGGGTGGCGGGCGTCCTCGGCCTCGCCGCCATCGTCGCGGCGGTCGTCCGCATCTTCCAGAGCGACGCCATCACGGTGCTCGCCACCGGCGCGATCGGGGCGGGCGTCGGCCTCGTGTTCCTGCTGTGGCTGCTGCCGCGCAGCGGCCTGGGGCGGCAGTTGACCCTCCGCGACCGCATCGGCGGCGGGACGACCGCCGCCGCCGCGGCCGGCGCCGGTGCGGTCGGCAGCGGCGCGCCGGTCG
>CAJXOA010000049.1 GCA_913057685.1 uncultured Trueperaceae bacterium
AGCTTGCGTCCAGCTCACCGAGGCTTATCGCAGGTAGCCACGTCCTTCATCGGTTCGAGTGCCAAGGCATCCACCGTGCGCCCTTAGTAACGTAACCTTCTTGGTCGCAAGTACTAAGAGTAATGGCACGCAAGATCGGATCGAAATCCGTCTTGCTCAACGCTCGATTCTGGCGTCCCTGACGGGACGTCGTCCATCCTCGAGCGCGGATGTCTCGCTTCGTCTTCACCTGTCATCGTACGCGCCACTCTCGCGAGCGGCAAAGATGAGTGTATCCCCCTACCGCGAAAGGTGTCAACCCTAGGTCAGGACACGGGGCGACGCGCCGCCCCCGGCCGCCCCTCACGGCGTCGCCGGCGCCTGCGCCGCGGCGACGCCCTCGCGCACCCGGGCCCGCGACACCTCCCCGAACGCGACGTCGCGGACCTCACCGTCGGCCGCGACGAACAGGGTGGTGGGAAGCCCGATCGCGCGGGCCGCCCGCTGCATCCCCCCGCCCCGGTCGAGGAAGACGTCGTCGCCGGGCAGGCCCTCGTCCGCCAGGAACCCCCGCACCGTGTCCGCCGCCTCCGCCTGCGACACGAGCGCCAAGCGCACGTCGGGGCGCCCCCCGACCTCGTCGATCAGCATCGGCAGCTCGCGCCGGCAGGGACCGCACCAGGTCGCCCAGAGGTTGACGACCGTCGGCGTGCCGGTCCACGTCGCGACGTCGACCGACCCACCCCCCAAGCGCTCCACCACGACCCCCGTCTCCGCGAGCGCGGGTGGGGTCGGCGCGACCGGCAGGACCGCGAGCGCCACGACCGCGGCGAACCCCGACGCGCCGGACGCCGACACCACCGCCCGCGCCGCGACGCCGCGCCGGACCACCGCGAACGCGGCGTACGCCAGGCCGACCGCCACCCCGACCCACGGCGCGAAGCCGCCCTGCCAGAAGGCGAACGCGTCGAGCGGCCGCGGGGCGAACGCGTCGAGGTTGGTCGCGACGTAGCCGACGCGGGCGGCCAGCAGGCCCACGATCACGGCCTGCCAGGCCCACTCCGCGTCGCGGCCGGCGCGCCGGCCGGCGACCTCCGCGACGACGAGACCGACCGCGAGGGCGACGAGGACCAACGCCCGTTCGCCGGCCAGCACGAACGGTCCGAGGGGGAGGGGAGCGAGATCGGGCATGCCCCCATCGTCCCACGCACGGGCGCGCGAGGCGCGCCCCCGCTACACTCGGGCCATGACCCGACCCCCCGCCGTCGCCCTCATCGCGCACGACGCCAAGAAGCTCGACCTCGCGATGTTCGCGCGCGACCACGCCGACGTCCTCCGCCGCTTCCGCCTCATCGCCACCGCCACGACCGGCGCCCTCCTCCACGAGAAGGCCGGCCTCGACCTCGAGGCCCTCCGCTCCGGGCCGGAGGGCGGCGACCTCCAGGTGGGGGCCGCCATCGCGCAGGACGAGGTCCTCGCGGTCGTCTTCTTCCGCGACCCGTTGACCGCGCAACCCCACGAACCCGACGTCAGCGCCCTGCTTCGCATCTGCGACGTCCACCGCGTCCCCCTCGCGACGAACCTGGGGACCGCGGAGGCGGTCATCGCCTGGCTCGCCGACCGGCCGGCCGCCGCCACCCCCGAGGTGCCCGGCGACGGTGGGGACGCCGCGACGAACGGGTAGGCTGACGGCGTGAGCAAGGATGCCCTCGCCGCCTTCCTGCACGAGATGCGCACGCAGCATGCCGACCGCATCGACGCCATGGAGTTGCCCGAAGGCACGCACGCGTTCCTGCGCGAGTGCGCCGAGAACGGCGACGTCGAGACGCTGGCGTTTCTGTTGAAGCTCGGCTACCTCATGGGGCTGCAGCACGGGTACGCCGCCGGCCGGGCCGGCGACGCCGAACCCGACGGCTCCGGGCCGAGCGGGCCGCTGCAGGCCTGAGGCGACGGACGCCCGCCGGCCTCAGGCGTCGTCGGCCGCGCCGTCCCCCTCGGGGTCGTGCAGCAAGCGCACCTCGACCTCGATCTCGGCGCGCAACGACGCCGCGACGCTGCAGTACTTCGTCATCGCCATCCCCGCGAAGCGGCGGGCGGTGCGCTCGTCGAGGCCGGGCACGTCGAAGACGTGCGTCGCCACGATCTTCGTGAACGGCGCCGGCGTGGCGTCCTCGCGCTCCCCGGTCAACTCCACCTGGTAGCCGCGGATCTCCAGCTTGCGCTTGCGCAGCATCTCCACGACGTCGTACGCGGCGCACCCCCCCACGGCGTTCAGGACCAACTGCATCGGGCCCATCCCGGTCTTCGCGGCCTTCTCGCCGTCCATCGCGACCCGAAGGCCGTCGGGGGTGATGCCGACGAAACGCTTGTCGACGAGGTGGTGCACGGTCGTGGTCTGGGGTGCGCGAGCCATGCCGGGAAGGATGACGCACCGGCGTCCCGCGGGGCGTCGTGCCGGCGACCGCCCGGGTAGCCTGGCGGCGTGAGCCGGCCCACCCCCGACGCCCCGAAGGCCGCCTGGCGACGCTGGGCCCGCCGGACGCGCGGCGCCCTGGACACGGCGGCGTGGAGCGCCGCCCTGCGCACCACCCTGGCGGGCTGGCCGCCGTACGCGTCGGCCACCTGGGTGGCGCTGTACGCCGCGATCGGTTCGGAGGCGGACGTCGCGCCCGCCTGGGCGCCCGGCGACGGGGCCGGGCCGCGCGTCGCCCTCCCGCGCCTCGAGCCGGACGGACGCATGACGTTCCGCGCCGCGGACGGGCCGCACGAGCGCCACCCCCTCGGCATGCTCCAACCCACGGCCGACGCCCCGAGCGTCCCCCCGGACGCCCTCGACGTCGTCGTCACCCCAGGGCTGGCCTTCGATGCGTCCGGGGGGCGGCTGGGCTACGGCGGAGGCACGTACGACGCCTGGTTCGCGCTGCACGCGCCGCGCGCCCTGCGCGCCGGCGCCGCGCACCCCGACCTGGTCGTGCCGGCGCTCCCGCTCGAGCCGCACGACGCACGCCTGGACGTCCTCCTCCTGCCCGGCGGGGCGCGACCGGTGGGCGCCCCCGCCGAGCGCTGATCAGCCCTCCCCGAGGCGCGCCCGGATCGCGGCCTCGGTCGGCAGCGACGGCTGCGCGCCGTCGCGGAGGGTCGCTTCGGCGCCGGCGGCGTTCGCGAACGCGACGGCGCGCGGCGGCGGGTCGCCCGCGGCGAGCCGCGCCGCGAGCGCCCCGACGAAGGCGTCCCCCGCCCCGGTGGTGTCGACCGGCCGCACCGCGTACCCGGGGACCCGCTCGACGCCGCCGGCGGTCGCGAGCAACGCACCGCGCGCCCCGAGGGTGAGGACGACCCACCCCCCCGCGCGCGCGGCGAGGGCGCGCGCCCGGCGCGCCTCCGTCTCCGGCGCCTCGGCGTCCGCCGTTCCCGCGTCGGCCTCCGCCGCGTCCGCCTCGCCCAGCACGACCGCCGCCTCGTGCTCGTTGACGACCACCGCGTCGCACAGCGCCAGCACGTCGTCGGGGACCGGCCCGGCCGGGGCGAGGTTGGCGAGGGTACGCACCCCCGCCGCGCGGGCGGCGGCGAGCGCCGCGGCGACGGTGGCGTCGGGCACCTCGCGCTGCACCACCCACCACGCCGCAGCGACGTCGGCCGGCGCCGGCAGGTCGGCGGGGCGCAGCGCGGCGTTCGCGCCGGGCACCACGACGATCCGGTTCGCGCCGGCGTCGTCGACCTCGATCCACGCCCGCCCCGTCGGCGCGTCGTCCTCGCGGACCCGGGTGACGTCGACGCCGGCGTCGGCGAGCGCCGCGCGGAGGCGACGCCCGGCGGCGTCGCGCCCCACCGCCCCGACCATCGCGACGCGCGCCCCCGCCCGGGCGGCGGCGAGCGCCTGGTTCGCCCCCTTCCCACCGCCGTGCTCGGCGTAGCCGGTCGCCAGGACCGTCTCCCCCTCGCGCGGGAGGCGCGCGACGCGGGCGACGAGGTCCAGGTTGAGGCTGCCGACGACGAGGACGCCCCCGGCGGCGGTCGGACCGGCGGCGCTCACGCGCGCTCCGGCGCCGGAGCGTCGGTCGGCCCGACGCGGCTCCAGTCGATGCCGTCCGGGTAGGTCGGGAGCGGCGGGACGGGGGCGACGTCCCGTCGGGCCGGCAGGCGACGCTGCACCGCGGCGCGGGCGCGGAGCCCCGCCTCGAGCGCCGCCGTCCAGCCGGCCGGGGGGCGCGCCAACCCGAGCGCCTCGCGGTGGCGGGGCCCGACCAACGCCGCGACGCTCCAGCGCGCCGCCCGGCGCGCCGCCGGCCCGCGGCTCCACGCCCCGCCGGGCGCGCGCCGCAGTACCTCGTCGAGGGTGGCGTCGAACAACGCCCGATTGGCGGGGTCGTAGCGCACCTCGCGCGCCTCGAAGGCGTCCGCCTCGGCGATCAGCGCCTCCAAGGAATCGGGCAGGTCGGGGATCGCCATGCGGCGCCCCACCTCGCGCCAGAAGTGGAAGCTGGCGCTGCGCTCCTCGGGCGCCAGCGGCCGCCAGCCGAAGCGGGCGTTCCAGCGGATCGGCTCGAGGACGAACAACGCCAGGGTGTAGCGGTAGGCGTCGCCGGGAATGGCGTGCGGGGCGTGCGCGCGGTTCATCGCCCGCAACGCCGCCCGCCCTTCGGGCGCGTCGAGGCCCTCGAGGCCCAACGTCGCGATCACCGCGACGGTGTCGTCGAAGCGTTTCGCGGTGTGCTCGAGGAACGCGCCGGTCGCGACGAGTCGCCGGGCGTCGCGCGGCACCGCGAACGTCTTCAGCAGCGCCACCTCGTAGGCGCGGCGGGTGTCCCAGGGGAAGTCCACGCCGGCGGACAGGCGGCCGATGCGTTCGGCGTCGTCGACCGGGTCGAGGGCGCGGATCTCCGGGAGGACGCGCCCGTCCCCCCGACCCCTCACGGCGCCCAGGCGATCCCGACGCGGGTGAGGTGCGAGGGCAGGGTGCGCTCCGACACCGCGCCGCTGATGCGCGCCACGATCGCGCCGTCGGCGTCGAGCAGGATCGACGTCGGTAGGCCGTACGTCTGGTAGGCGGTCGCGACGACGCGGCTGGCGAGCACGCCGTCGGGCGCCGCGGTCCCCTCGACCGGGTCGCGCAGGCGCAGCGGCGCGTCGACGTCGAGGTCGGCGAGGAACGGCTCGACGACCGAGGCGTCCTCCCCGACGTTCAGGAGCACGACGTGCAGGTCGCCCTCGAGCTCGCGGGCGGCGTGGTCGAGGAGCGGGAGTTCCGCGACGCAGGGCGGGCACCAGGAGGCCCAGAAGTTCAGGAACACCGGCGCGCCACGCAGCTCCGACAACGCCACCGGGGCGCCGTCGGCGTCGAGCATCGTGAAGTCGGGCGCGATCTGGCCTTCGCGCACCCCGAAGTCGGGGGCCTCGGCCTGCGCGACGGCGGCGCCGGCGACCGCCAGCGCGAGCACCAGGGCGACGAGGCGAACGAGCGGGGGCGTGGGGTGGGCGTGCGGTGCGTGCGTCATGACGTCAAGTGTAGGGTGCGCCGGTCCGGGCGCGTGTGGCCCGGGCGGCGGGGAGGCCGCATGCCGTCGAACGAGGACCCGAACGAAGCCGAACGCGCGCCGTTGCGCAGCCGTCTGGTGACGCGCTCGCCGGTGCCGTACGCCTGGGTGGTGCTGGGCACCGCGATGGTGACGACGCTGGCGACGGTGCCCGGGCAGACGGTCGGCGTGTCGGTCTTCCTGGATCCGATCATCGACGACCTCGAGGTGCGGCGCAGCGTCGTCTCGGGCCTCTACACCCTCGGGACGCTGACCGGCTCGCTGGCGCTGCCGTTCATCGGGCGCTTCATCGACGCGCGCGGACCGCGGGTCGCGGTCGGCGTCATCGCGCTGGCGTTCGCCGTCGCAGCCGCCGCGATGTCGCAGGTGACGTCGCTGGTCGGTCTCGCGATCGGCTTCGTCGCGATCCGCGGTCTCGGGCAGGGCTCGCTCGGGCTCGTCAGCCTGCACGCGGTCAACCTCTGGTTCGTCCGGCGTCGCGGCCTCGCGGTGGGGATCACCGGCCTCGGCATGGCGATCGCGACGGCGTTCGCGCCGGCCCTGCTCGAGCGCCTGATCGCGGGGGTGGGGTGGCGCGCCGGGTACGCCTGGCTGGGGGCCGGCGTCGCCATGATCGCGCTGCCGTTGGGGCTCACCTTCTTCCGCGAGCGGCCCGAACGCTACGGCGCGCAGCCGGACGGGGTGCGGACGCCTCCGGCGTCGGCGGACGCGCCGGACGCGCCGGACGCGCCGGACGCGCCGGACGGCGCTGCCGCCCTGCCGCGCGAGGCGGCGTTCACGGCGCGGGAGGCGACCCGCCACCCGGCGTTCTGGACGATCGCGGGCGCGAGCATGACGGTCGCCGCGCTGACGACCGGCCTGGTGTTCCACCACTTCGACCTCGTGGCGGGGTCCGGCGTCGACCGCCGGGCGGCGGCCGCGGCGTTCGTCCCGCTCGGGTTGGCGGTCGGCGCGAGCAACCTGCTGGCCGGGGCGGCGTTCGACCGCGTCGCACCGCGCTTCCTGCTCGCCGGCATGCTGGTGGTGCAGGCGGGCGCGCTCGCGATGGCGGCGTTCCTGCAGCCCGCCTGGCTGCTGGCGTACGGCGTCGTGATCGGCCTGACGCAGGGCACGTCGGGGTCGGTGTCGGGCGCGATCTACGCAACGTACTTCGGGCGGGCGCACCTGGGCGCGATCAAGGGGACGGCGACGACGTTGACGGTGGCGGGCACCGCGATCGGCCCGCTCTTGTTCGCCCTCGGACGCGACCTGACCGGTGGGTACGCGCCGGTCCTGCTCGCCTCGATGGTCGTGCCCCTCGGCTTCGCGCTGGCGTCGCTCACGTTGCGTCCCCCGGTCGAATCGGGACGTTCGTCCCTGGACGGTTCCACCAAGGTGTGAGCCAAACCTTGCATCGGTCGGGGCGCGCGGGGCAAGATAGGGGCACGACACACGCCGACGGTGGAACCGGACGTCCGTCCGGTCGGTCCTCGATGCATCCACTGGGGCCGGTGTCGAATCGGAGGAGGTAGCGATGTCCGACGCCCTACGAACCGCCCTGGATCAGGTCCGCACGCGCGAAGTGGAACGCCGCGACGTGCTGCGCATGCTCGGCCTCGGAGCCGCCGCCAGCGCCGGCCTGCCGACGCTGACGCAGTACGCGTACGCCCAAGACACCGCCCCGGCATCCTCGGTGATCGCCGGCAAGTCCGACGACCTCATCGTCCACAACGACCGCACCGGGGTGCTCGAGACCCCCTTGGAGATGCTTCGCGAGCACCGCATCACGCCCAAGGACCTCCTGTACATCCGCAACAACCAGATCCGCGAGCCGGAGGGCCGCAGCACCGACGGCGCCAGCCTCACCGGCTGGACCATCGAACTGATGGGCTCGGTCGCCTTCCCCCGCATCGTCGACGCCGCCACCCTCGCCGACCTCCCCCAGGAGGAGGTCACGATGGTGCTGCAGTGCAGCGGCAACGGGCGCAGCTTCTTCGCCCGCTCGGTCCGCACCCGCGGCACGCAGTGGGCGCACGGCGGCATGGGCCAGGTGACCTTCCGCGGCCCGAAGCTGTCGGCGCTGCTGGAGTCGTTCGACCCGCCGGTCGCCCCCCGCGACGTCGCCAACTTCGTCACCGCCGAAGGCGCCGACCAGCCGCCCGAGGGCGCCTCGCGGCCCGACTTCGAGCACAGCCTGCCGATCGGTGACGTCATGGACGGCGCCATCCTGGCGATCGAAATGAACGGCGAGCCCCTCTCGGGTGCGCACGGCGGTCCGGTCCGCCTGGTCGTCCCCGGCTACTACGGCACGATGAACGTCAAGTGGCTCTCGCGGCTGCGCTTCGAGGCGGCGGAATCGAACAACGTCAACCAGATCCCCCGCTACCGCATCCCGAACGACCCGATCGAGCCGGGCACGCCGATCGACTACACCCACGAGAACAGCACCCCGAACTGGCGCCAGCGGATCAAGAGCACGATCTTCTCGCCGCTCAACGAAGCGGCGGTCTCCGCCGGCTCCGTCGAGGTGACGGGCGTCGCCTGGAACGACGGCGTCGCGCCGCTCACGTCGGTGCAGATCTCGACCGACAACGGCGCCACCTGGCACGCCGCGGAGTTCGACGCGCCCACCGGCGCCTACGGCTGGCACGAGTTCCGCGCCACCGTCGAGCTGCCCGCCGGCGAGCACCGCATCTGGTCGCGCGCCATCGACGCGCGCGGGCAGGCGCAGCCCATCGACGGCTCCATCCTGTGGAACCCGTCGGGCTACGAGTGGAACGGCGCCGACTACGTCGACGTCGTCGCCAGCTGACCCCACCCCGCCATCCCCCCATCCGTCGCCGAGCCGCCCCGTGCGGCTCGGCGACGACGCCAAGAAAGGGCCCCCCTTCGATGCTACGAACCGCGCTCCGCACGGCGCTCGTCGCCATCGCGTTCAGCCTCCCCGTGGCCGCCTTCGCGCAGGAGCCCGCGCTCCCCGACGGCCCCGGCGTCGACGTCGTCTACGCGAAGTGCCAACAGTGCCACCCGCTGAGCTACGTCACGAACTCCGCCGGCCTCCCCGACTTCCTGTGGGCCGACACGATCTCGCTGATGGTCCAGCTCGGGATGCAGGTCACCGAGGAGGAGGAGGAACAGCTGTACGACTACCTCACCACCTACCTCGGGACCGAACCGCCGCCCGAACCGGCCGCCCAGGCGACCGAGACCGCCGAAGCGGTCGACGGCGCCGCGGTGTACGCCACCAACTGCAGCTCCTGCCACGGGGCCGACGGCGCCGGCATCCCCGGCGCGTTCCCGCCGGTCTCGCAGCACGCCGCCGACCTCGCCTACGCCGACCGCAGCTACCTCGTCGACCTGATGCTCTACGGCGTCAACGGCGCGATTCGCGTCGGCGGCATGACCTACAACGGCGTCATGCCGGCGTGGCCGCAACTGAGCGACGCGGAGATCGCCGAGCTGCTGAACTTCGTCACGCTGGAGTGGGACGAGGCGGGCACGCTGCCGCCGAACTTCGACGCCTACACCGCCGAGGAGGTCGCGGCCGCACGCGGCCAAGGCCTCACCGCCGCGGACGTCCTCGAACGCCGACCGGACGTCCGATGAGCGTCGCCGCGGACGCCCGCATTCGCGCGGTGTTCGCGGGGGGCGAGGGCCTGCGCAAGCGGGCCCTCGAAGCCCTCGACGTCGACGCCGGCGGCGCGCACGGCGACCGGCACTACGGTCGCAACGAGGCCCGCGCGCTGCTGGTCGTGCCCCGCGCCGACTACGACGCGATCCTGGAGGCCGGCATCGAGGTGCAGGACGGCGACCTCGGCGAGAACCTCGTCGTCGACGGCCTGCCCTCCGCCCTGCCCGCCGGCACCCGCCTGCGCGTCGGCGAGGTCGACCTCGAGGTGACGGGCGACTGCACGGTGTGCGCCTCGCTGAGCGTGATCGACCCCCGCCTGCCCAAGCTCGCCTACCGGCGCCGCGGCGTGTACGTCCGCGTTCGGTATGGAGGTCCGTTGCGGCCCGGCGACCGGGTCCGTATCGTGGGCGGACCGGCTCACCCCGAGCCGGTGCCGACCCGCGCGGCGGGCGGCCCGCCCCCCGCGGCGCCCGACGCCGCGTGACGATGACGAGGACGAGGCGATGAGCAAGCCTCTGGTCGACCAACACGGACGCGTCGTGCGAGACCTGCGGATCTCGGTCACGCCGCGCTGCAACTACGCCTGCTTCTACTGCGATCCGCTCGGCGACGGCGCGCCCGACCCCATCGGGACCATCAGCGTCGAGGACGTCGACGTGATCCTGACCGCCGCGGTCGAACTCGGCATCGAGTCGGTCCGCTTCACCGGCGGCGAACCGCTCCTCCGCAAGGAGCTCCCCGAGATGGTGCACCTCGCCAAGCGCGTGCACGGCATCGAGGACGTCGCCCTCACCACCAACGCGAGCCTGCTCGCCCGCCGACTCGACGACCTGATCGAGGCCGGCCTCGACCGCATCAACGTCAGCCTCGACGCCGCCGACGCCGAAGCGTTCCGCGAGGCGACGGGCGGCGGCACCATCCAACAGGTGTGGGACGGCATCCACGCCGCGGAGGCGGCGGGCATGACGCCCATCAAGATCAACGCCGTCGTCGTGCGCAACATCAACGACGAACAGTTGGTCCCGCTCGCGGAGCTGACGCGCGACCGCGATTGGCACGTCCGCTTCATCGAGTACATGCACCTGAACAACGCCGACCCCGACGCGTACGAGAAGCACTTCGTGTCGGGCAAGGAGAGCCGCGCCCGCATCGAAGCGGCGGTCGGTGCGCTCACGCCGGTCGAGACCGACCCGTCCGCCCCGGCGCGGCTGTTCCGCGCCGAGGGGTTCGCGGGTGCGCTCGGGTTCATCGACCCGGTCTCCAACCCGTTCTGCGGCGCCTGCAGCCGCATGCGCGTCACCAGCGACGCGAAGTTGCGACCCTGCCTGCTGACCGACCGGGAGTACTCGATGCGCGAAGCGTTGAACGCCGAGGATCCCCTCCCGGCGGTCATCGACGCGTTCCTGGTCGCCGCCCACCGGAAGGTCGCGAGCGGCATCACGACCCCCGTGGAGCGCGACCGCACGATGGTCGCGATCGGCGGATGAGCGACGGCGCCCCGCGCGCCGCGCGGCGCCTGGAGGTCGGCGAGGCCCCCCTGGACCTCGACGCCCTCCAGGCGGCCGTCGCCGACCCCCGCGCCGGCGCGGTCGCCAGCTTCCTCGGCACCGTCCGCAGCCCCAACCACGGGCGCGTCGTTCACGACATCGTCTACGAAGGCTACGAGGCGATGATCCGCGCGGAGATGGAACGCATCGCCGACGAGGTCGAGGCCCGCCACGGGCTGCTCGGCGTGGCGATCGCGCACCGATTGGGGCGCTGCGTGCCGGGCGAAGCGTCGATCGCGATCGTCGCCTGCAGCCCCCACCGCGACGCCGCCTTCGACGCCGTCCGCGAACTGTTGAACGCCGCCAAGGCCCGCCTCCCCGTCTGGAAGCACGAAACCGACGAGGAGGGCCCCCACTGGGTCGAGGGGCAGGTCGTCGACACCGCACGCCTCTGACGTCGCGGCGGTAGCATGCCCGGCATGCCCGCACGACCCCCCGCCCCCACCCCACCGACCGCCGCGCACCCGAGGTGCGCGGCGCCGTCGTGAGCACCTCCCCCACCCCCCGCCGCGACGCGGTCGGCACGGACGCGGCCCGTCCCGACGCGACCCGTCCCGACGCCCCGGAGGGGACGCCCCCGACCCTGCCGCTGCGCCGGGTGTTCGGCACCTGGTGGCCGCTGGCCGCCAGTTGGGCGTTGATGGGGATCGAACTGCCGATCGTCAGTGCGGTGATGGCGCGCTTGGCGAACCCCGAGATCTCGCTCGCGGCGTACGGCGGGTTCGTCTTCCCCGTCGCGTTGATCATCGAGGCGCCCATCATCATGCTGCTGGCCGCCTCCACCGCCCTCGGCCGCGACGAGGCCGCCTACCGCCGCATGCACCGCTTCATGATGGTCGCCGGCGGGGTCCTGACCGCGGTCCACGCCGTGCTGGCGTTCACACCGGCGTTCGACGCGATCCTCGTGCCGCTCATCGACCCGCCGCCGGAGGTCGTCGAAACCGCCCGCACGGGCCTGATGGTGATGCTGCCGTGGACGTGGACGATCGCCTACCGTCGCTTCCACCAGGGGCTGCTGATCCGCTTCGGACAGTCCGGCGCGGTCGGCATCGGGACCGGCGTGCGCCTCGCGACCGTCGCCACCGTCGCGCTGACGGGCCTGGCGATCGGGACGCTCGTTGCGCCCGACCTCCCCGGCATTTGGGTCGCGACCCTCGCGATCGCCGCAGGCGTCAGCGCCGAAGCGCTCTACACCGGCCTCCGCACCCGCGGCGTCGTCCGCACCCGCCTGCTCGGGGTGGCGCCTGCGGGCGACCCCCTCTCGTGGCGGGGGTTCACGTCGTTCTACGTCCCGTTGGCCCTCACGAGCCTGCTGCTGCTGCTCGTGCAACCGATCGGCGCCGCCGCGATCTCGCGCATGCCGGCCGCCCTCGCCTCGCTCGCCGCCTGGCCGATCGTCAACGGCCTCGTGTTCCTGCTGCGCAGCGCCGGCTACGCCTACAACGAGGTCGTCGTGGCGTTGATGGACGAACCGGCGGCGGAGGCGACGTTGCGCCGCTTCACGCTCCTGCTCGCGGGCGGCACGTTCCTCCTGGGGATCGCCTTCGCCGCGACGCCCCTGGCGACGCTGTGGTTCGAGACCTTCTCCGGCCTCCCCCCCGCCCTCGCCGACCTCGCCCGCAACGCCTTCTGGGTGGGGTTGTTCTGGGCCCCCCTCGACGTCACCCGCAACGCCCTCCAGGGGCGGCTCGTGTACGCCCGCCGCACGCGGGAGATCAGCACCTCGGTCGGGCTGTTCCTGCTCGTCGCCGCGTCGCTGCTGGCCGTGGGCGTCGTGACGCGGCCGGCGGAGGGGTTGGTCGTCGCGATGGGCGCCTTCGTCGTCGCGCAGGCGGTGCAGGTCGCCTGGCTCGCGCACCGGTTGCGGCGCGTGCCTGCGTAGGCGCCGCGACGTCCAACGCCGCTTGACGCGGGGGGCGCCAACGCCTACCGTCGGCGGGAGGGAGGCAGCCGTGCACGACCCGCGACAGCGCGATCCCCTCGTCGGCGTCTTCAAGGCGTTGGCGGACGACAACCGCCTCCGGATCGTCGGGCTGCTCGCCGCCCGCGCGATGCCGGTGGAGGAGCTCGCCGACTACCTCGGCCTGGAAAGCCCCACGGTCTCGCACCACCTCCGCGCCCTGTTCAAGGCGGGGCTGGTGCGCGCCTACGCGGTGGCGCACCGCCGCTACTACGAACTCGATCGGCCGCGCCTCCAGACCCTCGCCGACGACCTGTCCTCCGACGAGCGCCTGCTGCAGTTCGCCGCCGGCACCGAGGCGGGCGCGTACGCCCGCAAGGTCCTCGCGACGTACCTGGACGACGGCCGGATCGCGGTCCTCCCGGTCCAACCGAAGAAGTTGCGGGTGCTCCTGCGGTGGGTCGCGTCGAACCTCGACGCCGACCTGGCGTACGACGAGGCGACCCTGCACGACGCCCTCTCCGCGATGCACGACGACGTGCCCCGCCTCCAGCAGGAGCTCGAGGCCGCGGGCCTGCTCGACCGCACCGACGACGGGCGCTACCGCCGGCGTTTCGCGCCGCCCCCCACCGCCGCCGCCGACGGCGCGGCCTAACCCACCCCCGCTACCATCGACCCGGACGCCGCACCCCCGGACGGGGGGCGGGCGACGCGTTCGGACGGGGGGCGTGCGAAGGTCAGCGCGACGGGCGGCGGCGTGCGACGCGCAGGTACCCCGGCGCGATCGGTTCGAGCACCAGCCCGTCGGGTGGGGTCGCAACGAGCGCGTCGGCGACCTGCCGCGTCGTGGCGTCGTCGAGGTCACACCCGTCGCGCAACCGATCGAGGCGCACCAGGACCGGCGTGCGCGGGTCGCGCAGCCAGCGCTCCACCCGCTCCAGGACCGCGGCATCCAGCGTGGACGTACCGTCCTGAACGGCGGCGGCCGGCGGGGCGGGGTCCGGCGCACGGGTCGGTGCGGGGGCCGCCTGCGCGGGGGCGGTCGCGACCGCCCCACCCGCCGCGGAGGCCTGCGGCCCGACGTCGCGGGGGTCGGCGAGGTCGTCCACCGTGACCGGTGGCGGCGCGCCGCGGCTGGGGTCGCGCACCGTGCGCGTACTGGGCCGCGGCGCGCGGGGCGTGCGCGGCCGCGCGGTGTCGCTCCGCGCCGGCCCGGCGGCGAACAGGCCCGGCTGGACGGGCGCGGGCGCGTCCGCAGCCTCTCCCTCGTCGTCGGGGGTGGGCGCGGGATCGGCGAGCATCGCGTCGTCGCGGGGCGGTGTGGTCGGCGTCGCGGCGGGTGGGGGGACGTCGCGCACGACGAGGGTGGCGTCGAACCGGTCCGCCTCGGGGGGCGCACCCGACCCGCCGTCCTGCAGGGCGTCCGGCACGGGTTCCGGCACGGGTTCCGGCACGGTGTCGGGGGGCATCGTCGCGGGCTCCGACGTCGGGACGTGCTGCTTGCCGAGGCGCCGGACGGTCACGCTGCCGAAGCGATCGACGACCCGCCCGGGGGC
>CAJXOA010000050.1 GCA_913057685.1 uncultured Trueperaceae bacterium
CCCTCGGGGCGCTGCTCGCGCCCGTCGGTCCCCTCCGCGGCCTCGCGGTCGCCGTCGCGGCGGTCGGGTTCGCCGCCTGGATCGGGCCGACCCCCAGCCTCGTGCGGGCCGCCGCCATGACCGCCGCTGCGGGGGGGTTGGCCGCGCGCGGCGTCGCGCGCCCCTCGCCGTTCACGACGCTGGCGCTCGCCGCAACCCTCACGCTGATCGCGCGCCCCGACTGGATCGCCGACCTCGGCTTCGTCCTCTCCTACCTCGCCCTCCTCGGGATCCTCGCCGTCGGCGCGCCCCTCGCCCGCGCCGCCGCCGACCGGTTCGGGCCCCGCCACCCCGCCACCTGGACGCTCGGGGGGCTGGCGGTCGGGACGTCGGCGTGGGCGGCCGGCCTCCCCTGGGTCCTGAGCGCGTTCGGGCAGGCCGCCCTCGCCGGTCCCCTCGTCAACCTCGTCGCGGTGCCCCTCACCACCCTCCTCCTCCCCGCCGGCGTCCTCACCGCCCTCCTGGGGGCGGTCGCGCCCCCGCTCGCGCCCGTGGCGGGCGCCGTCGTCGACCCCCTCGCGGGGGCGTTGCTCGCCGTCGCCGACCTCGCCGCCCGCGGTCCGCACCTCACCGGCGGCGCGCTCGGGGCGGGCGACGCCGTGCGGTGGGGGCTGCTCGGGGTCGCCGCCGCCCTCGCCGTCCGCGGCGCGGTCCGCCCCCGCGCCCTGGCGGCGGTCGCCTGCGCCGCCGCGGTCGGGTCGCTCGCCGCGTCCGCCTGGGCGCCCGACGTCGCGACCCGCCCGGCGTTGTGGGTCCTCGACGTCGGGCAGGGCGACGCGCTGCTGCTGCGCATCCCCGGTGAAGGGGCGCTGCTCGTCGACGGCGGCGGGACCCCCTACGGCGACTTCGACGTCGGCGCGGAGGTCGTCGTCCCCGCCCTCCGGGCGCTCGGCGTGCACCGCCTCCGCGCGGTCGTCGCCACCCACGCCGACGCCGACCACGCCGAGGGCCTCCAGGCGGTCGTCCGGACGCTGCCGGTCGGCACCCTCGCGTACGGGCACCCCGACCCCGACCGTCCGGTCTGGACGCGCCTCGCCGAATCCGCCCGCGCCGAGGGCGTCCCCACCCTCGCGCTGCGGCGCGGCATGCGCCTCGCCCTGGGCGACGCCACCCTCCACGTGCTGCACCCCACCGCCCGCCCGACCGGCGACGCGAACGCCGATTCGGTGGTGCTGCGCATCGATTGGCGCGGCCGCCCGTGGGCGCTCCTCGCCGGCGACGTGCCCGCCGCCGTCGAAGCGGACCTGGCGGTCCCCCCGACGCCGCTCCTCCTCGCGCCGCACCACGGCTCGGCGCACTCGAGCAGCGCCGCGCTGCTGCGCGCCGCCCGCCCCGACGTCGTCGCGGTGTCGGCCGGCGGCGACCGCTACGGGCACCCGGCCGACGCCGCCCTGCAGCGCATCGCGGCGGCGGGCGCGGGGGTGCGCCGCACCGACCGCGCGGGCGCGCTGCGGTTCGAACCCGCGTGGTAGCGTCCCGCCATGCTGCGCACCGTGCGCGTGCTCGCGGAGAACGGGCCGGTCCGCGTCGAGATCGCCCGCCTCGGGGGCGCCTCGGGCCGCCTCGTCGTCGTCAAGCGCCTCGTCGCCTTCCACCCCACCCTCGAACGCCGCCTCGCCCGCGAGGGGGAGGTCGTCGCGAAGTTGCAGCACCCCGGCATCCTGCCGCTGCTCGAGACCCGCGCCGGCGCCCTCGTCTACCCGTTCGTGCCCGCCCCCACCCTCGCGGCCGTCCTGCGCGGCGGGCCGTTGCCGGCGCCCCGCGTCGTCCACTTCGCCGCCGCCCTCCTCGCCGCCCTCGCCGACGCGCACGCCCACGGCGTCGTGCACCACGACGTCAAGCCGGACAACGTCCTCGTGCGCGGCGACCGGGCGCTCCTCACCGACTTCGGCTTCGCGAAGGACCTCGGCTCCGCCGCCATCACCGGGGCCGACACCGCGCTCGGCACGCCGCACTACATGGCGCCCGAACAGTTCGACGGTGCGCGCGGCGACCCCCGCAGCGACCTGTACGCCCTCACCGCGACCCTCTACCACGCCGCCGTCGGGACGCCCCCCTGGGGCGCGGACGCCCTCCGCGTCGCCGCCGGCGGCGCGGACCTCCCCCTCGACCCGCCACCCGGCGACGCCGCGCCGCTCGCCCCCTGGTTCGCGCGCGGCCTCGCGCGCGACCCCGCCGACCGCTGGCCCGACGCCGACGCCATGCGCGCCGCCCTGCCCGGGTACGGCCGGGAGGTGGCGGCGTGATCCGCGCCTTCGGCGGCGATCCGTTCCTCGTGCGGCGCGCCGCCCTCGCGGCGCTCCACGAGACGATGGCGCCGGGCGACGAACGCCTCGAGCTCGGCGAGGGCCTCGACGCCGACCGGCTGCGCGACGCCGCGGCGCAGGGCGGCCTGTTCGGCCGCGCGGTGCTGCTGCTGGACTTCGAGGCCGCCTTCCGCGGGCAGGCCGGCGCGACCGCCCGCACCGCCGTGATGAAGGCGCTCGAGGACGTCCCCGAGGACGCGGCGATCGTCGCGATGGACCCGCCGGCCACTCCTGCGCGGCAGAAACGCTGGCGGGCGCTCGGGGAGTACACGCACCTCCCGACCCCCCGCTTCGGGAAGCTCCGCGGCTGGATCGCCGGCGAACTGCGCGACGCCGGCGTCGACGCGACGCCCGGCGTCGCGGCGCTCCTCGCCGACCTGTTCGGCGAGGACCTCCCCGGCCTCGCCTCGGAGATCGAGAAGCTCGCCGTCCTCGACGGGCGCCTCGACGAGGAGCGCGTCGCCGCGCTCGTGCAGCGCCCCGCCAGCCGCGACGCGTTCGACATGATCGACGCCATCACCGCCGGCGACGCGGCGACGGCGGTGCGCACCGCACGGCTTCTGCTCGACGCCGGCGACGCCCCCCCGCGGATCCTCGGCGCGATCGGCTGGCAGCTCACCCTCGTCGCGAAGGCGGTCGCCGTGCGGGCGCGGGAGGGCGACCTCTCCGACGGCGACGCCGCCCGCGCCCTGCAGGTCGCGCCGTTCCCGGCCGGCAAAGCCATGAAGATCGCGCGCGGCCTGGACGAGGCGGCGCTCCGCGCGTCGCTCGAGGCGCTGCAGGAGGCGGAGGCGGCGGTCAAGACCGGCGCGCGCGACCCCGCCTGGGCGGTGGAGGCGTTGGCGCTCGGCCTCGCCGAGCACTTCGCGCGGGGCGCCCCCGGCCGCGCGGTATCGTCGCGGTCATGATCCACGCCGTCTACCCGGGCAGTTTCGACCCGCTTCACAACGGGCACGTCGACCTCATCCACCGCGCGGCGCGCATCTACGACCGCCTCACCGTCGCGGTGCTCGACAACCCCGCGAAGCGCGCCGCGTTCGACGTGGGGCGCCGCGTCGCCATCCTCCGCGAGGCGACCGCCGACCTCGACGGCGTCACGGTCGACCGGTTCCAGGGCCTGCTCGTGGACTACATGCGGCGGGTCGAGGGGCGCGTCATCGTCAAGGGCCTGCGCGCCATCAGCGACTTCGAGTACGAACTGCAGATGGCGCACCTGAACCGCCAGTTCAACGCCGACGTCGAGACGACCTTCATCATGACCGCGACGCGCTGGTCGTACGTCTCCTCGTCCCGCGTCAAGGAGTTGGCGCGCTACGGGGCGGACGTCTCCGGCCTCGTGCCCGCCGCCTCGCTCGAGGCGGTCCGGAGCCTCGCGCGGGAGGCGGGCGTCGCCCCGGAGCGACCTAGCGACGCCTCCGGCGGCTAAACTCTCGCGCGGTTGCGCGCCCGCTGCGCCCCGCCCGCCGCGCCGACGCCGGTGCGGCCCCTACGTCGACCCCCCGGAAGGTGGAACGCCATGGCTCACCTGCTTCGTGGCCTGACCGCCGACGGCGCGATCCGCGTCGTCGCCGCCGACACGACCGACCTCGTCGCGGACGCCGTCCGCCGCCACGCCACCACCCCGACCGCCGGCGCGGCGCTCGGGCGGACGTTGACGGCGACCAACCTGCTTTCGCACGTCCTCCTCAAGCACCCCGACGACCGCGTCACGCTCCGCATCGACGGCGGCGGTCCGCTGGGCGGAATCATCGCCGAGGGCGGCCTCGACGGCGACGTCCGCGGGTACGTCGCGCGGCCGGACACCGCCCCGCCGCTGCGCGACGACGGCAAGCTGGACGTCGGCGGCGCCGTCGGGCGGGAGGGCTCGATCGAGGTCATCCGCTCGCACGCGCCGTACGGCGACCCGTTCTCCAGCTCCGTGGAGCTGATGTCGGGCGAGATCGGCGAGGACGTCGCCGGCTTCCTCGCCCGCAGCGAACAGATCCCCTCCGCGGTGCTGCTCGGGGTGTACTTCGAGGGCGGCGTCGTCCACACCGCCGGCGGGGTGATCCTGCAGGCGATGCCGGAGGCGCCGGACGCCGCCCTGGACCTGCTCGAAGCGAACGTGCGCGCGTTCGGGTCGCTGACCGACGGCATGCGCCGCGACGGGCTCGTGGCCAGCGTCCACGAACTGACGTGGGGCATGGAGCTCGCCTGGATGACGGACGACGCCCTGCCGCTGCGGTTCGCCTGCCGCTGCAGCGACGAGAAGGCGCTCGAGGCGCTCGCCTACTTCACGCCCGAGGAGCGCGAACGCATGATCGAGGAGGACGGCGGCGCGGAGGCGGTCTGCCACTGGTGCGGCGAACGCCGCTGGATCGAGCCCGACGCCATCCGCGCCCTCGCCGACCGCGGCGACGAGGTCCGGTGCCCCGACTGCGGCGCCCTCTGGTACCGCCGCAGCGGCACCGTCACGATGCGCGAGGGCGAGATCTGCGCCTGCGGGCGTCCGGTGGAGCTGCCCAGTTGAGGCGGCCGGCGCGCTGATGCCGGCGCTGGCGTACGGCGCGCTGCTCGGGGTGGTCGTCCTGTGGGGGTCGGCGTTCCCCGTCATCAAGATCGGCCTCGACGGGCTCGGGGTCGCGCACCTCACCCTCCTGCGGCACCTGGTCGCCTCGCTCGCCTTCCTGGCGTTCCTGATCGCGGCCGGCGGCCGCCTCCGGCCGCGCGCCGCCGACCTCCCCACCTTCGCCCTGCTCGGCTTCCTGGGGATCTTCGTCTACCACACCGCCCTGAACGCCGGCGAACTGCGGGTCTCCGCCGGCGCCACCAGCCTCATCATCGCGTCGGCGCCGGCCCTGACGGCGGTCTTCGCGGCGTGGCTGTTGCGGGAACGCATGTCGCGGCGCGCCTGGGCGGGAAGCGTCACCAGCTTCCTCGGGGTGGCGTTGATCGCGCTCGGGGACGGCGAGGCGTTGCGGTTCGACCCGTTCGCCGGGTTCCTGGTCCTCGCCGCGGTCGGCACCAGCCTCTACTTCGTGCTGCAGCAACGCATCCTGGCGCGCTACCGGCCGCTCGAGACGACCGCCTTCGTGACGTGGGCGGGCACCGTCCCGATGCTCGCGTTCCTGCCCGGCCTCCCCGCGACGCTGGCCGGCGCCCCGACCGACGCGCTGATCGGCGCGACGTACATCGGGGTGTTCCCGTCCGCCGTCGCCTACACGCTGTTCACGTTCGCGCAGTCGCGCGCCCCCGTCACCCGCGTCGCGACGATGCTGTACGGCGTCCCGGTCGTCGCCCTCACCGCCTCGTGGGCGTTGCTCGGGGAGGTCCCGACCCCCCTGACGTTGGTCGGGGGCGCGATCGCGATCGCCGGCATCGTCGTCGTGCAGCGCGCGCGCCGCGCGGCGCGCGCCGCGCCGGCCGCCCCCGCGCGTCCCGAGGGGGTGCGCTGACGCGCCCCCTCGGGGGTCGCCCTTCGGTGGGCGGTCAGCCGCCCTCGCGCGGGGCGCCGAGGCGCCGTTCGGTGCCCGCCGCGAGGCGCACGAGGTTCTCGCGGTGGCGGACGAACATCAGCGCGACGAGGGCCGCGGCGAGGGTGACGTCCACCGCCGGCGCGTCGCCCGAGGCGACCAGCATCAGCGGGACCGACGCCGCCCCCACGAGCGACCCGAGCGACACGTAGCGACCGATCGCCATCGTGAGCAGCGCGATCGCGAGGCCGACGAGGGCGGGCACCGGATCGACGACGAGGAACACCCCGAAGCTCGTGGCGACCCCCTTGCCGCCCCCGAAGCGCAGGAACACGTTGTAGTCGTTGCCGAGGACCGTCGCGAAGCCGATGAAGGCGACCGTCCACGGCTCCAGCCCGAGGAAGGTGGGGATCGCGACCGCGAGCGCCCCCTTCAGGGGGTCGAGGATCGCGACGACCGCCGCCGCCCCCGGCCCGACCGCGCGCAGGACGTTCGTCGCGCCGATGTTGCCCGACCCGACCCGGCGGATGTCGACGCCGCGCAGGCGCGCGACGACCAATCCGGCGGGGACGGCCCCCAGCAGGTAGCCGAGCAGTCCGAACGACAGAGCCCACACCAGCGACACGGGACCTCCAGGTCGACGTCGAAAGGATCGGCGTGCGCGACGGCGTACCGCGATCACCGACGCGCTGCGGCGGTGCGGGGCGCCCGTCCGTCGCGGCCTCGGCGTCGCGACGCGAGTCTACCGCACGGCCTCGAGGCGGTACCCTCCCGCCCATGAGCGATCTCGCCCTCGCCGCCCTCGTCCTGGCGATCACCGGCGCGTACGCCGTGCGCTGGAGCCGCCGCCTCGCGCCGCCCTGGAGCGAACTGCCGGTGAAGACCCTCGCCGCGACCGGCCTGGCGGGGGCGGTCCTCGTCAGCGAGGTCGGCGCCGGGAGGGGGGGTGGGGGCGACCCCCTCGCCACCGGCGCGCTGGCGTTGGCGGCGATCTACGTCCTCGCCCCCATCGCGCTGCCCTCGCTCGGGCGGGGTGGGGCGTACGCCGTCGCGCGCGCCGCGACGCGGGCGCTGTACTGGACCGCCCCCGGCCGGAACGGGATCGACCGGGTGCTGGCGCAGGCGGCGTTGCGCCGCGGCGACCTCGACGCCGCCGGTCGCCTCCTCCCCGACGACGCCGACCTCCTCCGCATCCAGTGGTGGGCGGCCGCGGAGGCGTGGGACGAGGTGCTCGCGCACACCGGCGTCCGCGCGGAGGTCGGCGACGGCCCGGCGGAGGGCGACAACCTGGCGTTGGCCGACGACGCGCGGATGCGGGCGCTGTTGGCGCGCGAGCGGATGGAGGAGGCCGACGCGCTCGCCGACCGCCTCGCGCGCGACGCCGAAGCGGAGGACGCGGGGCCCCTCACCGACCGGGTCGCGACGATGGCGGGCGCCCGCCTCGCCGCCGCCCGCGGCCGCCTCGCGGAGACGCAACGTCGCCTCCAACCGGCGCCCCCGGGCGTACCGGCCCACGAGCTGTTCGCCGTCCTCGCGACCGCCGCCGACCGCGCCCACCACGACGCCGCCGGCGACCTCTGGCGGCACGCCTACGAGGCGGCCCCGGACGGCGTCCGACCGCGCTACGCCGCGCACCTCGAGGCCGCCGGCCTCCCGGTCCCGCACGTCCGCCGCCGCCGGCCGGTCGCGACCCTCGCCCTCGTCGCCGCGATCCTCGCGGCGTTCGGGATGCAGGAGCTCCTGGACCGCACCCTCGATCCCGTCCTCACCAGCGTCGGGGCGTTGCGGCCGAGCTCCGCCGCCGCCGCGTTCCTGCTCGGCATCCCCGGCGCGCCCGAGGGCGACGCCCTCTGGCGGTGGCTGTCGTACGCCCTGGTGCACGGCGGGATCCTGCACGTCGGCTTCAACGCCTGGGTGTTGTTCGACCTGGGGCGGATCTACGAGCGCCGCCGCCGCGCCGGCGACCTGTTGGGCGCCTTCGTGCTCGGGACGGCGCTCGGCGCGTGGGCGACGGGCGTGGTGCAGGCCGGCGACACCGTCGTGCTGGTCGGGGCGTCGGGTGGGGTGCTCGGGGTGGCGGGGGCGTTGCTGGCCGACGTGCTGCGCGGCCGCAGCGACGCCGATCGGGCGCTCACCCGGACGCTGGTGCAGTGGATGGCGCTGATCACGGTGTTCAGCTTCGCGGTGCCCGGCGTGTCCCTCTGGGGGCACGTCGGCGGGGTGCTGGGCGGCGCGCTGTACGGCTTCGCGCGGCAGGGCCTGCCCGCCACCCCCGGCGTCTCGCGCGCCGCGGGCGCCGTCGCGGTCGCCGCGTTGGCGCTCGCCGCCGTCGCCGCCGGCCGCGTCGTCGCGACGCTCGGGTAGGGGGCGCGTCCCCGCCGCCGACCTGCGTCAGTCGAAGCGGGCGACGACCTGCGGGCGGGCGACCTTCCAGTAGGCGCTGAACGACCGCAGCGGCGCATCGACCTGCGCGAACGGGGGGTCCTCGACGACCGAGACGGGCAGGTGCTCGTCGAGGCGCGCCAACGTCCGCCAGGTGCCGGGGTGCCACGACCCGGGCGTCACGACGCTCGCCCCACCCAGCGCGCGGACCCGCTCGGCCAGGTCGGCTTCCGCCTCGACGAGGTGCACCGACGCGTCGCGGCCGGCGTCCTGCAGCGCCCGGGCGGCGTCGAGCGCCAACTCCGCGGCGAAGGCGACGCGGCCCCACGTGCCCCCCTCCTCGCGCAGGCGGCGGGCGTCGAGCGTCACGACGACCGGTGCGCCGGGCGCGGCGTCCAGCGCCGCGGCGTGCGGCGAGAGGCGCTCGGCGTGCAGCACCACCACCGGGCGGTCGCCCGGCCCGCGGCGGAGGCGGGGGACCGGCACGTCGCGCACCGTGCGCGGTTGTTCCTTGGGGCGGCGGGCGTACCCGCCGCCCGCGTACCCGCCGAAGAACCGCCGGTCGAGGGTGTCGCGGTCGGTGTCGAACGGTGCGCCGTCGCACCCCTCGAGCCCGAAGCGGCGGAGGTTCGCGCCGTCGAAGACGTACGGTTTGCCGCCGAACGTCGAGGCGACCCACTGCCACGACAACGCGTTCGGGCCCGGCTCGCCGTCCAGCAGCCGCCGGTACAGGAACCGCTCCCCGTCCTCCCAGGCGTGCCCGGCGTAGTGCACCCACCAGCCCGCCAGCCACAGGCGACCGTGGTTGTGCAGGTACCCGGTCGCCGCCAGGTCGGCGAGGAGGCGGTCCATGCAGGGGAGGCCGGTGTCGCCCACCTCCACGCCGGGCGGGGGACCGGGGAGCTTCTCGGCGGTCGGGTACTTGTACGGCTCGAGGCTGCGGTACACCCGCCCCCCGAGCGCCCGGAAGCCCTCCCGGAAGAACGCCTTCCAGCCGAGTTCGTCGACGAACTTCTCCAGGTCGCGGTCCATGCGTCCGTGCTTCGCGCGGACCGACGTGAGGACCTCGCGCAACGTCAGCGCCCCCCACGTCACGTACGGGTTCAGGCGCGAGACGTTCCCGTCGAGGTGGTTGCGGGTCGACGCGTAGCGCCGCACGTCGTACGCCGCGAGCGCCGCCCGAGCGGCGTCGTGGCGCGCCGGCGGCGCGCCGGCGAGCGCCGTCGCGGGGCCGGCGTACAGGCCGGCGAGGGCGTCGGGCGTCGCGCCCAGGTGGGCGTCGGTCCGGTCGAGGGTCAGGTCCATGTGGTCACTCCCACGGCGCCGTCCACGCCGAACCGCAGCGCGTCCCCGCGCCGAGGGCGGCGTCGGGACAGGGGACGCCCAGGCCGACCTCCGCCGGGTCGGCGTCGCTCGGTCGGGCGGCGGCCCGGAGGACGGCGGTCAACAGCGCGTCGCCCCGCAACGTCGGGTCGTCGGACGCCAGCAGGGCGGCGACGCCGGCGACGAACGGCGTCGCCATCGAGGTGCCCTGCAGCTCGCCGTACGCGCCGTCGGCGACGGTCGACCAGACGCCCCCTCCGTCCGGCCCCACCCCGCCCGGGCCGACGAGGTCGACGCCGTACGTCGGGGCGGTCGGGGGGACGGCGAAGTAGCGCGAGAAGCCGCTGCGCGCGAGGTTCGCGTCGAGGCTCCCGACCGCGACGGCGCACGGGCCGTTGGCGGGCGCGAGGACGCCCGACCCGGCCCGGTCGCGCGGTTCGCCGGGCGCGAGGTTGCCGGTCGCGGCGAACGCGACGGTGCCCGCGGCGCGTGCCGCGCGGATCGCCGCCTCGACGGCGGGGATGGGCTCCGTGACGCCGTCGAACCCCAGGCTGAGGTTGGCGACGGCGGCCGGCGCACCGCGGGGCGGGAGGCCGTCGACGGGCAGGCCGGCCGCCCACCGCACGGCGTCCGCGACGTCGCTGGCCGAGCCCATGCCCTTGCTGCTGGCGCCGTCGTCGTCGAAGACCTTCACCGGCAGGACGCGGACGCCCTCCGGGGCGACGCCCCGCCCCCCGACGTCGTTCCCCCCGATCGCGGCCACGATCCCCGCGACGTGCGTCCCGTGGTCGTCGCGACCCGAGGGGTCGTCGTCGCCGTCGTAGACGTCCCAGCCCGCCTCCAGCCGCGCCGCCAGGTCGGGGTGGTCGAGGTCGAGCCCGCCGTCGATCACGGCGACCGTGACGGCCGACGAGCCGCGCTCCACCCGCCACGCCTGCGGCGCCCCGAACGCCGTGAGGTGCCACTGGGCGGACAACAGCGGGTCGCTCGGGAGCTGCGACGGCGTCGCGCCGTCGAGCGGGGTCGCGCGTGGGGTCGCGAGCGGGATCGCGAGCGGGTCGGGGTGGGCGTACGCGACCGCCGGGTCGGCGAGCAGGCGGCGGGCGGCGCGGGCCGGCGCGTCGCCCGGCCCGACCCGCATGCGGACCGCGGCGCCCGGCGGCGGGCCGGCGGCGGCCGCGCCGAGGCGCCCCGCGTCGCCCGCCGCGGCCGGCGCGGTGCCGGCCGGGCGTTCCAGGGTGAGGCCGTGCCGCCGCGCGACCGCGGCGGCCGTCGCGGTCGCGTCCCCCGACGCCGGTGCACCCCGCACCGCGGGGCCGACGGTGGGGGCGAGGCCGACGAGGACGCGCACCGGATCCGTCGCCACCGCGCCGGACGCCGCGCCGTCGATGAGCGCCCGCGACCACGCGGCCAACGTCTCCGGACCGGGCCCGTCGAGGTCGCAGCGCTCGACGACGGCGGCGACCTGCGCGGCGCTCGGTGGGGGCGCGAAGCGCGACGGGACCTCGCTGCAGGCGGCGAGCGTCGCGAGGGCGAGGGCGGTGGCGGCGAGGCGCGCGAGGGGCGCGCGGGACGCCGAACGGCGGCGCGGCGGGGTGGGGGTCACCGGGCGAGCGTACCCCCGGGCGCGGTAGCCTGACCGGGTGCCCGACGACGCCCCCACCCGGAAGCGCCGGCACGTCGACGCCTGCCTCGCGGGTCCGGTGACGTACCGCACGCGGACGACCGGCTTCGAACGCATCGACCTGCCCTACCGCGCCCTGCCCGAGACCGATCTGGCGACCATCGACGTGCGGACGTCCTTCCTGCGCCGCCCGCTGGCGGCGCCGCTGTTGATCGGGGCGATGACCGGCGGCGCCGACCTCTCCGCGACCCTGAACGCGCGCCTGGCGACCGCCGCGCAGCGCGTCGGGGTCGGCATGATGCTCGGGTCGCAGCGGGTGATGCTGGAGCACCCCGAGGCGACCGCGACGTTCGCGGTCCGCGAGCACGCGCCGGACGTGCCGATCGTCGGCAACCTCGGCGTCGCGCAACTGCGGCGCGGGTTCGGCCCGGAGGAGGTCCGCCGCGCGATCGACGCGGTCGACGCCGACGCCCTCGCGCTGCACGCCAACCCGCTGCAGGAGGCGATGCAGGACGGCGGCGACGGCGATTTCCGGGAGCTGCTGCCCGCCCTTCGGGCGTTGCCGGCGGCGGTCGGGCGCCCGCTCCTCCTCAAGGAGGTGGGGCACGGCCTCGCCGCCGACCTCGTCGCCCACCTCGCGCCGCACGGGTACGCCGCGTTCGACGTCGCGGGGGCGGGGGGGACGAGTTGGGCGCGGGTCGAGCAGTGGGTCCGGTTCGGCGAGGTCCGCAGCGAGGACCTGGCGGAGTGGGGGATCCCCACCCTTCGCGCCCTGCGCGAGGCGCGCGCCGCCGCGCCGGCCGCGACGTTGATCGCGTCGGGCGGGATCCGGAGTGGCCTCGACGTCGCCAAGGCGATCGCGTCCGGCGCCGACCTGGTCGCCGTCGCGCTGCCGCTCCTCGAGCCGGCCACCCGCTCGGTGGACGCCGTCGAGGCGGTGCTGCGTCGGTACGTCGCCGACCTGCGCGTCGCGATGCATGGGGCGGGGGCGTCCGACCTCGCGGCGTTGCGGCGCATCGCCCCCATCCCGCGCGACGCCACGGCGTAGCTCCCGCGGAGCGCTTCCGCCCGGTCGGCGCGTGCCGGGGGCGCCCGGGCGCCGCGCCGAGGGTCGTCGGGAACGCCGCCGCTTGCGCCTCCCCACCCCGATACCTTAGGATTTGAGGTATCGGCCGGAGCGGCGCCCATGGGGCGCGCCCCGGCCCACCTCGGAGGTGACGCCATGTCCACGACGCACGCCCGCACGACGACCGACGCCCCCACCGACGCTTCGACCGCCGCCGCGGCGGCGCAGGACGGCAAACGGAAGGCGTTGGAGAGCACCCTGGCGCATATCGAGCGGCAGTTCGGGAAGGGTGCGGTGATGCGGTTGGGGGATGGGGAGCGGGTGCGGGTGCCGGCGATTTCGACGGGGTCGAT
>CAJXOA010000051.1 GCA_913057685.1 uncultured Trueperaceae bacterium
CGGGCGGCGGCGCCGCCCACGCCGTCCGACGGGGGGCGGCCCGCCCTCGCAGGCCTCGTCGCCCTCGCGCTCGCCGCGACCGGCGGGACGCTCGCCCGCACCGGCCGGACGCCGGGGAGGCCGGCGTGACCGCCGCCCGCCAGGACGCCCCCACCGACACCCCCCTCGCCGACGTTCGGGACGCCCGCGTCCCCGGTCGGTTGGACGGCGTCGACCTCGCCGTCCAGGCGGGGACGACGCTGGCGCTGATCGGGGCGAACGGGGCCGGCAAATCCAGCCTCCTGCACCTGCTCGCCGGCCGCCTCCGGGCCCGGCGGGGCACCGTCCGGGTGGCGGGGCACGCCCCGCGCTCCGCCGCCGCCGCCCGCGCGCGGGCGTACGTCCCGCAACGCATCGACCTCCCCCCGCACGTCCGGGCGGGCGAGGTCCTCGCCGTCGCGGCGCAGGCACGGGGGGCGGACGACGACGCCCTGCGCGACGCCGCGACCCGCATGGGGCTCGCCGACGTCCTGAGCGCCCGCGTCGGTCGGTTGTCGGGCGGGATGCAGCAACGCGTCGCCCTGGCCGCCGGCCTGGTCGGCGCCCCGCCCCTGTGGCTGCTGGACGAACCGGCGTCGGCGTTGGACGCCGGCGGCCTGACGCGCCTGGCGGCGTGGGTCGCCGACCACGCGGCGGCCGGCGGGGCGATCGTCACGAGCGCCCACCGCCCCGAGGAGGTCGCCGCCTTCGCCCACGAAGCGGTCCTGCTGCGCGCCGGACGCCGCCTCCACCGCGGTCCGGTCGACGGGCTGTTCGAGGGGGTCGACGCGCGCGACGGAACGCCCCTCGACCTCCCGGACGGCGTGGTGCCGCGGCGGGTCCCCGGGCCCCTCCTCGCCGACGCGCTCGAGGGGGAGGACCCCCGTGCGTGACCGTGCCCCCACCCTCCTCCGCGCGACCGCGCTGGCGTGGGCGCTGCTCGCCGCGCTCGCGACCGGCGCGCACGCCGGTCCGTTGGGGGTGCGCGCCGACGACGCGTCGCAGTGCGCCGCCCCCACCTTCCGGCAGCTGCAGGCCGACCCCGCCTCCCCCATCGCACCCCCCGTCCCCCCGCAGCGTCCCGCCGGCCGGACGGAGGTCGTGCTCCTGCCCGCCCCGGTTGCTCCCCGCCCCGCCGACGTCGCCGCACCCCGCGCGCGCGAGGCGCGCGCGCCACCCGCCCTCGTGCCCCCACGCTGACGCCCGACCCGACCCCGCCCCACCACCGCGGCACACCACCGCGGTCCACCACCGCGCCCCACCGCACGAGGAGACCCCCATGCCGACGTACGACGACACCCCCGACCGCCCCGCGCCCCGCGAGGACCTCCAGCTCGACCGCCGCCGCTTCCTCGCCCGCCTCGCCGCCGCCGGCCTCACCGCCCCGTTCCTGGGGGCGGCGTGGGCGAACGACCACGACGCCATGGACCACGCTGCGATGGACCATGACGCCATGGATCACGACGCCATGGATCACGACGGGATGGACCACGGCGCCATGGACCACGGCGCGATGGCCATGGAGGGCGGCGTCGGTCCCGACCGCCTCCCCGCCGCGGAGATCCCCTGGGAGCGCGGCACGTGCTCCTTCTGCGGCATGACGATCGCGACGCCCGAAGGCGGCCGCCTCGACGCGGGCTTCCGCGAACGGACCTACGGACAGATCGTCCTCGACGCCGAGATCGACGGTGCTGCCGTCCACCACTTCGAGTCCATCGCCTGCATGGTGAACTGGGCGTACGCCAAGGGGGTCCGCGACGGGCACGGCGCCACCTTCTACGTCGCCGACGAGGGCGCCGCGACGGCGCCCGAGCACGGGTTGCTCGCGGCGCGCGATGCGACGTTCCTGTGGGCGGAGGGGCTCACGGTCAGCATGAACGCCCGCCTCGCGGCCTACCCGAACGACGCCGCCGCCGACGCGGGCCTCGCCCGCCTCGAGGCGCCCGGGCGGCACCTGCGCATGAACGCTGCGACGCTGTACGACCTGGCGCCGTGGCCGGAGATGAACCTGGCCGCTCTGCTCGCCGACGCATCGGGGTTGCTGGGGGACTGACGTGCGCCGCCGCCGCTTCCTCGCCCACCTCGCCGCGTGGGGCGCCGCTCTGGCGCTCCCACGCGCGTGGGCGGACCCCCGACCGATCGACGACCGCATCGACGTCTGTCCCTACTGCGGCATGAAGGTCGTCGACGCCCGCTTCGCGGCGCAGGTCACGACCGAGGGGGGGCGCACCCTCGCCTACGACGCGATCGAGTGCCTCCTCGACCACCTCGCCGGGCACGGTCCCCCGCCCCCCGACGTCGCCGACGCCTGGCTCGCCGACCGGGCCGCGTCGGAACGGACGAGCGCCACGTGGGTGCCGGTGGACGCCGCGGTGCTGCTGTACCACCCGCGCCTCCGGACCCCGATGGGGGGCGGCCTGGCGGCGTTCGCCGACGCCGACGCGGCGACCGCCTTCGCCGACGCCAACCGCCTGGACGACGCCCGCACCCTGACGTGGGCGGTCGCCCGCCAGGAGGCCACCGACCGGCCGTGGGTCCCCCCCTGGTGAGCGCCTCGGTCCGCCGACGCCTCGGCGTGGGGACGCTGCACCTCCGCGAGGTGCTGCGCAACCCCGGCGCCTGGCCGGCCGGCCTCGCGGTCGCCCTGGTGGGGCTTGCGTTCCGGGACCAGGGCGGCGCGGTCGGGCTCGTGAGCCTCGTCGCCGCCCTGCAGGTGTACGTGCCGCCGCTCCTGTTGGTGCTCGCCGCGCCGCTCCTCACGCGGCGCGAGACGTGGGCGTTCTGGGCGGCGTTGCACCCCGCGCCGGGCGGCGCCTACCTGCGGGCCGCGGCCGGCGTCGCGGTCGGCGCGTTCGTGCCGCTGGCGGTCGGCGCGTCGCTCGCCGCCGCCCTGCTCGGGACGACGGCGACGGAGCTGGCGCTGCTGCACCTGACGTTGGCGGCGTCGGTCGTCGCCTGGACCGCCGTCGCGACCCTGACGTCGGCCCTTACGCTCGACGCGACCCGCGCTCTGGCGCTCGGGCTCGCCGGTTGGGCGCTGGCGACGTTGGCGTACGGCCCGGCGGTCGTCGCCCTCGCGAACGCGGCGGGCGACCGCCCCGCGTTCGGGCTCCTCACCACCGCCCTGCTGCTCCACCCCGCCGACGCGGTCCGCGTCGGCCTCCTCGAGGCGCTGCAGGTGCCGGTCCTCGTCGGGCCGGTCGCGGTCCTGCTGCGCGACGTCCTGCCCGGCCCCACGCTGGCGTGGGGCGTCCTCGCGACGCTCGTCTGGAGCGGCGCGTTCGCCGGTCTGGCGCGCGCCACGTTCGCGCGCCGCGACCGCTGATCCGCCCACCCGGGACGAACGGCGGACGACCCCATGACGTGCGCCGGGGTAGAAGGAACGGCATGGTGCACGACCCGGTTTCCGACCCCGCCCCCGACGGTCCCTCCACGACGCCCGCGCGGCGCGCGCCGCGCTTCCTCGAGCTCGAGGGCGCGCGCAACGTCCGCGACCTGGGCGGTTGGCCGCGCGCGACCGGCGGCCACACGCCGTTCGACGTCGCCTGGCGCGCCGACTCGCTGGTGCACGCCACCGACGCCGATCGCGACCGCCTGCACGCGGTCGGCGTGCGGACGATCTTCGACCTACGCAACGCGGTCGAGCGCGCCAACGAACCGGGCGCGATGCACGAGGACGGCCGCTTCGACGTGCAGGGCGTCGACCTGATGGCGCCGCTCCTCGAGGCGCGCCACGCCGGGGCGTTGGACGGCGACCCGTTCGACCTGCGGCGCATGTACGTCGACCTCCTCGCCACCGGACGCGCGCGCTTCCTCGAGCTGTTCGACCGCATGCACGCCGCCCGGGAGCAGGGGGCGGTGTTGTTCCACTGCACCGCCGGCAAGGACCGCACCGGGCTCGTCGCCGCGACGTTGCTCCGCGCGGCGGACGTCCCGGACGAGGCGGTCCTTGACGAGTACGTCCTGACCCAGGAACGCCTCGCGCCGATCCACGACCGGCTGCTCGCCTCGGTCGTCGCGACCGGCGTGCCCGAGGCGGCCGCGCCCGGCCTGCTGGGGGCGGAGCGCCCCTACCTGGAGGGGGCGCTCCCGCACGTGGACGACGCCCTGCTCGACGCGGCGCGCGGCCTGCTGCCCTGACGCCCGGTCGGCGCCGGCCCCCCCGATCGGTGCGTCGTCAGTCGCCGGCCGGGGGCTCGTAGGCGAAGGCGACCTCCTGGCACGCCTCCTCCGACGCGTCGGGCTCCGGCACCGTGGCGCTACAGAGCGTCACGGTGCTTCGGACCGACGCCGGCGCGTTCGTGCCGTCCCCGCCGAGCAGGCCGCAGCCGGACAGGAGGGCGAGGAGGGCAGCGACGGCGAGCGTTCGCATCCAAACGGGCGTGGGCGTGCGCATCATTCGACCTCCGGTTCGGTCAACACGAGCGTGAGGTTCAGCGTCGCGCCCGGTGCGAGGGGGGCGTCCACGAGGCGCAGCCGCCAGCGGGCGGTTTCCTCGGCGACGACGACCGACGCCGCACCGTCGGCACCGTCCACGCGGACGTCGTCCAGCATCCACGCCCCGTCGCGCGGCGCGCCGACCCACACCTCGGGGAGGGGGGCGGTCCCCTCGTTCGTGACCGTGAAGGGGACGGTGACGCGGGTGCGTCCGTCCACCCCCTCGGTCGTGCCGGTGGCGCCCGCCCGCCACGTCACGTCGGGTTGCGCGACCGGGTTCGGTGTGAACGTCACCGGGTCGGTGGCGGGCAGCTCCCCGGACGCGGTGCGCCCCCGGACGCGGACGTCGTACGACCGTCCGTTCTCGAGGTCCCCGATGCGGATGGGACCGCGGGTGCGTGGCGGGTCGGCCGCGACCCACGTCCCGGAGCCGTCGAGCTCGTAGGCGACCGTCGTGACGCCCGCCCCGAGCGGTGCGAAGTACAGCCACGCCTCGCCGTTCCCGGGCACGACCCGGAGGTCGTCCACTTCGCCGGTGAAGGTGACCTCGACCGTCTTCGGGCAGGCGCCGGGACAGCGCACCCGCACCGTCGCGACGCCGGCGCGCCCGTCGGGCGACAACGTCGCCTGCACGCGACCGTCGCGGTCGGTCCGAATCACGCGCTCCACGACCCGGCCGCCGCCCGCGGTCACGAACCCACCGAGGTCGGTGGTGAGCGTGATCGGTTCGCCCGCGACGCCGCGCCCGTCGGCGTCGAGCAGGTCGACGGTGAGCGTGGCGGTGTCCACACCGTCGACGAGGACGGTGGTCGGCGAAACGTCGACGCGCATCTCGACGTCGCGGACCGAGAGGTCGGTCGTCGACCCGACGGCGCCCACCACGCCGCCGTCGATCCCCGTCGCGACGAGGGTCACGTCGCGCCCCTCGGGTCCGCTCAGGCCGGTGTAGAACACGTCCTCGATCACGACCTGCGCGACCCCTGCGCCCACCGTGACTTCGGGGGCGCCGGCCACGTCCCCCGCGTAGCGCAGGAGGTCGCCGTCGATCGCTCCACCCGTCGCGGACAGCACGATCGCGGACGGCGTCCCGGCGAACGCGCGTTCGCCGGTCCCGTCGACCAAGGAGACGGTCACGTCGAAGGGGACGTTGCGGAGCTGCGCGACGTCGAAGCCGCCGACCTCGAGCGCCGCCACCGGTGCGGAGGCGGGCAGGCAGGAGGCCGGGGCGACCCAGGTCGGGAGGGGGAACGCGTCGCGGCACGACGTCCACGTCGCGTTCGCGGGGCCTTCGACGCGCGGGCGTCCGTTGGCGATGCTCCAGCCCGCCGCGTCGTACGTCGCGTACGCCCGTGCCCGTTCCTCGCTCACACCACGCGCGTTACCGGCCATCGTTCCGTCCTTCACCGCGGGAAGGTCGGGGGAGGCGCCGGCGTTCCAGACCACGTCGGTGGCGGTGACTGCCTCCGCACCTTCATCGATGCGGCCGACGAGGCTGCCGGTGGCCTCCGGGTCGCCCGCCACCGTGCCCGCCACCAGCGCCCGCGTGAAGCGGAGGTGTCCCTCTTCGGCCGCGGCGACGAGTCCGCCGGCGTTGTTGTCGCCGTTCGCCGTTCCGACCGCCGTGACGTCGCCCGTGACGACAACGTCCTCGAACGCGGCGTCGTTGCCGCCGTTCCCGTCGTCCTCATGGAAGCGCCCGACGAGCCCGCCGACGTCCTCGTCGCCGCGAACGTTGCCCACCACCAATGCGACGCGCACGGCGAGGTCGTCGCCCGCCATACCGATCAGCCCCCCGACGTCGTTTTGGTCTCCGGTCACGTCGCCGTCGACGTGAACGCGGGTCAGGTGGACGGGGACGACGGCGTCCCCGATCACCCCACCGACGTCATGATGTCCCGACACGTCCCCTTCGATGCGGACGTCGGTCAACGTGACGGCGGACAGGCCGATGGGGATGGTCTCCCCCAACACCCCACCGACGTCGTCCTTACCTCCCGCGACCGTCCCGGTGACGCGGACGTCGCGTGCGTCGAGCGCGTGGGCCATCCCCGCGATCCCCCCGACCCGGTCCTCGTGGCTCGAGGACACGTCGGCGTGGACGGTGGCGCCGTCGACGACCGTCGTGCCGTCCGCCTCCCCGACGAGCCCACCGACCTGGGCAGCGCCATCCGTTACGGTCCCCACGACGGAACCGCGGACGACGACGTCCGTGATCTCGTTCCGCGCCGCCTCCACCGCGGCGAGGCCGATCAACCCGCCGACCTCCTCCCACGCCTCGACGTCGACGTCGATCCGGACGTCGTGCATGTGGAGTTCGGGCACGACCGACGTGGAAGGCTCGGGCACGACGCCGACCAGCCCTGCGACGTGGTCGCCCGCAGAAACGGTGGTCGTTCCGCGGACGACGAGCTGCGATTCGGTGCGCACCCCGTCGAGGCGTACGGTGCCGGCGACGACGTCCCCGAGCACCCCCCCGACGTCGCCCTGGCCATCCATCTGCGCGCCGTCGAAGACGACGTCCCGGACGTCGACGGAGCTCGTGGTGCGCACGACCGCTGCGATGCCCCCGACGTTGTCCAGGTTCGCCGTGACCGCGCCTTCGAGACGCGTCCGGAAGACGAACAGCGTGTCGGTCGCCTCCGCCCGGCCGAACAGCCCTCCGACGGTCTTGTCCCCGGCGACGTCCGCGCTCACCGTGGTGGTGCGGACGTCGGCCCAGGCCTCCGCCTGCAGGTCGGCGATGGCGCCCGCAGCCTCGCTGCCGCCGGCGGTGACACTGCCGGCGACCGTGGCGATACCGACGTCCAGGTCGTGGACGGTCGCTTCGGCGACGAGACCGCCGGCCTCGAAGTTCGACGCCGAGACCGTCGCGTCGACGGTCACGTCGAACAGGAGGAGGTCGTCGTCGCCGGGGAGGAACGGGTCGCCCACCATGCCGATGAGGCCTCCGGCGGTGTCGTCACCGGCGACGATGGTGCCGGTGACCGTGCTGCCTTCCACGATGACGGCGCCGTCGAAGGCGTTCCCGACGAGCCCGCCGGCGTTATCGACGTCCGCGCGGACGTCGGCCCCACTGACGAGGACGTCGGTGAAGCTGAGGTCCGCCGCGCCGTAGCCGACCACGCCCCCGACGTGGTCGTCGCCGACGCGGAGGGTCGGGCCGTGCACGGTGGTCGCGGCGATCCTGAGGGGGCCGTCGGCCCGTCCCACGAGCCCACCGACGTCGCGGTGGCCTTCGGCGACGACGGCGTACGCATCGACGTCGGAGAGGGTCGTCACGTCGGTCCCCACGACCTTCCCTGCGATGGCGCCCATGACGCCGGCGGTGGATTCGGTGTCGCTGATGCGGACGTCGCGGACGTCGAGCGAGCGGACGTCGGCGCCGTCGAGGGCGTAGAACAGGCCGACCGCCGATACGACGGGGTCCTGTGCACCCCCGAGATCGACCTGGGAGACGATGTGGAGTCCGGAGATCTCGTGCCCACGACCGTCCAACATGCCGGTGAACGACGTCGCCGGCCAGCCGATCGGGGCCCAGTCGGAGGCCGACAGGTCGACGTCCGCCTCGAGGTGGTAGCGACCGTCCATGGGACAGGGGTTGCCGATGGCCTGGAGGTCGCCGCGCGACACGACCGCGTAGGCGCTCGCGTCGTCCGTAGCGCTGGGCAGGGCACAGCTGGCGAACCCGGTGCCGGCGAGGACCGCGATCAGCATCGCGGTCACGACGGCGAGGAGGCGCACGAGGGGGGCGCGTGCGGCGGGGTGGCGTGCGACAGGGGGGTGGGCGGAGGGGCGGAAGGCGTTCGGCATGGCGGGACCTCCGGAGCGTCGATGGGGCCTGCGAGGGAGGCGGCCGTCCGCGGGACGCCCGGGGCGTCGTCGGCCCCCGCCTCGTGCGGGTGCCCGGACTCTACGACATGAACGGAATTGCTTCCAACACCAGATGGAAACGTCATTGACATGGAGAGGGGTGGGGCCCTTCGGCCCCACCCCTCCAGGTCCACGATCGCGGCGTCCGCCTCGGGTCGGTGTCGCGTCAGTCGCCGGCCGGGGGCTCGTAGGCGAAGGCGACCTCCTGGCACGCCTCCTCCGACGCGTCGGGCTCCGGCACCGTGGCGCTGCACAGCGTGACGGTGCTTTCCACCGTCGTGGGGGCCGGCGCGCCGCCGCCGCCCGACTGGCACCCCGCCAACACGAACCCGACGCTCAACGCCAGCGCCGCCATCCACGCCCCGCGCCGCGGGGAGGCCTTCGTCCGTTCCTCCGTCATCGTCCTGTCGTCCGTCATGGTTCGGTCCTCCGTCATCGTCCCCTTCTTGATCTTCATGGTTCCCTCTCGACGAGCGTGAGCGTCACGGTGGCCTCCGCGCCGGGCGCGAGCGGGGTGCCCTCGAACCGGAGGTTCCACCGGTCCCCGTCCCGCACGATGCGGCCGGCCTCGATGCGTGCGGCGTCGATCCGCCAGGCGTTCCCGACCTCCGGTGCGGCGATCCACGCGTCGGTCCACGGAACGTCCGTGTCGTTGCGCAGCGTCACGGTGACCGGGACGGCGACGCGCCCGTCCGGGCGACGCTCCGCGGCGCCCGCGACCGCGTCGCCCCCGCCCGCTCCGAACGGATCTCCGGCGACGGCGACGGGGCCCGGCGTGACCGTCACGGGGTCGGTGGGCGGCAACGAACCCCCGTCGGTCAGCGCCTGGATGCGCACCGCGTACTCGGTCCCGTTCGTGAGGTCGTCCAGGCGGATCGGTGAGCGGGTCGATGCGGGCTCGAGTGCCGTGAAGCCCTCGCCCTCCCCGCGATCGACGGCCAGGTTGACGACGTCGTCACCGAGCCCCTCGACGTAGATCCACGCCTCGCCGTTCCCCGGCACGGCGCGCAGCGTCGGCCCGTCGCCGATGAGCTCCACCTCGACCGACTTCGGGCACGCACCCGGACACCGGACGGTGACGGTCGCGGTGCCCGCGGCACCGTCGGCGACGAGGCGGGCGGTGGCGACGCCGTCGGCGTCGGTTTGGGCCACGAACGTCGTCCCGACCGGCGCACCGCCGTCCGTGAACGTCCCGAGGTCGGTATCGAACGTCATGGTGGCGTCCGCCACCGGGACGTCGCCCGCGACCTCGGCGAACCGCACCCGAATGGTGGAGGCCTCCACCCCGTCCGCGCGGATCGACGTCGGGCTCGCCGTCACCTCCATCACCACGTCCCGCACCGACGCGGGACCCGCCTGCGCGGTCACGCCGTCCGCCGTGCCCGCCGTTCCGGTCGCGAGGAGGCGTACGTCGCCGCCCGCCTCCGCACTGAGGCCGGTCGCGACGACGTTCTCGAACGTCACCGACGATGCGCCGGCGGGCAGGGTCGCCGTCGGCAACGCGTCCGGATCCTCCCCCGCGACGAACAGGCGCACCGGCACCTCGCCCCCCGTCGCGGACAACGTGATCGTCGAATCGAGCAGCGCGTCGGTCACCGGCCCCGCGGCGTCCTCGAGGGTCACGGTGACGTCGAACGGTACGTTCCGCAGGATCTCCCCCGACGCCCCCTCGAACCCGAACGTCAGGCCGGTGTCGGCCGGAGCGCAGTCCACCGATGGACCGAGCCCGACGAGGGTCGGGTACGCCCCGGCACACGCGCGCCAGACCGCGTCCGAGGCGCCACGAATCGCAGGGTCACCGGTCGCGATCGCCCAACCCCGGGAACGAAAGGTTTCGAAGGCTTGGAGCGCGTCCGTCGACGAGGCGACGAGACCTTCGGGAGGACCGTAGAAGCCAGCCAAGGCACTCTGCCCGCTGACCACCTCGTCGACGAACGCGTCGTGGTACGTGGCCCCGTATTGGTAGCCGGTCCCCCCTGCGACCCACGGGCCGGAACCCTCCACGTAGGCGGTGGAGACGACCCGTTCGAACGAAGCTCCATCGTCGGCCCTCCCGGCAATCCCACCCATGATTCGAGCACCCTCTACGGTGCCCGCGACCGTGGCATCGACGATCTCGAACGCGTCCATTACGTATCCAACGAGGCCGCCGATGCTGCCGTCTTGGGGATCCGTTCCGCGTACCGATACCCGAGCGACGATGCGGGCGAGATCGCCGTCGAACACCCACCCGGCGACCCCACCGGCATCATCGTTCGCGATGATCGTGGCGGAGACGTACACGTCGTGGATCGTTCCCCCCGCCACTTTCCCCGCAATGCCACCCACCTCTTGCTCCCCCTCGATGGTGCCACGCACCGACAGGTCCGATGCCTGCAGCGGGCTCCCTGCCCAGGCGAAGCCGACGACACCGCCGACCCCCCGATAGCCTTGGATCGTTGCTGCGACGTCCACGTCACGAACGATGCTCAGCGATGCAGGATCGGCGACGCCGATGACCCCCCCAACACCATCGGGCGCCGATTCCGACGTCGACGCAATCGTGCCCCCACCGATTCGAACCCCCTCGATGGTTCCATCGACTAGTGTGCCGACGACGCCGCCCACGGAACCCGTCCCGGTCACGTCGGCGTCGACGAACACCTCGGAGATCGTGGGAATGCGTGACGCATCGCCGGGATCGACAAAGACGCCGGACGCAATACCGCCGACACGAGCACTCGCCACGTCGTTCGCGTTCTGGACCGAACCGCGATACGAGACGTTGCGAAGGGTCCCTCCGTACACCTCCGATACCAAGCCACCGGCGCGATAGTCCGCCACCATCACGTCCCCGCCCGAGACGTGGACGTTTTCGAGAGTCCCGGAGAGGCTCGCGGCCACCACGGCCGACGCGTCGCTCGCACTGACGGTCGCGTCGACGAAGCGAACGTCGCGGATCGTCGCCTCCTTCTTCACCGTCGCGAAGAAGCCGGTGAACATCTGCGTCGTATCCAAGGAGAAGTTCCGCACCGTGTGACCGTCACCGTCGAACGTACCGCCGAATCCGGGGAAGGCCTGCCCCAGTGGGGACCACGTGACGCCCGCAAGGTCGACGTCGTCGACCATGCGGAACGAGGCCTCGCTGCAGGCCGGCCATACCGACGCTGGACCCGACGCGAAGTAATCGGAAAGCGACACGAAATGGTCGGGCGTCTCGAGAAGGTACGGATCCGCCTGCGTCCCCGACCCCCCACCGAACGTCACATTGCCGCAATCCTGCGCGACGGCGATGGACGCGAAGGTGGCGAGGAACGCGAGGAGGAGGGGTCGGAGGATCCACGCTTTGCGGGTGTGGGTGCAGGACGGTGCGGACGCGAGGGCGTCGTCCCCGGTCGAGGATGGCAGGGCGGTGGGGTGGGGGCGCATCGGTCTCCTTTCGCAGGACGACCGTGCGCACCCGCTCGGGCGTTACACCCATAACGTGCGTCGCACCGCCGTCCGTTGTGAGGAGTGTACCGAAGGTACGTCTTGTACGTGCTAACCCACTCGACGACACCGAAGCCGAAAGGATGCCCGGGACTCTTACGTCACGCGTATGGCAGTGTGTTC
>CAJXOA010000052.1 GCA_913057685.1 uncultured Trueperaceae bacterium
ACCAGCTGGAGGTGCTCGCCGACCGCGTCGGCGAGCCGCGCGAACGGCGCCTCCTCCCCCGCCGAGGGACGCCCCTCGACGACGAAGGGGCGCAACCGGTCGGCGATGAGGCCGCGGGGGGTGCCCTGCGCGACGATGCGGCCGCCGTCCATGATCAAGAGGCGGTCGGAGAGGCGTTCGGCTTCGTCCATGTAGTGCGTGCTCATCAGCAGCGTCGCGCCGCGCTCCTTGAGGTCCGCCAGCTTCTCCCACAACGCCAGCCGCACCTGCGGGTCGAGGCCGGTGGTGGGCTCGTCGAGGATCACCAGGTCGGGGTCGCCCACGAGGCCCCGCGCCAACGTCAGGCGCCGCTTCATGCCGCCCGAGAGCGCCCGGACGTTCAGGGTAGCCTTGCCCTCCAGTTCCGCGAAGGCGAGCAGCTCGTCGGCGCGGCGGCGCGCGACGTCGGGACGCAGCCCGTGGAAGCGTCCGTAGAGGCGGAGGTTGTCGCGGACGCTGAGCTCCTCGTCGAGGTTGTCGATCTGCGGGACGACCCCGAGGCGGCGCTTGATGGCGCGCGCGTCGCGGCCGGGCGTGAGGCCGAACATCGACAGCCGCCCCGACGTGGGCGGCGTCACCTGGTACAGCATCCGCATCGTCGTGGACTTCCCCGCCCCGTTGGGGCCGAGCAGGCCGAGGACCTCGCCGCGCTTCACCTCGAAGTCGACGGCGTCGACGGCGGTGAACGCGCCGTAGCGTTTCGTGAGCGCTTCGGCCTGCACGACCGGCGGGTCGCCACCGAGCGCGGCGGCGAGGGGTCCGGGGGGTGCGGCGGGAGCGGACGTCGGTTCGTGCACGTGAGCCTCCGGACGAACGCTACCCACGATGCGGTCCGGCGTCCACCGGCGCCGCGCCGCCGTCGTCCTGGAGGCGGCCGGCGGCCTCCGCCATCGCGCCGGCGAGATCGCCGCGCCCGACGTGCCGCGCGAGTTCGGGACGCCCCGCGAGGCTGGCGAGGAAGGCGTGGTCCGCCTGCCCGATCCCGATGGGGATCAGCGTGACGCCGCGCGCCCGCGCGAGGCGGGCCGCCTCGATCGTCCGGGCGCGGTCGTCCGGCATCCCGTCGGTGATCAACACGAGGACGCGGCGGCCGCGCCGGAAGCGCAAGCGCCGCAACGCGGTGTGCAGGCCGGCCGCCATCGCGGTCCGCCCGTACGCGCGGAGCGCGTGCAGCGAACGCCAGAAGCGGTGCGCGTCCAGCCCCGCGCCGGACACGACCTCGGCGCGGCCGGCGAAGGCGACCGCGCCGACGGCGTACTCGCGCTGGACCGCCTCGAGGAAGAAGCGCACGGCGCCCTGCCGCATGGCGTCCATCTTGCCGGGGTCCGCCATGCTGGTGGAGTGGTCCAACACGAGGTACACGACGCCCCGCAGGCGCCGGCGTTTCGGGACGAGGGCGCCGGCGGCGCGCAGCAGGATCGGGGCGCGCGCGCCGGGCACCTCGACCGGGTCGGCGAGCGCCTCCTCGGGCGCCCCGTCGGGCTGCGTCCGCGGACCGTCGTCGGGCATCGGCCCGGAGGATACGCGCCGTGCGGGGCGGCGTCCGTGTCCCCCGGTCACGTCGTGCCGGGTGGGCGCGTCGCTCAGGGGGTGGGGCTCGTGCGGCGGCGCGCGGCGTAGGCGCCGGCGACCGCGAGCAGCAGGACGGAGCCGACGGCGCCCGCGGCGCTCATGACCCCGAACCCGTACGCGGCGAAGACGACCCCACCCAGCAGGCTGGCGGTCGCGGAGACCGTCCCCATCGCGAAGTCGTTCAGGCCCTGCGTCGACGTCGCCTCGCGGGCGGACAGGTGGTCGGCGAGCAGGGCGCTGCCCGCGACGTAGGCGAGGTTCCAGCCGTAGCCGAGGAGGAACAACGCGACGAAGATCGGGACGAAGCCGGGCGAGAGGGGCGCCAGGACGGTCGAGAGGAGCAGCACCGCGCCGCCGGCGACGAGGACCGGGAGGCGACCGAAGCGATCGACGAAGATGCCGGAGACGATGGAGAAGGCGAACATGCCGAGGGTGTGCCCGGAGATCACGAGCGAGATCAGCGAAAGGGCGTGATCGTGCCGGTCCATGTGCAGGCTGGTGATCGCCATCAGCATCACCATCACGCCCTGCGCGAGGACGAGCGTCGCGATCGCCGTCGCGACGCCCGGATCGCGCAGCAGCGTCCCCAGGGGCCGGGCGGGGAGCGGCTCGGCCCCCTCGGAGGTGCTGGCGTCGTCCCCCGTGGGGTGGGGCGCTTCGCGGCGGACGGCGAGGCGGGACGGTTCGGGGCGCAACAGCAGGTGGAACGAGGCGGCGGCGAGGATCAGGAAGACGGTGGCGGCGACGAACGGCCCCGTCAGGGTCCCCCAGCCGAGGGCGGCGGACCAGGCGCCGCTCGGCGCGACGATGGCGGGCCCGACGACCGAGCCGACCGTCCCGCCGGTCACGACGATCGCGACGGCGCGACCGCGGCGCGCGTGCGGGACGATCTCCGCGGCGGTGAAGCGCGCGAGGCGGACCGCGGCGTTCCCGGTGCCCGCGAGCACGAGGGCCGGCAGCAGCCAGGCGAAGGCGCCGCCGGCGACCGCGAGCGCGGCGCCGGCCATCCCGGCCGTCCCCAGGAGGGCGGCGACGGTCATGCCGCGGCGGCGCCCGAGGCGACCCAGCATCCAACCGACGAGGATCGCGGTGCCGGCGCCGCCGAACTGGAAGGCGGCGGCGGGGGCGCCGGCCAGCGCCGCGCGGCCGGCGAGCTCCGCGCCGACGATGGCGGACACCGTCCCCGTCGCGATGGCGGCGGCGGACCCGAAGGCGTGCGCGAGGAACAACCCGGTCGTGATGCGGGCGACGGCGCGGGGGTCGGGCCCCGACGCGTCGGCGGACGCGGCGGCGTCGGGCGCCATCCGAGGGGGGTCGGCGCCCGGGGGGGCCGCGTCGGCGGACATGGGCGGCACGCTACCAGGGCGGATACGATGGCGGGTGGATGCGCATGCGACCCGAGGACCTCTACCCGCCGGCCGGCGGCCGGCCGGCCCGCCGCCCGATCGACGTGCGGTCGCCGGGCGAGGTCGCGAAGGGGGCGTTGCCGGGGGCGGTGGCGCTGCCGATCCTCGACGACGACGAACGCCACGCGGTCGGGCTGGCGTACGCCCGGGAGGGCCAGGAGGCCGCCGTCGCGGTCGGGGAGCGGGTGACCGCGCCGCACCTGCACGCCCGGCGGGCGGCGTGGCAGGCGGCGGCGGACGGCGAACCCAGCGCGTTCGTGTGTTGGCGGGGGGGCATGCGCAGCGACCTGGCGCGGACCCTGTCCGAACGCCCCGACACCCCGACGGTCGAGGGCGGCTACAAGGCGATCCGGCGGCACCTGATGGACGGCCTCGCGCCGTCGCTGGCGCGCCGCACGCCGTTCGTCGTGACCGGCCCGACCGGCAGCGGTAAGACCGACCTGTTGCACCGCCTCGCGGGCCGCGGCGGGTTGCTGGCGCTCGACCTCGAGGGGGCCGCGGAGCACCGCGGGAGCGCCTTCGGTGCGATGGGGCCGCAACCGGCGCAAGCGACGTTCGAACACCGCCTGGCGCTGCCGCTGCTGCTGGGGCGGGAGCCGTTCGTGCTGCTCGAGGACGAATCGCGCAACGTCGGCGGCGTGCACCTGCCCGCCGCCGTGTTCGACGTCGTGCGCTCCGCGCCGCTCGTGCGCCTCGAGGTGAGCGACGCGGCGCGCCTGCACCGCATCCACGCCGCGTACGCCGCGGCGCCCGCGCGGCGCGAGGGGGTGCCGGCGGCGCGCGCGGCGTTGGCGGCGGCGATCCGGCGGTTGAAGCGGCGCCTGGGCGGAGCGACGACCGAACGCATGGTCGCCGTCCTCGAGGACGCCGAAGCGCAGGGCGCCTGGTTCGACGCCGAGGCGTTCCGGGCGGTGATCCTGCCGCTCTTGCACGACTACTACGACCCGCTCTACCGCAAGGCGACCCCCGACGAGGGGCGCGCGGTGGTGGTGCGCGGCGACGAGGAGGAGGTCGCATCGTGGATCGAACTGCGGACGAGGGAGGCGGCGTGAACGACGCGCCGCTGCGCCTCGCGAAGACCGTGAGCAAGGGCGGGTGCGCCGCGAAGTTGGCGGCCGGGACGCTGCGCGAGCTGCTGCAGGACCTGCCCCGCCCGGAGCACCCGAACCTGTTGGTGGGGCACGACGCGTTGGACGACGCGGCGGCGTGGCGGTTGAGCGACGACGTCGCGATGGTGCAGACGCTCGATTTCTTCACGCCGATCGTCGACGACCCCGACGACTTCGGGGCGATCGCGGCGGCAAACGCCGTGAGCGACGTCTTCGCGATGGGCGCGCAACCGGTGACGGCCCTCACGATCCTCGCCTTCCCGATCGACGACCTGCCCGGCACCGTCCTGCACGACCTCATGCGGGGGGCGGGCGTCGCGTTGGCGGACGCCGGCGCGCACCTGGTCGGGGGGCACTCGATCGAGGACGACGCCCTCAAGCTCGGGTTCTCGGTGACCGGCGTCGCGCACCCGCGGGGGTTGTGGAGCAACGACGGTGCCGAGCCCGGGGACGCGGTGATCCTGACGAAGGCGGTGGGGACCGGGACGCTGACGGGCGCACGGAAGAACGACGAGATCGACGCCGCGACGCTGGAGGAGGCGATCGCGTCGATGCGGGCGGTGAACCGCCTGGATCTGGACGACGCCCTGCGCGACGCGGTGCACGCCGCGACCGACGTCACCGGCTTCGGGCTCCTCGGGCACGCCCTGCACGTCGCGCAGGGGTCGGGCGTCGCCATGCACGTCGAGCCGGACGCCGTCCCGCTGCTGCACGGCGCGGGCGACACCCTGGCGCGGGGGATCCTGACGAAGGCGCACGTGTCGAACACCCGCTACGTCGAGGCGCACGTCGCGGGCCGCGACGCGCTCGACGAGGCCACCTGGTGGCGGCTGGTGGACCCGCAGACGTCGGGGGGGTTGCTGTTGTCCGTCGATCCCGACGCGGCGGACGCCGTCCTGGCGGCGGTACGGACGCGCTTCCCGCGGGCCGCCCGGGTCGGGACGGTCGCCGCCCGCGACGGGGGCCCGGAGCTGGTCGTCCGGGCGGGGGCGGCGGGGTAGCCTCGCGGCATGATTCCGGTCTTCGACGGTCACAACGACACGCTGTTGGCGCTGCTGGACGACCCGTCGCGCGCCTTCGACGACGCCGACGGGGTGGGGCACGTCGACGCGGTGCGGGCGCGGGCGGGTGGCTTCGCGGGCGGCCTGTTCGCGATGTTCGCGCCGAACCGCGATCCGCTCGCCGCGACGCCGGCCCCCGACCCGGGGGAACGCCCGCCGTACGGTCCGGTCGACGGCGGCGAGGCGCTGCGGACGACGCTGCGCATGTTCGCGCGGCTGCAGCGGCTGGAGGCGGAGGGGCACCTGCGCATCGTGACGGACGCCGACGGGATCGAGGGGGCGATGGCGGACGGCGTCCTGGCCGCCCTCCCCCACGTCGAGGGGGCCGAAGCGATCACCGACCTGGACGTCCTCGCGGTGCTCCACCGCGCCGGCCTGCGGTCGATCGGGCCGACGTGGAGCCGCCCGAACGCCTTCGCGACGGGCGTCCCGTTCGCGTTCCCCGGCAGCCCGGACGTGGGGCCCGGCCTGACCGCCGCGGGGCACGCCCTCGTGCGGGAGGCGGACCGCCTGCGGATGATCGTGGACGTCTCGCACCTGAACGAGGCGGGCTTCTGGGACGTCCTGGCGACGAGCGAGCGACCGGTCGTCGCGTCGCACTCGAACGTGCACCGGTTGTGCCCGAGCCCCCGGAACCTGCGCGACGCGCAGCTCGACGCCCTCGCCGAACGCGACGGCTTGGTGGGGCTGAACTTCGCGGTGGCGTTCCTGCGTGAGGACGGGATGCACGACGGCGACACGCCCCTCGACGTGCTCGCCCGCCACCTCGATGCGTTGCTGGAGCGCCTCGGGGAGGACCGGGTGGCGTTCGGCTCGGACTTCGACGGCGCGCGGGTGCCCGACGCGATCGGCGACGTCGCGGGCCTCCCCCGCCTCCTGGAGGCGCTCTCGGTGCACGGGTACGACGAGGCGCTGCTGCACAAGATCGCCTACCGCAACTGGATCGCCCTCGTGCGGCGGGTGCAGGAAGGCTGACGCCGTTGCCGGAGGACGACCCGCCCCCGGACCGCCGGGGGGAGGCGCGCGACCCGGACCCCGGGCGGGAGGCGGACGCCGGCTGGGTCCGGCGGCTCGTCGCGCGCCTGCGGGTGCCGTTCGACAAACGCTCGTCGGAGACCGTCTCGCTGGTGCTCAGCGCGATCCTGGTCGGCGGGGCGGCGGGCTTGGCCGCCGTCGCCTTCGACGCGCTCGTGGGGTGGGTGGGGGCGCTCGTGCAGGGGCTGCGCGGGGGCGGCGTCGGTCCGTGGGCGGTCGTCCTGACGGTCGCCGCGCCGGCGCTCGGGGGCCTCGCGATCGCGCCGATCGTCACCCGCTGGTCGCCGGACGCCCGCGGGTCCGGCATTCCGCACGTGATGGTGGCGGTCTCGAACCTCGGGGGCCGCATCACCCGCAGCCTGGTGGTGTGGCGGCCGCTGGCGACGGCCCTGTCGATCGGGAGCGGCGGGTCGCTCGGGACGGAGGGGCCGGTCGTGCAGCTCGCGGCGTCGTTGTCGGCGTGGTGGTCGAAGGCCGCGGACCTGAACGAGGAACGCCGCAAGAACCTGATCGCGGTCGCCGCGGCGGGCGGGATCGCCGCGACGTTCAACGCGCCGATCGCGGGCGTGTTGTTCGCCTTGGAGGTCATCCTGGGGCAGTTCCAGGGGCGCTACTTCGCGTCGGTCGTCGTCGGCTCCGTGGCGGCGACGGCGGTCTCCCGTTCGTTGTTGGGGGACGCTCCGGCGTTCGCGATCCCACCGGACTACGTGCTGGCCAGCTACCTGGAGTTGCCGTTGTTCGTGCTGATGGGGGTCCTGGCGGCGGGGGTGGCGGTCGCCTTCATTCGTGCGGCGGTCGGGGTGGAGGACCTGTTGAACCGCTCGGGCCTCCCGACGTGGGTGCGGCCGGCGGTGGGGGGCGCGGCGGTCGGCGTGATCGCGTTGGCGCTGCCGCAGGTCCTGGGGCGCGGGTACGAGGTGACCGGCGCGATCCTGAACGAGGGGATCACCGCGCCGGGATTGTTGGCGGCGTTGCTGGTCGGGAAGATCCTGGCGACCGCGGCGTCGATCGGGTCGTGGGGGTCGGGCGGAATCTTCGCGCCGACCCTGCTGATCGGGGCGACGTTCGGGGCGTTGTTCGGGGAGGCGTCGATGGCGGCGTTCCCCGACCTCGGGGTGCGGCCGGGCCCGTACGCCCTGGTCGGCATGGCGGCGGTGTTCGCGGCCGTGACGCGCGCCCCGATGAGTTCGATCGTGATGGTGTTCGAGCTGTCGGGGAGTTACGAACTGATCCTGCCGCTGTTGTTGGCGGCCGTCATCGCGACGCTCGGCGCGGACCTGCTGCACGAGGAGAGCTTCTACGACCTGATGTTGTCGCGGCGGGGGTTGAGCCTTTTGCGGACGCGCGAGATCGACCTGATGCAGACCGTGTCGGTGCGGGAGGTGATGGAGCGCGACGTGCCGACCGTCTACGCCGACGAGACGTTGTCGGACTTGGCGCAGCACCTGCTCGTGTCGCACCACCACGGGTTCGTCGTCGTGCCGCGCGACGCACCGGACCGCATGGTGGGGGTGGTGACCCTCACCGACCTGGAGCGGGCGCGCCGCGACGGCCTCCCGCCGGGTACGCGGCTGGATGCGGTGTGCACCTGCGACGTGCTCGCCGCGACGCCGGACGAGGCGGCGAGCGACGTGCTGGAGACCATGGGGCGGCGGGGGATCGGGCGCATGCCGGTCGTCGACCCGCGCGAGCGGACCCGCCCGGTCGGGTTCGTGCGGCAGACCGACCTGGCGCGCGCGTACTACCTGGCGGTCTCGCGGGAACGCACCCAGGACGAAATCGCGGAGGAGCTGCGCTTGCGCGACCTCACGGGGCAGGAGATCGTCGAGGTGCGCGTCCCGCGCGGGGCGCGCCTCGACGGGCGGTCGTTGCGCGAAGCGCAGCTGCCGAAGGAGAGCATCGTCGTCGCGATCCGGCGGCGGGGACGGACGTTGTTCCCGCACGGCGACACGGTCCTGAAGGCGGGCGACACCGTCGTGATCAACGTCGCGCCCGGGTTCGGGCCGCGCGTGCGGAACCTCATCACCGACACGGAGCCGGCGCCCGCCGCCGGGGAGGCCGAGGGCGACGGGCGCTAGGCCCGCCGCCGCGCGGCGTCAGTAGCGGTCCAGCACCCGGTTCAGCGCGTCGGGGCTGGGACGCAGGCGTTCCTCGGGCAGGTCGGCGAGGGCGGTGTCGCCCAAGCGGAGCTCCTGCGCGAGGCTGGGGCGGGAGGCGTCGTAGTAGATCAGGCCGGTCACGAGTTCGCCGCGCGCCTCCGCCTCCTGGAGGCGGGTGAGGGCCGCGATGCGGTCGGTCGGGTCGTAGCCCTCCTCGATCTTGGAGAGCGCCAGGCGGGAGCCGTCGTGGAGCTCCACGACCCGCGTTTCGCCCGGTTCGTGGTCGTCGAGGACGATGTCCTCGCGGGGCGGGACGTACCCGACGTCCTCGAGCGGCACTTCGTTGGCGCGGCCGTAGGCGTAGCTCTTCTGCGAGGCGTCGTCGTTGTTGAACGCCACGCAGGGGCTGACGACGTCGAGGACGGCGGTCCCGTCGAAGGCGAGGGCGGCCTTGAGGAGTTCGCGGAGTTGCGCTGCGTCGCCCGCGAACCCGCGCGCGACGAAGCCCGCCCCGCCGATCAGCGCTTCGCTGCAGAGGTCGACGGGCGGGTAGGGGTTCGTCCCGGCGTACTTCAGTTCGAGGCCGTCCTCCGCGGTGGCGGAGAACTGGCCCTTCGTGAGGCCGTACACGCCGTTGTTCTCGATGAGGTAGACCATCCGCAGGTTGCGGCGCACGACGTGCTTGAACTGCCCGAGGCCGATCGAGCCGCTGTCGCCGTCGCCGGACACGGCGATCGTGCGGAGGTGGTGGTTGGCGGTCAGGGCGCCCGTCGCGATGCTGGGCATGCGGCCGTGGAGGGCGTTGAAACCGTGCGACCGCCCCAGGAAGTAGGCGGGCGACTTGCTGGAGCACCCGATGCCGGAGAGCTTGATGATCGATTCGGGGGCGACGTCCAGCTCGTAGGCGACCTGCACGATCTGGTTGGCGATCGCGTTGTGCCCGCAGCCCTTGCAGAGGGTGGAGGGGCGGCCGCCGTAGTCGCGTTTCGTGAGGCCGACGGCGTTGGGGACGAGGGGGGTGGGTGGGGTCATGCGGCCTCCCCTTTCGCGGGCACGAGGTGCGGCGTGAGCCAGGTCCGGATCTGCGCCGCGGAGAACGGCAGCCCGTCGAGGTGCGCGACGCTCCGCAGCTTGGGGGCGAGGTCGGGCAGGTCGGCGCGGAGCAGGTCGGCGAGTTGGCCGTCGCGGTTCATCTCCACGACGACCGTCGCGTCGTGCGCCTCGACGAAGGCGCGGACCGCGTCGTCGATCGGTAGCGCCTTGAGGCGCAACAGGGAGAACGGGGTGCCGTCCGCCGCGAGGGCGGCGCGGGCCTCGTGGATGGCGTGGAGGGTGCTGCCGTAGGCGATCACGCCGATCGTGGCGCCGTCGACGCGGTCGACGTCGGGGCGGGGCACGAGCGTGCGGATCGTGTCGTACTTGCGGGCGAGCCGTTCGGTGTTCGCCCGCCAGTGTTCGGGCCGTTCGCTGTACACCGCGTCGGCGTCGTGCCCGGTGCCGCGCGCGAAGTAGGCGCCGTCGGCGTTCGGGTCGCCCGGCAGGGTGCGGGGGGCGATGCCGTCGCCGTCGACGTCGTGGTAGCGACCGTAGTCGGGGGGGATGGCGTCGCCGCGCAGGACCTTGCCGCGGTTCATCGGCGTGTCCGGGTAGGCGAAGCGTTCCGCCATCCAGGTGTTCATGCCGAGGTCGAGGTCGGTGAGGACGAAGACCGGCGTCTGCGCGGCTTCGGCGACGTCGAACGCCTTCCAACCGAACTCGAAGCATTCCTCGACGGTGGCGGGGAGCAGCACCGGGTGCTTCGCGTCGCCGTGCCCCAGGCCGTGCGCGAAGGCGAGGTCGCCCTGGCTGGTGCGGGTCGGGAGGCCGGTGGAGGGACCGACGCGTTGGACGTCCCAGATGACGGCGGGGACCTCCGCGAAGTAGCCGAGGCCGGTGAACTCCGCCATGAGGCTGAGGCCGGGCCCGCTGGTGGCGGTCATGGCGCGCGCGCCGGCCCAGCCGGCACCGAGCACCATGCCGATGGCGGCGAGTTCGTCCTCGGCCTGCACGACGCTCCAGGTGGGGGTGCCGTCGGCGTCGGTCCGCAGTTCCGTGAGGTGCTCGCGGAGGGCGTCGACGAGGCTGGTGGAGGGCGTGATGGGGTACCAGGCGGCGAACGTCGCGCCGCCGAACGTCGCGCCGAGCGCCGCGGCGTCGTTGCCGGTGATGAGCATGAGGTCGCGGGTGGCGTCCATGCGTTCGACGCGGAAGGGGTCGGCCTTCGTCCAGTGGGCGTCGGCGTGCCGCCAGCCGCGCTCGACGACCGGGAGGTTGGCGTCGACGAGCTTGCGGCGCCCCCCGAACTGTTGTTCGAGCGCCGTTTCGAGGACGTCGAGGGGCAGGCCGAGCAGCCAGCCGATCGCGCCCAGGTACGTCATGTTCGCCAGGTAGCCCTTGAGTTTCGGGGCGGCGTCGACGCCGTCCATGAGCTCCTTGACCGGCAGGTCGTACGTCACCAGGTCGTCGCGTTCGGGGGCGCCGCGCAGGTCGGCGTTGCGGATCACGACGCCGCCCGGCGGGAGCGAATCGACGTCCTCGTGCAGCGTCGCGGGGTTGAAGGCGACGAGGAGTTCGGGGTCCTGGCGGGCGACCCACCCGTCGCGGCTGGCGCGGATGTGGAACCAGGTGGGGAGGCCCTGGATGTTGGACGGGAAGACGTTCTTGCCGTGGACCGGCACCCCCATGAGGAAGATGCTGCGCAGGAGCGTCAGGTTCGCGGTTTGCGAGCCGGTGCCGTTGGCCGTCGAGACGACCAGGGAGAAGTCGGAGACCCGCGCGGCGGACGCCGGGGCGTCACCGTGGGGCGCTGGGGGGGACTCGGGCATGGAGGCTCCTTCCGCGGGCGAACGAGCGCCGCCGTCCTCGGTACGAATGTGCGTCGGTGCATCGTACCGGGGACGGCGGCCGGTGTCGCCGCGTCGGGCGCTCAGGCGGTGGCGGGGGTCGCGCCGGGCGTCGCGCCCTCCTCCGCGGCGTCGTCGTCGCCGTCGGGCGCCGTATCGGGCGCGCCGTCGTCCGCCGCGTCGCTCCCCTCCCCCTTCAAGTGCGCGGTCACGCGCTCCCGAATCTCCTGCATCACCTCCGGATGCTCATGCAGGTACTCCCCCGCCTTCTCCTTGCCCTGCCCCAACCG
>CAJXOA010000053.1 GCA_913057685.1 uncultured Trueperaceae bacterium
GACCAGGGGCGTGCCGTACCGCGCGTACGGCCCGACGGTGGAGACGACCGCGCGCGTGCGCTCCGCCAGCGCCCGCATCGATTCGGCGTCGAGGGCGTCGGCAACGACCGGCGTCTGCGGGGCCGTCGTGCCCTCCGGGAGGCCGGCCACGACCGCGGCGAGCTTCGCCGCGTCGCGCCCCCCGACCGTCCAACGCAGGTCGGCGGGGGCGCGCCGCGCCACCGCCTCCGCCACCAACCGTCCGGTGAAGCCGGTCGCGCCCCAGACGACGAGGTCCAGGTCCCGGTCGCCCGGGGCCGTCCGGTCGGCGTGCGTGGGGGGTCCGTGCGGGCCGGTGGGGGGGTGCGGCGCGTCGCTCATGCCGGCACGCTACCGCCTCCCGCGCCCGCAGCGCGTCCGCCCGCATGCTACCCTTCCCCCACCGTGACGCCCCCCGAAACCCCGTCCCACACGACGTTCCCCGCGTGAAACTCCTCTGCGCGGCCGACCTGCACCTCGGGCGCAGGCCGTCGTCGAAGGTCCCGCCCGACCTCGGCGTGGACGCCCGCGACCTCGGCCCCGCCCGCGCGTGGGAGCGCCTCGTGGACGACGCCGTCCGGGAGGGCGTCGACGCCGTCCTGATGGCCGGCGACCTGGTCGACGCCTCCGACGACGTGTTCGAGGCCTACCGCGCGCTGGAGGCCGGGGCGGCGACCCTTGCGGCGGCCGGCATCCCGCTGTACTGCGTCGCGGGCAACCACGACGGCGAGGTGCTGCCGCGCCTCGTGGACGCCGTGGACGGCGTGACGCTGCTCGGGCGGGGCGGCACCTGGGAGCGCGCCACCATCGAGGGCGCGGACGGCGACGCCGTCGACGTCGTCGGCTGGTCGTTCCCCGCCGAACACCACGACGGCTCGCCGTTCGACGCGCCGCCCCCCGCCCCGGAGCGGCGGACGATCGGCCTTCTGCACGGCGACCGCGACGCCGCCGGGGGGCGCTACGCGCCGTTCGCCGCCCGCGACCTGGAGCGCGTCCCCTACGACGCCTGGCTGCTCGGGCACATCCACGTCCCCGACCCCATGGACGGCCCCCGCCCCGCGGGGTACCTCGGGTCCGTCGTCGGCACCGACCCCAGCGAACCGGGACCGCGCGGCGCGTGGCTGCTTCGGACGGACGGCGGCGGCGTCACGCTCACCCACCGCCCGTTCGCCCCCCTCCGGTGGGACCGCCTCGACCTCGACGCCGCCGCCCTCGATGCGGCGACGCCCGACGGCGGCGACCCCGCCGCGGCGTTCCAGGACGCGGTCCTCCGCGCCCTCGCCGACCTCGAGGCGGACCTGGCGGCGTCCCCCCACCCCCCCGACGTCGTCGGCGTCGAGCTGCACCTCCACGGCGCGACGCGGCACGGGCCCGCCCTGCGCGCCGCGGCCGCCCCCGCGGAGCTCGCCAAGCTCGCGCGGACGTCGGGGCGGCCCCGGACGTTCGTGCACGGCGTCCGCGACACCCTCGTGCCGGCGCGCGACCTCGCCGCGCTCGCCGCGAACGACGACCCCGCCGGCCTGCTGGCCCGCCACGTCCTGACGTTGCGCGAGGGCGGGGAGGCGGCCGCCGCCCTCGTCCGCCGCGCCCGCGACCCGCTCGAGCGGGCGCAGGGCGCCGCCCGCTTCACCCGGCACCTGCCCCCCGCCGACCCCACCGACGCGGAGCTCGCCGACCTCCTCGAGCGCGCCGCAGTGCGCGCCCTCGAGGGGCTGCTGGCGCAACGCGACGGGGCGGACGGCGCACCGGGCGGCCCGCCGGGCGGCCCGCCGAGCGACGGGGACGGGCGATGAAGCTCAGAACCCTGCACGTCGCGGCGTTCCCCGGCCTCGAGGCCGGCGCGGAGCTCCGCCTCGACGGGTTCGACGCGGACACGAACCTCGTGATCGGCCCGAACGCGTCCGGCAAGTCGACGCTCGTGCGGGCGCTGCGCAGCGTCCTCGCGCCCGACGCGCTGCGTAGCGAAGAGGTCCGCGTCGTCGCGACGTTCGACGGCGGCGACGGCGTCTGGCGCGCCGAGCGGGTCGGGCGGCGGGTCGCCTGGACGCGCGACGGTCGCGCGAGCGACCCCCCGCCGGGCGCGGCGGGGGACGCCTTCGACGCCCTGACGATCTCGGTGGACGACCTGACGGACGTCACCGACAGCGACCGCTCCGCGGAGCGCGCCATCGCCCGCGCTTTGGCCGGCGGGTACGACCTCGACGCGGTGCGGGACGTCCCGGGGTTCGACGTCGGGGCGCGCCACGGCCAGACCGAGGAACAGACCCTGATCGCGCGCCGCAACGACCTGCGCGAGGTGGAGCGGCGGCAGGAGGACCTCCGCCGCGCCCTCGCCGGCCGCGACGCGAAGATCGAGGCGCGCGACGACGCCCGCGCCGCCCGCGCCGAGGTCGAGCGCTTGGAGGCGGCGCTCGCGCTCGTGGAGGAGCGGGCGGCGCGCGCGGCGCTCGAGGCGGAGCTCGCGACCTTCCCGAGCGGCGTCGCCGAGCTCGGCGACGGCGACGCGGACGCGCGCGCCGAGCACCACACGCGCCGCAATGGGCTGCTGACACGCCGCCGCGACGCGGAGCAGAACCGCGACGACGCCGCGAACCAGCTCGCCGCGACCGGCCTCGCGGAGGCCTCCGTGACGCTCGCCGACGTCGCGACGCTGGAGGCGGCGCAGCGGGACCTGGCGGCCCGCGAGGACGACGTGCGCCGGCACGTCACCGCCGCGCGGGAGGCCGCCGCGCAGCGCGACGCCGCCGCGGCCGCGCTGCGCGGCGGCCGTCGCGGCGGTTGGGACGACGGTCCGGAGGCCGGGGCGGACGACGGCGTGGAGGGGGCGGCGGAGGGGGGCGCACCGCCGCAGGTGGCGGGCGCGGCGCTCGACGTCGTCGAAACGGACCTCGCCGACCTCCGTACGCGGGAGGCGCGCCTCGTCGCCGTCGAGGAACGCCTCGTCGCCGTCGAGGCGCGCCTCGAGGACGCCGTCGCCGAAGCGCGGCGCGCGGCGGAGGCGGCCGGCGCCGACGACCTGGTGGCGGCCGACGTCGCCGCGAGCGAAGCGACCCGCGTGGCGGAGGGCGACGCCGTCCGGCGGCACCGCGACGCCCTCCGCGCGGCGGGCGGGGCCCGCCCGCGGGGCGTGGCGGCGGCGAGCGTCGCGGCGCTGCTGGGGGCCCTCGTCGCCGGGGCGTTCGAGCTGCCGGCGTGGGCGGTGGCGGCGACGTCCGCCGTCGCCGCCGGCCTCGCGGCGTTCGCCGCCCCCCGGGTCCTCGGGCGGGCGGGCGCCGCGCCGGACGCGCGCGCCGAGGCGCTCGACGTCGCCGCGGCGCACCTTCGCGAAGCGGCGCGCGGGGCGGCGGACCGCGCGTCCCTCGCGCGCGAGGCCGCGGGGCTGCGCGACGCGGTTGGGGCGGCGCGGGACGCCCTCCGGGCGCGGGCGGACGCCGTAGGGTTCGACCCGGAACGCCTCCACGCCGACTTCGCGCGGTGGCTGCACGACGCGCACGCGTACGCCGACGCCCGCGTCCGCGCCGACGGGGCGGAGCGCGCCGCGACCGACGCCGCCACGGCGTACGCGGAGGCGGCGGACGCCCTCGCCGCCCACCTCGCGGAGGCCGGCGGGACGCCGCCGGCGGGGGGCGAGGCGGCGCTCGGCGGGGCGGCGAGCGCCGCGGCGTTCGGAGCGGCGCTCGCCGACCTGCGCGGCCGGGTCGAGGCGCGCGACCGCGCGCGCGAGGCGCAGGACGCCGCCGAGCGCGCCGCCGCCAACGCCGAGGAGGACCTCGCCGCCCTCGCCGAGGAGGAGGCGCGCTTCTTCGCGCGGTTCGGTCTCGCGGACCTGCCGGAGGCGGAGCGCGATGCGGCGTTCGAGGTGCGCCTCGAGGCGCGCCCCCGCTACCGCGAACGCGAGGCGGCGTTCCGGGCGGCGGAGGCGCGGATCGAGCCGCTGCGCGCGAAGCTCGACGGGACCCCAGAGCTCGTCGCGCAGGTGGAGGCGGGCGAACGCGAGGCGCTCGAGGCGGCGCGCAGCGACGCGGAGGCGCGCGCGGCGCGCGCCGACGCCCTGTCCGAGGAGGTCGCCGCCCTCGACGCGCGGGTGGCGGCGGAGGAGCGGGGGCACGACCTCGCCGAGGCCCGCGCCGCCGAGCGCGCCGCGACGGAGGCCCTGCGCGACGCGCGCGACGCGGTCGTGTTCGCCGAAGCGGGGCGGTGGTGGCTGGACGAGATCGAGCGCGAGCACGGCGCGCACGCCACCCCGGCGGTGCTGGAGCGGGCGCGGGAGGCGTTCGCGTCGTTCACCGAAGCGCGCTACGACCTGCGCTTCGACCCGCGCGCCGAGGAGGGCGCGCGGTTCGTGGCGTTCGACCGGCGCGACGGGGTGGAGCGGACGCTCCGGGAGCTCTCCACCGGGACCCGCATGCAGATGCTGGTGGCGGTGCGCGTCGCCTACGCCCGCCACGCCGAAGCGGGCGGGCCGGCGCTTCCGGTCGTCCTGGACGAGGCGCTCACGACGAGCGACGCGGAGCGCTTCGCGGCGGTCGCGAAGAGCCTCGCGCGCCTCGCGCGGGACGAGGGCCGCCAGGTGGTCTACCTGTCCGCCCGCGCGGAGGACGCCGCCGCCTGGCGGGCGGCCGTCGCCGACGTCGGTGGGGTCGGTGTGGCGGAGCACCGCCTCGCCGGCGCGGACGCGCCGGCGGGCGTCGTGGACGCCGCCGCCCTCGCGCTCCCCGCCGCGGAGGCGGTACCGGACCCGGGGGACCTCGACGCTGCGGCGTACGCCGCGCGGCTGGGCGTCCCCCCGATCGACCCGTGGCGGGCGGCGGATGCGATCCACGTCCTGCACCTGCTGCGCGACGACCTCCCGGGCGTCGCGACGCTGCTGCGTGGGGGCGTGACGACCCTCGGGATCGCCGACGGCGTCGACCGGTCGGCGGGCCTGACCGCTTGGCTCGGACCGGAGCGCGCCGAGACGCTGCGCGACCGGATCGTGGCGGCGCGCGCGTGGCTGCCCGCCTGGACCCTCCACCGGGCGCGGCCGCTGGACGCCGACGTGCTGGCGGCGTCGGGCGCGGTGAGCGAGACGTTCTTCGACGCCGTCGCGGAGCTCGTGCGCGACGTGCGCGGGGACGGGGCGGCGTTGCTGGCGGCGCTCGAGGCGAAGGCGGTGCCGGGCTTCCGGACCCAGAAGCGCGAGGAGCTCGCCCACTACCTGCGCGAGGGGGGGTACCTCGCCGACGGGACGCCGCCGTCCTCCGCGGAGCGCGTCGGGCGGATGCTCGCGGCGCTGGAGGCGGCCGGCCGGCCGCGGGACCCGGACGCCGTCGCGGCGCTCGACGCCGCACTCGAGGTGGGCGTGACCGCGGGCGGGCCCGCCCCCTCCACCGAGGCGTAGCCTCGGGCATGCCCCCGCGCCGTCGCGGTGCGCACGTCGTCCTGCTCGGGCCCGACGGGGTCGGCAAGACGGCGGTGCTCGACGCCCTCGAGGCCGACCTCGTCGCCGCCGGCGTGCCGGTGCGGCGTCGGCACCTCCGGCCGCACCTGGATGCGGTCTGGCGGACGCCGCCGGCGCCGGAGGCGCCGGTCCGGCCGGCGTCGGTGCGCGGTCCCCTCGGTTCGCACCTGCAGGCCCTCGCGTGGCTCGTCGAGGCGCACGTCGCGCACCGCGTGCGGGACGCCGGGTGGTTGCGGCGCGGCGGTTGGATCCTGCAGGACCGCGACCTGGCCGACCTCGCGGTCGACCCGTCCCGCTACCGCTCGTCGGCACCGGAGCGCCGCGTCCTCCGGCTGCTGCGCTGCGCCCCCCGGCCGGACGTGCGCTACGTCCTGGTGGCGTCCCCCGCGACCCTCGACGCCCGCCGGGCGGGCCGCCCCGGGGGCGCGGACGCCGGTCGCTACCGCGCCCTCGCGGGGCGCCTCCCGGACGCGCGGGTCGTGGAGGCGGAGGCGGCCCTTCCCGTCGTGGTCGCGGCGGTTCGCGAGGACCTGGCGCGGCGCGGGTGGGGCGCGGCGTTCGGGGCGGCGCTCGGGGCCGCGTTGGAGGGGACGCCCGGCGCGGCGCCGGGCGTCAGGCGCCCGCCGGCGTCACCCGCTCCACCTCGCCGGTCGCGGTGAACACCAGCAGGCCCTCGTCCGCGCCGAGGAGCGTCAGGTAGCCGCGGACCTGCTCGCGGTAGGCGGTGCGGGTCGTCTCGCTCGCGTCGCGGTCGCTCTTCCAGTCCACGACCGTCGTGACGCGCCCCTGCTCGTCGACGGCGACGGCGTCGGCGATGCCGGAGACCAACACCTCGCGTTCGCCGTCCTCGTCGCGCTCGTTTCCGGCGCCGTGCACGTCGACCTCGGCGAGGAGGCGCCCGTGGAGCTCCGCGACGGCGGGGAGCCGCCAGGCGGCGTCCACCTCGGCGGCGACCTCGCGGGGGTCGACGTCGGCGGCGGCGTCGGGGTGTTCCGCGGCGAGCTGCGCGTGGAGCGCGTCGGCGCGGCCCGGGAGGGCGTCGTCCGTGCACAGGCCGGCGATCCGTTCTTCGAGGAGGACGTGCACCAGGCGCCCGCGGAGGGTGCCCGCGCCGACCGACGACGCCGGGTGGGGGGCGAGGTCGGCGTCGGCGTCGTCGGGCGCGCCCGGGGGGCGTTCGGGGTCGGGGTGGGTCGACGGGGCGCGGCGCACGACCCGCCGGCGGGCGGCGTGAATCGCCGCCGTGCCGGCGGCGAAGCGGTCGGCGTCGGGCCCGTGATCGACGAGGGCGGGGGGGCGTGCGTCGCGCGCGGCGGGGGCGGGGTCGAGCTTCGGGAGGCGGTCGAACGGCCAGTCGAGCAGCGCGTTCCAGCCGCTCGGCTTGGTGTCGAACGTCGGTTCGGGGAGGACGAGGGTGTCGCGGGCGCGGGTGACGGCGACGTACCAGAGGCGGAGGCGTTCGGCGGTGCGCTCGGCCTCCTCCTCGGTGCTCGCCGTTTCGTAGTGGGCGCTCGCGTGCCCGAGGAGCTTGTGCGCGAGGACGCCGTCGCGCGTGACGTGCGGTGGTTTCGGGGGTTGGCTGGCGCCGAAGGTGTTGACGGGGATCACGACCCGCCACTCGAGGCCCTTCGCGGCGTGCACCGTGATCAACGCGACGGCGTCCTCGACGGCGTCGCGCTCCGCTTCGCGGGTGCGTTCCGCGTCGTTCCAGTCGCGCCACGTCGCGCGCACGTAGGCGTGCAGGCCGCGCGCGGCGTAGGCGCGGGCGCCGTCGAGGAAGGCGTCGAGGTTCGCCAGGTCGCGGCCGGCGTGCCGGGGGTTGCGGGCGCGGAGGGTGGCGCGGACGTCGAGGGCGTCGACGGCGTCGCGCAGCGCGGCGTACGGCGCCCGCGTCGCGGCGTCCCGCGCGAGCGGCGCGAGGCGCGCCAGCGCGTCGCGGACGGGCCCGGCGGGGAGGACGTCCGGATCGGTGTCGATGCGGAGCGGGCCGGGCCGGGAGGTGGCGGCGTCGAGGGCGGCCTGCGCGTCGAGGAGGGCGGCGTCGGGCACGCCGATCAGCGGGCCGCGCAATAGCGCGCCGAGGGCGAGGGTGTCGGCGGGGTCGACGAGGGTGCGCCCCAACGCGAGGAGGTCGAAGACGACCTGTTGGAGGTAGTAGTTCTTGCCCGCCTGCGAGGCGACGGCGATGCCGCGCGCCTCGAGTTCGCGTTCGTAGCGCTCCAGGTCGGTGCCGACGGGGGCGAGGAGGGCGACGTCGCGGGCGGCGAGGCCGGGTCGGTACTCCGGGGCGTGAGGATCGAGGAGGGCGGCGCAGAGGTCGGCGACGCGGCGCGCCTCGGTGGCGCGCACCGCATCGGCCCAGCCCTTGGCGCTGGGTTTGCGTTCGCTCGCCAGCGCGAGGGGGAGGGTGGCGACGGCGGGTGGGGCGTCGGGGGCGTCGGCGTGGAAGGGGTCGAGGGGGGCGTAGTCCGGTTGGCGGGCGTCGGCCCCCATGGGCTTCGCGAAGACGTCGTTCGTGAAGGTGAGGATACCGGGAACGGACCGGAAGTTCGTGCCGATCTCGAGGAGGTCGGCGCCGGGGTCGTCCGCCATGCGGGCCTTGAGCATCGTGTAGGTGCGGACGTCCGCTCCGCGGAAGCGGTAGATCGACTGTTTCGGGTCGCCGACGACGAACCGCGCGCCGGGGCGGGCGGGCCAGTCGCGCCAGTCGTCGCCGGTGGGGGTGCCGGTCAGGCGCCACACGATCTCCGCTTGGAGGGGGTCGGTGTCCTGGAACTCGTCGACGAGGACGTGCCGCCAGCGGTCGGCGAGGGCGGCGCGGACCGGTTCGTGGTCGCGCAAGAGCGCCGCGGCGCGGTGCAGCAGGTCGTCGTAGTCGAGGCCGGCGAGGGCGCGTTTGGCGTCCTCGTAGCGCCCCACGACCTCGCCGACCTCCCGCCAGAGGACCGCGACGAGCGCGTCGCCGGTCGCCGTGAGCAGCGGCGCGAGGGCGTCCTCGACGCGGTGGAGGGCGTCGTGGGTCGCGTCGCGGGCGGTCTGGCCGTCCTTCTCCTTCGCGCCCGCCGCGACGGCGGCCTGCTTCCATTTCGAGGCGTGGTACTGCTTCACGCCGTTCGTCCCCCGCAGCGCCTTCATGCGCTCGTCGTTCAGTGCGAGGGCGACGTCGACGACGTCGCCGGGCGCGAGGTCGTCGGCGCCGGAGGCGAAGCCGTCGAGGTCGTCGAGGATCGCGCGGAGGACGTCGCGGCGTTCGCTGGCCTGCGGCGAGACGAACGGCCACCGGTCGAGCTCCGCTTCGAAGGCGGCGACCGCGTCGCGGAGTTCGCTGAGGTACGGCCCGAACGCCGCGAGGTTCGCGTCGGGCGGGTGGGCGTCGCGGTGGTGGCGACGGTGGCCGGCGAGGGTGCGCAGGCCGTGCGCGCCGCTGCCGGGCGCGCCGACGAGCCAACGCACGAGCGGGTCGTCCTCGTCGCCGGCCTCCCCGAAGCGGTCGCGCAACCAGCCGTCGACGACCTCGTCGAAGAGGGTGTCGGCGGCGTCGGCGTCGAGGACGCGGGCGCCCGGATCGATGCCCGCCTCGACGGGGTAGGGCAGCGCCAGCGCGCGGGCGAAGCCGTGGATCGTGCTGGTCGTCAGCGCGTCGATCTCGCCCGCGGCGGCGCGGAGGTTCGCGCGCGCCGCGTCGTCGACCCCGTCCGGGAAGGCGGGGGCGACCGAGACGTCGACGCGCCCCTCGAGGAGGTCCTCGACGAGGGTCTGGACGGCGTTGCCGAGGCGGGCGGCGGCGGCGTCGGTGAAGGTGATCGCGGCGATCGAGGCGGGCGGTTCGCCGTCGGCGAGGAGGCGGGCGATGCGGCCCGCCATGAGCGAGGTCTTGCCGCTGCCCGCGCCCGCCTCGATCAGGAGGCTGCGGTCGCGGGTCGTGAGGGCGTGCAGGCGGGCGTCGGCGTCGCGCAGCGGCGTCACGGTGCGACCTCCTCGTCGGCGGGGGGATCGGCCCAGGCGTCGGCGACGTCGGCGCGGAGCGCCTCGACGGCCTCGGCGATGCGTTCGCCGTACGCCTTCGCGTCGGCGGGCAAGGCGAGGCGGAGGGGGCGGGTGCGGACGTTGCCGTCGAGGCCGTCGGGACCGGGG
>CAJXOA010000054.1 GCA_913057685.1 uncultured Trueperaceae bacterium
CCGGGCTTCATCTTCACGACCTCGCTGCCGCCGCCGGTGGCGGCGGGCGCGCGTCTCGACGCTCGCCGCGGCGCTGGCGTACTACGCGGCGTTCTCGCTCGGTCCGTTGCTGCTGCTGCTCGGCGGGTGGGCGGCGGCGACGTTGCGGGCGCGACCCGACCTCGCCGAGCGCTACCGCACCGCCCTCGCCGAGGTCCTCGCGCCGATCCTCCCCGCGGGGCTGGCCGCCCCGGACCTGGTCGACCGCAGCTTCGACGTCGTGGTGACGCAGTTGTCGTCGGGCACGACGCTGCGCACCGTCCTGTCGCTCGTGGTGCTGCTGTGGGCGGCCAGCGGCTTCTTCGCCAGCCTGCAGCGGGCGCTCGAGACGATCTTCGAGGTACCGCGCGAGCGGGGGTTCCTCCGCACCCGCGCGATCGCGGTGGCGTTGATCGCGTCGGTGGCGGCGGTCATCGCCCTCGAGCTGTTGGGCGGCACGCTGGCGGCGTGGACGTGGCGGACGCTGCAGACCGCCAGCACCGCGCTCGAGCCGTTCGGGCTGGCGCTCCCCGACCCGCCCGCCGCGCTGGCGGGGCCGGGCCTGTGGCGGGGGGTGTTGGGGTTCGCGGCGTTCGCGCTGGCGTACCGGTTGTTGCCCTGGCGAACCGCCCGTTGGCGGGGGGCGGCGCTCGGGGCGGCGGTGAGCGTCGCGGGGTTGCAGGCGATGCGGGTGGGGCTCCCGCTGGCGTTCGACGAGGCGCGCTTCAACCTGGTGTACGGCGTCGTCGCGTCGCTGGTGGTGCTGCTCTTGTGGCTCTACCTGGCGCTGCTGTTGTTCCTGCTCGGGGCGCTGGTGGCGGCGGAGGCGTCGGCGGAGATCCGCGCGCGCGAGCAGGGACCCGAGGGCGCGCACGCCGACGCCCTGCGCTAGCATGAGCGGCATGCCCGACGCCGACCTCGAACGCCGCGAACCGTGGGGCTGGCTGCGCCGCTGGCTGGCGGGGTGGTGGTTCTACGTCACCGCCCGGTTCCTGTTCCGCCTCTACGCGAAGGTCGTGCACGGCCTGCGGACGTACGGTCGCGAGCGCGTCCCCCGCGAGGGGGGCTTGGTGGTGGCGGTGAACCACTTCAGCACCCTCGACCCGCCGATGATGGGCGTCACGATCCCCCGCGAGATTTCCTTCATGGCGAAGCGGGAGCTGTTCGAACGGCCGCCGGTGCGGGCGTTCGTCGAGGGGCTGCACGCCTTCCCGGTCGACCGGGAGCGCAGCGACCTGGCGGCGATCAAGGAGGCCTCGCGGCGCCTGAAGGCGGGCCGGGCGGTCGGCGTGTTCGTGCAGGGGACGCGCGACTCCGCCGACGCCGAAGCGCTCGACGGCGCGGCGTTCCTGGCGCAGCGCGCCGGCGTGCCGCTGCAACCTGCGGCGGTGTGGCGCGAGGGACGACGCTACGTCGTCGCCTACGGCGAGCCGTTCACCGTGCCCGGTCGCGGGAAGGTCGCGATGCGCGAGGGGACCCGCGAGACCGTCGCGCGCATCAACGCGTTGTTGCCGTCCAGCACGCACATGCTTGCGCCGCCCCCGCTGGCCGTGGAGGGGGGCGGGGACGCCCCCACGCCCCCCGATTCGGCCCCCGCAAGCGCCGCGCAGGAAACGCCTTCGTAACGAAGGTCGCGCGCACGACGCACTTCGCGAAGGTGCCACCCTTGCCCGACCCGAACCGGCATGCTACGGTGCCCTTCAGCAACACCACCCCCGAAGGAGGAATGTCATGGCGACGAGCAAGACCGTGTCGAAAGCCGACCTCGTGACCACGGTGTCCGAGGAGACCGGCCTCAAGAAGAAGGACGTCAAGGACGTCATGGACGCGATGCTGGATCAGGTCACCACCAGCCTCGACAAGGGCGCCAAGGTGCAGCTGACCGGCTTCGGCACGTTCGAAGTGCGCGCCCGCAAGGCCCGCACCGGCGTGAAGCCCGGCACCACCGAGAAGATCAAGATCCCTTCCAGCAAGTACCCGGCGTTCAAGCCCGGCAAGAGCCTGAAGGAAAAGGTCAAGTAAGACCCCCCACGACCTGACGTTCCGCACGACGTGCGGAGGATGGGCGGCCGTTCGCGGCCGCCCATCGTCGTGTGGCCCGTCGTCGTGTGGCCCGTCGTCCCGTCGCCCCTCGTCGTGTGGGGGCCGGCGGCTCGACGCGAGGACGGGGATCGGTGGCGCAGGAGTCGCTGCGGCGGCGGTCGGTGGGGCGTCGCCCCCGACGCCCCGCTCGTGAAGGTTCTCACGTACTCTGGGGGGACGTTCGTCCCTTGCGCCGAGGCGACGCTGCGGGTCCGTCGCCGGTGGCCCCGTCCCGCCCCGACCCGTCCCCCATGGCTCAGTCCGTCCCCCACGTCGTGGTCGTCGGCGCCGGCTTCGCCGGGCTCGAGGTCGTCAAGGGCCTGAAGCGCGCACCGGCCCGCGTCACCCTCGTCGACCAGCACAACCACCACACCTTCCAACCGCTGCTCTACCAGGTCGCCGGCGCCCAGCTCGACGCGGGCGAGGTCGCCCACCAGGTCCGCGCCGTCCTCCGCCGGCAGGCGAACGCCCGCTTTTTGCAGGGCACCGTCACCGCCGTCGACTGGACGCGCAAGACCGTCCGCGTCGCCGACCCCACCGACCCCGACGCCGCGCACGACCTGGCGTTCGACGAACTCGTCGTCGCGCCCGGCGCGATCTACGCCGACTTCGGCGTGCCCGGCGTCCGCGAGCACGCGCACTTCCTCAAGAGCCTCAGCGAGGCGGTGAACCTCCGCAGCGAGCTGCTGCGCCGCTTCGAGACCGCCGCGGCGGCGGAGGCGCGCGGCGAGGCGCCCGACCCGGGCACCCTCACCTTCGCCATCATCGGCGGGGGGCCGACCGGCGTGGAGATGGCCGGCGCCCTCGCGGAGCTCGCGCACGGGGTGCTGCCCGGCGACTACCCCGACCTCGACCTCGCACGCGTCCGCATCGTCCTGCTGGAGATGGGCGACGCGCTCCTGCCCCCGTTCGCCCCCGGCTCGCAGCGGCACGCCCGGCGCGTGCTCGAGCGACGCGGGGTCGAGGTCCGCACCGGCACCGCCGTCGCCGAGGTCCGCCGCGACGCGGTCGTCCTCGCCGGCGGCGAGGTCCTCCCCGCCCACACGACGATCTGGGCGGCGGGCGTCGAGGCGCACCCGCTCGCCAAGGCGCTCGGGATCGAGACGACCCGCGGCGGACGGCTGGTCGTCGAGGACGACCTGACCCTGCCCGGCACCGACGGCGGGTGGGCGGCGGGCGACGTCGCCGCCACCCGGGACGACGGGGGCCGCCTCCATCCGCAGGTCGCCCCGGTCGCCATCCAGCACGGGCAGCACGTCGCCCGCGCGATCCGCGCGAAGTACGCCGGCCGACCGACCCCCGCCTTCCAGTACGTCGACAAGGGCATGATGGCGATCATCGGGCGCAACGCCGGCGTCGCGGAACTCTCCCGCCGCCTGGGCGGCCTGCACCTGCGCGGGTTCGTCGGCTGGTTGGGGTGGTTGTTCATCCACCTGGTCTACCTCCCCGGCCACCGCAACCGGCTCGGCGCGTTCGTGACGTGGGCGTACGCCTACCTGACGCGCGACCGGCACGCCCGCCTCATCACCGCCATGGAGCCCTCCCCCAGCGAGCGCACCAGCCGCACCGGCCGCCTCGTCACCCAGGCGATCTCCGCCCCACGCAGCGGCCCCGAGGGGGGCCCGGCGGACGGCCCGGACGGCGCACGGCCGGGGGGCACCTCCCGCGCGGCGTAGCGGGCCCCTGGGTATCGTGGGCGGCATGGATCTCCACGCCGCCCGCGACGTCGCCATCCACGCCGCCGAGGAGGCGGCCCGCCTCCAACGCGCCGCCGTGGGCAGCGACCTGGACGTCGGGACGAAATCCAGCGAGACCGACCTGGTCACCCGCGTCGACAAAGCCTGCGAGGCGCGCATCCGCGAGATCCTCGCCGAGGCCTACCCCGACCACGCGGTCCTCGGCGAGGAGGAGGGCGCCACCGGGGCGGAGGCGGGCCCCCGCTGGATCGTCGACCCGCTCGACGGGACCCTGAACTACGCGCACGGCTTCCCCTTCTACTGCGTCTCGATCGCGCTGGAGGTCGACGGCGAGGTCCAGGTCGGGGTGGTGCTGGACACCCCCCGCGACGTGCTGTTCGAGGCGGTGCGCGGCGAGGGGGCCCGCGCCGACGGCCGCCCCCTGACGGTGAGCGAGGAGACCGAACCGATCCGCGCGATGCTGGCGACCGGGTTCCCGTACCTCCCCTCCGGCCAGCACGCCAACCTCGACGTCTTCGCCCGCGTCCTGCCGCAGGTCCGCGCCGTCCGCCGGCCGGGCGCGGCGGCGCTGGACCTGTGCATGGTCGCGGCCGGGCACCTCGACGGATTCTGGGAGATGAAGCTGAACCCGTGGGACGTCGCCGCCGGCCTGCTGATCGTGCGCGAGGCGGGCGGCACCGTCACCGCCGGCGACGGCGGACCGTACGACCTGAACGACCCGGTCGTGATCGCCAGCAACGGCGCGATCCACGCCCGCCTGGTGGACCTGCTCGACCTCGGCACCGCCCTCGCCGGGACGACCCCGGCGCACCCGTAGCCCGGGGAGCCTCGAAACGGGAGCGTGGAAAGGCTCGACATCGTAGCGTAGGCGCCCTCGAAACCGTAGCGTAGGACGCCTCGCCACGGTCATGTCGGGCCCCTCGATGCCCCCCGGCGCGCAGTCCGGGCGATGCGTTCGGTCGCCCCACGCACGCCGACCCCTCCACCGCACGGGGGCAAGGGGGACGGGCCGATGACCTGGCGGACGCCACCGCAGGGCGGAAAGGCGGCCCTACCCCCCGTACGCCTCGTCGAACAACGCGGTGCTGAGGTAGCGCTCGAACCCGTCCGCCGCGAGCGCGACGACGACCCGGTCGGGCCCCAGGTCGCGCGCCACCCGAAGGGCGGCGTGCACCGTCGCGCCGGAACTCATGCCGATCGACATGCCCTCCTCGCGCATGATGCGGCGCGCCAACGCGAACGCCTCCTCCTCGTACACCGCGATCACGTCGTCGAGCAGGTCGACGTCGAGGTTGGGCGGCACGAACCCCGGCCCCATCCCTTGGAAGGCGTGCCGGCCCTTCTCCCCGGTCGTCAACACCGGACTGCGTGCCGGCTCGACGCCGACGACCTGCACGTCGGGCTTGCGCGCCTTCAGCGCCCGCCCGATGCCGCTGATCGATCCGCCCGTCCCCGTCGCCCACACGAACGCATCGATGCGACCCTGCATCTGCGCCCAGATCTCCGGGCCGGTCTCCGCCTGGTGGATCGCCGGGTTCGCGGGGTTCTCGAACTGGTTGGGGAAGAACCCGGGCGCCTCCTCGAGCAACGCCTGCGCCTTCGCGATCGCGCCCGCCATGCGCTCCTCACCGGGCGTGAAGTGCAGGTCCGCACCGTACGCCTGCAACGTCCGGACGCGCTCCTGGCTCATGTCGTCGGGCAGCACGATGCTGCAGCGGTAGCCGCGCACGGCGGACAGGAACGCCAGCCCGATGCCGGTGTTCCCACTCGTGGGCTCAATGATCCGCTGTCCGGACCCGGGCGTCAGGACGCCGCGCGCCTCCGCGTCGCGGATCATCCCCCACGCCGTGCGGTCCTTGATGCTGCCCGCGGGGTTGAAGCCCTCCAGCTTGACCCACACCTCCGCCATGTCCGGCTCGACGACGCTGCGCAGCCGCACGATCGGCGTGTCGCCGATCAACGCATCCATGCGCCGCACCGGCGGGTGGGCGTCCTCGGGGGTGGCGGGGTGGTCGCTCACGCCGCCCCCTCGCGCCGCGGCCAGCGTTCCTCCTCGCGCAACCCCACCCACGCCTCGCTCCGCTCCCACAGGGCGGTCGTGACCGCCTCGTCGCGGGCGGCGGCGGAGGGGGTCTTCACCGCCTCGTCGACCAGGAACGCGCCGTTGGGGTCGGGGGCCGGCGACTGCGTCGCGGCCCACACGCCGGTCGCCGCCCCCTGTTCGGGGGTGCGCCCGAAGGCGCGTTGCGCGAGCGCGACGAGGCCGGACAGCAGCCCCGCGCCGCTCCCGAAGTTCGTGTTCACGAAGCCCGGGTGGAAGGAGTAGGAGCGCAGCGCCGGGTGCGGCGCCCGGCGCGCCAGCTCGCGCGCGAAGTGCACGTTCGCCTGCTTCGACCAGCCGTACGCCCGCAGGGCGTTGTACGGCACGCCGTAGGCGGCCCGCTCGAGGTCGATCGGGCCGGAGCGCTCCGCGCTCGACGACGTCGTCACGACCCGCGGGGCGGCGGCCGCGGCGAGCGGCCCGTGCAGCAGGTGCGTGAGCAGGAACGGGCTCAGGTGGTTGAGCGCGAACGTGCGCTCGAAGCCGTCCTCGGTCAACGAACGCTCGTGCACGTACGCGCCGGCGTTGTTCACCAGCAGGTCCAGGGTGGGGGCGGCGTCGGCGAGGTCGCCGGCGACGCGGCGCACGTCGGCGAGGCTGGCGAGGTCGGCGGGGTGGAAGTGCACCCTCGCGCCGTCGCGGGCCTCCGCGGCGACGGCGTCGCGCGCCGCGCTGCCGCGCGCACTCCCGCGCGAGACCAGGTGCAGCTCGAACCCGTGCCGCGCGAGGGCGCGGGCGATCTCGAGGCCGATCCCACCGCTCGCGCCGGTCACGACGGCGGTGGCGGGCCCCTGCGGGCGCGCGTCGGAGGCGTCGGGGGCGGACTCGGGGGGGGACGGGGCGTCGCTCATGTCCGCACCGTACCGGCCGCCGCTCCCCGGGACCGCCCCCGCGGCTACCCTGGCGGCGTGCCCGACGCGCCCGACGACCCGCTGCGCCCCACCGACGACGGCAGCGCGACGCTGTGGAGCGACGCGGCCCGGCAGACGTACCACTCCGGGCGCGGCGCCCTCACCGAGGCCCGCCACGTGTTCCTGGCGGGGTCCGGCGTCGCAGGCCGCCTCGCGGCCGTCGACCCTCCCGCCGCCGGCGGGGACGACGGGCGTGCGCCCGCCCTGACGGTCCTCGAGGTCGGCCTGGGGACGGGCCTCAACCTCCTGCTGACGCTCGACGCGCACGCGGCCGCCGACCGCCCCCCACCGCTCGTCTACCGGGCGCTGGAGCTCGCGCCGCCCGACCCCGCGACGGTCGACCGCCTCGGGTACGGCGCGCACCTGCGCGCCGCCTCGCCCGCCCCCTGGCGGGCGGCGCTCGCCGACCTGCACGCCCGCGACGTCCCGGCGGGACCCGCCACCCGGCACGCCTTCGACCTTGCACCGGACGTGCGCCTGGAGGTGGCGCTCGGGCCGGCGACCGGGGCGGGGGGCGGCCCGCACGGGGCGGCGGCGGCGCTGCTCGCGCCGGACACGCTCGACGCGATCTACCACGACGCGTTCAGCCCCGACGCGACCCCGGCCCTCTGGAGCGACGCGTTCCTGACCGCGTGCGCGCACGCCCTGCGGCCGGGCGGCCGGTGGGTGAGCTACACCGTCGCCGGCGCGGTCCGTCGCCGCCTCGCCGCCGCCGGCCTCGACGTCCGCAAGGCCCCCGGCCCACCGGGCGGGAAGCGGGAGATGACGGTCGCGACGAAGCCCACCCCCGAGGGGACGCCCCTCGGGGGTGGGCGAACGTGACGAAACGCGTCGCGGGTCGGCCCCAGGGGGTCGGCCCCAGGGGATCGGGCCCAGGGAATCGGACCGAGGGGATCAGACCCAGGGGATCAGGCTCTTGCCCCAGGGGGTGGCCCACAGGACGAACAGCGCCCCGACGGCGTAGCCGATCAACGCCCGGCGGTACTTGCCGGCGTCCGACGGCGCGCGGCGGGCGAGGGAGGTCCCGAGCTGCACCGCGACGACCGCGAGGATCATCGTCGTCGCGTGCTCGATCAGCAACAGTCGATTGGTCAGCGGGGCGGCGATCCCGCCGGCGATGAGCGGGGTCAGGCCGTACAGCACGATGCCGACCAGCAGCTGGGTGTGCATGGAGATCGTGAAGATCCGGCCCGCACCGGTCGCGCCCGCGGTCCAGCGGGCCTGGGTGAGGAGGCCGCGCGCCATCGTGAACAGCGCGTACGCCCCGCCGATCACGACGACCCAACGAAGCAGGTTGTGGAAGCCTTTGAGGAATTCGTACATGGTGCCGCGAGTGTACCGGGCCGCCCGCGCCGGCAGGGCGCGCGGCGGTACCCTTCGCGCGTGACGAACGCCGACGTGCTGATCCTCGGGGGTGGGGTCGCGGGCCTGACGCTGGCGCGGACGCTGGCCCACGACGGCCTCGACGTCGCGCTGCTCGAGGCGGGCGACGCGCCCGCCGCCGCCGACACCTGGACGTCGCCCGGCGCGTCCGGTCTCCCGCGGGCGCTGCTGAACCCCTGGCGCGGCCGGAAGGGGGACGCCCACCCCGACGACCTCGCGGGCCTCGCCGCGACGTGGGCGCTGGCGGACGCCCTCGCGAGCGAGGGGGGCGACCCCGGCGCGGTCCGCAGCGGGGTGCTGCGCGTCCCCACGTCGGACCGCCAGGCGCGCGCCTGGCGCGACCGCACGGCGGCGTCCGGTCCGCTCGCCTGGCTCGACGGCCGCGACGTGGGGCCGCCCCTGCACGCGCCGTTCGGGGCGCTCCTCGTGGCGGACGGCGGCTGGATCGATCCCCCCCGCTGGCTCGGGGCGCTCGCGGCGTCCGCCCGCCGCCACGGCGCGACCCTGCACGCCGGCGTGCGCGTCGACCGGCTGGCGCCCAGTGCGGACGGCGGCTGGACGGCGCGCGCTGCGGGGCACGACGTCGCGACCGGCCGGCGGGTGGTCGTCGCGGTCGGGGCGGACGCCCGCCCCGACGTCGGCGGAGCGGGGGAC
>CAJXOA010000055.1 GCA_913057685.1 uncultured Trueperaceae bacterium
GCCGCTCGAGCAGCGGCCGGCGGGCGTCGCCGTCCGCCGCCCAAGCGAGCGGCCGCCAGGCGCCCCCGTCGACCCCGCGCTCCGCGAGCGGGGCGGGGGTGGCGGCGACCGCGACGTCGGCGAGGTCGACGTAGGCGAGGAGCGGCGCCCCCTCGTCCCAACCGGCGATACGGACCGTCTCGGTCGCTGCGCCGGGGGCGGGGAGGTGCAGCGTCGCGCCGGAGGGGGGTCGGGCGTCCGGGCGCCCGTGCAGGAGGCGTAGGTCGGCGGGGACGCGGGCGGCGGCGGACGTGACGCGGACCTCCGCGCCGGGGACCGCGCCGAGCGCCCGCCGCCAGGCGGGCGCCTCGCGGTCGAGCGCGACGCGCAGCCGACCGTCCGGCAGCCAGGCGACGTCGTCGAGGGCGAGGGCGTCGCCGGCCGGCGGCGCGAGCGCCACGCGCAGCGGTCCGCTGCCGGGCGGCTCCGGCCCACGCCAGGTGGCCGCACCGTTGCCGGGAACGCGCACCGTCGCGCGGGTCGCGTCGCCGTCCGGGCGGGCGAGGGTGACGGCGACGTCGCGCGGTCCGGGGTGCGTCGACGCGATCCGCAACCACACGTCGCCCGCGACCCGCTCGAGGCCGACGAGACCGACGTTCCGGGCGGTGCCCGCAACGTCGTGGACCGTGACGCCGGCGCGGGTCGGCGGGGGGACGTCGGACGCCCAGTGCACCTGCGCACCCTCCGGGGCGGCGCTCCGCGCGACGCGGAGCGCCGCGGCGGGGTCGCGGCGTACGTCGCGCGCGACGAGCGCGGCGAGGGCGGCGTCGAGGGCGGCGCGGTCGCGGGTGGGGGCGAGCACGAGGGCGGGGGTGGCCCCGCCGCGGACGAGGCCGACGGCGCGACCGCGGTCGGCGAGGTCGCGGGCGACGGCGCGGGCGACGTCCAGCCGTCGGGCGTCGTCCGGCACCTCCCGCCCGTCCGCGGTGAGGGTGCGCGCCGCGGCGCTCGTCGCGCCGTCGCGCGCGTCGAGGGTCGCCGCGACGTCGACGATCACGACCGCCGCGGGCGGCGCGGGCGCCAGCCAGGCGAGGCCGGCGGCGGCGAGGACGGCGGCGGTCGCAGCGAGGAGGCGCAGGAGCAGCGACGCCGAGAGCCACCGACGCCGGCGGGGGGCGTCGCGGCGGGCTTCGCGCCACAGGAACGTCGCGGTCGCCGCGCGCCGTTCGCGCCGGGGGCGGCGGGCGTGGAGCCAGATCAGCAGCGGGAGGGCCAGCAGCCCCCACAGCGCGAGGGGGGTGGCGACGCTCAGGTTCGGGTGGCCAGGACGACGAGCAGTCCGCCGCCGGCGTTCTCGATCGTGTGGGCGTCGCCGCCGGCCAGGGTCGCCAGCTTGCCCTTGCCGAGCCGGTGGCGTTCCCCGCCGACGTGCACGAGCGCTTCGCCCTCGAGGACCTGGTAGACCGACGTGCCGTCGCGGGCGGTTTCCTCGTCGCGCTGGCCGGCCTCGAAGCAGAGCAGTTCGACGTGCACGCCGTCGGCCTGCACGAGGGCGTTGCGTTGGACGTCGTCGAGGGAGAAGTGGCGGGCGTCGGCGATCGTCGCGATGGTCACGGGGGCCTCCTTGGAACGGGGCGGAGCGGGCGGCCGGCGGGGCGAGCGGTCGGCCCGCCGGAGGGTCGCTTCAGGATACTCGCCGTGCCCCGCGGAGGGGGTCGCGAACCGCCCCGGCGGGGCGGTCGGCCGGCGGGGGTGCGGGTGGGGTCGTCGCGGCTCCGCGGGAGGCCCGTCGTGGAGGGCGCATGGAGGGGCGATCGGGGGGGCCTGGGCGCCGCCGACGCCCTGTGGATAGACGCCGGGTCTTGACACCGCCATGACGTTGTGCGTAGGCGACGGTTCGTGTCGCAATCGCGAGAAATGCCGTCCTGGACGGACCTTAGAAATTTCATCTCCGTCCTGGACGCGCACGGCGTTCGCGCTCCGAACTTCTCCACAGGCCGAAACGGGCCTGTGGAGAACTGTGGAAAATCCGAGGAGGTCCGACCCCGTCGCGCGGGACCCGTGGAGGGGGTCGTCGGGGGCTCCGCAGAGGGGGTCGACCCGGGCTTCGGCGCGAGGTCCGAGGAGGGGGCGGCGGGGGGTCCGAGTGAACGGACGCGGGGCGGGTCAGCGGACCGCGGCGACGAACGCCGCCAGCTTCGCGGGGTCCTTCGCCCCCGGCGCGGCCTCGACGCCCGAGGCGACGTCGACGGCGTACGGCGCCATCGCCGCGACCGCCTCGGCGACGTTGCCGGGGTGCAGGCCGCCCGCCAGGATCAGGCGCGGCGCGCCGCGCCAAGCGGCGGCCGCCGTCCAGTCGAACGCGACGCCGCTCCCCGGGCTCGGGCCGTCGAGGAGGACGGCGTCGACCGGCCGGTCCGCCCAGGCGTCCGGCGTCTCGTGCGGCGCGAAGCGCACCGCCCGGATCACGTTCACGTGCGCCCGCAGGCGGGCGCACGTCGCATCCGACACGTCGCCGTGCAGCTGCACGGCGTCGAGGCCGGCGGCGTCGACCGCCTCCAGGATCTCCGCTTCCGTCGCGCCGGCGAACACGCCGATCCGCCGCACGAACGGCCCCAACGCCGCGGTGACGCGGGCGGCGTCCTCGTGCGTCACGTAGCGGCGGCTAGACGGCGCGAAGATCACGCCGACCGCGTCGGCGCCGGCCGCCTCCGCCGCCCGGGCGTCCTCGGGGCGGGTGACGCCGCACACCTTGACGCGGACGCGACTCACGCGGCCCCCGCGGGGGTGGGGGCGGCGACCTCGACCGGCACGATCTCCACCGGCCGCCCGACGGCGTCGGACAGGAGCCCCGCGCGGGCGCGGGCGGCGTCGACCTCGAGGGTCGCGTCGCCGGCGACGTGCACCTCGATCTGGACGACGTCGGGCCCGACGTGCAGGCGCAGGTCACGGACGCGGCCGGCCTTGCTGCGCTCGAGCTGTTCGGCGAGGCGCAGCATCGCGGTGCAGGCCCGCAAGCACGCCGCGTCGCCGGGCTCGAGCAGGGCGGGGGCGGCGCTCGGCTGCGCCTTGCCCTTGCGGTGGGCGCGCACCAGGTCGGCGATCAGCACCTGTTCGCGGGGGGTGAAGCCCGGCAGGGCGCGGGCCATCACGAGGTTCGCGCCGTGGCGGTGGTGGCCGAAGTAGTCGATCGCCATGCCGACGTCGTGCAGGCGGGCGGCGGCGGACAGCAGGTCGCGGTCGCCGTCGCGCAGGTCGCACGTGGCCTGCAGCGCATCGAACATGGCGAGCGCGAGGCGCTCGACGCGCGCCGAATGGTCGGGGTCGGGGTCGTAGCGGTGCGCGAGGTTGCCGACGGCGAACGCGCGCACGTCGGGCGCCAGGGCGTCCGGCGCGTCGGGGAAGAGGTACGGCTGGAACAGCCCTTCGCGGAGGCCGTACCCGCTGACGAGGAGGTGGGGAGCGCCGGCGAGGGCGCGTACCTCGTCGAGGACGGTGGCGCCGGCGACGACGATGTCGGCGCGGTCCGCGCCGAGCCCCGGCACGCCGGCGCGGGCCGCGGCGTCCATGCCGGCGAGGTCGTCGGCGAGGGCGGCGAGGTCGTCGGCGGCGAACGGGTAGCCGTGGATCAACGGCAGCGGGTAGCCGGTGCGCTCCTGCGCCGCTTCGGCGAGGGAGCGCAGGGTCCCCCCCATGCCGATCCACGGCAGGGCGCGCGGGCCCGGCCGACCCTCCGCCTCCGCCGCGGCGGTGCGCGCGTCGAGCCACGGGCCGACCGCATCCTGCACCGCCGCGCGGAGCGCCCTGAGGTGCTTCTTCTTCGGGGGGTCGCCGGGGAGCCACGCCTCGGTGGCGCGCACCGCCCCCAGCGGCCAGGAGGTGCCCGCGACGCTGCGCCGCGCGCGCATGTCGCTCAGTTGCAGGCTGCCGCCGCCGAGGTCCAGGACGACGGCGTCCGGCTCCCGGAAGGCGTTGGCGACGGCGAGGACGCCGGCGGCGGCCTCCGCCTCGCCGGAGAGGACGCGTAGGTCGAACCCCGCCTCGTCGCGGACACGCGCCAGGAAGGCGTCGCCGTTGACCGCGTCGCGCACCGCGCTGGTGGCGGTGGCGACGACGTGCTCGATGCCGGTCGCGTCGCAGTAGGCGCGGAACGTCCGCAGCGTCGCCAGCGCGCGGTCCATCGCGTCGGCGCGGAGGACGCGCCCGTCGCCCATCCCCTCGGAGAGGCGGACGACGTCGCGGAGTTGGTCGAGGTGGCGGTAGCCCCGCCCCGGGACGTAGGCGAGCGCAACGAGCTTCGCGGTGTTGGAGCCGAGATCGACGACGGCGAGGCGGCGTTCCGGCGCCGGGAGGGGCATGGCCGCAGGATAGCGCAGGGCGGCCGACGACTCCGGCCGCCCGACGGGCTCACGGGAGGATGTTCGTGAACGCGATGGGCAGCGGGCTGGGGTCGAACGGGTCCGCGGACAAGAACTCGCAGTTGGGCGTGTCGGGCGCCTTGGCCAACGTCCCCGACAAGCGCGGCGTCGTCCCGTCGGGTTCGCCGACCGTCACGTTGGCGTCGAACGTCGGGGGAGGGTCGGTCATGGCGGGCGTGATCGCGCACGACCCGCCCGGTCCGGTAATCGTCACGGAGAGGTCACCCACCGACGGGACGGCGGGTAGGGACTGATACGTCTCGCCGTTTACGAACCCCCCCGGCCGCCGAATCACGACCGTCCAGCCGGACGGGGTGCTGGCCTCGAACGTGAGGGTGTCGTCTTCGTACACGACCCGAGTACCGGTGACGTCCGGATCCCCGAGCCCGTCGTCGGCAGCGCTGGTCACGTCGTACATCCGCCACGCCATCGACCCGGCGTCGCCCCCGCCGTCCCCGCCGTCCCCGCCACCGTCGTCCCCGCCGGAATCGCCCCCGTCCTCGTCGGCCCCGCCGTCCCCACCGTCGTCCTCTTGCGGTGGCGGGGAACTGGAGCCGGACGACCCGCACGCCGTCAGGGTAAAGGCGCCGAACACAAGGAAGGCGAACACGAGGATGACCGGGAGGCGTTGCGTAAAAGGTTGCATGCACATGTATAGCATATCGGGCACGCGGCGTGGTGCACCGGACCCTGCCCGACGCAGCCAGCCCCTCCCCCCACCGACGGTCGACGCGGCGCCGCTCAGCGGCTGCCGTATCCGTACCCGTACCCGCCCTCGTCGTCCGAACCGTCGTCCGATCCGTCGTCGGGGGTTTCGTCGTCGGGGGTCTCGCCGTCTGGGGTCTCGCCGTCGTCCGTGCCTCCGTCGTCGCCGCTCCCGCCCCCATCGTCGGCGTCGCGCTCGTCGCCGTACCCGTCGCCGGCGTCATCGCCGTCGTCGGCCTCGTACGGCGTGTCGGAGGCGGCGTCGTAGCTGCTGCAGGCCGACAGGGCGACCGGAGCGAGGAGGGCGAGGATCCACACGAGGGCGAACGTCCGGAGGTGCGCAAGGAGATGCATGGCCGTACGATGAAGCGGGGCACACCGCCGGCGCTGCAAGCCACCCCACGTTGTGGGGCCTCCCACCCCGCACCGGCGCGGGTCCACTCCCAGGAGGTTCCTCCCGGGAGGTTCCTCGCGGGCGGGTGGCTCAGGTGGGCTCGACGTCGAGGACCTCGGCGTCGGCCCAGAGGCCCTCGAGGTCGTAGAACTCGCGCGCTTCGGGGCTCATGAGGTGCACGACGACGCCGCCGTAGTCCATCAACACCCACCGGCTCGAGGGGGCCTCGACGTTGCGGGGGAGGCGCCCGTGCGCCTTCATGCGTTCCTTGACGGCGTCCTCGAGCGCCGTCATCTGCGGTTGCGATTCGGCGCTGGCGATCACGAAACAGTCGAGCGACGCGGTGAGGGGCGCGAGGTCGAGGACGCGCACGTCCTGCGCGCGCTTGTCGTCGAGCGCATCGACGATCCACTGGACCTCCGCGAGGTGCTCGGGCAACGGGGCGCCGGTCGACGCGCCGGTGGGCGCATCGGAGGGCGAGGCGTCGGGGGCCTGGGCGTCGGGGGTGCGGGCGTCGTCGTCGGGAGGGGTCACCAGATCACGGCTCCAAGGGAACGAGGGCGGCGTCGCCCGCGGCGGCGGGCACGCCCGGGGCGGCGGGGACGCTGGGGGCGGCGGCGGGAACGCTCGCGCGTCCCATCGGGGTCATGGCGAAGGCGTCGCCGGCCAGCACGAGTTCGATGCCGGGCCGCACGCCGTTCAGGGGGGCCAGCCGGTCGACCTGCTGCGTGCCGACCCCCAACAGGTCGGCGTAGAAGCCGGCGTCGCGCCAGTGGTCGGCGGTCGCGAGCACGCGGGTCCCGCTGGGGTCGAGCGGGCCCTCGGTGAGGGTGATGCGGTCGGCGGGCACGCCGAACGCGACGAGGCGGTCGCGGTACCAGGCGCCCAGGCCCTCGCGGCCGCTGGCGTCGACGATGCGCAGCGGCACGTCGGGTGGCTCCGCGACGGGGGGCGCGGTCCCGCCGTACGTCTCCGCCAGGAAACGGCGCACGGCGACCGGGTCGGCGACCAGGCCGAGCGCCCCGTCGCGCTCCACCTCGAGGGTCGGGAGCGTCGCGCTGCGGATCTCCAGGTCGCCGAGGCGGGGGGCGATCCGCCCGACGAGGGCGGGCGAGACGCTGGTCTCGACCCGCTCGACGTACGTCCGCAACAGCTCGGGGAGCGCGAAGGCGGTGCGGAACTGCAGCTCCTTGACGCGCGCCAGCATGGCGTAGGCGAGGCGCTTGACGTTGTCGAGGCGGTCGATGTCGCCGCGCAGGAACTGCCGGTACCGCACGAACTCGCTGGCCTCCTGCCCGTCGAGGCGTTGCGGGCCCGGCTGGAGGTCGATCGTGAGGCCGCCGGCGACGTCGCGGTAGTACATGCGGGTGGGGACGTTGACCTCCACCCCGCCGAGCGCGTCGACGAGCTCCTGGAAGATCGCGAGGTCGAGGATCGCGTAGTCGTCGACCGGCAGCCCGACCGCCGCCTCGACGCGCCGCATGAGGCCCTCGGGCCCCTCGCGGGCGAGCGTGCCGTTGATGCGGTTCGTCCCGTCCCCGACGAACAGGTCGCGGGGGATGGCGACGAGGGTGACGACGTCGTCGATCAGGCTGGCGTAGAGGATCGTGTCGGTGTTCACGCCGCGGGCGTCGACGACGCCGTCGAACTCCCAGCCGACGATGGTGCCCTCCTCGTCGTAGATCGGGGTGCTCTCCCCCTCGCCGTACAGCAGGTCGCGGCCGGCGACGACGAACCCGAGGACGTCGCCGTCCCCCTCGACGCCCAGCAAGGCGCGTTGCGCGTCGCTGAGGGCCGCCCGCTCGTCGCCCAGCTGCAGCGTCACGCCGACCAGGCCGGCGACCACCAGCGCCAACCCCAGCACCTGCGCCAGGCGCAGGACCCGCACGTCGGCGGTGGCGCGGCGCCAGGCCGCGCCGGCCCGCGCCGCGAGGCCGGGCCGGTCGCCGCGCTCCACCTCAGGCGGATTCGGGGGGGAGGGCATCGTGCACCTCGAGGGTCTTGGGGTGGACCGGCTTGCCGCGCGAGCGGAGGTAGGCGACCTTGCTGCGCACGGCGCGACGGTAGGCGCGGGGCAGGTCGCGCATGGCGAGTTCGCGGACGTCGTCGTTGACGCCGCGGCCCGGCTCCGAGACGTCGGCGACGTAGACCGCCATGCCGATGCGGTCGTTCGGGGCGACCCCGAACACGTGCCCCTCGATCGCCGCGAGGACGCGGGGGTCGTGCACCCCCCACGATGCGGCGAGGGCGCGCGCGGCGCGCCCGTGCACGGCGAGGGGGTGGGCGCGTTCGGTGTCGGTCTCCGGCGGCGCGAGCTCGAGGAGGCGCCCGTCGGGCAGGTCGCGGGCGGCGTCGTGCAGGACCGCGGCGAGGGCGGTGGCGCGCAGTTCGTCGTCGGCGAAGTCGTTGGCGCGACCGATCGTCTCCGCGAGGGTCGCGACGCGCTCGACGTGCGCCCAGCGGGCGGGGGTCACGAGGGCGCGCACCCGCTCGCAGTAGGGCGCGACGCTGCTGCGCCGGCAGGGGCCGTCGGGGGGGAAGAGGGGGGCGTCGTTCTGGGCCATGGGGGGCGGGGGGTCGGCCGCGACCCGGTCGGGGGGCGACCCCGTCGGTCGGGAGGCTAGCACGCGGCCCCCGAATCCGGCGCGGGCGCGGCTCACGCCGGCCCCTCCGGCGTTCCGTCGGCGTCCTCCGCCCCGGATTCGGGGGGTGCATCCGCGGCGGCGCCGTTCTCGGTGGCGCCGTCCGCGGCGGCGTCGCCGCGCTCGTCGAAGTACGCGAACTCCGCCTCGCCGATCCGCACGTCGTCGCCGTCGCGCGCGCCCGCCTCGCGGAGGCGGGCGGCGAGGCCCTGCTCCTCGAAGTGGCGCTGCAGGTAGGCGACGGCTTCGGCGTTGCGGGGGTCGAAGCGCTCGACGAGCGCCTCGAGCGCCTCCCCCGTCACCCGCCAGCCGTCCCCCTCCCGCTCGACGCGCAGGGGACGGGCGGTGACGCGCACCGGTCCGGGGGCGGCGGGCGTCGGGGCGGTGCGGGCGGGCAGCAGC
>CAJXOA010000056.1 GCA_913057685.1 uncultured Trueperaceae bacterium
GGAGGGTGGCGACGAGGAGCGGGGGGCGGTGCTCGAGGCGGACCGGGGCGAGGCCGGCGGCCAGGATCTCGTCGGTGAGCGCGTCGGCGGTCGGCAGGTCGACGCCGCCGGCGCGCAGGAGCGGCGCGAGGGCGCGGGTGGGGCCGGCGCCCCGCACCGACGCCATCAGGAACGCCCGCCCGCCGGGCCGCAGCACCCGCGCGATCTCGGCGAGGGCGGCGGGGCGGTCGCGCACCTCGTTCGGCGTCCCCCCGAAGGCGACGCCGTCGAACGTCGCGTCGCGGTAGGGGAGGTGCTCGGCGTCGGCGAGGGCGAGGGTGGCGGGGACGCCCTCGCGCGCAAGGCGGGCGGCGGCGCGGCGCAGGAACGCTTCGCTGACGTCCGCGCCGTGGAGGGTGGGGCGCCGGGCATCGGGCTGCGACGCGGCGGCGGCGTGGAGGGCGGCGAGGTAGAAGCCGGCGCCGCACCCGACGTCGAGGAGGCGGCCGCCGCCCGGCCCGTCCGGCGCGCAGGCGGGCAGCAGCCAGCGCGCGAGGGTGGCGCGTTCCTGCCGGGTGCGGTAGTGCCCGCGCGTCAACAGCGCCGCGCTGCGGCCCCGCCACGCCGGTTCGTACAGGTGCGCGACGAGGGGGAGGCGGTTGACGCGCGCCGCGGCGCGCCGGTCGGGGGGGAGGGGGCCGGTCCGCAGGAACCCCGCGGGGTCGGGCGTCGGGGGCGTCCGGAACGGCGCGAGGTCCGCCCCGGCGGGGGTCACAGGTTCCAACCGCCGGCGACCGGCAGGAACGCCCCCGTGACGTACGCGGCCTCCTCGCTGGCGAGGAACGACACGGCGGCGGCGACCTCGCGCAGTTCGCCCAGGCGGTCCATCGGGATCTGCGCGGTGGGGCGCGAGACGCTGTTCTCGATGACGCCGGGCGCGACGACGTTGACGGTCGTGCCGTGCGGCGCCTCCTCGCGCGCGAGACCGCGGGCGTACAGGAGCGCGCCGGTCTTGGCGATCTGGTACGGCGCGACCGCCGGTTTCGCGACGAGGGTGTCGCTCCCGGCGTACCCGACGTTGACGATGCGGCCGCGGCCGTGACGGCGCACGAGCGGCACCGCGCGTTGGCAGACGTAGAAGGTCGCGTGCAGGTTCGAGTCGATCATCGCGTGCCAGGTGGCGGCGTCGAGCTCCGCGAGCGGTCCCTTGGCGTAGTCGCCGACGTTGTTCACGACGACGTCGAGGCGCCCGAACGCCTGCGCGGCCTCGTCGACGAGGCGTTCCGCCTCCGCTTGGACGGTGACGTCCGCCTGCAGCGTCACGGCCCGCACGCCGAGCGCGCGCGCGTCCGTCGCGACGGCGTCGGCGTCGCGGGCGCTGCTGCGGTAGTGCACCGCGACGTCCAGGCCGTCCGCCGCCAGGCGGAGGGCGGCGGCGCGGCCGATGCCGCGCGCGGAGCCGGTCACGAGCGCGGCGGGGCGCTCGCCGGGGGGACCCCCGAGGGGTGCGGCGCCGCTCACGGCGCTGCGCTCCCGTCCGGCCGGGTCACGTGGGGCCCGCTCGCGCCGTGCGCGAGGACGTGCCGCACCAGCGCGCGGGTGGGGGCGTTCAGGTCCAGGTGCAGCAGCGCCTCGCGGGGCGGCACCCAGCACGCCTCCTGCGCCTCGTCGTTCAGCGTCAGGGGGGTGGGGTCGTCGGTGCGGGCGGTCATGTTCAGCAGCACGAAGTGCGCGTCGGTGAAGAACGCCGGGCTGCGGACCGCCTCCAGGGTCGGCGCCCAGCGGACGTCGCGGACCGCGAGCGCCGTCTCCTCGCGCAGTTCGCGCACGACCGCGTCGAGGATCGGTTCGCCCGGCTCGATCTTCCCGCCGGGGACGCCCCACGTGTCGCGCCACTTGGCGGTCCGGACGAACAACCCGCGCCCGCTCGGGTCCAGCACCAGCGCGCCGACGGTGGCCAGCGGTCGGGGGGTGGACGTCGGGGGGGTCGTGGGGTCGGGGGGTTCGGGCACGGTGCGTCCTCTCGCGCTTCGCCCCAACCTAGCAGCGGCGTCCGCCCGGGACGGTGGTCCGGCGCGCGGTATCGTGTCGGCATGTCCTTCGCTGCCCTCGCCCTGTCGACGATCCTGGCGGTCGCCTGGTGGCTCGGTCCCGGTTGGCGGCCGCGAGCCTTGCCCGGCGTGACCCGCGCCCGCCCGTGGACGTTCGGGCACCGCGGCGCCCGCGGGCCCGCGCCGGAGAACACGATGGCGGCGTTCGACCTGGCGTTCGCCCACCTCGACGGCGTCGAGACCGACGTCCAGCGCACCGTCGACGGGCACCTGGTGCTGTTCCACGACCTCGAGCTCGACGGCCGCCCGATCCGCCGCTGGCGCTTCGCCGCCCTGCGCACCGCGCGCCCCGACCTCGTCCCCCTCGAGGCGTTCCTCCGGGCGGCGCGGGACGCCCGCGGGGCGGTCGTGAACCTCGAGGTGAAGTCCGACCCGCGGACGGTGCGTGGCATCCTGCGCGGCGCGGCGCTCGAGCGCGACCTGGTGCGGGCGGTGCGCGGCAGCGGCGTCGAGGACCGGATCGTGATCTCCAGCTTCGATCCGTTCGCCCTCGCCCGCGTCCGCCTCCTCGCGCCGGAGTTGCGCACGGCGTTCCTGAGCGCCCCCGAGGGGCCGGCGTGGGCGCGGTGGGTGCCGTGGGCGCGGCTGCTGCACGTCGACGCGCTGCACCCCGAGGTGCGGCAGGTGACGCCCGGCCTGCTGGCGCGGGCGCACGCCCGCGGGCTGGCGGTGCACGTCTGGACGGTGAACGACGCGAACGACGTCGTGCGGTTGCTGCGCAGCGGCGTCGACGGGGTGATGGGCGACGACCCGGAGGCCTTGGCGGCGGCCGTGCGCGAGGCGTGAGGCGGCGCGTGCGGTAGAGTCCGCCCATCGAAGGCGCGCCGGGGACTGCGGCGCCGCGGGGAGGACCCACCATGTTCAACGTCGACCTGACCGGCAAGACCGGCCTCGTGATGGGCGTGACGAACCAACGCTCGATCGCCTGGCAGATCGCTCGCCCCCTCGCCGACGCCGGCGCACGGCTGGCGTTCAGCTACCAGGGCGACCGCCTCCGGCCGACCCTCGAGAAGTTGACGGGCGACCTCGAGGCGCCGCTCCTCGCGACGTGCGACGTCACCGACGACGCCGACCTCGACGCCCTGTTCGACACGATCCGCACCGAGTTCGGGCGCCTCGATTTCGTGGTGCACGCCGTCGCCTACGCCCCCACCGAGACGTTCGCGAACCCGTTCTCGCAGACGTCGCGCGAGGACTGGCGGACCGCGATGGACGTCTCCGCCTACAGCCTCGTCGCGGTCGCGAACCGCGCCGCACCCCTCATGGAGGAGGGCGGATCGATCGTCACGCTGTCGTACCTGGCGGCGGAACGCGTCGTGCCGCACTACAACATGATGGGGGTCGCGAAGGCGGCGTTGGAGGCGTCGACGCGCTTCCTCGCGTACGACCTGGGGCCGCGCGGCATTCGCGTCAACGCCCTCAGCGCCGGTCCGCTCCGCACCGTCGCCGCGCGCAGCATCGCGGGGTTCGGGGACATGTACGGCGAGGCCGGCAAACTGTCGATGCTGAAGCGCAACATCACCGGCGAGGAGGTCGGCCGGATGGGGTTCGCGCTGCTGACCGACCTCGCGGGCGGCGTGACGGGGGAGACCGTCCACGTCGACGCCGGCTTCCACGCGATCGGCATGTTCCTCGGGCAGGACGACGGCGAGGGGGGCGACGCGCCGGCGGACGGGTCCGCCGCGTGACGGGGCGGCCGCCCCTCGGTCGGGGGGAGCGATGGCGTCGCGGCGTCCGCCCCGCCGCCCTTCGCTGAGTCGCGCCCGCGCGGCGCTCGGTCCCAGGAGGCCGCCATGCCCACCCGCCCGCTCACGCCCGTGTACCAGGAGGTCCTCGCCGACCTCGAGACGCCGCTGACGGCGTACCTGAAGCTCGCGTCCGCCCCGAGCTTCCTGCTCGAGTCCGCCGACCAGGGCCGCATCGCCCGCTACAGCTTCATCGGGGTCGGCGAACGCCTACGCGTCACCTCCAAGGACGGCGTCACCACCGTCACCGACGCGCACGGCACGCGGCAGATCGACGCCGACGATCCCCTCCAGGTCCTCTGGGACCAGGTGGTGCGCGACGTCGAGGTCGACCCGGCCGCCGCCGACCTCCCGTCGTTCTGGGCGGGCGCCGTCGGCTACGCCGCGTACGACCTCGTCCGCAGGTACGAACGCCTCCCCGACGCGAACCCGGACGAGCTCGGGGTGCCGGACCTATTGTTCGTCGCGCCGGAGGTGCTGGTGATCTTCGATCACCTACGCCGCCGCCTGTTCCTCGTCGCCCCCGCCGAGGCGGGCGACGCCGCGGACGTCGCCCGCGCCCGGGAGCGACTCGATCACGCCCGCGCGCGCCTCCGTGCGCCCCTCCCCGGCGTCCCGGGCGACCGGGCGGGCCGCCGCACGACGTTCGAAGCGAACATGACGCAGGAGGCGTACGAGGACGCCGTCCGCCGGGCGGTGGCGTACATCCGGGCGGGCGACGCCTTCCAGGTGGTGCCCAGCCAGCGCTACACCGCCGAGCTCGGCGTGCACCCGTTCGCCGCCTACCGGGCGTTGCGTGCGATCAACCCCAGCCCCTACCTGGGGTACCTCGATCTGGGGCCCGTCACGCTCGTCGCGTCGAGCCCCGAGAGCCTCGTGCGGAGCGACGGGCGGACGGTGTCGACCCTCCCGATCGCCGGGACGCGCCCGCGGGGCGCGACCCCCGAGGAGGACGCCGCCCTCGCCGAGGGGCTCGCGGCGGACGCGAAGGAACGCGCGGAGCACGTGATGCTGGTGGACCTCGGCCGCAACGACCTCGGGCGGGTGTGCGCCGCCGGCAGCGTGCAGGTGAAGGACCTCATGCGCGTCGAGCGCTACAGCCACGTCATGCACCTCGTGTCCACCGTCGAGGGGATCCTCGCGGAGGGCCGCACCCCGCTCGATGCGCTCGCCTCGACGCTGCCGATGGGGACCGCGTCGGGCGCCCCGAAGATCCGCGCGATGGAGATCATCGACGAGCTCGAGCCCACCCGCCGCGGGCCGTACGCGGGCGCCTTCGGGTACCTGGCGGTCGACGGGGCGATGGACATGGCGCTCACGTTGCGCACCATGGTGATCGAGGGCGGGCGCGTGCACCTGCAGGCGGGGGGTGGCGTCGTGGCGGACAGCGACCCCACCGCGGAGTACCAGGAGAGCGTCAACAAGCTCGCCGCGCTTCGGCGGGCGGTGGAGATGGCGACGGAGGGGTTGGCGTGAGCGGCGCATCGAACGGCGTGGACACCGCGGTGCGGGTCCTGATCATCGACAACTACGACTCGTTCACCTACAACCTCGTGCAGATGCTGCGCGAGCTCGGGGCGGACGTCACGGTCTGGCGCAACGACGCCTTCGAGGTGGACGACGTCGCGCGGGAGGGGTTCGACGCGATCGTCGTGTCGCCGGGCCCCGGCACGCCGGACGATGCGGGGCACAGCGTCGAGGTGGTCCGCCGCTACGGTCCCGACGTCCCCACCCTCGGGGTGTGCCTCGGGCACCAGGCGATCGGGGTGGCGTACGGCGCGAAGGTCGTCCCGGCGCCCGTCATCATGCACGGCAAGACCAGCCGCGTGCGGCACGACGGCGGCACCGTCTTCGCGGGGCTCGGCGAGGACGTCGACGTCACGCGGTACCACAGCCTCGTGATCGAGGACCTTCCGGGGACCCTGCAGCCGACCGCCTGGGCGGACGACGACGGGACCGAGACGATCATGGCGGTCCGGCACGCCACCCACCCGGTGTGGGGCGTGCAGTTCCACCCCGAGAGCATCCTGACCGACGAGGGCCGCCGCATGCTGCAGGCGTTCCTGGACGCCGCCGTCGCCGCGCGGTGAGGGCGTGAGCGACGCACGAGGCGGCGCGCCGGGCGTGAGCGTCGTCACGGCCAGCGTCGGGCGGCGCGACGCGTTGGTGGCGAAGGCCACCAGCCTCGCGCTGCAGACCTTCCCCCGCGACCGGTTCGAGTGGCGCGTCGCCCTCGACGGCGTAGGCGACGCCGCCGCGACCCGCATCGAGGCGGACCTGCGTGCGGCGCTCCCGAACGACCTCGCGCTCACCGTCGTGCGGACCGGTGGGGTGGGGGCGGGGCCGGCCCGCGACGCGGCGGCGGCGGGTGCGCGGTTCCCCGTCCTCCTTCTCTCCGACGACGATTGCCTCCTGGACCCCGACGTCGTCGCGCACCACGCGGAGGCGCAGCGTCGTCCTGCGACGTACGTGGGGGGCGTGACGTTCGAACCGGACGTCGACGCCCGACCGACGCGGGTCGTTCCGCCCCGCCGGCCGGGATGGTGGCGGGTCGCGGGTGCGAACACGTCGGTTCCCACCGAGGCGTTCGTTCGGGTCGGGGGGTTCGGAACCGACCTGGTGGGCTACGGGGGGGAGGACGTGTGGCTGGGGTGGCGGCTTCGTGAGGCGGGCGTCGCGATGCTGGGGCTGCCGTCGGCCCACGTGCGGCACCTGGGGCCCGACCCGCGGGCGGCGGGCGACGTGGCGAAGGGGTACGCCGCCGGCCGGAATGCGGCGCGGATCGCGCGATGGGCGCCCGCCACCGCCTGGCGGTTGGGGGTGCACCCCCTCCTGCGGTGGGGGAAGCGCCTGCTGTTCGCCGTTCCGGTCGGGGTACGCACGCCGCGCCGGGCGTACGAGCGGGCGTACGCCGAGGGGGTGGCGCGGGAGATGCATGGGGGGTCGGCGGCGTTCGAATCGGGCGTCGGTCCGCGGTAGGGAACCGAGGTCTGGCACCCTTCGCCGTGGAATGCGGTCCACCCTCGGGTCGGTGCGGCACGTTGCGTGCTAGCGCTTGGCGCGCGAATCCACGCGCTCCACGGTGCCGATCACGAACACTCCACTCGCGTTCGGGGTGCGCGTGGGCTGGTGTCGGGGTGGATGGTCGGGCGTCCGTGGACGGGGCGGTGCGTCCTGCGCTCGGCGATGCGGGGCGTGCGACGTCGTGGCGGGCGGTGGACGGTCCCAGGGGGGTGAGCGTCCTCGCATCGAGGTGACGTGGTCGGACCGAACTCGTGGTCTCTGACATGAACGTGAAACGAGCGTCCGGAACGCTGGCATCATGTTCGTTTCGACCGATCTCACACGATTCGTGGCGGGCGCGATGCGGCGCAACACGGGTAGGGGTTCCCGGGGGGCCGCCCGTGTGCGGGCGGCCCGCATCGACAGGCGCGGGTCGGGGTTCGCGGCCCTGCGCTCGCAGATGGCGCTTCTCCTCCTCGTGGTTACGGGGCTTGCGCACGCGAATTTTGGATTCGACGCCCTCGGGCATGGGGTCCGGACCTTCGTACCCATATGCAACGTGGCGGACCACGGCTTTGGTACCTTCGTTGGCTTTCTCGATGACGACCCGACAACGTGCGTCACGGAAACGGGCTTCGGGGAGCACATTGCGAACGACCTCAGAGACAGATATGGATTTTTTCGTGAGGACGGTGGTGACTACCGGCTACTGATCATCAGAAATGGAAGCAGGGATGGTACGGGCAAGAACGCCGCCGGAGACGTGCTCAATTTTGGTTCGGGATCCGTAGACAACACGTTCATGTTTCCCCTTACGGGTGGAGCGTACGGCTACATAGGCGGATCTGCGACCGTCAACGGGTCGGCTTCCGTTCGCGGGGAGTGCGTACGATTCGGTGTCGATCTGCTCGTGACGAACTTCAATAGCCAAACCGTCACGGGGCCGTACGTGCTCCGGACCCGAATCAACCGATCGGTGAACTTTGATGCCGCGGAGGTCGTCCGCACGGGCGGCACCGACGCCCTGGGGCCCAGTACGCTGGCCGACATTCCGTATGCGAAGGACACGAAGCGCACGTCCTCGCTCTACAACTTCCACCAGACTTTCCAGGAGGCTGCGAACGAAGCCGACGACTACACGTTCGAGTCGATCGAGCCGGATGCCTCGGGACAGGTGACGTACGAGGTTGCGCAGAATCGGTTCGCGGACGAGGAATGCATCTTCGAGCCGGGACCGGCGCACCATGGGGATGCGTTGACGTTGGACGTGGATTTGAAGCCTCGTGGTGTTGCGGGTGGGTTCGATGCGGTGGCGGGGTCGGTGGATGGTTCTTCGACGTCGAGTGATGGGACGGATGGGTCGGTGACGG
>CAJXOA010000057.1 GCA_913057685.1 uncultured Trueperaceae bacterium
GTTCCCATACGCAATCGAAGACGTCGACGAAGGGAAGGTGGCCGCCTTGCGGCAAACGAACGAACGAAACGAAAGGACCGTCCCGCGCCTCCTGCGCGCGGCCGCGACGCTGCTCCTCGCGTCGTGGTTCGCGGGGGCGACGGCACAGACGCTGAGCGTCACGGACACCACGCCGTACTACGGCCAGTCGGTGACGATCTCCTCGACCGGTGGAACGTACGTGAGCTCCAGCGACTACGTCATCGGCGCGATGCTGATCATCGGCGACCAGGAGCTGTCGCGCACCGACGTGTCGGTCAGCGACGTGCTGATGGTCGTCTCCGGCGCCGACGCCGGCCTGAACGAGACCATGACGTGGGGCACCGACTTCACCCTGTCCGGCTCGGACTGGTCGAACGAGGTCCTCGGGACGTACCCGATGAAGCTGTTCACCGTCACCGCGAGCGACGCGCTGCCGACCACGTCCGGTGAACTCACCACCAACACGATCGAGTCCAGCGCGCAGATCCTGCCCGGCAAGGACCGGCAGGCCGACGTCGCCGACCTGACGTACGGCGGCGACGGCGTCGATCCGGCCGAGGGCGGCGCCTTCGTCTCGGGCGGCGACCTGACGATCACCGGCACCGATTGGGGTCCCGGCGCGGCCGGCACCGTGACGGCCCGCGCGGCCACCATCGCCACCGGCAGCCCGACCGACGTCGGCTACTGGACGGCCTTCTATACCAGCGCCGCCTCCGTCACCGACCTCTACACCGTCAGCCTCAGCGACGACGAAACGATCGACGGAACCGCGACCGTCCCGAACCTCGGTGTGACGTCCGACCTGGCGGTCCTGACCTGGTTCGCGACCGATGCGGACGACGCGTTCGGCTACGCCGTCGAAGCGCTCTCGTCCGTCGACGCCTCGCCGACCCCGACCCTCGCCACGACCCCGACCGACGTCACCGTCGACGAGGGGGAGCTGGCGACGTTCACGGTGTCCGCGACGTCCACGTCCGGCACCGTGTCGATCGTCGACTGGCAGTTCAGCCCCAGCGACGCGGACGGGTGGGCGTCGGTCGCCACGGAGGAGCGCTACGTGCGCGGCACCTCCGGTAGCGACCACACCCTGACGGTCTCCCCGACCACCGAAGGGGACGACGGCCTGCAGGTGCGCGCGCTGTACACGAACAAGGACGGCTCGAACGGGCTCGTGCAGGAGGAGTCGGCCCCGGTCACCCTGACGGTGAACGCGGTCTCCGAGACGCCGACCTTCGAGAACGGCACGCCGGAGGACCAGACCGTGGTCGTCGGGCAGGACGCGACGTTCACCGTCGAGGTGTCGCCGACCGGCGCGACGTTCGCCTACGCCTACCAGTGGCAGGAGAGCACCAACAACGGCGTCTCCTGGACCGACGTCAGCCGTACCGACGCGACCGGCGTGACCGCCTCCGACCTCGTGATCGCCAACGTCGATCGCGACGACGACGGCCTCGCCTACCGCGTGATCGCCACGCTGACCGAGCAGGACGCCGAGGGTAACGACAAGATCGCCGTCACCGTCACGAGCAGCGACGCGACGCTCACGGTCGCGACCGCCGGCGCCCCCACGAACGTGCGGGTGTACCCGGACGACGGCAAGGCCTGGGTCGCCTTCGAGGCGCCCGAGCAGCCCGGCTTCGGCATCGTGAACTACGAGTACCAACTCGAGGGCGCCTCGCCGGTCACGCTCGACCCGATGTCGACCGACACGCTCATCGAAATCGATGGCCTGACGAACGACGACACGCACCGCGTGCGCATCCGCCCGGTCGCCGCCGGCACCGGCGAAGCGGAGTGGAGCGCCTACTCCGAGACGTTCACCGTCGGGGCCGCCACGGCGCCGACCACCACCGGCACCGTCGTCACGCCCGACACGCCGCCCGAAGCGACCGTCGAGGACGGCGTCGCGACCTTCTCGTTCGACGTGACGTTCACGAACGACGCCGACGAGACCGTCTCCGACGTCTGGGTCGACCTGCGCGACCTCACCGCGGGCGAGACCGTCACGAGCGTCGTGACCGCGGCGAACAACGACGGCACGATCCGCAAGGTCGGCTCCGCCTGGTTGTGGCAGGGCGCCGACCTCGCCACCGACGAGAGCGGCACCGTGACCGTCACCGTCGAAGTGGAGGTGGAATGATGACCGCCGTTCGCACCCGCCTCATCGGCCTGACGCTGTTGGGCGCGCTCGCGGCCCTCGCGCTCGCCGGCTGTGGGAGCAACACCAGCCCCAGCGGTAGCGACACCGAGGCTCCGGCCGAGACGTTCGACGCGCAGGTGTGCCTCGCCTTCGTCCCGCAGGGCGACGCGGCGCAGTTCGACTGCGTCGACGTCGAGGCCAGCTACACCCTTCCGACGACCGACTGACGCCGGTCCCGCACCACGCACGCCGCCCCCCGACCGAGGTCGGGGGGCGGCGTCGTGATGGCGGCCGTCCGGCACGAAGACGGGCGCCCGACCGGAGTCGGGCGCCCGAGGTGTCCTAGGTACGTCGAGCCGTGGTCAGTTGCCGGGGGCTTGACGGGTGACGGACACGTTCGACGCCTGCAGGCCCTTCTGGCCCTGCTCCACGTCGAATTCGACTTCGTCCCCTTCGTACAGGTTCCGGTAGCCGTCCCCTTGAATCGCGGAGAAGTGAACGAAGACGTCGGCGGAACCGTCGCCCTGCTCGATGAAGCCGTAGCCTTTTTCCGGGCTGAACCACTTGACTTTGCCTGTTGCCATGTTGAACCTGTTCCCTACCTGTCGCGCAGCGCGGCGCGACCAAAACGAGTTCCGGGCGGTGGCCCGGTGCCATTCCGAAACCTTCTTCGGAACGTCGCGACCATACGCCATGGAGGGCCCCGTTGTCACGCATCCCGGCACCGACGCCGCGCGAAGCGCGGCGGACGACGGGCCCGGGGGCGGCACGAGCGGTACCCTCACGCATGTCCGACGCCCTCCCCCGCTCCGCCGTACCGCCCCAGGAACGCTGGGACGACGCGGCCCTGTTCGCCGACACCGACGCCTTCGACGCCACCCTCGCCGACGTCGCGCGGCGCCTCCCCGACCTCGCCCCCTTCGAGGGCACCCTGCACCAGGGCCCCGACCGGCTGGCCGCCTTCCTGGAGGCTAGCGAAGCGCTCGAGCGCGACCTCGGGCGCCTCGCAGTGTGGGCGGCGATGGCCAGCAACGTCGATACCGAGGACGAAGCGGCGCTCGAACGCGCCGACCGGGTGCAGGACCTCGGGACGCGCCTCGCGGAGGCGACCGCCTTCGCGACGCCCGAACTCCTGCGCATCGGCCTGGACGTCCTGCGCGACTGGATCCGCGATCCGGCGTTGCCCGACCGCGAACGCTGGCTCGCCCGCCTCGAGCGCGAGGCGCCGCACGTCCGCAGCGAGGAGGTCGAGACCCTCGTCAGCGGCCTCGGGACGCCGTTCGCGGGGGCCGCCACCAGCCACGCCCTGCTCGCCAACGCCGAACTCGCCTTCGCGCCCGCGCGGGACGCGGCGGGCGTGGAGCACACCGTCACGCAGGCGCGGATCTCCGCGCACCTCGAGAGCCCCGACCGGACGCTGCGCGAGAGCGCCTGGACCGCGTACGCCGACGCGCACCTCGCGCACAAGCGGTCGATGGCGACGCTGCTGACGACCGGCGCGCGGCAGACGAACCTGCTGGCCCGCGTCCGCGGGTACGACGACGCGCTGGCGATGACCCTCACGCCGCTCGAGGTGCCGCGCGAGGTCGTCACCTCCCTCCTCGCGACCTTCGAAGCGCACCTGCCGGTCTGGCACCGCTGGTTCGACCTGAAGCGTCGGCACCTGGGGCTCGACCGGCTGGCGGCGTGGGACGTGCACGCCCCCGTCTCGCCCGCCCCGCCGCGCGTGCGCTACGACGAGGCGGTCGGGTGGCTGTCCGACGCCCTCGCGCCCCTCGGGGACGCTTACGTGGACGCCATGCGTCGGGGGGCGCTCGAGGACCGCTGGGTCGACCGCGCCCCGAACGACGGCAAACGCATGGGGGCCTTCAGCACCGGCACGCCCGACACGAAGCCGTACGTGATGATGAGTTGGACCGACGACCTGGCGTCGGCCAGCACCCTCGCGCACGAGTTGGGGCACTCGATGCACACCTACCTCGCCAACGGCGCGCAGCCGGCCCGCTACGCGGGGTACACCCTGTTCGCCGCGGAGGTCGCCAGCAACCTGCACCAAGCGATGATGCGCGACCACCTGCTGCGCGAGCGGGCGGGCGACCGGGCGTTCGAGCTGGCGGTCATCGACGAGACGATGGCGAACTTCGGGCGCTACTTTCTGATCATGCCGACCCTGATGCGGTTCGAGCTCGCGCTCCACGAGCGCGCCGACGCCGGGGAGGGCCTCGGCGCGGACGCCCTGAACGAGCTGCTGGCGGACCTGTTCACCGAGGCGTACGGCCCCGCCATGGACGTCGACCGCGACCGGGTCGGGATCACCTGGGCGCAGTTCCACACGCACCTCTACGCCCGCTTCTACGTCTTCATGTACGCCACCGGCATCGCCGGCGCGCACGCCTTCGCCCGCCGCCTGCAGGACGGCACGCCCGGCGCGGCGGAGGCGTACCTGGGCGCGCTGCGCGAGGGGGGACGCAGCGCCCCCCTCGACGCCTTCCGGCGGGCGGGCGTCGACCTGGCGTCGCCCGCCCCGGTCGAGGCGGCGTTCGCGACGCTCGCGTCGCACGTCGACCGCTTCGAGGCGCTGCTGGACGACTGAGGGTCGGGGCATCCGACCCTGGCGGCGGACGGCTCTCCCCCGCATGCTCGGGGCTCGGTGGCGTCCGCCGCCGGGAAGGGAGCGGAGGTGACCCGCATTCTGGTCCTCGCCGGGCTGCTGGCTGCGATCCTGGTCGTGGTCCTCGTCGGCCTGCGGATCCCCGCCCCCCCGTTCCCCGCACCGCCGCCCACCCCCGCGACCGAGACCGTCGCCATCCCCCGCGACCTCCCGGCGCCGGTCGAGCGCTTCTACCGCTCGACGTACGGCGACGCGGTCCCGGTCGCCCAGAACGTCGTCCTCACCGGCCGGGCGCGCCTCCGGATCCTGGGCGTGTCGATGCCGGCCCGCTGGCGCTTCACGCACGACGTCGGGCGCGCCTACCGCCACGAGATCGTCGCCACCTGGTTCGGGATCCCGATCTTCGTCGTCGACGAACGCTTTCTGGACGGTACCGCCCGCCTGGAGCTGCCCTTCGGGCAGGTCGAGGAGGGCGCCACGGTCGATCAGGGCGCGAACCTGGCGTTGTGGGCCGAAGCGATGTGGTTCCCCGCCGCCCTCGCCCTCGACCCCCGCGTCCGCTGGGAGGTCGTCGACGACGCGACCGCGCTCCTGCACGTCCCCTACGGCGGCGACTCGGAGACGTTCGTCGCCCGCTTCGACCCCACCACGACCCGCCTGACGTTGCTCGAGGCGATGCGCTACAAGGGGGCCGAGGCGACGTCGAAGACGTTGTGGATCACCCGCGCCGACGCCTGGGGGGAGATCGACGGTCACCCCACGATGACGCGCGCCAGCGTGCAGTGGTTGGACGAGGGACGCCCCTGGGCGACGTTCGAGGTCGACCACCTGCGCTTCGGTGTGGAGGACGTGGACGCCCGGCTCGGCCGGACCCCCTGACCGCGGCGCGGCGGCGCATCCCCACCCCCGACCCCCGCTGCGGGCGTAGGGTGGGCGGGTGAGCGACCTGCCCCCCGTCCTCCTGGTGTTCGGCTACGCGATGCTGACCGCGGTCGCGACCGGGCTGGGCGCCCTCCCCCTGCTCGCGCTGCGCAAGGTCCCCCCGCGCGTCCTCGGCCTCGCCAACGGCGGGGCGGCCGGGTTGATGGTCGGCGCCAGCTTCCAACTGATGCGCGAGGGGCTCGAGCTGTCGATGCCGCGCATGCTGATCGGCATGGCGCTCGGCCTCGCGGCGATCGTCGTCAGCCAGCGGCTCCTCGAGCGCCGCGAGGGGGACGTCGGCGTCGCGGAACTCGACGGCGCCTCCGCCCGCAAGGCGCTGTTGATCCTGGGCGTCATGACCGCCCACTCGTTCGCCGAGGGGATCGGCGTGGGGGTGAGCTTCGGCAGCACCGTCAGCTTCGGGATCTTCATCAGCCTCGCCATCGCCGTCCACAACGTCCCCGAGGGCCTCGCGATCAGCCTGGCGATGGTGCCGCGCGGCGTGCCGGTCTGGCGCGCCGCCTGGTGGAGCATCTTCTCCAGCCTCCCGCAACCGCTGATGGCGGTCCCGGCGTTCCTGTTCGTGCAGGTGTTCGAACCGTTCCTCCCCGTCGGTCTCGGCCTCGCCGCCGGCGCGATGCTGTGGATGGCGCAATCGGAACTGCTGCCCGACGCGACGGAGGCCGCCTCCAAGGAGGCGGTCGCGACGACGTTCGTGCTGGCGTTGATGGCGATGGTCGGCTTCCAGGTCCTGATCGGCGGCTGAGGCGCGCCGGGCCACACGTCCGCGCACCGTCGGGCGGTACCGTCACGGCGACATGCCGCCCCGCCGCCGCACCCCCGCGCCCCCCGGGCTCCGCCCCCGCCCCGCCGCCTGGGCGCTGCTGCTCCTCGCCGTGCTCGCGGGGGCCGCCGCCGCGCAGGGCGACCGCGTCGCCCTCGCGCCGGGCGAGGCGTGGCCCGACCTGACGCCGGGCGCCACCGTCGTGCTGGCCCCGGGGACGTACGAGGGGCCGTGGACGATCGACGTACCCGACGTCGTCCTCGAGGGCGCCGGCGCGATCCTGCGCGGGCCCCGCGAAGGGTCGGCGTTGCGGCTCTTCGCGTCCGGCGTCGTGGTGCGCGACCTGACGATCGACGGGGGCGGCACCAACCCGGACCTGTACGCCCCCGACGCCGCCGCCTGGCTGCTGGACTGCCACGCCTGCCGCCTCGAGGGCGTCACCACCTCCGGCACCCCCGCCGGCGTCCGCATCGAGGCGTCCCGCGACGTGCGCGTCGACGCCGCGCAGTTGCGCGGCGGACCCGACGGGCCCGGCGTCACCGCCTACCAGGCGCCGAACCTGGCGCTCACCGACCTCGACGTGGCGGGGTTCCTCGACGGCGCGTACCTCGAGCGCTCGAACGGCGTTCGCGTCGACGGTGGGACCGTGCGGGGCGCACGCCGCTACGGCCTGCACGTCATGTTCAGCGCCGACGCGCACCTGCGCGACGTCGCCGTGACGGACGGGGGGGTGGGGTCGGCGGTGATGTACGCCCGCGACGCGCGGATCGAGAACGTCCGCTTCGGCGGGCACCGCGGGCCCCTCGCCTACGGCCTGCTGCTGCAGGAGATGGACGGCGCGACGGTGCGGGACGTCGCCCTGCACGACAACACGATCGGCGCGTTGATCGTCTCCTCGCGCGGCGTCCGGGTGGCCGGCGGCACCGTGACGGGGAACGGCACCGGCCTGCTGGTGCGGCGCGCCGACGGCGCGGAGGCCAGCGCGGTGCGCATCGAGGGCACGACGTTCGCGCGGAACGTCGGCGACGTCGCGGTCGACGACCCCGAGGCCGCGGTCGCGCTGCGGGGGAACGCCTTCGACGCCGCCAGCCCCCTCGACCGCGACCGCGACGGCGTGAGCGACGTCGCGCACCTCCCGACCTCCACCTTCGCGCTGCTCACCTCCCGCACGCCGGACCTGTCGCTGTTCGCCCTCAACCCCGGCGTGACGGCGTGGGAGGCGGCCGAACGGCGGGTCCCGGCGCTGCGCACGGCGCGGCTCCGCGACCCCGCCCCGCGCGTCCCGTCGCGGGCGGCGGCGCCCCCCGCGCCGTCCGACGGGGGGCGGCCCGCCCTCGCCGGCCTCGTCGCCGTCGCGCTCGCCGCGACCGGCGGGACGCTCGCCCGCGCCGGCCGGACGCCGGGGAGGCCGGCGGGACCGCCGCCCGCCCGGACGCCCCCACCCACACCCCCC
>CAJXOA010000058.1 GCA_913057685.1 uncultured Trueperaceae bacterium
TCGACGTTCAGGCGTGAGGTGCCGGTTCCGCCGGGGTTCATGCCGGGGGTGACGACGTTGTTCGTGACGGGGGAGCGGGCGGATCCGACGACCGTACCGGAGGGTGTGCAGCCGAGCATTGCGGAGGAGGACGAGGCGACGTTTGCGGTGCCCGTCCAGATCATCGGCACCACCATGGATGCGGTGCATGCCCTCGACGTCACGCCGGATACGTTGACGCTTGGGTCGGGGGATTCGTACGCGTTGGACGTCACGCTCCTTGAAAGCGGGTCGCCGGATGGGACGCTGGAGTGGGTGAGTCGTGATGGGGGTGTTGCGAGTGTCGATGAAAATGGTGTCGTGACGGGGAATGCGGCGGGGGAGGCCATCATTACGGCCACCAGCCGTCAAAACCCGAGTGCGACCGATTCGATGACGGTTACCGTGACCGCCACACCCGTCGACGGTACGCAAAGCACCCTGACCATCACGCCGAACACGTTGCCGGCGGATGGGTCGAGTACGGCGTCGATCGAGATTCAATTGAAAGACTCCAACGGGGATGCGTACCCTCTGGATGCGACCGTTTCGTTCAACAGCGTGCAGGAGGGCAGCATCAGTGCTGCATCGCATCAGGGGAACGGCCGGTATACCGCGACGTATACGGCGGGCAGTAACCCTGCGACCTTGGCGATTACGGCGACGGTGGATGGGACGACGCTTGCGAGTCCTGCGCCGCTGACGTTGACGAATTCCGGGTTTTACCTTCATGAGAACGGCGTGACCGTGCTTTGTCCCAACGCCCAAGTGGGTGATTCGGGCACGATCAATGGTGCGACGTACGTCAAGCGAGGCCGCACGAGCGCCACGGACACGATCGTTTCGAGCCTTGACACCCTCATCACGGCTGGTGACGGTCCGGACGGTTGGGACTTGCTTCCCACCACCTGCACGTCAGGAGTGACCGACTTCGAGAGTCTTCTGGATAACGATGTTTATAACGGGGCTCTCGATGATTTCAACGAGGACATTAGCTCGTGGGATACGAGCAACGTGGCCGACATGTACGCCATGTTCTATCAAGCCAAAGCTTTCGATCAACCCATCGGCGAGTGGGACACTAGCAGCGTCACGGACATGAGATACATGTTCTACCAAGCTACTGCATTCAATCAAGACATCGGCGAGTGGGACACCAGTAGCGTCACATCAATGGAGTACATGTTTTTCGGCGCTACCGACTTCAATCAGGACATTGGTGGCTGGATCACCAGCAGCCTTACCGACATGAGCTACATGTTTAACTCTGCGAAAAACTTTGATCAGAACATTGGTTCTTGGGATACGAACAACGTCACGAACATGACGGGCGTCTTTAACAATGCCGAAACGTTCAATCAGGACATCAGCGGGTGGGAAACCGGTAGCGTCCAGGCAATGAACATCATGTTCAACGGAGCGGATGTCTTCAATCAGGATATCGGCGGGTGGGACACCAGTAGCGTCACGGATATGGCAAGCATGTTCAAAGACGCCTCCTCATTTAATAAGGATCTGAGTGGTTGGTGCGTTGAGGGCATCGCTTCTGAGCCCAACAACTTCAAAGTTGGAGCATCCTCGTCCTGGACGAGCAACGCTGGCTTTCAGCCCAGGTGGGGCGCCGCCTGCCCGCAGTAACTACATTCACTCAAGGTGGACGCTGGAAGGTCGCCATGCGACGTGCGTGGCGGCCTGCCGTTGTTCGTACCTGGCTCCAACCGCGAAAGGCTTTGCGCACGTGTCGACGCACCCATCGGCGTTCCGCTCTGCAACGGGTGCCCACCGTGCATGACGCACAACGAATCGCATCTGATGACGATCGAACCCACCAGACGTACGTTCCGCTCACCGCCGACGAACGGTCACGTCCCAGCTCTTCCATGACTCGCTCTTCCGCTTTCCGCTCGTAGGCGATGCGGCCCTGTCGCCCTCCTCGGATTCCGTGGCGGGGATCGTTGCGAATGCGGTGGTCTCGGCTGGTGCGCAGTGGCTCGCATCGAGGGACCGCTTGCCCCCGAGCCATCCCTCGCTCGGCTCGCTGCGTAACGCCGTGCCGCGCCGTGGGCAGGCTTCTCGATTCGGGACGATTCGCACGACCCTCGTCCTACGCTGGATCTTCTGGGTGCACCGTTCCAGGCCGTTCGTGGTTCGGATCCGTTTGCGGTGCGCCTCGGGGAACGCCTGTTTGGGGGCCCCCGTCCAACCCGTGGAGTCCACCACTGGGCCGGCCGGCGGTCAGGTGCCGCGCGGTCGGTCGCGCAGCAGCGTCGCGAGGATCAGCAGGACCGCGCCGACGCTGATCGCCGCGTCGGCGAGGTTGAACACCGCGAAGTCGTACGTCCCGAGGTAGACGTCGACGTAGTCGATGACGTAGCCCAGGCGGAAGCGGTCGATCATGTTCCCCACCGCGCCGGCCAGGATCAGCGTCAGCGCCGCCCGCGTCCACGCCCCCATCGACCGCGCGTCGACCGCCAGGGTCCGCACCAGCCACAGCGCGACGACCAACGACAGGATCCCCAGCAGGAACGTCCCGTCGACGTTCAGCGGGCCGACCTCGAGGTCGACGTCGCGCAGGAGCCCGAACGCCGCGCCGGTGTTGCGGACGTAGTTGAGCTCGAGGACGCCCGGCCACAGCGCGATGCCGGGCGCGTTCAACGGCAGGGTCGCCACGGTCCACGCTTTCGCGAGTTGGTCGAGGACCACCAGGACGGTGGCGACGAGGAACGGCATCCCGCGGAGTGTATCCGCCGGCCTCGCGGCGGGGGGTCGCGCGCGGCGCGGGGGTATCGTGCGGGCACGAACCAGCGCACCCGGGGGCGGGACGCCGTTCCGCATTCGGGGCGGGGAGGGAACGGCGCCATGACGGCGACGGTGGACGACGTACGACGCGAGGTGGCGACGCGGGCGGGCGGCGCGGATGGGCCGCGCGCCCGCTTCGCGGAGGCGTGGATCGCGCGAGCCGACCCGACGTTCCTCGGTCGGTTCGGGGCCGACGCGCTCGCCGCGATGGCGGAGCAGGGGTACCGCTTCCTGGACGCGGCGGGCGGCGGCGCCCCCGCCGTCGAGGTGCGGCCCCCCGACGCGGAGCGCGACGGCTGGACCGCCGACCTGGACGTCGTCCAGGTCGCGACGCGCGACCGGCCGTTCCTGATCGACTCCGTCCGCGCCGAACTGCGTCGGCGGGGGGTCGAGCCCCGCCACCTGCTGCACCCCGTCGTGACGGTCCAGCGCGACGACGCCGGCCGCATCACCGCCGTCGGCGGGGAGGGCACGCGCGAGGCGTACCAGGTGTGGTGGATCGACGCGCTGGGCGACGACGCCGAACGAGACGCGCTCCGAGCGGCGCTCCTCCGGGTGTTGGACGACGTCGTGCGCGCCACCGACGACTACGCCGCGATGCGGACCGAGGTGCGCGCGGTCGCCGCGGACCTGCGCGCGCTCGCGGAGCGCGCCGACGCCGGCGAGGTCCCCCTCGACGGCGACGCGATCCGCGAGGACGCGGCGTTCGTCGAGTGGCTCGACGACGACCACTTCGTGTTCCTCGGCTACCGCCGCTACGACGTCGTCGGCGACGACGACCCCACCCTCGCCGCCGACCCGGACACCGCGCTGGGGATCCTGCGCTCCCTCGAGCGCAGCGCCTACCGGACGCCCGTCCCCCTGCGCGACCTGCCCACCGACCTCCGCGCGCGCGTCACCGGCACGCAGCCGTTGATCGTGACGAAGACGAACGCGGAAGCCACCGTCCACAGGGCCGCCCGCATGGACTACGTCGGCGTGAAGCACTTCGACGACGACGGCGTCGTCCGCGGCGAACGCCGCTTCCTGGGGTTGTTCACCAGCAAGGCGCTCGCGACGCCGGTCCAGGAGACCCCGATCCTGCGCCGCAAGCTCCGGCGCGTCCTCGACCTCGACGGCGCACCGCCCGGCTCGCACGACCACAAGGAGATCGTCGCGATCTTCGACTCGATGCCGCGCAGCGAACTGTTCTGGCGCGACGCGGAGGGCGTGTGGCGCGACGTGCGCACCGTCATGGCGCTCGAGCGCGAGCACGACGTCACCCTCACCGTCCGGCCCGACCCGCTCGCGCGGGGGGTCGCGATGATGGTCGTCATGCCGCGCGAGCGGTTCGACGCCGACGTGCGGCGCGCCATCCAGGCGCACCTCGCCGAGCTCGTCGAGGCCGAAGCGGTCGACTACACCCTCGCGATGGGCGAGGAGGCGCAGGTCCGCTTCCACTTCTTCTTCGTCACCAACCGCACCGCCGACGACCTCGACGTCGCCGCCCTCGAGGCGGAGGTCCGCGAGCTGTCGCGCACGTGGGCGGACCGCGTGCGCAGCGCTGCGCAGGCGCGCGGCACCGACGTCGTCCGCCGCGTCGAGCGCTGGCTCCCCCACCTCCCCGAGCGGTACGCCGCCGACGCGACGGCGGAGGACGCCCTCGCCGACGTGGCGCTCCTCGACGCCTGCACGCCCGGCGACGACGCGCCCCGCGTCGATCTGCGCGCCGGGCCGACCGGCACGTGGCTGCGGATCGTGCACCGGCGCGCGCCGTTGGCGTTGTCCGACGTCCTCCCCCTCCTCGAGAACCTCGGGCTGCGCGCGATCGAACAGACCGCCTACCCGGTCGGCGGGGACGGCCTCGCGATCGACGTCTACCGCGTCGAGCGCGCCGACGGCGTCCCCCTCGAGGTGGACCGCGACGGGCCGCTCCTCGTGCCCGCCCTGCAACGCCTGCTCGGTGGCGGCGTCGCGACCGGCGACCTCGACAAGTTGGTGCTGTCCGCCGGCCTCGACCTGCGCCGCGTGATGCTGCTGCGGGCGCTGGAACGCACGTACGTCCAGATCCACGTCGCCGCGAGCCGCACCTTCGTCGCCCGCACCCTCGTGCGCCACCCCGACGCCGCCGCCGCCCTGCTCGACGCCTTCGCCGCCCGCCACGACCCCGACCTGCCCGGCACCAGCGATCCGCTCGCGGGCGACGACCCGGCCCGCGTCGCCGCCGTCGAGGAGGCCGACGCCCGCTTCGTCGCCACCCTCGCCGACGTCGCGTCGCTGGCGAGCGACGCGACGCTGCGCGGCCTGCACGACCTCGTCGCCGCCGTCGTCCGCACGAACCACTTCGCGCGCGAGGACGGCGCGATCGCCCTGAAGATCGCCTCGACGCAGGTCGCCGGCATGCCGGAGCCGCGCCCCCTCTACGAGATCGCCGTGTCGGGGTACGGCCTCGAGGGCGTCCACCTGCGCGGCGGCCGGATCGCGCGGGGCGGCATCCGCTGGTCGGACCGGCCCGACGACGTCCGCACCGAGGTGCTGGGCCTCATGAAGACGCAAACGACGAAGAACGCCGTCATCGTCCCGACCGGCAGCAAGGGCGGGTTCGTCGTCGAGCACGCCCCCGACGACCCGGCGGCGTTGCGGGCGTACGTCAAACGGACGTACGAGACGTTCATCGGGGCGTTGCTCGACGTCACCGACGACCGGCGCGACGGCGAGGTCGTGCACCCCCCGCGCACCGTGATCCACGACGAGGACGACCCCTACCTCGTCGTCGCGGCGGACAAGGGCACCGCGACGTTCTCCGACGCCGCGAACGCGATCGCGCAGGAGCGCGGCTTCTGGTTGGGGGACGCCTTCGCCTCGGGTGGGGAGCACGGCTACGACCACAAGGCCGAAGGGATCACCGCCCGCGGGACGTGGGTCAGCGTCCGCCGGCACCTCCGCGAGCGGGGGATCGATCCCGACGTCGGGCCGATCCGCACCGTCGGGATCGGCGACATGGGGGGCGACGTGTTCGGCAACGGGATGCTGGCCGGCCCCCACGTGCACCTCCTCGCGGCGTTCGACCACCGGCACGTGTTCCTCGATCCGCAGCCCGACCCGGAGCGCGCCTACGCCGAACGCCGCCGCCGCTTCGCCGCCGCCGACGGCGGGTGGGGGGCGTACGACCCCGCCGCCTTCGGGCCGGGCGGCGGGGTGTGGCCCCGCGACGCGAAACGCATCCCCCTTTCCGACGAGGTGCGCGCGCTTCTGGACCTCGACGCCGACGCGGCGTCCGGCCCCGACCTGGTGCGCGCCATCCTCCGCGCCGACGTCGACCTGCTCTGGAACGGCGGGGTCGGCACGTACGTCAAGGCCGCCGGCGAACGCCACGCGGACGTCGGCGACGCGGCGAACGACGACGTCCGCGTCGACGCGGAGGACCTCCGCGCGCGCGTCGTCGGGGAGGGCGGCAACCTCGGCTTCACGCAACGCGCGCGCGTCGCCTTCGCGCGGGCGGGGGGCCGCATCGACACCGACGCGATCCACAACGTCGGCGGGGTCGACATGTCCGACCGGGAGGTCAACCTCAAGATCGCCCTCCGGCCCGCCGTCACCTCCGGCGCGCTGACGTGGGACGCCCGCAACGCCCTCCTACGCGACGTCGGCGACGAGGTCGCCGACCTCGTGCTCGCCGACGCCGACCGGCAGGCGCTGGCGTTGTCCCTCGCCGAACGCCGCGCGCAGGAGGACCCGCGCCTGTTCGCGTCGCTGCACGGCTACCTCGAGGCGCACGGCGGCCTCGACAGCGACGTCGAGTTCCTGCCCGACGCCCGCGCGCGGCGCGCCCGCCTCGCGGCCGGCGAGACGTACGTCCGTCCCGAACTCGCGATCCTGTTGGCGTACGCCAAGATCGGCGTGCAACGCCGCCTCCTCGAGACCGACGTCCCCGACGACCCGCACCTGTTCGCGTTGCTGCTCGGGGACGTCCCGCGCGCCGTGCGCGAGGGGCACGAGGCGGCGCTCGCCGCCCACCCCCTCCGCCGCGAGATGGTCGCGACCGTCACCACCAACCGCGTCGTCGACCTCCTCGGGCCGACCTTCGTGCACCGCACGGTGCGCGCGACCGGGGCGCCCGCCGCCCGCATCCTGCGCGCCAGCGTCATGGCGACCGACCTGCTGGACGCCGCCCCGTACGTCGCGGCCGTCGACGGCGACGACGCCCTCCCGCCCGACGCGCGCTACGCCGCGATCCACGCGATGGTCGACGCGGTCGGCGGCGTCGTCGCCTGGCTGCTGCACGCCGGCCGCGCCGACGACGACATGGCGGCGTTCGCCGCGGCGTTCAAGCCGCCCCTCCAGGAGGCCCGCGCGGCGCTCCCCACCTGGCTGGCGGGCCGCGACGCCCGCCACGCGAAGCGGCGCACCCGCGCCTTCGCGAAGGCCGGCCTATCGGACGACGCGGCGCGGGACGCGGCGTTGCTCGAGCACCTGCCCGCCGCGTTGGGGGCGCTCGACGTCGCGCGGTCCCTCGCCGGCGAGGGCGAGGGCGGGCCCGACCTCGCGGCGGTCGGCCGGCGCTTCTTCGCGCTCGGGGAGCGGCTGCGCCTCGGGTGGTTGCGCGACCGCATCGCCGACCGCGAGCGGGCCGGGTCGTGGGAACGCATCGCCGCCTCGGGCCTCGTCGCCGACCTGCGCGCCGCGCAGGCGCGCCTGACCGCCGCCTCGCTGCGGGCGGTGCCGGACGGGGACGGTGCGGCGCTCGAGCGCTGGTTGACGGACGACCGGGAGCTCGCGCCGCGCCTGGATGCCCTGCTGGAGCGCGTCGATGCGGAGGAGGATCTCGACCTGCCCGCCGCGACGGTGTTGGTCCGCACCGTCGCGGACGCCGCCTGACGCCGTCAGGCGATCGCGACGGCGTCCACGCGCCGGCGCACGACCGCGTCCAGGACCC
>CAJXOA010000059.1 GCA_913057685.1 uncultured Trueperaceae bacterium
TTGTCGGCGGGGGTGTATGGGGTGCGGGCGGTGTATTTGGGGGATGAGGTGTATGCGCGGAGCGAAAGCGAACCGAAATCCGTGTCGATTCTCGGGCCCGAAACGTACTTCGAGGACGTCGAACCGGACGTCCGTGCGCTGTTCGAGGAGGGGCTCGACGAGGGGGTGCGCGCCTCGTTGGACGCGACGCAGGACGTCGTTCGCGACGCCCGGTCGCGGCATGCGCGTCAGGGCGAGGCGTCCGCGCCCACGTTCGCGCCCACGTCGGCGACCGACGTCGTGACGGAGGACGTGCGGTACGACGCGACCGTCACGGGTGGGGGCGGTGCGTTGGATGCGGACGCCATGGGGCGTGCCACGGTGCGCGTGGGGCCGTACACCGGCCGGGTGGAGACGACGTACACCACGACGTGGAGCGACGAGGAGCGCCGAGGCCGGTTCGGTGCACGTCTTGCGGTGGACACCCGCCCGACCGACGCCACGACGGCGGGGATCCTCGCCAGCATCACCCGCACGTCGGGCGACGTCGAGCGGGGCGGGTTGGTCGGGACGCGCGGCGTCACCACCGTCGCCGTTGGTGGCTACGGGGTGGCACACGTCACGAGTCGCCTCCACGTCGACGCGTTTGCGACCGTGGGAACGGTGACGGTCGGGCTCGACGTCGCGAACGATGAGGTGCGCGTGACGGCGAACGCCGTGAAGCCGCAGGTGCAGGCAGGCGTCGCCCTCACCGGCTCGCTCGCGTACGAAGCGGTCACGTTCGCGCCCAGCTTTGGCCTGGCGTTCGGGGCCGTCGCGGGTGGAGACGTTCCGGTCGAGCTGCACGCGTTCGGGACCAGTGCGTCGCGCAGCACGCGCGTAGAGGGCGCGCGGACGGTGCGTGCCTCGTTCGAGCCGAGCGTCCGTGTCGATGCGGCGCGCCTACTGGCGTGGACCGGGTCGGACGTGACGCTCACGCCGACGCTGGCGTGCGACGTTCCGTTCGGTGGTGGGGGGCGTAGCGCGTCGTGTGCCTATGGGGCGGATGCGTCGATTGCGGCGCCGTTGGATGACGTGACGCGGTTCACCGCTCGCCTCGATTACGCGCGCGATGACGTGCATCGTCTCGGGATCGGGATCGGTCTGGAGCGGACGTACTGATCATCGAGGGGTGGATCCTTCGGAACGCCATCGGCGCTCACACCCGACGTCTGCGGACGTCGGGTGTAAGCGTTGCGCTGGGCGTGCGGTGGGCGTGAGGGGGCGTTTGCCTTGGCGCCTTGGCGAACGACGTGCGAGGATGAAACGTGATTCCGGACACGGTTCCGGATCGCAATGCTTCGGCGTCGTGCAGGTTCGCGCGCATCGAACCTCGCCGCACGCGCCTCCCTCGGGAACCCGGGGAGCACGTCCGGTGCGTCCCGACGCCTCGTCACGAGAGGGAGGAGATCGCATGACCACGCAAACCGTGTCGCCCCGCCACTACCCCGAACCGAACATCTCGAAGTTCCTGTTCGCGTCGAAGGCGATGGCCCCCGTCTGGTTGGTCGTCCGCATCTACGTCGGCTGGGCCTGGCTCAGCGCCGGCTGGGGCAAGGTCTTCGGGGGCGGATGGGTCGGCCCCGAGGCCGGCGGCGCCGTCGCCGGGTACCTGCAGGGCGCCCTCGGGCGCGCGGGCGGGGAACGCCCCTCGGTGACCGCCTGGTACGCCTGGATGATCGAGAACATCTTCCTGCCGAACGCCGGCCTCATGAGCCACCTCGTCGCGCTCGGCGAGGTCGCGGTCGGCCTGGCCCTGATCGCCGGGTTCCTGACCGGCATCAGCGCGTTCTTCGGCGGGATGATGAACGTCGCGTTCCTGTTGGCCGGGACGTTGTCCAGCAACCCCGTGATGTTCATCCTCGCCACCTGGCTGGTGCTCGCCTGGCGGGTCGCCGGCTACTACGGCCTCGACTACTGGGTGTTGCCCCGGATCGGAGCGCCACGCGGCGAGTTCGGTGGCGATGGTGGGGACGACGACACGGCCGCGGCGGCCGGCACCGGCTGACCCCAACCTAAGGACACCGCGTCCGCCCCCCGGCCCTCGGCCGGGGGGCGGCGTCATGCAGGGGGCGTGCAGGGGGCGGGGGGCGTGACGAAGCACCGGCTCGGCGTGCGGTCGGTCCGCTACGCTCATCGTCCCGCTGCCCGGGGAGACCGACGAGGAGGTCGCACCATGCCCCGACCCACGCCGTCCACGCGCCCACCGCCGGACGTCCCGGCGACGACGTTCGATGCCGCCCTCGCGAGCCTCGCGGTGCGCCTGCGCGCGGACGACGGTCCCCCGCCGGCGACGCGCGACGGCCCGCTGGGGCGTCTCGCCTTCGCCGCCGCCGCCCTCGCCGGTGGTCCCGGCCTGCGCCGCGCGGTCGCCCTGGACCGCCACGCGCCGGCGGACGTCCTCCGTCGCCTCGCCGGCGACCCCGACGACGCCGTGCGCATGGCGGTCGCGGCGCACCCATCGACGCCCGAGGACGTCCTCCGGGCCCTCGTCCGGGAGGACGCCCTCGCGCCCGCCCTCGCGGGGAACCCCGGGACGCCCCAGGACGTCCTCCACGGCCTCGCTCGGCACCCCTCCGCCGACGTCCGCGCGCGCGCCGCCCGCCACCCGGGCGTGAGCGACGCGGTGCGCGCCGCCTCCACCTGGGCGGCGGGGCCGCCCGAGGTGTACCTGGGGTGAGGCGCGGTACCCTCCGGCATGCCGAACGCCGCCCCGACCGACCTTCGATCCCGACGGACCGCCCCGTGCGCCTGACCGGCGCACGGGCGTTGATCACCGGTGGGTCGCGCGGCATCGGCCGCGCCACCGCCGAACGCTTCGCCGCGGAGGGGGCGCGCGTCGCGATCCTCTACCGCGCGAACGACGACGCCGCCCACGCCGCGCTGGACGCCCTCCCCGGCGTCCCCGCCGGCCCGCACGTCCTCGTCCGCGCCGACGTCGCCGACCCCGACGCCGCCCCCCGCGCCGTCGACGAGGCGGCGGACGTCCTGGGCGGGCTGGACGTGCTCGTCAACAACGCCGGCGTCGGCGGGCGGCACCGCATCGACGAGGACGACTACGCCGCCTGGCGCGCGGCGTGGGAGCGCATCCTCGCGGTGAACCTGGTCGGCGCGGCGAACGTCGCCTACGCCGCCGGCCGCCACATGCTCGCGCACGGGGGCGGCCGGATGGTGTTCGTCTCCAGCCGCGGTGCCTTCCGCGGCGAGCCGGACCAGCCCGCCTACGGCGCGAGCAAGGCCGGCCTGAACGCCCTCGCGCAGAGCCTCGCGCAGCAGTTGGCGCCGCACGGCGTGTCCGTCGGCGTCGTCGCCCCCGGGTTCGTCGAGACCGACCTCGCCGCCGAGCGCCTCGCCGGCCCGGCGGGCGACGCGATCCGCGCGCAGAGCCCCCTCGGGCGCGTCGCGCGGCCCGAGGACGTCGCGAACGCGGCGTTGTTCTTCGCCGACCCCGCGAGCTCGTTCGCGACCGGCGCGATCCTCGACGTGAACGGCGCGTCGTACCTGCGTTCGTGACCCCCGCCGCCGTGCGGGGCGTCGCGGCGTTCGGGGCGGTCGTCATCTCGTTCAGCGCGATCCTGTTCGCCCTGTCCGGCGAGAGCCCCGCGACGAACGCCTTCTTCCGGCCCGCCTACGGCCTACCGTTCCTCGCCGCCTGGGCGTGGCTGCGGCCTGCGCGTCCCGGTCGGCCCCGTCGCGAACGCCTCCTCGCGGTCGCGGCGGGCGGCCTGATGGGGTTCGCCTTCCTGGAGTGGACCCTGGCGATTGGAGCGATCGGGGCGGGCCTCGCGACGGTCCTCGGCAACACCCAGGTCGTGTTCGTCGGTCTCGCCGCGTGGGCGTGGCAGGGCGAACGCCCGACCCGCGCGGCGTTCGTCGCGGTGGTGCTGGTGCTGCTGGGCGCGACCGCGACCAGCGGTCTGGGTGGAGCGGCGACGTTCGGGGACGCTCCGTGGCGTGGGGTGGCTTGGGGGTTGGCGAACGGCGTGACGTACGCCGCGTTCCTGTTGGCGTTCCGCACCCTCAACACCCGCTCCGGAGCGCCGGCCGGGATGCTGGCCGACGCGACGCTCGGGGCGGCGCTCGTGACGCTCGCCTCCGGTCTGGCGCTCGACCCCGGCTTCGACCTCGCGCCGTCCTGGCCGGCGCACGCCTGGCTGCTGCTCGCGGGCGTCGGCCCCCAGACGGTCGGGTGGATGGCGATCCTCTACGCGCTGCCCCGCCTCCCGGCGTTGGACACGTCGGTCATCCTCCTCATGCAGCCGGTCCTCACGGTCCTCTGGGCCTGGATGGTGCTTGCGGAGGTCCCCTCCCCCGTGCAACTCGCCGGCGTCGCGGCGGTCCTCGCGGGCGTCGCGGTCGCCTCGCTGGCGGGCACGGTGCGCAGCGCGAAGGGGGCGCGGTAGCATGCCGTCGATGCCGAGCGACGCGTCCCCCGACCTCGCCGCCCTCGACGGGCACGCCCTCCTCCCGCGGGTGCTGCACGACGTCGAGACGCCCGACGCCGCCACCCGCATCGCGGACGTCGAGGTCCCCGCCCCGCTCGTCCCCGTCCGCGAGGCGTGGCGGACGGCCGGCCCCCGCTGGCCGTTGGTGCGCACCGAAGCGAGCGACGTGCTCGACCCGAACGGCGACGCCTCCGACGTCGCCGCCGCCGACGACGGTGGCGACGTCCCGCCCGGGGAGGCGGACGGCCTCGTCGTCCGCCTCCCCGCCGGCCGGATGGGCGACCTCGTGCCCGCCGTCCGCCGCGTCGCGGCGCGCGCCCCCACCGCGCTGCTGCTCGACCTCACGCCGCTCGCCGACACCGCGCCGCACGGCACGGAACCGTGGCGGCCCCGCCGCCGCGAGGAGCTCGCGGAGCTCCGCGCGGCGCTCGGGCGGCCCCTGTGGCTCGACGGGGTCGCCAGCCCCGCCGACGCCGAGGTCGCCGCGGAGGCGGGACTCGACGCCATCGTCGTGCGGTCCGCCGTCGGCCGGCACGTCGCCGGCCCCGCGGTGCCGGACGTCCTGCCCGAGATTCTCGACACAGTCGCCGGCATGGTGGGCGTGTGGGTCGGGGGACCGGTGCGCGACGGCGTGGACGTGTTTCGGTACCTGGCGCTCGGTGCGGAGGCGGTCCTGCCCGACGCCGGAACCGACGTGCGGCGCCTCGATGCGGAACTGCGCTACGCGATGCGCCTCACCGGGTGCGCGACGCTCGAGGACGTCGGGTACGAAACGGTGTTCGCGCCGTTGTGGGACGAGGGCGCATGATCGCGTTCCTCGACGGCGTGGTGGAGGAGGTGCGCGACACCAGCCTCGTCGTGCGCGCCGGCGCGTTCGGCGTCGAGGTGTTCGTCCCGGCCGCCACGGCCGCCCGCGCGAAGGTCGGGCACCCCCTGACGCTGCATACCCACTTCGTGGTGCGCGAGGACGCCCTGACGTTGTATGGCTTCGACGAGCGCGATGCGTTGCGGACGTTCGAGTTGTTGATCGGGGTCTCCAGCGTCGGCCCGAAGTTGGCGCTCGCGGTGTTGTCGTCGCTCCCGCTGCAGGTCGTCGCGGCGGCGGTCGCGAACGACGACCCGGCCCTCCTCGCCGCCGCACCGGGCGTCGGCAAACGCACGGCGGAACGCATCGTGCTGGACCTGAAGTCGCGCATGCCGGAGGATCTCTTGCTCAGCGTCGACGGGCCGGCAGGCGATGCGGACGGTGCGACGGGAGGGCGCGCGGCGGCGGGCGGGTTCGGGCCCGAGGCGGAGGATGCGATGCAGGCGTTGATCGCGCTCGGCTACCGCGAAGCGAACGTCAAGACGCACGTCGCGCAGTTGGCGCAGGACGACCCCGACGCGCCCGCGGAGGCGCTCATTCGCGCGGCGCTCGCGAAGCTGCGCTGACCGCCCGCCCGACCCTCGGGGTCAGGAGATCGCGTCGTCCAGCGCCCGGCCGGGGGCGATGGCGGGCAGGTCCAGCGCCTCCCCGACCCCGAGGTGCGTCAGGCGACCGGCGTGGGTGTTCAGGCCCGCCAGGAACCCCTCGTCGCCGCGCAGGGCGTCGAGGCCCTCTCCCGCGAGGCGGAGGGCGTAGGGAAGGGTCTGGTAGGCCAGGGCCCGCGTCGAGGTGTTCGGGACCGCGCCCGGCATGTTCGCGACGCCGTAGTGCAGCACGCCCTCCTCGACGTGCGTCGGGTGGTCGTGCGTCGTCGGGCGGCTCGTTTCGATGCAGCCGCCCTGGTCGACGGCGACGTCCACGATCACCGCGCCGGGCTGCATGGTGCGGAGGGCTTCGCGCGTCACGAGCTGGGGGGCCCGCGCGCCGGGGATCAACACCGCGCCGATCAGCAGGTCGGCGTGCGCGATCGCGTCGGCGATCGTGCCGGCGTTGCTCATGACGGTTTGGACGCGTCCGGCGAAGACGTCGTCGAGGTGGCGGAGGCGGTGGGGGTCGACGTCCAGGAGCGTCACGTGCGCTCCGAGCCCGACGGCGATCTTTGCGGCGTTGAGCCCCACGACGCCGCCCCCGAGGATCACGACGCTGCCGGCCGCGACGCCGGGCACGCCGCCCAGCAGGACCCCGCGCCCGCCGAGGGCGCGTTCCAGGTGGTACGCCCCGACCTGGGGGGCCATGCGGCCCGCCACCTCGCTCATGGGCGTCAGAAGGGGGAGGTCGCCGTGCGTCCCCTCGACGGTTTCGTACGCCACGGCGGTCGTCCCCGCCTCGAGCAACGCCTGCGTGAGGGGCCGGTCGGCCGCCAGGTGCAGGTAGGTGAACAGGATCTGGTCGGCGCGGAGGAGGGCGTACTCCGCGGGGGTGGGTTCCTTGACCTTCATCACGAGGCGTTGCGCCCAGGCGTCCTCCGCGGTCGGGACGACGTCAGCGCCGGCGGCGCGGTAGGCGTCGTCGGGGTAGCCGCTGGCGGCGCCGGCGTCGCGCTCGATGCGGACTCGGTGTCCGGCCGCGATCAGGGTGGTGACGGCGGCGGGCGTCGCGGCGACGCGCCCTTCGTGGGGTTTCGTTTCCTTGGGGATTCCGATATCCACGGCGCCGCTCCTCTCCCGTACGCGTTTGCGTGTGGGGGAGTGTACTGCAGCGGGTGGCTTGCCTGGTGGGTGTGAGCGTGTAGGCGGTGCGTGCGGCGGTCGGTCGGGGGCGGACGCCGTCTCCTCGTAGCGCCGAGCTTGGGGTCGCGCGACGGCCGAGCTTGGACGACGTTCGCTCAGGTCCCCCTGGAGGGCAAGCTGCGGGCGTG
>CAJXOA010000060.1 GCA_913057685.1 uncultured Trueperaceae bacterium
GCCGCCGGGCGCGAGGCGGGCGGCGGCGCACGCGGCGGTGCGCCAGATCGGATCCACCGAGGACGCCAAGCCTGCGAAGGGAACGAGGACCTAGGGGGTCGTGACGTCCGTCCGGTCCCTGGTGGGTTCGGTGGGGCCCACGATGCGGCCGCCCTCGAGCACGTAGGTGGCGTCCGCCGCCCGTAGGGCGGCGGTCCGGTGCGTGACGAGCACGAGCGTCCGGACGCGACCCGAGGGGTCCCGGAGGCGGGCCAGGACCTCCGCTTCGGTCGCCTCGTCGAGCGCGTTGGTCGCCTCGTCGAGGACCAGGACCGCCGGGTCGCGGTAGAGGGCGCGCGCCAACGCAAGGCGTTGGCGTTGCCCGCCGGACAAACGCGCCGCGCCCTCCCCGACCGGCGTGTGGATGCCGTCGGGGAGGGCGGCGACGACGTCGTCGAGGGCGGCGGTGCGGAGGGCGCGCTGCACGGCCGCGACGTCGACCGCGTCGGCACCGAACGCGACGTTGCCGGCGACGGTGTCGTCGGCCAGGAACGGCACCTGGGCGACGTAGCCGACCTGCCGCCACCAGGCGGGCGCCGTCGACGCGTCGAGCGGTACCCCGTCGACCGTCACGGTGCCGCGCGTGGGCGGGACGACCCCCAGCAGCACGTCGAGGAGGGTGGTCTTCCCCGACCCGGTCGGCCCCACGATCGCGACGGTCGTCCCCGCCGGAATCGTCAGGTCGACCCCGCGCAGGACCTCGGTCGGACGGGCGGTCGGCCGGGCGGTCGGCTGGATCATCGATGGGCCGGTGGACTGGGGAGTCGGCGGATGGGCGTAGTGCACGCCCGACAGCACGACCCGGTCGCGGAGGTCCGGAGGCGCCGCATGGGCGGTGGGCGAGGGGCCGGATTCATGGGCGGCGTGCGGTGCCGTCCGGGCGACCTCGAGGCGGTGGTGCACCGCCTCGAGCGCCTCCGCGCCGTAGCGGACGCGGGTGACGCCCTCGTACACGAGGTGCAGAGCGGGGATCAGGCGGTAGCCCGCGAAGGCGTACAGGCCCAGGGTCGGGACCAGGTCCGCGACGGCGCGGCCGGTCCCCATCAGGAGCACGACGACGGCGACGAGGCCGGCGAAGGCGACGCCCTCCAGGGCGTAGCGGGGGACGTGCCGGAGGACGTGCTTGCGGGCTTCGGCGTCGGCGTACGCCTGGGAGGGGCGCGCGAAGCGGGCCGCGACGGCGGCCTCCGCGCCGGCGAGGGTGACCTCCTTGCGGCCCGCCGCCGCCTCCTGCGCGATGCGCAGCACCCCGCGATCGGCGTCGCTGCGCATCCGCCCGAGCGCCGCCAGGCGCCGGCGGGTGACGGCCGCCAACAGGAGGTACGCCCCACCCAACACCCCCGCCAGGACCGCCGCCATGAGCGGATCGACGAGGATCAGCAGGACGGTGATGCCCACGACCGACGCCGCCTTCGCGACGAGGCGGACGCCGGGCACGAGGACCTCTTCCGCGACCTCGCGGGCCTCCTGGACGACGGTGTCGACGACGTCGGCGCTGCTGCGCATCCGGAAGCGTTCGTAGGGCTCGTGGAGGTACCCGTGCAGGAGCCGCATCGACAGGGCGTGACCGCGTTGCGCCGCGAAGCGGTACAGCGCCCACGTCCCGACCACCAGGACGCCGTTGGCCGCCAACAGCGCGACCATCACCGCGCCGCCGGCAACGAGCAGGAAGGTGCGTTCGCGTTCGAACCCGAGGGCGTCGTACGCCCACGCGGCCCACGGGAGACGGCGGACGGCGTCCGGGTCGGTCACGAGCTCCAGGAACGGCGCGAGGATCGCGACGCCGCCCGCCTCGGCCAACGCCATGAGGGTGACCAACGGCAGCAGCCAGGCGGCCTGCCGCCGCTCCTCGGGCGTGAGCCACGCCCACGTCCGCGTCCAGGGCGCCGTCGTGCGTGCGGGCATGCGCGGCCTCCACCGCGAGGCTACGACCGGCGGCGTCGGCGCGCGCCGCACCCGTCACGGCGGGCGCGGCGGGACCGGGCGGCTACACTGGGACCCATGAAACGGGCCCTCATCACCGGCATCACCGGACAGGACGGCAGCTACCTCGCGGAACTCCTGCTGGACCAGGGGTACGAGGTGCACGGCGTCGTCCGCCGCGCCAGCACCTTCACGACCGACCGCATCGACCACCTGTACAAGGACCCGCACAAGGAGGATGCGCGCCTGTTCCTGCACTACGGCGACATGACCGACGGGCCCGGGTTGCGGCGGATCCTCGAGGAGGCGCGCCCGGACGAGGTGTACAACCTCGCGGCGCAAAGCCACGTGCGCGTCAGTTTCGACCAGCCGGAGTACACCGTCGACGTCGACGGGCTCGGGACGCTCCGGCTGCTCGAAGCGATCCGCGACGTGCACGGGCGCGACGGGGCGGGCCTGCGCTTCTACCAGGCGGGCACGAGCGAGATGTTCGGGGCGGCGCCGCCGCCCCAGAACGAAGCGACGCGCTTCGAACCCCGCTCGCCGTACGCCGCGGCGAAGGTGATGGCGTACCACCTGGTCCGGAACTACCGCGAGGCGTACGGGCTGTTCGCGGTCACCGGCATCCTGTTCAACCACGAATCGGAGCGGCGCGGCGAGACGTTCGTGACCCGCAAGATCACGCGCGCCGCGACGCGCATCAAGCTGGGCCTGCAGGACACGCTGTACCTCGGGAACCTCGACGCGATCCGCGACTGGGGGCACGCGGAGGACTACGTCCGCGCGATGCATCGCATGCTGCACCAGGACGAACCCCGCGACCTCGTGATCGCGACCGGCGAAGCGTACTCGGTACGCGACTTCCTCACCCGCACCTTCGAACGCCTCGACCTGGACTGGCACGACTACGTGGCGTTCGACCCCCGCTACCTGCGCCCCACCGAGGTGGAGCACCTGCACGGCGATGCCTCGCGCGCGCGGGAGGCCCTCGGGTGGGAACCCCAGATCGGCATCGACGAGCTCGTCGCCCGGATGGTGGATCACGACCTGGAGCTCGCGCGGCAGGAACGCACGCTCCGCGACGCGGGGCACGCGGTCGGGGCGCGCGAGAGCGGGGACGCGTGAGCGCGTCCCCGCTCCTGCGGCCGGATACGAAGGTCTACCTGGCGGGCCACCGGGGGCTGGTGGGTAGCGCCATCCTGCGTCGCCTCGAGGCGGAGGGGTACCGCAACGTCGTGACGCGTACTCACGCGGAGCTGGACCTGACCGACCAGGCGGCGACGCGCGCGTTCTTCGAGGCGGAACGCCCCGAGGTGGTGATCCTGGCGGCGGCGAAGGTCGGGGGGATCGTCGCGAACCGCGACGCGCCGGTCGACTTTCTGCATCAGAACCTGGACATCGCCTCGAACGTGATCGCGTCGTCGTACGCGGTGGGGGTCCGCAAGCTGCTGAACTTGGGCAGCAGCTGCATCTACCCGAAGCACGCCCCGCAACCGTTGCGCGAGGACGCGCTGCTGACCGGCCCGCTGGAGCCGACGAACCGCGCGTACGCCATCGCGAAGATCGCGGCGATCGAGTTGTGCGACGCCTACCGCGCGCAGTACGGCGCGGACTTCATCAGCGCCATGCCGACGAACCTGTACGGGCCCGGCGACCATTTCGACCTCACGACCAGCCACGTGCTGCCGGCGCTGCTGCGCAAGGCGCACGAGGCGAAGGTGGCGGGGGCGGCGTCGATGGAGGTGTGGGGGTCGGGCACCCCCCGCCGCGAGTTCCTGTACGTCGACGACCTCGCCGACGCCGCGCTGTTCCTCCTCGAGCACGTCAGCGAACCGGGCCCGATCAACGTCGGGACCGGCGTGGACCTGACGATCCGCGAGCTGGCGGAGACGATCCTCGACGTCGTCGGCTTCGACGGCGACCTGACGTTCGACCGCAGCAAGCCGGACGGCACCCCCCGCAAGCAGCTGGACGTCTCGAAGCTGCGCGACCTCGGGTGGACGGCGTCGACGGGGTTGCGCGAGGGGCTCGAGCGCACGTACGCCTGGTACCTCGCACAGCGCGCCTGACGGGCGTCCGTACCCCCGCACGCGACCCGACCGCCCTATCGTGAGGGCGTGATGGCCGCCCTGCACGAACGACGCCGCACCGCCCGGACGCACGTCGAGCCGGCCGACGCCGACCGCTCGCGGTCCGGCGTGTTCGATCGGGGGCGGCCCGGCGCGGAGGCGCTCCGGGCGCGGCGGTACGCGGCCTGGTTCCCCCTCAAGCGGGCGTTCGACCTGGGGGTGGCGCTGCCGTTGGGCGTCGTCGCCCTGCCCGTCGTCGCCGTCGCCGCCCTGTTCGTGGTGCGCGCCGATCCCGGCCCGCCGTTCTACGCGCAGGTGCGGGTGGGGCGGTTCGGGCGTCCGTTCCGCTTGTGGAAGCTCCGCACGATGACCCGGCACGCCGACGAGGCGTTGGCGCGGTACCTGCGCGACCGGGCGACGTTGCGGCGGCGGTGGGCGGCGCACTACAAGTTGACGCACGACCCGCGCGTGATCCCCGGGGTGGGGGCGTTCCTGCGGCGCAGCAGCCTCGACGAACTCCCGCAACTGTGGAACGTCGTGCGCGGCGACATGAGCCTGGTGGGGCCCCGCCCGCTGCCGGCGTACCACCTGGCGGCGTTCGACGCCGCGACGCGCGCCGCCCGCGCGCGGGTCCTGCCGGGCCTGACCGGCCTCGAGCAGATCGCGGCGCGCGGTGGGGCGGACCTGCGCGCCCAGCGGGCGTGGGACCTGACGTACGTCGGGCGTTGGACGCCGTGGCTGGACCTGACGATCCTGCTGCGGACGCCCGGCGCGGTCCTGCGCGGCCGGGGGGCGCACTAGCCGACGCGAAGGGAGGTCGTCCGTGCATCGCCGTCCACCGTCCCCCACCGCCGCCCTGCGTCGGGCGGTCCCGTGGCTGCTGCTCGCGGCGCTCCTCGCCGCCGCCATCGCCGGCGCGGGGGCGGCGTGGGCGCCGGACCGCTACACGGCGCGCACCACCCTCCTGCACGTCGCCGCCGACGCGGACACGCCCGACGTCCCGCCCGCCGTGGCGGCGTCGCGGCACCTCGCGCCGCGCCTGTCGCTGCCGACGTACCTCGAGGTCCTGCGCTCGGACGGCCTGCAGGCCGACGCGGCCCCCGACCTGCCGCCGGAACGGCGGGCGGGGGCGTGGCGCATCCGGACGCGCGAGGACCAGGGCTCCGCCCTGGTGTTCGTCGACGCGGTCGCGGCGACGCCGGACGTCGCCGCGGCGCGCAGCGTCGCGCTGGCCGACGCCCTGTTGGCGTGGGACCGCGCCCGGGCGGCGGCGGACGCCGCCGCGGCGGTGTCGCGGACCGAGGCGCAGATCGCCGCGCTGGAGGGGGCGTTGAACGACGTCACCTTCAAGGAGGCGCAGGCGCACGGCCTGGCCGCGGACGCGCGCCGCGCGGATCTCGCGACGTTGCGGGGGTGGGTGGCGGCGCCCGCCACCCCGTGGACCGTCGTGGAGCGGGCCGCGCCGCCGACGGCGCCGTCGAACCGGCCGCCGTGGCAGGCGGCGGGGCTCGCGGCGGCGGCGACCCTCCTGCTGGGGGCGGGGCTCGTGGCGGCCGGCGCGAGCCTGGCGCCCCGGCCCGGGCGGTGAAGGAGGTGCGGCCACGACGGGGCTGCAGCCATGATGGGTGCACAGCCATGACGGGCGCGCGGCGATGACGGGACGGCTGGGTGGGCGGCCCCGGGGGCTCCCCCTCCTCCTGCTGGCCGTGGCGGTGCTCCTGGGCGGCGCGGCGGCGGTCGCGCCGTGGGCGACCGCCGCCTCGGCGGGGACCGCGTCCGCGCTGGCGTGGGCGGTGGCGGCCCGGCGGCGGGCGATGGCGGCGTGGGGGGCGATGTTCGGTGCGTTGGTGCTGGCGTACGCGGTCGGTTCGCGCGGCGTGGCGCACCTGGGCTGGCCGCCGGTCTACGTCGGCGAGATCGCGTTGGCGGCGGGCCTGCTGGCGTTCGCGTTGGATCGGATGGGCCGCCGCCCCGTGGGCGTCGACGCGGCCCCCTGGCCGCGCTCGGTGCGGATCCCGGTCGCCCTGCTGCTGGCGCTGGTCGCGTGGGGGGCGCTGCGGACCGCCCCGTTCCTGGGGCGGTACGGCGTCGATGCGTTGCGCGACGGAGCGGTGTGGGGCTACGCCGCCTTCGCGTTCCTGGGGGTGGGGGCGCTCGACCGCCCCGCCCGCCTCCGGGCCGTCGTGCGGACGTACGCCCGGCTGGTGCCCCTAGGCCTCGCGGGGATGCTGGCGGCGCTCGTGCTCGCCACCGTCGCGCCGGACGCGATCCCGCGCGTCCCGGGGGGCGACGTGCCGGTGCTGGACCCGAAGTTCGGGGACGTCGCCGTGCACCTCGCCGGTGCGCTGGCGGCGACGTCGGTGGGGCTGGGCGCGGCGTGGCGGCAGGCTGGTGGGGGGAGGGGAGCGGCGGGCGGGCGCGCGTTCGGGTGGGCGGGCGCCGCCCGGTGGGCGGTCGCGGGACTGTGGGTCGCCACGTTCGCGGCGACGTTGGGGGCGCGCGCGGCGCTGGCGACGGTCGCCGTGGCAGGCGTCGTGCTGGTGGTCCTGCACCCGCGTTCGGGGTGGCTGCGCCCCGCCTACCTGGCGTCGCTGCTGTTGGTCGCCGCGAGCCTGACGGGGGCGCGGTACGAGGCGGCGAACGACCGGGTGGTGTCCGCGGAGCGGTTGGGGGTCGCGGTGCGGAGCGTGACGGGGGACGTCGGGGCGCGGGGGCTCGACGCGACGCGGACCTGGCGGCTGGCGTGGTGGGGGGACGTCGTGGCGTACACCGTCCGCGGTCCCCACCGCTGGACGGGGAAGGGGTTCGGCGTTAACCACGCGGACGTCGACGGGTACCA
>CAJXOA010000061.1 GCA_913057685.1 uncultured Trueperaceae bacterium
CGGGCCGGTGCCGACGGGGTTGCGCGCGAACGCCTCCGCGTCGCCGTCCTCGAGGAGGTGCGGCGGGGTGATCAGCAGTTCGCTGAAGTAGTGCTCCGCGAGGGGGGCGGGGCCGTCGGTGGTGATGCGGACGGCGTGCTCGCCGGTCGCTTCGACGTCGTCGATGAACGCGAACCCGCCGGCGATCGGCGATTCCGTGGCCGGGTCCAGGAGGCGTTCGATCGTGAAGACGACCGCCTCGGCGGTGAACGGTTCGCCGTCGTGGAAGGTGACGTCGTCGCGGAGCGTGAAGTCCCAGACGGTCCCGTCGGTCACCGTCCAGTCGGTGGCGAGGGCGGGGGCGTAGGTGCCGTCGGGCCGCTTGTCGATCAGCGCGTCGAACAGGTGGATGAGCACGTTGAACGTCGGCGTCTCGCGGTTGAGGCTCGGGTCGAGCGTCGCGGCGTCGGCGGACTGCATGACGACCAGGGTGCGGGCGAAGCCCAGCCCACCGACCGCGAGGGCGACGGACAGGACCAGCGCCGTCAGGACGCGGGCGGGGCGGAGCGGGGACGACTGCGGCATGGCGACCTCCTGGGGGAAGGGAACGGCGCGCGCCCTCCGGACGACGGCGGCGCTCGGCGCGAGCATACGACGCGCCCGGACCGGCGTCACGTCGTCGTTTCGCTACGGTCACGTCCGTCAGCCCCGGGGCGGGGGGTAGGCTGCGCGCATGGCGCGCTACCTCGTGCGGCGGGCGGTGCTGAGCGTCGTCGTCCTGCTGGCGCTCACGATGCTCGTGTTCGCGATGGTCAACCTGTCGGGCGACCCGGTCCGGCTGTTGCTGCCGCCCGACGCGTCGCCCGAGACGGTCGAGGCGTTCCGCGACCGGTTGGGGCTGGACGACCCGCTGCCGCTGCGCTACGCGCGCTTCCTGGCCGCCGCGGTCCAGGCGGACTTCGGGACGTCGATCCAACTGGGCGAGCCGGCGCTCGCCCTCGTCGCCGAACGCCTCCCCGCCACCCTGACGCTGGCCGGCTGGGCGGTCCTCGTCGCGGTGGCGTTGGGCGTCCCCCTGGGGGTCCTGACGGCGGTCCGGCGCGACTCCGGGTGGGACACCGCGATCACCTCGCTCGCGCTCGTGGGGCAGTCGACCCCGGTGTTCTGGGTGGGGGTCATGAGCATCCTGCTGTTCTCCGTGCAGCTGCGCTGGCTGCCGTCCTCGGGGAGCGGCACCGCCGCGCACCTGGTGCTGCCGGTCGGCACCCTCGCGCTGTTCCTGCTGGGGGGCCTGGTGCGCGTGACGCGCACCGCGATGCTGGACGTCCTGGACCGCGCCTACGTGCGGACGGCGACGGCGAAGGGGCAGCTGCGGCGGATCGTGGTGTGGCGGCACGCCTTCCGCAACGCCATGATCCCGGTCGTGACGCAGATCGGCCTGCAGATGCGCTTCGTGCTCGGCGGGAGCGTCATCACCGAAACGATCTTCGCCTGGCCCGGCCTGGGCCGGCTGATGGTGAACGCGGTGTACGCCCGCGACTACCCGGTCGTCGAGGCCGGCGTGTTCGCGGTCGCGCTGTTGCTGATCGCGGTGAACACGCTGGTGGACGTCTCGTACGCCTGGCTCAACCCGAAGGTGTCGCTCGCGTGAACCGGACGTGGCGCCGCTGGTGGCGGCGGGGCCGCACCCGCGGGGCGCTGGCGGTGCTGGGCGTGATCGTGTTCGCGGCGCTCGCCGCGCCGCTCTACCCGCGCGACCCCACCGATCAGGACCTGCGCGCCACCTTCGCGCCGCCGGGCACCGTCTCCGACGCGGGCGCGTTCTACCCGCTCGGGACCGACGAACTGGGGCGCGACCTCGCGGCGCGGCTGCTGCACGGCACGCGCGCCTCGCTGGGGGTGGGCGCCGCAGCGCTGGCGCTCGCGTTGACGGTCGGGACGCTCCTCGGGCTGCTGGCCGGCTACTTCGGGGGGTGGGTGGACGCGGTCGTGACCGGCGCGACGGAGACGCTGATGACGTTGCCGTTCATCCTGCTGGCGATCGCGGTGATCGCGGCGGTGGGGGCGTCGGAGACGGTCCTGATCCTCACGTTGGGGCTGACGGGGTGGGTGAGCTTCGCGAAGTTGGTGCGGGCGAAGACGTTCGAGCTTCGCGAGGAGGCGTTCGTGCTGGCCGCGCACGCGCTCGGGGTGCGCTCGCCCGGCGTGATGGCGCGCCACCTGCTGCCGAACGTCGCGCCGCTGTTGCTGGTCGACGGCACTCTGCAGTTCGGGGCGCTGGTCCTCGCCGAGGCGGGCCTGAGCTTCCTGGGGTTGGGCGTGCCGCCCCCCACCCCGACGTTGGGCGGCGTCCTGGCGGGCGGACAGACGTTCCTGGCGGTCGCCTGGTGGATCTCGACGCTGCCGGGGTTGGTGCTGCTCGCGATGGTGCTGGCGATCAACCTGCTGGGCGACACCCTGCGCGACGCGCTCGCGCCCGGCGGCTAGCGGCCCGCGCGCCCTCGGCTACCCTGGCGGCATGACCCGACCGCACGCCCCCCGGCCGCCCGTCGACCCGCAGGCGGTGGACCGCGCCGCCGCCGCCCTCCACCTGCCCCCCGAGACGCTCACGGCGTACGGGCCGGGCGTCCGCAAGGTCGCGCCGGTCCCCCCGGGACCGCTGGACGCCGTCGCCGCCGACCGCTCGCCCGACGGCGTCCCGGGGCGACTGGTGCTGGTCAGCGCCGTGACGCCCACGAAGGCGGGCGAGGGCAAGACGACGGTCAGCGTCGGCCTCGCCGACGGCCTCGCGCGCCGCGGGCGGCGCGCGGCGTTGGCGCTCCGCGAGCCGTCGCTCGGGCCGGTCTTCGGGGTGAAGGGGGGCGGGACGGGCGGCGGCCGCGCGCAGGTCGAGCCGGCCGACCGCATCAACCTGCACTTCACCGGCGACCTGCACGCGATCGGTGTCGCGCACGACCTGCTCGCCGCCCTCGTGGACAACGACCTGCACTTCGCCGCCCTCGACGCCGCCAAGGGGCGCGCCGCGCCCGACCGGGCGGCGGACGCGCCGGCGCCGACCGGCGCGAGCGGCCTCGCGCCGGAGACGACGACGTGGGGGCGGGTGGTGGACGTCAACGACCGCGCCCTGCGCAGCGTGACGTTGGCGGCCGGCGGGCGGGCGGAGCGCCCCTCGCGCTTCGACATCACCGCCGCGAGCGAGATCATGGCGGTCCTCGCCCTCGCCGACTCGCCCCAGGACCTGCGCGCCCGGCTGGGGCGGATCGTCGTGGGGCGCCAGGGGCCGGACGGCCCCACGCCCGGCGCGGACGTGACCGCCGCCGATCTCGGCGCGGTCGACGCGATGCTGGCGCTGTTGCGCGACGCGCTCGCCCCGAACCTGGTGACGACCCGCGAGGGGACGCCGGCCTTCGTGCACGCCGGGCCGTTCGCGAACATCGCGCACGGCGCGTCGAGCGTCGTCGCGACCCGCACCGCGCTGGCGCACGCCCAGGAGGTCGTGACCGAGGCGGGGTTCGGGTTCGATCTCGGCGGCGAGAAGTTCCTGGACGTCAAGATGCGCCAGGCCGGCCTGTGGCCGCGGGCGGTCGTGCTGGTCGCGACCGCGAAGGCGTTGCGCGAGCACGGTGCGGGGCCGGACGGCGACCCGGCGGAGGCGGACGCCCTGGCGCGCGGCCTCCCGCACCTGGCGCGGCACCTCGCGAACGTCGCGCGCTTCGGCCTCCCCGCCGTCGTCGCGATCAACGTCTTTCCCGGCGACGTCGAGGCGGACCTCGCGGCGCTCGAAGCGTTCTGCGCCGAGCAGGGGGTCCCCACCGCGCGGGTCACCGCCTTCGCCGACGGCGGGGCGGGCGGCGAAGCGCTCGCGGACCGGGTCCTGGAGGTCCTCGACGCGACCGATGCCGCGCCGCCCACACCGCGCTACGCCTACCCGGACGACGCGCCGTTGACGACGAAGATCGAGGCGTTGGCGACCGACCTGTACGGCGCGGCGGGGGTCGCCTTCGACGACGCGGCGGCGGAGGAGCTCGCGCGCCTCGAGGCGGCCGGGTACGGACGCCTGCAGGTGTGCATGGCGAAGACGCACCTGTCGTTCGCCGACGACCCGAAGGCCGGCGGCCTGGCCGAGGGCTTCACGCTGCGGGTGCGGGAGGTCCGCCTGTCCGCCGGCGCGGGGTTCGTCGTCGCGGTCGCGGGACGGATCGTGACCATGCCCGCCCTCCCGCGCGAACCGGCCGCCAAACGGGTGCGCGTCGGCGACGACGGGACGGTGCGCGGGCTCATGCAGGGCGAGGGAGGCACGGCGACCGACGCCGGGGAACCAACCTAAGCGCCGCTCCGTCGGGACCGCCCCGTTCGGGCCGCACCGTCGTCTGGGACGCCTTTGAAACGGTTTTGACATGGTTTGATTCGGGCAGGTCGGGGTCGCACCCGTCCCGCACCCTGTGGGGTGCCCGCTCGCTTCCGGAGCCGTCGAGCCGTCCCCCTCCGCGCGCCGCCCCTGCGGGGGGCGTGCGGAGGGGTTCGACGTGGGGTTGGCCGACGTCGGGACGGGATCGACGCGCGGTGGGTCGGAGGAGTGGAGTCGCGTCAGCCGCGCACGCGCATCGGCAGTTCGCGCGACGCGTGCTGCTGCAGGTAGGCCAACCACCCCGCGAGGCTCAGGTCGCCGAGGTCGTTGTGCGGCACCGTGTCGGTCGGGTCGATCCCCTGGTCGTGGAGCGTGCGCGCCAGCGCGACGGTCTCCTCACGCGTCGCCGCCATCGCGGCGGCGAGCGCTTCGACGCCGTCGGCCACGTCGGGGCGGTACGGGTGGTAGGTGTCCATCTCGAGCGGCGCGCCCAGCGCGACGCGCAGGCGCGACTGGCCCCACCGTTCGATGCCGACGCAGTGCGCGATCGCTTCGCGGTTGGCGGGGGTGTCGGGCTTGCCGGCGAGGTGGTCGGCGATGGCCGGGTAGGCGTTCTGGAGGTCGTCGGCCAGGTCCTGGAAGCTGCGCCGGCGCGCCTTGCGTTCGGCGGCGGGGCGAAGCACGAACCCGATGGCCTTCTGGAGGATACGCATGTGCGTAGTGCAGCACGTCGGGGCGCTCCGGCGCGTCGGCCGGGCGCACCACGCCGTGCGCGCCTCCTCAGAGACGCCCGCCGCACGTCTCGACGTGCGGGTCGGTGACGACGTTCCACGGCAGCGCGTGCACGCTCGGGGCGAACAGGGCGAGGACGACGACGCCGGTCCCCAGCGCGGTGCCGGCGTGGAAGCTGGCGCGGGCGACGGCGTCGCTCACCTCCCCGTAGGCGTCGCGCGTCGAGGCGAACAACGCCTCGCGTTCGCCCTGCAGCACCGCCCGCAGGTCGGGCGCGTGCCAGGCGACGCGGTGCAGCTCGAGCGCCAGCGCCCGGGCGCGCGTCCCGCCGGGGCGGGTCGCGTCGCGCAGGGTGATGGCGCGTCCGGTCGCGTCGCCGTACCGCTCGCGGTAGTCGCGGAGGCGTACCTCGACGTCGGCGAGGACCCGGCGTTGGAGGTGGCGGGTGGCGTCGACGAACAACTCCAGCTTGGTGTCGTACCGCCCGAACAGGAACCCCTCGGAGACGTGCGCCCGGCGGCAGATCGCGTCGGTCGGGGCGCCGTCGAAGCCCGCTTCGCTCACGAGGTCCAGCGTGGCGTACAGGAGCTCGTCGAGGTCGTCGTCGCCGCTGTCGAGCGGCGGCCACCGCAACCAGGCGGCGTCCGGCGGGACCGCGTCCGCCGCGTTCTCCCCCGTCCACCCGCGCGCCGGGCCGGCCTGCGCGAGGGCGCGCACGAGGCCCGCCGCTTCGCTGCGGAGGTCGACGGCGGGCTCGGGGTGCGTGCGGGCGAACAGCGCGAGGCCGAGCGCGATCGCGAGGAGGTAGGCGCGCCCCGTCGCCGCCGCGACGGCGGCCTGCGGGCAGGCGTCGTCGCTGGGATACGGGCAGGTCCAGGCGCGCAGCGCCGCACCGAGGTCGGCGTCGACGGCGCGGCGGACGTCGTCGTCGAACGGCGCGACCAACAGCGCCTCGAGGGCGGCGTCGAGCGTCGCGGTGGCCGCGGGGTCGGCGTCCCGGCGCCGCGGCGTGAGCGCCGCGAGGGCGTCGGCGAGGGCGTCCCCCGCCTCGCGCGGGGCGGTCGGCGACACCGCCCCACCGACGGTGGGGGCGGCGGCGAGGACCGCCTCCAGGCGCTCGAGGAGGTAGGGGGCCAAGTGGACCGACCAGACGCGGGCGACGAGTTCGCCGCGGTGCGCGAAGCGGTCGCGCAGCGGGCGTTTCGAGAGGCCGGCGCGGCGGGCGACGGCGTTGAACGACGTGCCCCCCCACCCCTCGCTCGCGAGGACCTCCACGGCGGCGCGTTCGATGCGCGCATCGTTGCGGACGACGCGCGCGGAACGTCCGCCGCGCGGGCCGTCGTGCCGCGCGAGCGTCACGGCGTCCCCCCGATCGGCCGGCGG
>CAJXOA010000062.1 GCA_913057685.1 uncultured Trueperaceae bacterium
GGGGGGGGGGGGGGGGGGGGGGGGGGGGGGGGGGGGGGGGGGGGGGGCGGGGGGCCCGCCCCCCCACGCCGCGGCGCGGGCGCGCGGGCGGCGGACCGCCCGCGCGCGTCGTTCGCCCGCTTACTCGCCGGTGCCGACCCCGAAGAGGCTGGCCTTGCTCCACTCCGAGCCGTCCGCGCCGGGCACGGAGTACTCGAAGAAGGCGATCGTCCGGTCGGCGGGGGTGCCGTCGGTCCCGGCGTAGGTGATCTCGCCGGAGACGCCGGGGTAGCCCTCGAGGTTCGCGAGCGCCTCGAGCACCGCGTCGCCGTCGCTGGAATCGGCGTCGTCCACCGCCTGCACGAGGACGTTGAACGCGTCCGCGCCGGCGAGGGTGAAGCCGTTGAAGTCCGGGGCGTCGGGGAAGACGACGTCGAACAGGCTGGCGAAGTCCTCGGCGCGACTCGCAGCGTCGCCGCTCAGGACGTCGGGCCCACCGAAGCCGGTCAGCAGGTAGCCGTCGAACGCCTCACCGCCGCCGGTCGGGCACTGCGAGTCGTCGCTGGCGTCGGCGCCCAGGATCTGCTGGTCGAAGCCCTGCTGGCGCAGCTGCGGCATGAGGCTCGCGCCCTCGGCGCAGAAGCCGCTGTAGTAGATGACGTCGGCGTCGAAGCCGCGCGCGTCGTTGATCTGCGCGCTGAAGTCGACGGTGTTCGCGACGAAGTCGAGGGTGATCGTCTCGCCACCGAGCGCCTCGAACTCGTCGGCGAAAAAGCCGGCGAGGCCGAAGCTGTAGTCGTCGTCCTGCTGGCGGAAGACGATGGCGCGCTCCGCACCGAGGTCCTCGGCGGCGTAGCGGGCGGCGACCTTGCCCTGGAAGTCGTCGGTGTAGGCCATGCGGAAGATGTGGTCGCCGATCTGCGTGGTGGCGGGGTTGGTGGAGCTCGTCGAGATCATGATGACGCCGGCCTCCTGCAGCGGGTTGGCGGCGGCGATGCTCATGGTGCTCGAGATGGCACCCAGCACCCCGACGACGCCCTCGTCGACGAAGCGCGCGGCGCAGTTGATCGAGCCCTCGGGGGTCGTCTGGTTGTCGCAGATCGACAGTTCGATCGGGCGACCGTCGACGGTGGCGCGCTCCTCGAGGGCGGTCTGGATGCCCTGCAGGGTGGAGGTGCCGATGGTGGCGAAGCGGCCGGAGAGCTCGAGGTTCACGCCGATGGTGACCGGCTCCTGGGCGCTGGACACGCCGAGCAGCGCGCCGAGCGTCACGAGAAGGGCAAGCATCTTCTTCATGGGGACCGTCCTTTCGAATGAGGGGTTCCGCGCCCGGTGGTGCCCCGACGGGCGTGGACCGCGTCGGGAGCGGCGAGGGGACGGAGGGGTCGACGTACCTGCCGTAGCGCGCACGGCGTGCATGCCTATGCAGGTTGGCGGAGTATACGTTCGACTTCATACCGTGTCAACGGCTCTAACGTCGTCCTGAGCGGGCCTGACCGAAGCGCATAACGTACGAACCCGTTCCCTCGGTCCTCCGAATCACGCCCCGGGGGTCGACCCCACCTTCGGACCGAAGGTGGGGCGGGCGGTCAGCCGTCGCGCTTGCGGTCGTGCACGGGGCAGGTCACCGTCCCGACGCCGGGGATCGTGCACCCCACCCGGCCGCCGTGTGCGAGCGGCACCGCTCCGGGCGTGCCGGTGCTGATGACGTCGCCCGGCTCGAGCGGCATCACCGCACTGAAGAAGGCCACGAGCGACGCGGGGTCGTGCAGCATGTTCGCCACGACGTTGCGGCGCGCCGGCTCGCCGTTCCAGGTGGTCGTCACCTCGAGCGCCCCGAGCCCCAGGTCGCCCGGCGCCGCGGCGTCTGGCTCGGTGCCGGCCTCGGTGAGGTGGGCGTGCACCGCGTCCAGCGTCACCAGATCCGGCCCCAACACCAGGAAGCCGTCGAAGCTCTTGGCGCGCGTCAGGAAGCGCGGGTTGCGCTGCAGGATGTCCTCCGCCGTCATGTCGATCGCCGTCGTGACGCCGGCGACGTAGTCCGCCGCCCGCTCGCGGGGGACGTCCTTGCCGTGCCGACCGATCACCAGCGCGAGCTCCGCCTCGCCGGTCGTCCGCTCGCTCTGGCGCGGAATCGGGATCGTCCCGCCGGGCGGGAGGAGGGCGGTGTGGGGCTTCATGAACGTCGCGGGCTCGTCGGGCCGCGTCTCCCCCAGGTCGCCGGCGTGCTCGGCGTAGTTCAGGCCGACCCCGAGGATCTTGGGCGGGTGGGGCACCAGGGCGGCCGGTGCGGCGCCCGCGAGGGCGCGGCCGGGCGCGCCGTCCGCGAGGGCGGCGAGGTCGGCCGCGTGCGCGTCGCTCCACGCGCGCAACGCCTCGAAGCGACCCGCGTCGAGCAGCGCCTGGAGGGTCGTCGGCCAGGGGCCGTCGGGCCCGTCGGGGAGGGCGGACAGCGGCACGAGGCCGGTGGGGACGCGCAGGGCGGCGACGGGCCCGTCGGGCCCTTCGAGGGACGTGATGCGCACGGCGGCACCTCCGAGGTGGCGTTCGCGGCAATCTACCCCGCGACGCGCAGCAGGCGGGTGGGGCCCCGGAGGGGAAGCGGTTGGCGCTCCACGACCACCCGCAACCGGACGGTCGTGCCGCCCGGGAGGAACGCCGCCCCGCCCGGTGGCGTGAGGGGGCACGTGACCGTCCACGGCGCCGCCCCCGCCGCCGCACCCGTGGAGGTTCCCACAGGCGCCACCGCGGGCGCCGCCGCGGGCGCCCCCGCGAACCGCCCGTCCCCCGGCCCCTCCCCCGCGACGGGCGTCGGGACGCGCCGCCCGACGTACCCGACGCGGGGGCTGCCCGAGCGCGCCACCACCCGCAGCGCCCACGCCGCGTCGTCGTCCGCGCCGGGGAGGCGCAGGTGCAGCGCCCGGTAGGAGGGGTCCGCCCCGTGGACGTGCGCGTCGAGCGTGCCCACGACCGCCACCCGCCGCCAGGCGCCCTCCCCCGCCCGCCGGACGAGCGGATCGAGGTAGACGTCGGGCACCCCGTCGCCGCGCTCGTCCTCGACGCGGACCCACAGTTGGCGCCAGTCCTCCGCGTCGTCGCCCGCCGCCCGCAGTCGCCCCCGCGCCCCACCGTTCCACGCCGCGACCCGCGCCCGCAGGTCGGGCGTCGGGCCTGGCGCGGCCAGGGCGGCCAGCGCGATCGCCGCGACCTCGGGCGGGGGGTCGCGCAGCACCGCGCCGTGGTCCGCGCCGGGCAGCACGAGGGGGGGAAGGTCGCCCCCCACCGGCCGGCAGCCGCCCTCGCGCACGAGGCGCGGCGCCCGCACCGCCGGGCGGGCGTCGAGGCGGTAGGCGGGCGCGCGCGGGTCGACGCCCGCGAGGCGGACGACGCCGTCGCTGCCGGGCGGGTGGAGCAGGCCGGTGGGGCCGGCGCGCCGGCCCGCCCCGCCGACCACCAGCAGGTGGGGCGCCGCCCGCCGGCCACCCACGGGGGCCGACCAGGCGTCGGCGAGGCGCCAGGCGGTGGGGCTACCGAGCTCCAGGGCGCGCAGGACGCGGTCGCCGCCCTCCAGGAAGTCGGGGCCGGGCGCCCACCCCCCGCGGAACACCCCCGCGAGCATGCCGCGCCCCAGGTGCGCCAGCGGGGAGCCGAACGTCGCCGGCGCCAGGGCGATCACCCAGACGACCCGGGCGGCGCGCGCGGGATCGCGCGCCAGCCAGGCGGCGAGCACCAACAGGCCGGTGGAGTGCACGAAGGCGTCGAACGGCGCGCCGCCCGCGAGGCGGGGGTCGCGATGCAGGGTGCGGTCGAGCGCTTCGGCGAGGTCGAACAGGTCGACGTCGTTGCTGCGGACGTCGTAGGCGAGGGGGACGACGGTGTCGCGTCCGGCGGCCCGCAGGCTGGAGGTCCAGGCCCGGTACCCCTCGGGCCGGCCTCCGTACCCGTGCAGCAGCACCACCGGGCGCGCCACCATCGCTCCTTCCCGTCCCCGAACGCTTCCAGAAGGGGGACGAACCGAGCGTCGCGCGGGCGTGTGACCCGGGTGTGGCGAACCGCGCCGTTCCGGCCTAGGTCCCGGCCGGGTGGCTCAACGGGGGATGACCAGCACCATGCCCGGGAAGATCAGGTCGGGCTCGTCGATCAGGTTGTCGTTCTCCGCGAGGATGTCGGGCCAGCGGTAGCCGTCGCGGTAGAAGAACGTCGCGATGCTCGACAGCGAATCGGCGGGTTGGACGGTGTAGATCCCCCGCGCGTCGCGCAGCTCCGCCACGCGGTTCTGCGTCGCGCGCAGGTCCGCACGGATCGCCGCCAACTCCTCGCGCTGCGCCTCGGTGACCTCCTCGAGCCCCGCGCGTTCCTCCAGCGCCGCCTCGAGGTCGGCGGTCAACGCCGCCGCCTCCGCCCGCGCGGCCTCCACCTCCGCGCGCGCCGCTTGCGAGGCGTCGCGCAGCGACGCGACGCGTGCTTCGAGGTCGTCGCGCTGCGCCTGCGCGTCCTCCAAGGACGCCGCCAGGGCGTCGCGTTCCGCTTCGGTGGCGGCGAGCTCGCTGCGCGTCGCGTCGAGGTCCTCCCGCGCGGCCGCCAGCTCCCCCTCGACGTCGGCGAGGTCCTCCTGCACGATCGACAGGTTCGCGCGCGCCGACGCCAACTCGACCGCGGTGACCGACAACTCCGTCTCGACGTCCTCGAGGTCGGCGCGGGCGGCGTCCTCCTGCGACCCCGCAGCCTCCGCGGCGGCCTCGAGCTCCGCGATGCGGGCCTCGAGCCGCGCGACCTCCGCCTCCAGCGCGTCGCGTTCCGCCTCCACCTCCGCCAACGCCGCGCGGGCGCTCGCGAGGTCCGAGCGCAGCGCCGCCACGTCCGCCTCGACGTCCGCGTCCGACGCGGCCCGGTCGCTCCCCTCCCCCGTCGCGTCCTCCGTCGTTCCTTCGGCCTCGGCGAGGCGGTTTTCGAGGTCGGCGACCTCCGCGCGGAGCGCGTCGCGCTCCGCCTGGAGGGCGTCCCGCCGTTCGCGGGCGGTCGCCAGCGCAGCGCGCGCCGCCTCGAGTTCGCTGCGGGCGGCGGCGAGGTCGTCGACGCGCTCGCCGAGCCGTTCGCGGGTCTCGCTCGCGCGTGCCTCGAGGCGGTCCACCTCGCTGCGAAGGTCCGCGACCTCGGTCTGCAGCGCGTCGCGTTCGGTGACGGCGGCGTCGAGGCGTTCCTGCAGCGAGGCACGGGCCTCGTTCGCCGCCCCGAGGTCGGTCTCCGCCAGCGCCAACGCCGCTTCGAGGTCACCGACCTTCGCCTCGAGCGCCTGCGTGCGGGTTTCGAGTTCCTGTTCGCGTTCGCTGGGACCACAGGATGCGAGAAGACCCAGCGCGGCGAGGAGCGCAAGGACCCGCGCAGCGCGCGCGGGGGATGGAACGACGACGTGGGGCACGAAGGCACCTCCTCGCAGAAGGGTACGAAACGAACGGGGGGGCTGTCCACGGATCCCGTCCGCCCCGAGGGCCGCCAGCGACCGCCGCTAGCACGGCGATACGATCGAGCGCCGATTCGACAGGGTCGGCGTCAGCCCTTGCGCTTCCTCCGGCGCGCTTCGGCGCGGGACAGCTTCTTGGTGCGCCCGAGCAGGTTCGAGGTTGTCGACGTACCGTCGTCCTCGGGTTCGTCGGGGATGCCGCGGAGCTCCCGCTCCGCCGCGCCCCACCCGATCCCCAACAGCGAGAACACGAGGGGGTCGGTGGCGACGGCGGGGAACCACGCCATCGAGAAGAAGGCGTAGACGGTGCCGGCGGAGATGACCGCCCAGGGGACCGGCCC
>CAJXOA010000063.1 GCA_913057685.1 uncultured Trueperaceae bacterium
CGTCGGCGGCGTGGGCCACCGCCCGCGCGGGGGACGCGCGGTCCAGCTGCAGCTTTTCCGCGAGGCGGGCGTGGGCGGCGTCGACGCCCAGGAGGCCGTCGGGTCGGCTTTCCTCCCAATCCAGGAAGGTGGTGCGCGGCCCATCGACGCGGACGTTCCACGGGGCCAGGTCGCCGTGCATGCGTACGTGCGGGTGCGCGCCCGGGAGGGCCGCGAGGAAGGGCGCGACGGGCAGGTCGGCCGCGCGGAGCGACGCGCGGACCCAGGCGCGGTCCAGCAGCCCGGACGCCGCCGCGTCCGGGGCGGGGGACAGGTCCGCCAACGCCCGGCGAATGGCGTCCGAACCGCGGGACGGGGGGCGCCCCGGAACGTGTGCGAGCCATAGGGTGGGGCGGCCCGCCACCGGCGTGCGACCGTCCAGGCGCGGCGTCCACGCCGCGACGTGGGGGTCGGTGAGCGCGTCGGCTTCGCGGGCGACCCCCGCCGCGGCGCGGGGTCCGGTCGCGATCTTCGCGACCCCCACGGGGTGGCCGTCGGGGTCGGCGAACGGCACGAGGACGTGCCGGGCGGGGTGGGGCGTCCCGAGCCACACGGCGACCGGGTGGGCGTCCGGCCAGGGGGGGGCGGCGAGCAGCTCGGCCAGGGGTCCTGCATCCGGCTCCTCATCGGCAGCGCGTGCGGGGTGGGTCGCGCGGCCGGGCGCCACGCCCAGGCGCAGCGCCTCGAGCGTCCGCGCGAGGCGTGCCGCGCGAGCGAACGCCGGGATCGCCGCCACAGCCCGGACGCGCGCGGCACGCGCGCCGGCCGGCACGACCGCGCGCGGTCGGCCGCCCCACCCGATCACGTGCGTCGGGCCGGGGAGCAGGCGGCGGGCGAACGCCAGGTCGGGAGCGCCGTGCATGGCGGACGTGTCCTGCGCCGCGGGGGCGTGCCCGCGGGGGTGCATGCCGGGATCTGTCGGGCGGCGTGTGCGCATGGTCCTCCCGGGTCCGGCATAGCACCCGCCTCCAGTGGAACGGGACGCAGGCGTACCGGGCCGGGGTAGAGCTCGTGGGGCGCGCGTCCCGCGGATGGGGCCGGTATGCCCGGTACGATGCCCCCATGAACACCGTCATCATCGGGACCGGGTACGTGGGCCTGACCACTGGCGTGGCGCTGGCGTACGTCGGGCACGACGTCACCGCCGTCGACATCGACCCAAGCATCGTCGATCGGCTCTCGCGCGGCGAGGCGACGATCCACGAGCCCGGCCTCGAGGAGCTCCTGCACCTGGCGCAGGACCGCTTGACGTTCACGACCGAGCTCCCGGACCTGTCCGGGGAAACGGTCGTCGTGATCGCGGTCGGGACGCCCCCCAAGGAGAACGGTGACGCGGACATGGCGTACGTCGACGTCGCCGCCCGCCAGATCGCCGAACGCATCCAACCGGGCGCCAACCTGGTCGTCGTCAACAAGTCGACCGTCCCGATCGGGTCCGCCCGGCACGTCGAGGGCATCGTCCGCCGCACCCTCCGGGAGCGGGGCGTGGAGGCGACCGTCGCGGTCGCCTCCAACCCCGAGTTCCTCGCGGAGGGCCGCGCGGTGCGGGACAGCCTCTACCCCGACCGGATCGTCGTCGGGTCCGACGACGAAGCGGCGGTGGAGGTCCTGCGGCGGTTGTACGCCCCGCTCCTCGAGCAGGCGTTCGAACCGCCGCCCGGCGTCCCGAGGCCCGACCGCATGCCGCTCCCGCCGTTGATCACGACGACCGCCACCAGTGCGGAGCTCACGAAGTACGCCGCGAACAGCTTCCTGGCGACGAAGATCAGCTTCATCAACGAGTTCGCCGGGCTCGCGGAGCGCGTCGGTGCGGACGTCACCCAGGTCGCGCGAGCCATCGGCCTCGACGACCGCATCGGGACGCGCTTCCTGCACGCCGGGATCGGGTGGGGCGGGAGCTGCTTCGGGAAGGACACCCGCGCCATCCTCGCCACCGCCGAGGGCTACGACTTCCCGATGCCGGTCGTGCAGGCGGCGGTCGACGTCAACTACCAGCAGCGCGTCCGCATCGTCGAGAAGCTGCAGGAGCACCTGAAGGTCCTGCGCGGCACCACGATCGGGATCCTGGGGTTGGCGTTCAAGGGGGACACCGACGACCTGCGCGACGCGCCCGCCCTCACGCTGATCGAGGTCCTGCAGGAGCGCGGGGCGCAGGTCCGGGTGCACGACCCCGTCGCGATGGACAACGCCCAGGCGCTCGAGCCGCCGCTCGACGTGACGTACGCCACCGACCCCCTGGACCTGGCGGACGGCTGCGACGCGATCGTCGTCGCCACCGACTGGGACGTCTACCGGCAGCTGCCCCTCGACGACGTCGCGGCCGCCATGCGCGGCCGCGTCCTGGTCGACGCCCGCAACCTGCTGGATCCCGACGCGGTCCGCGCCCGGCAGCTGCGGTACGTCGGCGTGGGGCGGTAGCGCGGGTGCGCCACGCCCTCGTCACCGGCGCGGCCGGCTTCATCGGCAGTCACCTGGTCGACGCCCTCCTCGCGGAGGGCGGGTGGCGGGTCACCGCGCTCGACGCCTTCGATCCGTTCTACGACGTCGCGGAGAAGCGCGCGAACGTCGCGCCGCACCAACGCGACGACCGGTATCGCCTCGTCGACGTCGACCTGCGCGCGCCCGAGGCGCTCGCGCAGGCGCTCACCCCCATCGCCGACGCCACCCCGTTCGACGTGATCGTGCACCTGGCCGCGAAGGCGGGCGTCCGCCCCAGCCTCGAGGACCCCGTCGGGTACCAGCAGGTGAACGTGATGGGCACGCAACACCTGCTGGAGCTCGCGCGCGCCTGGGGCACGCCGCAGTTCGTGTTCGCGTCGTCGTCCAGCGTGTACGGCGTCGATCCCGACGTGCCGTGGCGGGAGGACCACGCGGTCCTGCGCCCCATCAGTCCGTATGCCAGCACGAAGGTGTCCGGCGAACTCCTGGGGCACGTCTATGCGCACCTGTACGACCTGCGCTTCGTCGCGTTGCGGTTCTTCACGGTGTACGGGCCGCGCCAGCGGCCCGACTTGGCGATCCGCAAGTTCGCGGAGCGCATGCTGGACGGCGTCCCGATCCCGACGTACGGGGACGGCACCAGCCGCCGTGACTACACGTACGTCGCGGACACCGTGCAGGGCGTCCGCGCGGCGATGGACTACGCCGCCACCCCCTACGAGGTCGTCAACCTCGGGAACGACGCCACCGTCGACCTGAACGCGATGATCGCGACCCTCGAGGGGGCGTTGGGCGTGGAGGCGATCCGCGAACCGCACCCGGTCCAGCCGGGCGACGTCCCGCAGACCTGGGCGGACGTCGGCAAGGCGCGCCGCCTGCTCGGGTACGCGCCCACCACCGACTTCGAGGTCGGCGTCGAGCGGTTCGTCGACTGGTTGCGAACGGTGCGCGAGGGCGCCTGAGGCCTACCGTCCCGGCACGGAAGGACAGGGGGAATTCGAACGGGGACCGCCCGAAGGCGGTCCCCGCGTCGTGCCTTCGTGTCGGCGGTCGGGCTAGGGCGTCGCGTCCGTCGGCGAGGGGACGACCGTGAAGTTGCGGAAGTTCGTGCCCACGCCGTTCAGATCGTCGGTCGCGGTGACGGTCAGCAGGTGGTCGGTCAGCGACACGACGGGGAACGCCTCGTCGAGGACGACGTCGGTCGTCGACGTCGGGTCGGGGAAGGCGATGCGCTGGCCGGACAGGGCGGCCTGGAGCGTCTCGAGCGCCGCACCGCCGCGCGTCGTGACGCGGATCGTGAACGCGTGGTCCGGCGCGACGGTCTCACCGTTCTCGAGGTTCAGGATCTCCACGACGGGGTTCAGGTCGACCGTTCGGTCGACGACGACCGGCGCCGTGGCGGTGCGCGTGATCTCGCTTCCGTCGCCATCCAGGCGGATCGTCCAGACGTAGCGGACCGAGCCCACGTCCTGGCCGGACGACAGGTACGCCCCGATGACGCCCTTCGGCATCGCGAGCAACTCGAGGAGGTCCGACGTCGCCTCCTCGTACGTCACCTCCCCGGGGACGCACTCGCTTCCCAGGCACGTGCGTCCCGGCGGGAGGCGAAGGCCGACGTCCTCGACCGCGAACGTCGCGACGCCGTCCCCGAACGCCAGGGGTTCGCCGTCCGCATCCCGGTAGGTGACCGTGTAGCCGGTCAGGTACGCCCCCTGGGCGCCCGCGGGGGTCGTGAACTCCACCGACTGAATCGGCGTTTGTTCGTCGTCCATCGCTCGCTCCGCCTGGAACGTCAGGGCGGCGGGCGTGAACTCCGCGTACGGCGCGTACGCGCTTCCCTCCAGCAGGTTGCAGCCCGATGCGGCCAGCAGGGCGGCCAGGGCCGCCACGCCCCACGCGGCGCGGCGCAGCCGCGCTACGGGGGGGGTTGGGG
>CAJXOA010000064.1 GCA_913057685.1 uncultured Trueperaceae bacterium
GGACGCCTGGGGAACCCCGAGGTCACGTCGACCATGGTGTTCATCGCCGAACCCGTGTCGGGCACCGACGGGTTCGGGGACGTCTCCGCCACCGACGTCGTCGTCGGGGACACCGACGCCTGCGCCGTCGCCGGCGGCACCGTGTACTGCTGGGGGAAGAACTTCGACGACTCGCTTCAGCTCGGGATCCCCGGGACGTTCACCCAAACGGCTGCGACGGTCGCCCACCCAGTCGAGGCGAATGCCGGCGTCGGCTTCGACAACTCGAGCGTGACCGACCTGTCCCTGCAGAAGGGGATGAACTCGGCGACGGCCGCATGCGCCATCGAGGACGGCACGGTGTACTGCTGGGGCTTCAACGGCAATTCCAGCTTCGCCAGCCTGCTCGGTGACGGTGGGCAGGCGGTCGACACGGTCGCCGTCGTCAGCAGCACGAACGGCTTCGCGAACACGAACGTCACCACCGTCGAGAGCGGCAACCGACACACCTGCGCCATCGAGGGCGGCACGGTGTACTGCTGGGGCGGCAACGACGAAGGAAAACTCGGGAACGCCTCCACGTCCGACGCGGCGGTGCCCGTCCGCGTCGCCAGCACGACCGACTTCGACAACACCAACGTGACCGCCCTCAGCGCGACGCGGCACACCTGCGCACTCGAAGGGGGGCAGGTCTTCTGCTGGGGGGCGAACGACAAGGGCCAGCTCGGGAACGGCACGACGTCCGCGTCCGACACCCCCGTCCTCGTTTCCACCACCGACAGCTTCGACAACACCAACGTCACTGCCATCGCCACCGGCTGGAGTCACACCTGCGCCCTCAAGAACGACGCGATCCACTGCTGGGGCGCGAACGGGGACGGGCAACTCGGCGACGGGACCACGACCGACGCCGCAACGCCGGTCCAGGTGCTGGAAGAGGGCGATTTGGACGCCACGAAGGTCGACGGCCTCGCCCTCTCCTCCCACACGACCTCCTGCGCCCTGCAGCAGGGGGACCTCTACTGCTGGGGTGGGGACGGCGCCGCCGTCGTGAATCGTTCGGACCTCGACATTTTGGCCTTCATCCCCCCCACCGGCATGCTCGGCGCGAGGGAGGCGTCGGGTCCGAACCGCACGCCCGCCCACGCGCCGGTCTTCTGGTAGGGCGTCGCCCCCGCTTTCCGCTCCGTCCGCGCGCCGGACCGACCCCGTCGGTCCGGCGCGCCCTCGTTCGCGCATCCCTTGCCGGACCTCGCGCCCGCTTACGGAGTGACCGACCGGCGGGCGCGTACGCTTCCCCCATGAGCGACGCGAGCACGTTCGAACCCGGAGGCCTCGCGATCGTCGTCGGTGCGTCCGGCGCGATCGGCGGGGCGTTGGCCGACCGCCTCGAGCAGGACCCGCAGTTCGCGCAGGTGCTGCGCCTCTCGCGGAGCGGGGACCCCCGCCTGGACCTGACCGACGAAGATTCGATCCAGGCGGCGGCGGAGGCGGCGAAGGCGACCGGCCTCCCGGTCCGCCTCGTGATCGACGCGACCGGGTTCCTGCACGACGAGGAGCAACGGCCCGAGAAGACCTGGCGGCACCTCGACCGCGCCAAGCTCGCGAAGGCGTTCGACCTGAACGCGATCGGGCCGGCGTTGGTCATGAAGCACTTCCTGCCCCTCCTGCCCCGCGACGGGCGGGTGGTGTTCGCCACGCTGTCCGCGCGCGCCGCGAGCCTGAGCGAGAACACGATCGGAGGGTGGTACGGCTACCGCGCCAGCAAGGCCGCCCTCAACGCGCTCGTGCGGAGCGCCGCCGCGGAGCTCGGGCGCAAGTCGAAGGGCGCGGTCTGCGTCGCGTTGCACCCGGGGCACGTCGAATCGAAGCTGTCCGCGCCGTTCGGGGCGGGCGGCCACACGAGCTACGAGCCCGACGAGGCGGCGGCGAACCTCCTGCGCGTCCTGCACGATCTCGAGCCGGCGCAGAGCGGCGGTTTCTTCGACGAGACCGGGGTCGCGATCCCCTACTGAGGGCGCCGCTCAGCTGAGGGGGCGGCCGTCGCGCGCGATCAGGAGCGGCGCGGCCCGGTGGGCGCGCCCGATCCCGTCGTAGGCGAGGGCCTCCGCCACGCCCTGCGTCAACGTGGCGTTGGGGTGGAAGCTGGCGTAGACGACGCGGTGCGGGCGCTCGCTCCCCCCGTCGCCCACCCACGCCCCGACGTGCAGCAGGGGCCACGGCATCGACCATGCCGCCTGGTTGAGGGTCTCGGCCGTGGCGATCGCCGCCTGCCCCTCCTCGCGCGACCCAGGCTCGAACGCGTCGAGGGCGGGCGGTCGGAGGTACACCAGCAGGAGCATGCCTTGCCCAAGGGAGGGGTGACCGATCTGCGCGCGGATGGCGACGCGCGCTCCCACCCCGGTGCCGGACAGGGACGCCTGGACGAGGCCCTCGTCCGACCCGCCGACGACGTCGTCCGCCGACCCCGCAAGCACCTCCGCCGCGCCGCGCAGGTCGGTCGCGCCGGCGTTCCGGGGCGGCTCCTGCCCAAGGGGCTGGAAGACGGCGTCGGCGACGTTCAGCATGTCGTCGGGGGCCGCCCGTTCGCCGGAGGTCGGGTGCGGCGTCGCGTCGACCGCGAGGCCGGGCGCGAGGCTCAGCTTCCCCGCACCCCCCACGAGGGTGTCGGCGTTGCGTTCCGCCCACGTCACGGCCAGCAGCGCCCGGTCGGCGAACAGCTCGGTGCGGAACCGCAGCGTCTCCGGCATGAAGTACACGCGCCCACGAAGCCCCAGGCGGTCCCCGTCGAGGTGGACCTCGTACAGGTTCGAGACGCGGTTGAGTTCCATCGCGGCGATCGCCGCGCTGTTCGACTTCGCCCCGTCGGCGACCGCCACGCCGCGCAGCGCCGCGGTCTCGAACGACAGCCAGCGGGTGGCGAGCCCGTCGACGTCGGTGGGGCCCTCGACGCGGATGCGTTGCGGGAGCCGGTGCGCCCACCAGGTGAATCCGTCGTCGTGCCAGACGGTCCACGCGGCGTCGATCTGCAGGCGCTCGTACACCGCGAGCAGCGCCTCGCGCCCCGTATCGTCGACGGTGAGGTCCTCGTGGCTTCGTCCCGCATCGCGTCGCACGTCGGTGTCGGCCTCGCTCATGGGATGTCCTTCCCGCGTCCGGGCGTCCGCCGCGGTCGCTCGCACCCAGGATGGGTCCCGTGCCGGGGTCCGCTCGGCGGACCCCGGGGGTGCGGAGGACGGCCAGCCTCCACCCCCCATGCGACGCAGAGCGTCGCAGGACGCCGGTCGGACCGGCGTGGCACGATGACGGGGATCTCCCCCGCCGGTACGACGCTCGCCGTCGCACGGTGGGGGGAGGCTCGGGCCACCCGCCGCGACCGCCGGCACCCGAACGGAGGACCGCGTGCCCATCCACCGCCGCACCCACGTCGTCGACGACCCCACCGCCTGGCGCGCCACGCAGGCGCGCCTCGCCCGCGCCGGAGCGCTCGGCGACCGCATCCTCACGCTCGACGCGCTCGCCGCCCGCCTCGCCGGCGGGTTCCTCCGCGCCGCCACCGCCGCCGACGTCCGCGCGACCCTCCACGACCTGCCGCGCGGCGACCTACGGGCGCTGCGCGACGTGGCCGACCTCCCCGGCTTCGCCGACGCCGCCACCCGCACGCTCACCGCCGCCTGGCGCGCCGACCTCCCCCCCACCGCACTCGCCGCCGACGCCCCCGACACCGCCCCCCACACGGCCCCCGACGCCGCCCGGCTCGCCGACCTCGCGACCCTTCACGCGCACGTCGTCCGCACCCTCCCCGCGCACGTGCTGCCCCCCACCGAGCTCGTCGCGCGCGCCCTGGAGAACGTCCACCACGCCGACGCGCTCCTCGGCCCCGTCACGCTGCACCGGGTGCGCACCATCCCCCCCGTCCACGCCCCCCTCCTCACCGCCCTCGCCGAGCACGTCGACGTCACCTGGGTGCGCCTCCCCGCCCTCGAGCGCGAGACGCCGGCCCCCGCCGGCGTCCGCACGACCCTCGACGGCGACGAACGCCCATCCACGCCGCCCCCGACGCGCACCGCCTACGCCGACCCCGCCCACGAGGTGCGCG
>CAJXOA010000065.1 GCA_913057685.1 uncultured Trueperaceae bacterium
GAGCGCCTGCCAGGCCACCCGGTCGGAGCCCAACACCAGCCGCGCTTCGGGGAGGGCGTCGTCGCGCAGCAGGTCGCGCAGCGCTGTGCGGACCGGGGCGGCGTCGGCGTGCCCCAACCACGCCGAGACGCGGTCGGCGTCGCGAGCGACGACGCCGACCGCGTCGTCGAACGGCGCGTCGCGGGTCGCGACCGCCGCCGCCCCCGCGCGACCCGCCTCGAGGCGGGCGAGGAGGGGGTGGTCGTTGGCGAACGCGCGGAGCGCGACGTCGGCCGGCCACGGTGCGGGAATCGGTGCAGGGATCGGTGTGGGGGTCGGGGAGGCGCCGAGCGCCGCGTCCGCCCCATCCGGGGCGGGCGGCGTGCTGCGGAGGTGCAGGACCGGCCGGGGCACGGGACCGCCCCGCCCGTGGGGGGCGGGGCGGAGGGCGTCGAAGGCGACGAGCCAGGGGCCGTGGGTACGCGGGAGGTGGAGCGGGCCCGCGACGCGGCCGACGTCCTCGGGGACCTCCGCTTCGAGCGTCGCGCGGGCGTCGCCCTCCAACGGGGCCGCCTCGAGGCGCACGGCGAGCGCGGTCCACGCCTCGCTCCGCGGGTCGGAGGGCGCGGCGGCGCGACGGAACCACACGTCAGGCGTGGGGCGCGGACGTCACAGGTCGAACCCGAACATCCGCATCTGCTTCTTGCCGTCCTCGCTCATCTTGTCGGTGCTCCACGGCGGCGACCAGACGAACTCGACGTTCACCCGGCGCACGCCTTCGACCTTCATGGCGGCGAGCTCCGCGTCGGCCTGGATCATGTCCTGCACGGGGCAGCCCATGCTGGTCAGCGTCATGTCGATGTCCACGGCGCCCTCGTCGTCGATCTGGACGTCGTAGATCAGGCCCAGGTCGACGACGTTGACGGGGATCTCGGGATCGCGGACGACCTTCAGCGACTCGAGGATCTCCGCCTTGGTCGCCTCCTTGTCGTGAATCACGGGCGCGTCGCTCATGCGACGCAACGTAGCAGGCGCCCGGTCGCTCAGGCGTCGCCCCCGCCACCGCCGGAACGGCGGCGGGCGTCGGCGGGGGGGGGGGGGGCGTCGTCGCCGCCCGCCGGCAGGGCACCCTGCGCGTAGATGCGGCGCAGCGCATCCTCCGCCTCACCGACGTCGGCGGCGATCTCGTTGCGGACCGTGACGACGCGCTCCTCGAGCGCCGCGATGCGGCGCGCCTCGCGCCCGTCGGTTTCGGCGAGGGCGGCCTTGAGGCCCTCCTCCGCCGCCCCGACGCGGTCGTCGATGCGGTTCTCGAGCGACGCACCCCACGCCTTCACCGCGTCGCGCACCTCGCGGATCTCGTCGCGCTGGCGGTCGTCGAGCCGCGCGCGGGTCGTCTCGAGTTGCTTCTCGAGGTGGCGGATCTCGCGCAGCTGCGCCGCGCGGTCGAACAACGCCGCGAGGAAGAACACGAGGGCGAGGCCGGCCGTGAGCGCGAGCAACACCAGCCCGACGGGGATCTCGAGGCGGAGCAGCAGCAGGTCGACCGGCAGGGGCGCCGTCAGGGTCGCCCAGTTCAGCGCGGCGAACCCGGCGAGGGTGACGAGCAACAGCGTGAGGAGCAGGCCGCGGGCCTTCATGGCCGCATCCTACCCGCCGAACCGGGCGGCCCGGGGGCACGTCCCCCGGCGGGCGTCACCAGTCGGCGTAGCGGTCGCGGTGCACGACGAAGGCGAGGCCGAGCGCCACGAGGGTCGTCAGGAGGCTGGTGCCGCCGTAGGAGACGAGCGGGAGGGTGATGCCGGTGACCGGCGCGAGCCCGAGGGTGACGCCGACGTTGACGGCGACCTGGAAGCCGATCAGGGTCAGGACCCCCATGATGACGAACTGGTCGCGTTCGTAGATGCACTCGCTGGCCATCGCCACCAAGCGCCAGAACAGCAGGCCGTACAGGACCAGCAACGTGACCGCGGCGAGGAAGCCACCCTCCTCGGCGAGGACGGGGAAGATGAAGTCGGTGTGGCGGTAGGGGATGAACCCCAGCTGGCTCTGCGTGCCCTCCCCCCAGCCCTTCCCCGTCAGCCCCCCCGACCCGATGGCGATGGTCGATTGGATCACCTGGTAGCCCGACCCCTGGGGGTCGGCGGCGGGGTCGAGGAACGACACGAGGCGGGTGCGTTGGTGCGGCTCCAGGTTGGGCCACACGACGCTGGGAAAGGCGACGGTGAACAGCAGCGCGGCGGCGGCGACGTGGCGCCAGGGCAGGCCCCGCAGCAGCAGCATCGTGCCGCCGACGGCGGCGATGACGAGCGCCCCACCGAGGTCCGGTTCGGTGAGGACCAACAGCGTCGGCGGGACCATGAGCGCGAGCGGGCGGAGGTAGCCGCGCGGCCCCTGGACGGGCCGGTCGTGCAGCGCGGCGGCGAGGGCGAGGATCAGCGCGAGCTTCGCGAACTCCGACGGCTGGAAGCCGGGCAGGGGCCCGAGGTACAGCCACGACTGCGCCCCGTTGACGGTGGTGCCCGCGACCTTCACGAGCAGCAGGAGGGCGATGGAGGTGCCGTAGAGGTACGGCGCGGCGCGCACGATGCGGCGCTTGCCGAGCGCGACGACGACCGCGACGGCGACCGCCGCGACGCCGAGGAACACCAGCTGCCGGACGAACTCGTCGCCGGGCGCGGCGCTGCGCAGCGTCCCCAAGCCCAACCCGAGGAGGGCGAGGACGACGACGGGGAAGCCGGGGTCGGCGCGAACCACGCGTCCAGCGTACCCGGAAGCGGGCTCACGGTCGCGCGCCCCGGCGGCGTGGAAGGCTTTGGGCATGACTGGACGTGTTCCCCCCGTCCGGCTCGCCGTGCGCGGGGCCCTCGCCGCGACCGTGCTACTGGTCGCGGCGGCGGCGCACGCCACGTCGTTCGGCGGGACGCTGACGCCGGCGTCGACGGTGCGCTACGACGCCTCGGCCGGCGCGGAGACGTGGCAGGGCGTCGCCCCCGCGACGCTGGTGCGACTGGCGTTCGACGACGCCGACCTGCGCGACCTGCGCCTCGAGGTGGAGGTGGCGCCCGCCGACTTCGACAGCGGCAACCGGTTCCGCGACACGAACGCCCGCCGGGTGACGTTCGAGACCGACGCCCACCCCGTCGCGACGTTCACGGCAAACGGCGTCACGGCGGAGGACGGCGCGCCTCCCCTCGACCTGCCCGACGGCGCGGCGCGGACCGTGACGCTGGAGGGCACCCTGGCGCTGCACGGCGTACGGCGCGACGTCGCGGTGCCGGTGCGGCTGGACCGCGACGGGGACCTGGTCGACGTGACCGGCGCCTTCACGGTGCGGCTCGAGGACTACGGCATGACGGCGCCGTCGTTCCTGTGGCGCAGCGTCGACGAGGAGGTTCGCGTCACGCTCGACCTGCAGGTGCGACTGACGGCGCTCGGCGGGCCCTGACCCCCGCCAGGGCGGCGTCGGCGACCAACGCCGCCAACGCCAGCAGCAGCAGCGGGGTGCGGAGGTCGGTCGCCCGGCGGGCGGGGGCCTCCGCGTCGCCCGGCGTCGCGGCCGCCCCCGGGGGCGGCGCCTGCGGCGCGGGGAGGCGGGTGACCGGTTCGGCGAGGAGCGACGCGACGCGGACCGTGCCGTCCGGCGCGCGGTAGCGGCCCGGACGGTCCACGCGGTCGACCGGGACGCCGTCGCGGGTCGTGCCGGGCGGCAGCGCCGCACCGAACGCGAGCCGCGCCTCCTGGCGGGCGGCGTCGGCCAGGTTGAGCGCGAGGACGGGGAAGGCGACGCGGCGGGCGAGATCGCCGGCGGCCGGATCGAAGGCGGCGCGCCACGTCGGCGGGCCGTCCCCCGCCCGCCGCTCGAGGAGCGGCCGGCGGGG
>CAJXOA010000066.1 GCA_913057685.1 uncultured Trueperaceae bacterium
CGAGGCCTTCGCCCTCGACCGAACCGCACGTGGGCGCCCAGGTCACCGTTCCGTCCTCGACCCCGTCGACGATCGCCGACACCGGAAGGAGGCCGCCCGCGGGCACCTCCGCGCTCCCCGGAACGACCGATACCTCGATCCCGCCCCCGACCTCGGTGACCGTCACGCGCGCACGCCCCACCTCGGACGGATCCTCGCGACTGGCGACGGTCACCTCGCACCGCCCCACGCGCTCCGGCGCCGTGTAGTCCGCCTCGGTCCCGCTCGTGACCAACGTCCCACACGTCTTGTCCCACGTCACGTCCGAGGCGTCCACGCCGAGGCTCGACGCCGTGAAGCGCCGTTGCGACCCCACCGGGACCGCCATCGCCTCCTCCACGCCGGCCGCATCCGTCGGGGGTGGAACGTCCGGATCGCGCGCCTCCGGACCGCCCGAGGACGGACCCGAACACGCCGCCAACGTCAGCACCAACGCCCACCCCACCCCAACGACACCGATCCACTGGTTCGTACGCACGACACACCGCCCTTTCGGTGCGACGGTACCACGTACGGTGAGGCGCACCACCGGCCGGCCGCGCCGAACACGCCGGACTCCGGTGCAACGACCCGCCCCTCGCGAGTGGTGGGGAACGGGCGGTTCCCGCACCGGTCCGGGGCGAACGTCGAGCCGCCGACCGACCCAGGGTCGCCGACCGAACACGGAGGGGCCCGGCCATCGGCCGGGCCCCTCCTCGTTGGGCTGCGGAGCGAGACCTCAGGCGAGCCCGCGGAGCATGCCGTGCCAGTACATCTGGGGCAGGAGGTGCCGCTTGAGCATGTACATGTCCCAGCGTTCCTTCGTCTGGTCGATCGGGAAGGTCGGCTTGTAGGTGTTGCCGTACTCGAACTCGGCGAGCACGAGGCTGCCGTACCCGGTGACGAGGGGGCAGGAGGAGTACCCGGCGTACGCCTTGTCCGACGCCCGTCCCGCGCGGTGCGCGAGGAGGTGGTCGACGAGGACGGGCGCCTGCTTGCGGACCGCCGCCCCGGTCTTGGCCGTCGGGAGCGCCGCGACGTCCCCGAGCGCGAAGACGTCGGGGTAGCGGACGTGCTGCATGGTGGCGTGATCGACGTCCGCGAAGCCGGCGTGGGGGCCCTCCACCACGGCGAGGTCGCTGTCCCGCACGGGGGCGGGGGCGCGCATGGGGGGCACGACGTGGAGCAGGTCGTAGCCGATGCGGATGCGTTCGGAGTCCGGGTCGCCGGTCGTGCGGAAGACCGCCTCCTTGGCGTCCGCGTCGACGGCGACGAGTTCGTGGTGGAAGCGCATGTCGATGTCGCGCGAGGCGACGATCCCGTTCAGGGTTTCGTTGATCTCGGGGACCCCGAGCATGACGGTCCCGGCGAAGGCGCCGACGATCTCGGTTTGGTCGCGCAGGCCGTGCTTCCGGGCGTAGTCCTCGGCGAGGTACATGATCTTCTGCGGCGCGCCGCCGCACTTGATCTGCCCCGCGGGGGCGGTGAACAGCATCCGGCCGCCCGTCCACGCCTGCAGTTCGCGCCAGGTGGCCTGCGCGTACTCGGGCGTGTAGTTGCTGACGACGCCGTCGTGCCCGACCGCGTCGCGGAGGCCGTCGACGGCGTCCCAGTCGTACTCGATGCCGAGGCCGACGACCAACTGTTCGTACCCGACGGTCTCGCCGTTCGCGAGCGTGACCTCGCGCCCATCCGCGTCGATGGAGGCGACCGCCTCCTGGATCCACGTCACGCCCTTCGGCATGACCTTCGCCTCGTCGCGGCGGGTCTCCTCGACGTCGGTGACGCCCGCGCCGACGAGGGTCCAGAGGGGTTGGTACCAGTGGTCCTTGGCCGGGTCGACGACGGCGACGTCGAGGTCGCGGTCCGCGCGTTTCAGTCGGGCGGCGACGGTGATGCCCGCCGTGCCCCCTCCGAGAATCAGTACCTGATGCTTCGTCATGATGCGACGTCTCCCTTCGCCCGCCGTCGACCGGAATGGATTGTGCCGACGACCACAGTGTGGCGCATACCCCCTATGGGTATCAACCCCCGGCGGGTCGGGCGGAGGGACGACCGTCCCACCTCTACCCGTCCGCCCCCACCGGGCGGCGGGGGCGGACGGGGCGCGGCGGCGTGGGCCACGACGCCTGGTGGCGCCTCAGCGTTCGCTCAGCGGCCGACGAGGGACGCCGCGCGACGGTCGACGGCGGTGGCGAGGGCGTCGACCGTTCCCGCCTCCCACGCGCCGCTCGTGCGCAGCACCTCGAGGCGGCGCTCGAGCTCCGCGCGCACGCTCGGGCCGACCTCGGGCGCTTCGGCGGAGGTCGCCCCGACCGACGAGAAGACCGGCGTCTCCTGGACCCGGACGAGCGCGATGACGTACGCCGCGGTCCCGCCGGAGTAGAACGACCACTCCCCCACCCCACCGAACGCCGGGTTACCTTCGTCGGTGTCCTCGAGGCGCCCGTCGAGGTCGATGCTGACCGCCTTGAGGAAGCCGTTGGTATCGATGAACGACGACACCAGATCGGTCCCCTCGAACGTCGCGAAGAGCCCGATCCCGACCGGACCGCCGCACGACTCGAATTCCCCATCGCACCAGCGCCACGCCCCCGCTTCGACCCCCGTCAGGTCGCCGTCGTCCTCGATCGACTCCGAGATCGACACGAACCCGCTGTACCCCCCGTCGAACTCGGTGAACTCGAGGAGCCAGGCCCACTCGCCGCCGTACACCAAGCCGTCCGAGCGCGGGACCAGATCGATCGACACCGATGCTCGCTCCCCCGCCGTGACCGTGACCGTACGGGCGTCCGCGACGTACCCCGACGCCTCGGCGCGCACGCGGTACGTCCCGGGCGCCACCTCTCGCACGTCGCTGCCCCGCCAGCTCGCCACCGCCTCGCCGTCCCGCGAGACGGCCACCGACGCCGAGGCCGGCGTCACCGACACCTGCAACGTTCCCGTCTCCGGCTCCGTCGCCACCTCCTCCAGGTCGAGCGACACGCGGGTGACGCTCCCGGCAGTCACGCGGGCGGTGGTCGACGCCGGCCGGTAGCCGTCCGCAGTCGCGCGGACCGTGTAGGTGCCGGCGTCGAGTTCGACGTCGCCGGACCCGCGCCGGGTGACGTCGGTCGTCCCGTCCTGCGCCACGGTGACGGTCGCCGCGGACGGGTCGACGCTCACGCGGAGGGTGCCGACGCTGGGGTCGGACCCGGAGGCGCCGTCGCCGCCCCCGGAGCTGCAGGCGGCGAGGACGAGCGCGGCCAGGGCGAGGGCGAGGGCGGTGCGAGCGATCGGTCGGAATGGCATACGAACCTCCTAAGGAACGCGTGGAGGTTCGCCCCCCGGTACGACGCGGAGCGTCGCAACGGGGGCACCGGCGT
>CAJXOA010000067.1 GCA_913057685.1 uncultured Trueperaceae bacterium
GGCCCATCGCCAGGGCGGACACCGACGGGGGGGTGGGGAACGGCGGTTTCTCGTCGGCCGTCCAGTTCGCGTTGGTGTCGTCGTCGAACGACGTGGGGCCGAGGATGTTGACGACGTCCCATCCCGAGAGGTCCTGATCGAAGGCGCTCGCGCCGTCGAACATGTAATCCATGGTCCGGACCTGACCGACGTTCCATCCCGAGAGGTCCTGGTTGAACGACGTTGCGCCGTCGAAGGTCCCGCTCATGAATTGGACGTTCTGCACGTTCCAACCGGAGAGATCCTGGTTGAACGACGTTGCGCCGCGGAAGGTCCCGTTCAGGTATTGGACGTTCTGGGGGTTCCAGCCGGAGATGTCCCGGTTGAACGACGAACCTGCCGCTAGCGCTTCGAACGTATACGCCAAATTCGTCACGACCGAGATGTTCCACGACTCGATGTCGGCGGGAACGTGCGTCGCGAACTGGAAGGCGTAGGACAGGTCCTTGACGGTGGAGGGAAGGAACGAGGGTACGGATGTGAGCGTCGCGTCGGCGAGGCGGAAGGCCCCCTTGAGGCTCTGGATGCCGAGGTCCTGCCCGAACGAGACGACCTGGGCGACGTTGGAGGCCGCGAAGTTCGTCGTGACGTCGTTGCCGAACTGCTCGAGGTACGGCGTCGAGCCGTTCGCGGCGTCCGGGTCGATGGTGATGGTCTTGACGCCGCCGGTGTCGTAGGTGCAGCTCAGGGTGGTCTGGTCGCCGTCGGCGGCGCTGAACGACGACGCGCAGGCGTCGGAGGCGCCGTCGCCCCAATCGACGGTGACCGCAAGCTGCCCCACCGTCTCGAGCGTCACGGTGTCGTTCGGGGAGAGCTCGACCGTCTTCAGTTCCATCCCTCGTGGCCCCCCACCGCCTCCGCCGGGCGGCGTCGTTGGCGGGGGCGCGACGGCGACGTCCACCAGGTCGAACACGACCGTGATGGTGTCGGTGGCGTCCTGGGCGTTCGTGAGGGTGACGGTTCCGGTCACGTCGACCGTGTCCCCGTCCCGCGTGACGGTCACGACCCGCGCGGCGGGATCGGTCCCCCCGCCGTAGTACGACGCGTTGTTCGGCGGTTCGGACTTGTAGGTGACGTATTCGAACGGCGTGCCCTCGGGGATCGTTTCGAAGAGATTGATGGCGCCCGGGACCGCGTCCCCGAGATCGATGACGTAGAAGCCCCCATAATCGATCACGGACTCGATCGTCAGCACCGTCCCGCCGAAGTCGAGGGCGTTGCTCGGGGTTGCCCCGTCGCCGCCGCCGGGCGTCGGCGTGGTGGCGTCGTCGGCGACGGTCTGGACGTCCTCGAGGGAGGCGAGGTCCGCGGGGGGATCCGTGGCGGCGATCGCGGTGAGGACGGCGTCGAGGTTCGCTTCGGTGACGCCGGTGATGCCGAGGTCGGTGAGGCGCTGCGCCGTCAGGAACGGATCCGGTTCCCCCGCGATCGCGGAGGCGACGACGGCGGCCGCGGTCGCGGCCCGCTCGGCGAGGGGGGCGTAGGCGGTCGCGGCGTCCGCGCCGCCGGCGCGGAGGGCGTCGGCGAACAACGCCAGCTTCGTCGCGCGCTCCGGGTCGCTGGCGACGCCGTCGAAGCCGAGGGCGGCGGCCTCGTCGGCGGAGAGGGCGCCCGAGCCGGTATCGGCGACGGTGCGCAGCGCCTCGTAGGCGTCGACGACCGCCTGGAGGGCGGCGGGGTCGGCCTGGGCCGCCGCGCCGCGCGCCTCGAGGACGGCGACGACGACGCCGACGTTGGTTTCGTCGACGCCGCTGACCCCGACGGCGGCGAAGTCGTCCGCCTCGAGGTCGCTGGGCGGCGTCGCGCCGAAGACCGCGTCGGCGTACGGGAAGGCGTCGGCGCCGTCGAACATGTCGGTCGTGTCGGCGTCCTCCCCGAACGTCCAGCCGAGGGGGGCGTCGGTGCCGGATGGCGCGCCGTTGTTGAACGAGCGCGCACCCTGGAAGGTGCCGGTCATGACGTCGACCCGGCTCACGTCCCACGTCGAGAGGTTCTGGTTGAAGCGGGTGGCGCCCTTGAAGGCGTAGCTGAGGTCCCGGACGGTCCCGGGGAGGGTGGCGGGGACCCGTTCGAGGTTCGTCGCGCCGTGGAAGGCGCCCGACAGGCTGGTGAGGCCGACGTCCCCGAAGCTCGTGACCTCGCGCAGGGCCTCGGCGTCGGGGGTGGGCGCGTCGCCGCTCCCGAACTGGTCCAGCGCGGGGCCCTCCTCGGGGCGCGCCGTGACGGTGATCGTCTTGGTGGCGGGGGCGCCGTCGTCGACGTCGTACGTGCAGCGGACGTCTTGGGCCGTGCGGACGGCGACGGGGCAGTCGCGCGCGCCCTCGTCCCAGTCGATGACGACGTCGACGACCTCGCCGCGGAGCGGCAGGGTCGCGGTCGGGGCGCCTTCGTCGACGACCACCTCGACCGCGAGGGGGGCGCGCGACGACGCCTCGATCGGGGCGTTGGACGGCCCCAGACCGCAGGCGGCGAGCAGGAGGCCGGCGCCGGTGATGGCGACGGCGAGGCGGAACGTGTTCATGATCGTGCCTCCCTGGGGCTCCGACCGGACGGACGGTCCGTGTCGGCACTTCGCTACGGCGTAACGCTACGCGTCACGTGAAGGCACGCCGTGTAGCCATTTCGCTACACGATCGCGTCAGGTCCGTGTCGGATCGGGCGGGGGGCGCCGGGTGCGTCGGAAGGGCGGCGTGCTCGCTCAGGGGTTCGGGACGCGCCCGACGAGGACGTGCCAGTCCTCGCCGCGCGAGCCGACCGCGAGGTGGTAGCCGATCAGCGTCGCGTCCACGTCCTCGAGTTCCCGCTCGAGCGGGCCGACGGTCGTGTGGACCGCGCCGCCCGCCCGCGCCGGGCGAGCGATCAGGATCAACCGTCCGCCGGGCGCCGCGACCTCGCGGGCGGTGAGGATCATCTCCGCCAGCAGCGCCGCGTAGCCCTCGACGCCCGCGACCTCGACGTCGCCGCGCTCGTCGGTCGCCGGACCGTACGTCGGCGGGTGCAGCACGACGAGGTCGGCGCAGCCGGGCCGGAGGCCGTCCTCCCACCGCGGGGCGGTGGCGTCCATGCGGTGGACGAACGGCGCGCCGGGGTCGACGTCCGCCGACCAGCTCGGGAGGCCGCGGCGTTGCGCGACGCGCGCGACCGTCCCGGGGCCGGCGGTGAGGTCGACCAAGCGCTCGCCCGGCACCGCGTAGCGCGCCAGGATGGCGTCGACGACGTCGGGGTGGAGGACCTCCGCGCCGAACCCCTCCGCGGCGGGGGAGGGGAAGCGCCAGACGTCCCCCGACGGGCCCGGCCCGCCGGCGGGG
>CAJXOA010000068.1 GCA_913057685.1 uncultured Trueperaceae bacterium
CGCGCCGGTCCTCGACGCAGCGCCCGGCGTGCGCCTCGAGGCGGTCGACGGCGCCCGCGCCATCTACGTCGGCATGAACGTCACCGGCGGCGCCGACGCCCTCCAGGACGCCCGCGTCCGCCGCGCCCTGAACCTCGCGGTCGACGTCGACGCGATCATCGAGGGCGTGCTCGCCGGCCGCGGCACCCCCACGACCGGATTCCTGACCGAGGTCGACTTCGGGTACGTCCCCGGCTCCAGCCCGTTCGGCTACGACCCCGACGCCGCCCGCGCCCTCCTCGCCGAGGCCGGCTTCGCCGACGGTGGCCCCACCCTCGTGCTGCAGTCCCCCAACGGGAGGTACGTCGGCGACGCGGCGGTCGCGCAGGCGGTCGCGGAGCAGTTGAGCGACGTCGGCGTCGACGTCCAGCTGGAGATCCGCGAGTACGGCGCGTACGTCGGCGACCTGTTCAGCGGCAACGCCCCCGACCTGTACCTGATCGGGTGGGGCAACGCCCCGCTCGACGCGGACTTCATCTACGTCCCGCTGCTCGGGACCGACGAGCTGCTGTCCTACTACGCCGACCCCGACCTCGACGCGGCGTTGCAGGCCGCGCGCAGCACCGTCGACCGCGACGCCCGCCTCGCGGCGTACGCCGACGTACAACGGCACGTCGACGCCGAAGCGCCGGCGTTGTTCCTCTACAAGCCGCAGGACCTCTACGGCGTCGCCGACGACGTCGACTGGACGCCGCGCACCGACGAGCGGATCTGGATGTACGCCGCCGACGTCGACTGACGCGGCGGCGCGCCCGCGCCGCCGGCTTCGACCGTCCGGGGGGTAGGCTGCGCGCATGACGCGCGACGACGCCCCCCAGGACGCCCCCCACGACGCCGAACCCGGCGACCGCGACGCACGCCCGCAGGGCGGTGGGAACGACCTTCCCGCCGCCCTGCTCGATTGGTACCGCGACCGCCTCGCGGAGCTCGTGGCGCTCCCGAGCGTCGCGGCCGACGGCCGCGCGATCCCCGAGACCGCCGCCGCGGTCCGCGACCTGGTGATCGCGGAGGGGTTCGACGCCGAGCTGCACCCGACCGGCGGGGCGCCCGTCGTGTTCGCCGAACGCCGCGTGCCGGGGGCCCCGACGCTGCTTTTGTACAACCACTACGACGTCCAGCCCGAGGACCCGCTCGACGCCTGGACCAGCCCGCCGTTCGAGCTCACCGAGCGCGACGGCGCCTGGTACGGGCGGGGCGCGGCGGACGACAAGGGCGAGATCGTCTCCCGGCTCGCCGCGCTCCGGGCGTACCGCGAGCGGCACGGCGAGCTGCCGTTCGGCGTCGTGATGGTCATCGAGGGCGAGGAGGAGATCGGCAGCCCGCACCTCGCGGCGTACGTCCGCGACCACGCCGACGCCCTCGCCGCCGACGGCTGCCTGTGGGAGTTCGGGGGCGTGAACGCCGCCGGCACGCCCTTCACCTACTGCGGCATGAAGGGGGTCGTCACCCTCGACCTGCGCGTCCGGACCGCCGGCCGCGACCTGCACTCCAGCTTCGGCGTCGTCGCGCGCAGCGCGGCGGCGCGCCTCGCCGCCGCCGTCGCCAGCCTCGAGGACGACGCCGGCCGCGTCGCGGTCGACGGCTTCTTCGACGGCGTCCGCACCCCGAGCGACGCGGAACGCGCGTTGGTCGACCGCCTCCCCGACGAGGCGGCGGAGTTGGCGGGCGTCTTCGAGATCCCCGCCTGGCAGCGGGGCCTCGAGGGGGCGGGGTGGAACCACGCCCTCTACTTCGAGCCCACCCTGAACGTCAACGGCCTCCACGGCGGCTACGGCGGGGAGGGCGCCAAGACCGTGCTGCCGCACGAGGCGTTCGCGAAGCTCGACGTGCGGCTCGTGCCCGACCAGGACCCCGAGGCGGTCGTGGCGGCGATCCGCGCGCACCTCGACGCCCACGGGTTCGACGACGTCGAAATCGTGCGCGGCCCCCACGCCGAGCGCGCCGGGCGGTCCGACCCGACCGACCCGTTCGTCCTCGACGCCATCGCCGCGCTCGAGGACGCCTACGGCACCTTCCCGGTCGTGCTGCCGAACAGCCCCGGGTCGGGGCCGATCCACCCGTTCGTCGAGGGGCTGGGCGTGCCGGTCGTCGGGATCGGCTGCGGCCACCCCGGAAGCCGCATCCACGGGCCCGACGAGCACGTCCGCATCGAGGACGTCCGGCGGGGCACCCTGGCGACGCTGCGCCTCTTCGAGCGCGTCGCGCAGCGCGCCGGCCTGACGCCCGGCCGACCGACCGACTGACGCGGCGGGCGTAGCCTCGGCGGATGCTCGACTCCCCCCTCCTTCGCCGCACCGCGGTGGGCGGCGTCGGCCTCGCGGCCCTGCTGACGACCGCGCACGCCGTCAACGACGCCTTCGCGAACATCCTCCCGGTGCTGCTGCCGACGCTGCAGCAGCGCTTCGGGCTGGGTGAGGCGGTGTTGGCGGCGTTCGTCGCCCTGATCTCGTTCTCCAGCAACGTCCTGCAGGCGTTCGCCGGCGCCCTCGCCGACCGCTGGGGGCGACGCCGCACCGCGGCGTTCGGCCTCATCCTCGGCAGCCTCCTCATGAGCCTGATCGCGGTCGTCCCCACCCTCTGGGCGGTGTTCCTGGTGCTGGCGGTCGGCGGGCTGGGGTCGGCGATCTTCCACCCCGGGGCGGCGTCGATGGCGCGCCAGGCGGGGGAACGCAAGGGCTTGGCGATGGGCCTGTTCGGGGCGGGGGGTCCGTTCGGGAGCGCCGTCATGCCGATCGTGGCGCTCTGGCTGCTGCGCAGCTACGGCCCGTGGGCGCTGACGTGGTTGGCGCCGGTCGGGGTGGCGGTCGGCGTGGCGCTGCTGGTCCTCGCGCCGCACCAGCCGCCCCCCGAGCGGGCGCGCCGCCCGAAGCTGTTCGACCGCACCCTGTTCTTCGGGCCGGTCGGTCTCCTCGCGGTGGTCGGCATCCTCCGCGCGACCGCCTACATCAGTTTCCTGAACGCCATGCCGCTCTACCTCGCGAACGTCCGCGGGTACGCCCCGGACGCCGCCATCCT
>CAJXOA010000069.1 GCA_913057685.1 uncultured Trueperaceae bacterium
GCGGCGTGCACCTGCGCGATGCTGGCGCTCGCCACCGGCGCGTCCTCCCACGACGCGAAGAGCGTCTCGGGGGACGCCCCGAGCTCCCGGCGGACGACCGCGCGGATCTCGCCGGGGGGCCGGGGCGCCACCCGGTCGCGCAGCGCGCCCAGTTCGAACGCCAGGTCGGCGGGCACCAGGTCGGGCCGGACCGACGCGACCTGCCCCAGCTTCACGAACGCCGGCCCCAAGCGCTCGAGCCCGCGGCGGACCTCCCGCGCCGCGGCGCGCGACGCGGCGGAGCCGCGCCGCAGCCCGAACCCACGTCGCCACGCCACCCGCGCGCCGGTCCGCAGGGCGGTGGCCGCGATGGCGCGGCCGCGCCCCGCCACGTCAGGCCTCGTCGTCGTCGGAGGAAAGCCGGGCGACCAGCGCGTCGAGGGTCGTTTCGATCGACTCCAGGCGACCGCGGACCTCCGCCACCTCGAAGCGCAGCGCCTCCAGGGCACCGGATCCGCCCGCGTCGCTCGCCTCCGCCGGCTGCCGGGGGGTCCCGTCGAGGCGGGCCTTCAACGCCTCCTTTTCGCGGTGGATCTGCGCCGCGACGGCGTCGACGAACGCCGCTTCGCCGCCCGATTCGGGGGCGTCCGCGGCGTACGACGGGGCCGCCTCGCCGCGCGCCACCGCCGCCTTCCAGCCCTCGTCGGCGAGCTCGTGCACCAACGCCCAGGCCGCCAGGACGCTCCGCAGGTCGCGGGTGTCGCGCGGGTCGCCTCCGTCCATGCCACGTCCCTTCCGGGGCGCGCGAGGCGCGCCCGACGGTTCACGCTAGCAGCGCGCCCGGGCGCGCGCGAGGGCGGGCGTCCCGTCCCCCCGGTCCGGACGGACGGCGCGCCGTCCGTGCAGGCGTGGTGCGTGGACGGTGCGTCCGTGGACGCGCCGTCCGTGGACGCGCCGTCAGTGCACGCGCCGGGCGTCGTGCTGCAGGTCGCCGGCCAGCCACCGCACGACCGCCTCGCGCGCGGGACCGGGTGCGGTCAGGACCGCCTCGATGCCCGCCGCCTTCAGGTGACCCTGCATGCCGCGCCCCATCCCGCCGGCCAGCACCGCGTCGCAACCGCGGATCGGGTCCAGCATCGCCCGGTGGGCGTCCGCACCCCCGTGTCCACGACCGGAGCCGTGGCCGGCCTCCTGTCCGGCATCGTGACCGGCATCGTGGCCGGCATCGTGGCCTGCGGCGTGCTCGTGCCCGGCCCCGTGCCCCGCCCCGTGGCGGGTGGGTTTGTCGAGGGTTTCCTCCGCCTGGATGACGCCGTCCCGGGTCTCGAACACCAGGTACTTGCCGGCGCGCCCGAAGTGGGCGGCGATGGTGACTCCGTCGTCGCTGACGACCGCGATGCGCATCGTGCCTCCGTTCCACGGTGCTGCTGCCCCCCGCGGGAAGGGATGCCCCTGATGGAACGAATGTATCCCCGGCCGCCCTTCGTGCAGGTGCGGGGTGCGACGAAGGGTGGGCGGCGTGGCGCGGCGGGGCGCCCCCTTCGTTGCGTGTGCGGGCGCCTTCGTGCTATCCTCCACCGGCTAGGCCACGGGTGCGTCCCGCGGCCCGAGACACCCGACCCCTGCGGGCCGTGCGCCCGAGAGTTGCGAGGAACCGATGCCCGGCAACCCGTCCGTCATGAAGAAGCACCGTCAATCGGAGAAGCGCCGCCTGCGCAACCGCGCAGCGAAGTCGACGATCCGGACGTTCTCCAAGAAGGCGATCGCCGCCGCGGAACAGGGCGACTTCGCCGCCGCGGAGAAGTACCAGAAGGTCGTGCAGAGCCTGGTCGACAAGGCCTCCAAGGGCTCGACGATGCACAAGAACGCGGCCGCCCGCCGCAAGCACCGGCTCGCGTCCCGCATCCGCAAGATGCGCGACGCCGCGTCGGCCTGAGCGACGCCGCGCCCGCGACGTCCGTGAACGACCTCGAGACCCCGCGCCCGGCCGACGCCGGGCGCGGGGTCCGCATCGTGCTGGTCCGCCCGAAGATCGCCGAAAACGTCGGTGCGGCGGCGCGCGCCATGAAGAACTTCGACCTGCACGACCTGGTCCTCGTCGCGCCGCGTACCGAGGTGAACAAGAGCGCCTACGCGCTCGCGTCGCACGCCGGGGACGTGCTCGATGCCGCACGCATCGTGCCCGACCTCGGTGCGGCGCTCGAGGGCGTCACGTGGGCGCTCGGGACGTCCGCGCGCGGGCGGGCCAGCGAAGCGGTCCGCGAGTACGAGGTCGACGACGCCCTCGCGACGCTCCCCGAGCAGGGGGGCGCCCTCGTGTTCGGTCCCGAGGACCACGGGCTCGCCAACGACGAGCTCGACCGCTGCCAGGCGCTGCTGCGCATCCCCACCGCCGCCTACGCCTCGATCAACCTCTCCCAGGCGGTCAACATCGTCGCGCAACGGTGGTTCGAACGGCGCCGGCACGCCCCCGACCTCGACGCCCCCGACGTCGCCGACCCGGTCGCCAACCCCGCGCGCGTCGCACCCGCCCCGCGCGAGCAGGTCGAGCGCTTCTACGACGACCTCGTGGCGCTCTGGCACGAGATCGGCTACACCGACGCGAACCGGGAGGCGGCGACGCTCCGTCTCTACCGCGGGGTGTTCGACCGCACCACCCTGTCGACGCGCGAACTGGCCGCCCTGCGTGGCCTCGTCTCGCAGGCCTCCTGGGCCGCGCGGCTCCCGCCCGAGCGGTTGCCCGGCCGCAAGGCGGAGGCGGCGGGGGAGGACGACGCGTGAGCGTCGGCCCTGCCGGCGTTCGTTGACACCCTTTCCGCGGCGCCGGTATACTCGCGGACGCTGACCGGAGGGTTGGCTGAGCGGTCGAAAGCGGCGGTCTTGAAAACCGTTGTGGGTTTGCGCCCACCGGGGGTTCGAATCCCTCACCCTCCGCCACGATTCGCTCCGGTCGGTGACGCGCACCCGGTGCGCCATGCAGGACGCGACGATGGAGAGGTGGCCGAGCGGCTGAAGGCGCTCCCCTGCTAAGGGAGTATAGGGGCAAAACCTCTATCGAGGGTTCGAA
>CAJXOA010000070.1 GCA_913057685.1 uncultured Trueperaceae bacterium
GACGCCGAAGCGTCACCTCCCGCGCGGTCGTCCCCATCATTCGATGCGGCCTGCGGTGCGCCCGAGGTGTCGGTCGAGGAGGTCATTTCCACGATGATCGTCGCGGCGGCGAGCGCGTCGTCCGCAATCCAGAAGAAGTACAGGTCGTGGTTCGTGGCCAGGCCGGTCAACAGGGCCCCGTCCCCCGCGTCCCAACTTGGGGTCCAGGTCGGATCCAACGCCGCGATGCGCGTCTCGATGCGGTCTTGATGGACGTCGAAGGGGAGGTCGGGCGGACCGAAGCACGCGACCGGGTCGTCGCCCTGCGGCTCGGGGCAGGGGGCGGGCTCCCGCTCGAACACGTACGCCCCGAGGGCGAGGAGCTCGGGGTCCGCGCCGGACGGTTCGGGAGGCGGTTCCTGCGCGGCGACGGTCGCGAGGAGGAGGAGGAGGGCGAGGAGGGCCGGGACGGTGGGGGCGAAGCGCGTGCGTGGGGTCATGGTCCGACTCCACCCCGACCCTGCGACGGCGAACGTCGCCTCGTGCGTCGGCGACGGCGCGGGCACCGCGGTTCGCCTCGGGGGAGGCGCTGCCCCGCACATCGGAAGGTGGGGCCCCGCTGCGCCGTCCCGTCTGCACGTACAGGCGGAGCGTCATCGGCGGTGGCGTCGCGCGTGCGCCCGGGTCGGGGGCCGTTCCCTGCGCGTCCCGTTCGGTGCGCCCGTCGCGCAGCGCTCGCGTTACGCGTCGCGCAGGAGGGGGGTGCGTTCGCCCGCCGCGGTGACGAGGAGGCGCTCGCGCGCCCGCGTGACGCCGACGTGCAGCAGGTTGCGTTCGCGTTGGAGGCCGACCTCGGGCGTTCCGTTCGCGGTTTCCGCGGCGAGCGCCTTGGCGTTGGGGAGTTCGCCGGCTTCCGCGGCGAGGACGAGGACGACCTTGAACTCGAGCCCCTTCGCGCGGTGGAGGGTGCCGACGGCGATGCGTTTGGGCGTCGCGCCGCCGGCGCGGGCGAGGTCGGCGGCCTCGAGGCCGCAGGCGCGCACGACCGGGCGGGCGCGCTGCTGCAGGAGGGCGTTGGTGCGGACGAAGATCGCGACGTCCTCGGGGCGGTAGCCCTCCTGGAGGCGGCGGCGGAGCCAGTCGGCGGCCGCGTCGCGCTCGCTGGAGACGGTGGGGCGGACGACGACGTCGGGGTCGGGCCCGCGGAAGGTGGAGACGACGTGGGGCCGGCGGGCGCCGTCGTCCGTCTCCCCGCCGCCGCTGGGGAGGAGGCGTTCGGCGTAGCGGCGGATCTGTTCGCTGGTGCGGTAGTTGACGCGCAGGACGTGGGCGCGGCCGCGCACGTCGATGCCGGCCTGCAGGAGGCTGGAGGCGCCGGCGTAGATGCGTTGGCCCGGGTCGCCGGTCACGAACAGGTCGTCCGGTCCGGCGGGCGCGAGGGCGCGCAGGAGCCGGAGTTCCGCGGGGCCGAAGTCCTGCGTTTCGTCGGCGACGACGTGCGCGAAGGGGCGGCCGGCAGCGCCGTTCGCGTCGGCGGCCGCGTCGAACCGGTCGGCGAGGGCGTGGCACAGCCCGGGGAAGGTGTGCACGTCGTCGGCGGCGAGGCGCGCGCGGAGCGCCTCGACCTGCGTCCAGACCCGCCGGCGGGCGTCGGGCGCGAGCGGCTCGCCGCGCCCGCGGCGGTCGGCGGCCAGGTACGCCTCGAGGGTCGTGAGGCCGTGCGGGTCGACGACCCGCTCCCACTCCGCGAGGAGGAGGGGGGCCTCCGCCTCCGGGTCGCCGCCGGCGTCGGCGACGGCGGCGCGCGCGAGGTCGCGTTTGCGGTCGGCGGTGGTGAGGACGTCGAGGCGGGGGGAGGCCTCCCCGGTCCACGTTTCGGTGGCGTAGCGGTGGAGGTGCCGCACGTCGAGGTGGGCGCGGGCGGGGTCGTCGTCGTCCAGCAGCAGGTCCAGCATCGGTGCCAGGCGTTCGGCGAGGGTGCGGGAGTAGGTGGTGAGGAGGACGGGGCCGCGCCCCTCGCGGGCGAGGCGGACGGCGCGGTGGAGTGCGACGACGGTCTTGCCGGTGCCCGCTCCGCCGCGGAGGCGGGCGGGCCCGTCGAAGGTGCGGTCGACGACGTCGCGTTGGTCGGGGTGCAGGAAGATCGACCAGCGGCTCCACGGCTCCCCGAGCGCCCGCTCGAGCGCCTTGGTGGCGTGCGCTTCGATCAGGTGGAAGTGCCGCCGCGCGTCGCCGGTCCCGAACGGCGCGAGGTCGTCGCCGTCGCGGGGCTTGGGGGTCTCGGGGACGGGCACGACCTCGCCGGCGGCGAGGGCGAGGAGGCGCTCCTGCGCCTCGGCGGGGAGGTGGTCGGCGACGCGGTCGAGGAACGTCGCTTCGTCCGCGTCGCGGACGGCGGGGAGCAGCGGCGGGGGGACGCCGAGGGCGGTGAGGTAGGCGTCGCCGTAGGCGGCGAACAGCGCCGGGCCGCGCGTTTCGGTGCGGCGGACGACGTCGGTGACCTGCTCGACGACGCGTTCGGTGGCGACGAGTTGGGTGGCGTGCGTCTCGGGGTTGACGACGAAGCGGTGCCGGTGCGCCCAGGCGTAGGCGGGGTCGTGCCGGTCGACCCAACAGAGCGCCGTGACGTCGCCGCGTTTCCAGAGGACGATCCGCAGGTCCGCGTCGACGCGGGCGCTCCAGAACGGTTCGTTCGTCCCTTCGATCCGGTGGAGGCGGAGCGACGGGTGGTCGGGGCGGCTCTGGACCTCGAAGGCGGTGGCCTTCGCCCGCGTGCGGGCCTCGGGGTCGAGGCGTTCGAGGCCGTCGAGGAAACTGTCGGCGACGTAGACGGGCATGGCGGCCTCCCGGTGCGGCGAATCGCGGCAGCGTACCGCGCGGAGCGGCGC
>CAJXOA010000071.1 GCA_913057685.1 uncultured Trueperaceae bacterium
AGGTGGAGGCCCAGGAACGCCGTCGCGAAGTGTTGCGCGACGTTGTTCATGCGGACGGTGTCCCAGACCGGGTCGGCGTAGTGGTCGTACGTGCCCGTCGCCCACGCCGCGCTGGGCGCGGGGATGGGGGCGGCGGCGTTGTGGTTGGCGTTCACGAACGTCAGGAGCGAGCGGTCGGCGTTGACGGCGCCCTCGAAGATCGCGCGGGGTCCGTTCGCGTAGCCCGCGACGTCGTCGACGCTGCCCGCCATGAACAGCGTGGGGGTCTCGATGCCGGCGAGGCCGGCGTCGTCCCAGAAGCCGACGTTCATGCCCCACGGCGCGATGGCGATCGCGGCGCGGATCCGCGCGTCGCGGCGCGCTTCGAACGCGTCGCTTCCCGCCAGGTGGCGTTCGAACAGGGCGCGGGGCGGGGAGAAGGGGAGGCCGGCGGACGCCTCGGTGAAGCCGCCCCCGATCGCGTTCACGGCGCCGTACCCGCCCATCGAGTAGCCGACGAGGGCGGTCGTGTCGGCGTCGAGGAGGCCTGCGAGGGGCCCGTCGCCGGCGGCGAGGCGCTCCATTTCGTTCAGCACGAAGCGTTGGTCGAGCGGCCGGTTGTAGAGGGTGCTGGCGAACGGGCCGGCGTCGGCGTAGGTGCTGTCGGCGTGGTCGATGGAGGCGACGACGTAGCCCTTGCTGGCCAGGTTCTCCGCGAGGTGCGACAGCAGGTAGCGGTTGCCGGGGTAGCCGTGCGAGACGATCACGAGGGGGTAGGGCGCGCCGCGCGCGTCGGGCGCCGCATCGCGGACGGCCCGCCCGCCGAGCTCCGCGGTGGTCGTGCCGTCGCGGGTCGTGACGGCGTATGTGCCGCCCGGGTCATTACCGGCGAGGTCGGCGGGGTGCCAGACCTCGACGGTGAACGGTCGGTCGTACGTGGGGACGGTGCCGTCGGAGCCGACGTTCACGACGTCGGGGCGGCCTTCGTCGACGAGCTCGAGGGTGCGGACGCCGACGTCGTACGGCCCGTACGCGGCGAGTTCGGGCGCGTCGGGCCGCACCACGTCGATGCGGTCGACCGCCTGGGCGGCGGCGAAGGCGGCGAGGGAGGCGGTCACGAGCAGGCTCGCGACGCGGGCGAGGCGGCGTACGGCGTGCGGGTGCAGCATGGCCGGTCCTTTCCGGGACGGGGGTGGGCGTCGGGGGACACGTGCATGCCTGCAGGGTACCGGGTCGTGGGCGGGCGGCGCCCCCGACCCGCTCGTGGGCCCGCCCCCGCCCCCCGCTCGCGAACCTCCCCTCGCCCCGCCCCCGGGAGCCCCGCGCGGGGCCGCCCCTCCGGGTCCGCCACACCCCAGAATGTCAACTAGTTGACATGCTGCGATGGGCCGGGCTACCGTCGCGGCGTGGCCGACCCCCGCCTCACGTTCACGCTGCACCACCTCGTCGCGGTCCTCGACCGGCACGCCGACGCGATCCTCCGTCGCGAGCTCGGCATGACCTACAGCCAATTCCTGTTCCTCGTCACGCTCGAGGGTGCGGAGGGCGTCGACGGCACCACCCTCGCGCGCCACCTGGACGTCTCGCGCGCCGCGGTCAGCAAGCGCCTGCCCTGGTTCGTCGAGCGCGCCCTCGTCGAGGTGCGCGACGACCCGCGCCACGGGCGCCGCACCCGCCTGTTCCTCACCGACGCCGGACGCACCCTCGCGCGGACCGCCGCGGACACCCTCGAGGACGCCCTTCAGGCGCCCGCACGCAGCGACCTCGACGTCGACCTCGACGCCCTCCACCGCGACCTCGACGCCCTCCTCACCTGGTTGCGCGCCGGCCTCGACGCCGGCGCGCACGACGCCCCCGGTGCGGACGCACCGGACGACGCTTGAGTCGGAAAGGAACGCCATGGACACCCTGCTTCTCCTCCTCCACGTGATCGGCGGAACGGGGGCGCTCCTGGCGCTCCCCGTCGCCCTCCTCGCGCGCAAGCGGCGCGGCGCCCACACGATCGCCGGCCTCGTCTTCGTCGCCGGGATGGCGGTCGCCGTCGGGTCCGCGCTCCCCCTCGCCGTGCTCGTCGCCAGCCCCTTCCTCGCTGCGGTCGCGGTGTTCAGCGCGTACCTGATCGCGTCGGGCTGGCGCTGGATCCGCCGACCCGGCGTCGGGACGTCCGCGGCGTGGGGCCGCGGGATGGCGGTCGCCATGCTCGTGGCCGCCGTTCCCATGACCGCCCTAGGGATCGCGCAGCAGGTGGGGGGCGACGGCCTGGGGATCGTCCTGCTGGTGTTCGCCGCGATCGGGGGGTCGCTGGCGATCGAGGACCTGCGGGCCCTGTCGGCCGAGCGGCTCGGCAAGGCCGCCCGGACGACGCTGCACCTCGGTCGGATGATCGGCGGCGGGATCGCGACCGTGACCGCCGTCCTCGTGGTCAACGTGGCGTTCGAACCGGCGTGGGTGGTCTGGCTCGCCCCGACGGCCGTCGGCGTCCCCCTGATCGCCGTGTGGTCGGCGCGCCTCGCTCCGAAGCGCGCTGCCTCGCGCACCTGAACGCCGCGTCACGCCGGTGCCCCCGTTGCGACGCTCCGCGTCGTACCGGGGGGCGAACCTCCACGCGTTCCTTAGGAGGTTCGTATG
>CAJXOA010000072.1 GCA_913057685.1 uncultured Trueperaceae bacterium
CCGGCCTGCTCGCGAGCGACCCGGTACCGTTCGCCCGCAACGCCCTCGTCGCCATCGCCCCCGTCGACGCCCCCCTCCCGGACCTCGGCGCGCTCGCGGCGCCCGGCACCCTGGTCGTCCTCGCCGCCCCCGAGGTGCCGGCCGGGGCGTACGCCCGCACCGCCCTGGCGGCCCTGGGCGACCTGCGCGGCGACGACTTCGAGGCTGCGGTCCTCGCCAACGTCGTCAGCGAGGAGCCGAACGTCCGCCAGGTCGCGGCGAAGGTGGCGTTGGGCGAGGCGGACGCCGCGATCGTGTACGCCACCGACGCCGCGGCGGTCGACGGCCTCGCGGCGATCCCGATCCCCGCCGCCGCGAACGTCGACGCGCGCTATCCCGTCGCCCCGATCGCCGGCAGCGACCACCCGGAGCTCGCTGCCGCCTTCGCGGCGTTCCTGCGCTCCGAACCGGCGCAGGCGCTCCTCGCCGAGCGGGGGTTCCGGGCGCCGTGAGCGCGCGGCGCCCCCGACGCCCCGCCCCGGCGGCGTTGCTGCTCGCCGCAGCGCCGCTCGCGGCGCTCCTGGTCGTCCCGGTCGCGGCGTTGCTGCTGCGCGCCGTCGCGCCGGACGCGCTCGCGACCCTGACGCTGCCCGTCGCCCTCGACGCGATCCGCCTGAGCCTCCTCACCAGCGGCGCGGCGTTGGCGCTCACGGTCCTCTTCGGCACGCCCCTCGCCTACCTCCTCGCCCGCGTCCGCTTCCCCGGGCGCGGGCTGCTGGACGCCCTCGTCGACCTGCCGGTGGTCCTGCCGCCGGTCGTGGCCGGCGTCGCGCTGTTGTTGGTGTTCGGCCGCCGCGGCTGGATCGGGGCGCCGCTCGCGGAGGCCGGCGTCGACCTGGCGTTCACGACGACCGCCGTCGTCCTCGCGCAGGTGTTCGTCGCCAGCCCCTTCTACGTGCGCGCCCTCAAGGTGGCGTTCGCGTCGGTCCCGCGGGAGCTGGAGGGCGCCGCCCGCACCGACGGCGCCACCCGCCTGCAGGCGTTTTTGCGGATCACCGCGCCGCTCGCCGCGCCCGGCTTCGTCGAGGGCGCGCTGTTGGCGTGGGCGCGGGCGCTCGGCGAGTTCGGCGCGACGATCGTGTTCGCCGGCAGCATCGCCGGACGCACCCGCACCCTGCCGCTGGCGATCTACGCGACCCTCGAGCGGGACCTGGACGCCGCCGTCGCCCTCGCCGGCCTCCTGACCGCCGTCGCGCTCGCGGTCTTCCTGGCGGTGCGCGCCGTCGGGCGGGCCTCCGTCCCGCGGCGCACCTGAACGCCGCGTCGCGCGCGCCTTGCGCCGGGGCGGCGAATCCTGCTACATTACTTTTCTGCGTCGCGGACCCCCCGGGTTCGCGCCCCCACGACCCCCCCGCCCCGCCCGCCGGGGCCGCCCCACGCCCCGCCGCGACGGCGCGGCCCGGGGTACGAAGGAGCCACCATGTTCGCGATCGTCGAGTCCGGAGGGAAGCAGTACCGCGTCGAGGAGGGCGACGTCGTCCGCCTCGAGGCGCTCGAGGCCGACGTCGGCAGCGCCGTCGACCTGCCGGTGCTGATGCTCGGCGGGGAGACGCCGAAGGTCGGCGCGCCGCACGTCGAAGGCGCGAAGGTCGAGGCGGAGGTCGTCGCCCACGGGCGCGGCGAGAAGATCTACGTCAAGAAGTTCAAGGCGAAGTCCAACTACCGCCGCCGCACCGGCCACCGCCAGCCGTACACCGAGGTGCGCGTCACCGCGGTCCGCGGCTGAGGCCCGGAGGAGGAGCTCATGGCACACAAGAAGGGCGTCGGCAGTTCCAAGAACGGACGCGACAGCGAATCCAAGCGGTTGGGCGTCAAGCGCTTCGACGGGCAGGTCGTCGAGGCCGGCACGATCCTCGTCCGCCAGCGCGGTACCCGCTTCCATCCCGGCGCGAACGTCGGGCTCGGCAACGACTTCACCCTCTTCGCGCTGCGTCCCGGCGCCGTGAAGTTCGTCAACCGCGGCCGCAAGGGCCGCTACGTCACCATCCAGACGCACGACCCGGAGGCCGCGGCGGCCGACTGACCGCGCACCGCCGTCACCTGCGTGGGCGCGGCCGCAGCGGTCGCGCCCACGTTCGTGACGGCCCACGCCGGCCCGGCCGTCCCCCCTCATGACGTTCCGCGACACCCTCCCCCTCACCGTCCAAGGGGGACGCGGCGGCGACGGCGCGGTGTCGTTCCTGCGCCTGAAGTACGTCCCCAAGGGCGGACCGGACGGCGGCCACGGGGGGCGCGGCGGGGACGTGATCCTGCGCGCCGTCGACGACGTCGGGGCGCTCGCCAAGCTCACGCCCCGCCGCACCTACCGCGGCGGCACCGGCCAGCAGGGGGAGGGCCGCGAGAAGCACGGCAAGAACGGCGCGCCGCTCGAGCTCGAGGTGCCGGTCGGCACCGTCGCCCGCGACGCGGACGACGGCACCCTCGTCGCCGACCTCGTCGAGGTGGGGCAGACCGCCGTCGTCGCGGCCGGCGGGG
>CAJXOA010000073.1 GCA_913057685.1 uncultured Trueperaceae bacterium
GTCCGCGTGGTCGTCCCGTCCGCCGCCGTCACGACGACGTCGACGCGACGGGGCTCGACGTCCGCCTCGATGCGGGCCGAGGCGGCCCCCCGCCCCCCGCCGACCCCCTGAAGGGTGACGGTCGCATCGTCGTCGACGGTGGTGGCGGTGAGGACGACGCCTTCGACGTCGCCGGGAAGGTCGAGGGCGTACGCGGTGCGGTCGGGTGCGAACGCCGGCGCGAGGGTGCCGGCGCCGGCGCGGAGCGACGCCAGTCGGGCGTCGTCGGACGGTGTCGGGGTGGGCGTCACCACCGGACCGACGCACGGGGGGACGGGGGCGGTGGCGGGGGTGAAGGTCCCGTCGTCGGCCACCTGCCAGAGGAGGAACGGGTCGCTCGCGCCGGGGCAGATCCCCCACACGTCGCTCGTTCGCTGCGAGCGGGCGCCGGAGGCGATCGCCCAGCCGCTCGCGGCGCGGGCGGCGGGGTCGCGCAGGGCGCTCGTGGTCACCCCGGTCCCGTGCGCCGTGACGTGCCCCGTCGGTTCGCTACGACCGGTGCGCCCCACGTCCCAGACGAGCCCGGCGGACGTCACGTCGGCGTCGACGCTCCCGAACGCCCCGCCGACGCTTTCGGTGGCGGACGTCGAGACCGCACCGGTGGCGAAGGCCCGCTCGACGCGTGTTTGCAGGGCGCTCCCGACGAGCGCGCCGACCTCCGCGTCGCCGGTCGTGGCGCCGACGGCGTAGACGTCGTCGAGGCGCAGTTCCTCGGTGCGACCGGCGAGCCCGCCGATCTGGGTTCGGGGCGCTTCGATCGCCGTCGCCGCGCCGAAGGCGGCGGAGGCGGTCACGGTGGTGCGGACGGCGTCGCCCACGAGACCGCCGAGGCGTTGGGTGCCCTGCACGGCGCCGGTGGCGTGGACGCGGTGGAGGTGCGCGTCGTACGCCTCGCCGACGAGCCCGCCGACGCGGGCGCCGCCGGTGACGCTTCCGTGCGCGCTCACGCTCTCGAAGCGCGACGCATCGACCCGGCCGGCGAGCCCTCCGAAGGCGATTTCGTCTTCGGGCCCGCCGACGGTGACGTCGGCGTGGGCGTGCGACGCGGTGACGCGGGAGGCCCGTCCGAACAGGCCCCCCACCTTGGAGTGGCCGACCAGCGTTCCGGTGGCGGAGACCTGCTCGACGACGATGTCCTCCGCGTCGCCGATCAGGCCCCCCACTTCGTCCCAGGCGGTCATGGTGACGGTGGCGTGGCTGCGGACGAGGCGGGTGCCGTCGCGCGCTTCGCCGACGAGGCCACCGAAGTTCGTTCCGAATGGGGGGCTGGTGACGGTGCCGTCGAAGGCGGTGTCCTCGATCGCCCCCCCGAGCCGGAGTTTGCCGGCGACCCCACCGACGTGTTTGGGGCCGCTGACGACGCCTGCGACGCGGACGTCGCGGAGGAGGGCGGACTCGACCTTGCCGGCGGCGCCGCCGACGACCTCGTTGCCGGCGGCGCCGGTTCCGAGCGAGACGTTCACGGTGACGTCGACGTCGCGGAGGGTTCCTTGCTCGACGTAGCCGATGACGCCCCCGACGTCGCGCGTCGTCGGCGTGGAGGTGCCGGTGACGACGTTCATCGTCCCCGTGATGCCGCGGACGTCGCTCTCCTCGGTATGCCCGACGACGCCGCCGACGTACGCCTCGCCGCCGAGGACGGTGACCTGGGCGGCGACGCCGCGGATCGTGCTGCCGGTGGTCCGTCCGACGAGGGTGCCGACGTGGCGGGAGGTGTCGGAGGCGCTGACGGTGCCGGTGATGGTGAGGTCCTGGAAGGTCGTGCGCCGGGCGTGGCCGACGAGGGCGCCGATCTCCTCCCGGCCGGGTTCGGCGGTGACGTCGGCGGCGGAGAGGGTCAGGTCGCGCAGGACGGCGCCCTCGGTCGCGGCGAAGAACCCCGACTCCGTGGCGCTCCCGACGATGGTGAGGCCGGACAGGGCGTAGCCGCCCCCGTCGTACGTCCCCCGAAACGGTGCGCTGGCGGTCCCGATGGGCGTCCACGGGCCGCCGCCGAACGCGACGTCGGCGGTCTGCGTCACGTGGGCCGTCCAACAGAGGTCGCTGGGGGTGGGCGTGATGGCGCCGTAGTAGTCGGTGAGGGTGAGGAGGTCACCGAGGTTCCCGACGCGGTAGGGGTCGTCCGCCGTGCCGGTCCCGCCGGACATGACGCCGGAGAGGGCGGGGAATCCGGGGCGGGCGGGGCAGCGCTCCGTGGCGTCGGCGGTGCCGGCGAGGAGCGCGGCGACCGCGAGGAGGGGGGCGAGGCGCCGGAGGGGGGCGTGGTCGGGACGTCCCCTGTGGGGGCGCCTCCGCGCCCAAGCTGTAATCGACATGATCCCACCATGTCACGTTTTCCGTAACGTGGGGGCGGGGTGGGGGTGCGCCGGGACCGGCGACCACAGCCGACGCCGGCGCGGGCGGACGCGCGCCGCAT
>CAJXOA010000074.1 GCA_913057685.1 uncultured Trueperaceae bacterium
TCCTCGTCGGCGGGGGGATCGGCCCAGGCGTCGGCGACGCCGGCGCGGAGCGCCTCGACGGCCTCGGCGATGCGTTCGCCGTACGCCTTCGCGTCGGCGGGCAAGGCGAGGCGCAGGGGGCGGGTGCGGACGTTGCCGTCGAGGCCGTCGGGACCGGGGACCGCGCCGCCGGCGGCGAGCGCCTCCGTCGCGGCGGCGAGCGCCCGCCCGAGGCGGGCGATCTCCGCCTCCATGCGGTCGGCGGGGATCGTGCGGACGACCGGCCCGCGGGGGTAGATGAGGCGCGCTTCGGTCGCCGGGGTGGGGTCGAGGTGGGCGCGGGCGACCGCGGCGTAGACGACGCGCTGGACCTCGCGGCCGCCGGCGAGGTCCTTCTCCGGCTTGGATGCGCCGGTCTTGTAGTCGGTGACGCGCGCGGTGGTGCCGTCGTCCGACCGGTCGAGGCGGTCGATGACGCCGCGCAGGTGGAGGCGCGTGCCGGGGAAGACGAAGGGGGCGTCGGGTGGCCAGGGGGGATCGACGCCGTCGAGGGGGGCGCGGCGGTCGGGGAGGCCGAAGCGGACCTCGGCGTCGCTGCGCATGCCGGGGAGTGGGGCGCCCTCGAGCGCGAGGGCGCGGCGGGCGAGGGTGTCGGTCCGGCGCAGGGTCGCGCGCCACAGCGTGGCGGGGGGCGGCGGGAAGGCGTCGCGCTCCCCGGGCTGGGTGAAGCGCGCCGCGGCGGCGTGCAGCGCGTCGGCGAAGGCGGCGTCGAGGCCGGGCGCGCCGTCGTGCGCCGCGACGCCGTCGGCGGCGAGACTACGCGTGACGCGCTCGAGGACGTCGTGCACGAGCGTGCCGAAGGTCCGCGCGTCGAGGTCGAGCGGTTCGTCGTCGAGGGGGGGTTCGGCCCACCGCAGGACGGTCTCGCCGACGAAGCGGAACGGGTCGCGCAGCAGCGGCACGAGCTTGCTGGGGGCGAGCGGCCCCGCGAGCGCCGCGGTGAGGGCGGGGTGGTCGGCCGGGACGACGCCGTCGTACGCCGTCAGACCGTCGCGTTGGCGGGCCCGGAAGGCGTCGACGCCGCCGCGCCGGGCGGGGTCGCGCGCGAGGTCGGCGGGGCGGTGGGCGCGGCGGTCGGCGTCGTCGTACGGCGTGGTGGGGGGTGCGTCGGCGGGGACCTGCACCTCGTCGCCGGGGACGTCGCGCAGGAGGGGGCTGGGGGGCGCGGCCTTCCCGCCGCCGTCGGCGCGGGGGCGGGAGAGGACCAGTTCGGCGTGGGGGAGGGCGCGCAGCGCCTGGAAGGTGCCGCGGTCGCGCCGACCGCGGGGGGGATCCTCGAGCGTCCGGCCGCCCAGCAGGTGGGCGGGCAGGAGTGGGTCGTCGACGTTGTCGCGGGGCCAGGCGCCGCTCGCGAGGCCGAGCAGGCGGACGCGGGGGCGGGGGGTGGCGAGGAGCGGTTCGGCGGGGCTCCAGAGGGCGGCGCTCTCGGGGTCGACGTCGTCGCCGTCGCGCAACTGCTCGAGGTGGTGCAGGAGGTCGGCGCGGCGGCCGCGGTCGAGGGCGCGCGTCCAGATCTCGTGGGCGCGGCCGCGCAACCACCGTTCGCCGACGGCGTGGGCGGCGTCGAGGCCGCGGGCGAGGTCGTCGACCAGGGGATCGAGGGCGTCGCGGGCCGCGGGGTCCAGGTGGGGGCGGACGTACGGCCAGTGCTCGGCGCGCCCGAAGATCGTTTCGGGATGGAGGGGGCGGTCCCAGTCGAGGGGGAGGCGGGCGAGGGGGGTGGCGTCGTCGCCGGCGCGGGGGTTGGCGGCGTGGTTGGCGGCGTGGCCGGCGGCGAGGAGGCGCCGCAGGCGGGCGCGGCTCGGGCCGGCGCGGAGGGCGTCGGCGAGGGCGGCGGCGAGCTGGCCGGCGGGGTGGTGCAGGACCGGGATGCGGTGGGCGACGTGGAGGGGCAGGCCGGCCCGGCGGGCGGCGGGGATCAGCAGGTCGTCGTAGGGGGTGGGGTCGAGCGCGGCGATCGCGAGGTCGTGGGCGGGGACGCCCGCCTCGAGGTGCGCGCGGAGCCAGCGGAGGGCGGCGCGCACCTCGTGGGCGGGGTCGGCGTAGGCGGCGCGCGTCGGGGGCGGCGTGGACGGGCGTTCGTCGCCGTCGAGGGTCGTGCGGACGCCGGCGGGGGCCGGCGTCTCGCGCTCGAGGGCGGGGAGACGCACCCAGGTGACGTCGACGTGCTCGGCGAGGGCGGTGAGGAGGGGGGCGTGGACGGGG